>CACHXC010000001.1 GCA_902583715.1 uncultured SAR116 cluster alpha proteobacterium
CTTGATTTGACGCAAGATTTCATGCGCGGGTATGGCTGGCAGGTGGATCTAGACGGGTTTGATGCGGCGATGCAAGCACAAAAGGCCACCGCCCGACGAGCCTGGAGCGGGTCTGGCGATGCAGCAACGGAAAGCGTCTGGCTTGATCTAGGGCAACGCCTCGAACCGACTGAATTTTTGGGATATACCGCAGATACGGCCGAAGCTGTTGTTTTGGCACTGGTTGACGAGACTGGCGAGACCAGTAAGGTTCAGGCCGGTGACCGCGCGCGCATGCTGGTCAATCAAACCCCGTTTTATGCCGAGTCAGGTGGCCAGATTGGTGATACCGGTATGGTGTCATGGGATGACGGGCAAGCAAGGGTGCTGGATACGGTTAAAACGCCATCTGGCTTATTTATGCATGAAGTAGAGGTTCAACAGGGAATCTTGAAAACCGATTTGGCGGTACGGCTGGCGATCGACACCACGCGGCGGTCGCGGTTGCGCGCCAATCATTCGGCGACACATTTATTGCATGAGGCGTTACGCCATGTTCTTGGCGACCATGTGGCACAAAAAGGATCTATGGTCTCGGCAGACAGGTTGCGGTTTGATTTTTCGCATCCAAAAGCCGTAAGCACCGCTGAACTGGCACAGGTGCAGTCTATTGTAAATGAACGCATTCGTATGAATAGCGATGTTTCCACCCGGATTATGACAACTGATGCGGCCATTAAGCTTGGCGCGCTGGCGCTGTTTGGTGAAAAATATGGCGAAGAGGTGCGGGTCGTGCAGATGGGTGGGCCGGCTGAAAACGGCAGTGATAAAGCCTGGTCGGTTGAATTATGTGGTGGCACGCATGTCACCCGTACTGGCGATATTGCCTTGTTGAAAATCGTGTCTGAATTAGCTGTTGCCGGGGGTGTGCGCCGGATTGAGGCCGTTACGCAATCCGGGGCGCTGGAATGGATTGAGTCACGTGACCAGATTTTATCCAAAGCCGCTGATCTGTTAAAAATCACACCAGATCAGCTTGCCGATCGCGTGGCACAATTATTAGAAGAACGTAAAAAAAGCGAACGTAACTTGTCACAATTGCGGCGTAAATTGGCCGCTGGGACAGGCGCGGCATCTGCTGGAGATGTGATTAATGGCGTGAATTTCGTTGGGCGATTGCTGGAAGACACCCCGGCACGTGAACTTAAATCCATGGCCGATGATATTAAATCATCAATGCAGAATGCGGTGATTTGTTTGGTAGCGACTGAGGCTGGCAAGGCGTCTGTTGTGGTAGCTGTAACGGATGATTTGACAGACGCGAAAAGCGCAGTTGATTTGGTCCGGCTTGGTTCGGCGGCGCTTGGTGGTAGCGGCGGCGGCGGCCGGCCTGATATGGCACAGGCCGGTGGTCCGAATGCAGATGATGCTCAAGCGGCTATCGATGCCGTGGCCGCGGCGTTGTAATATGAGTGATGTAACGCGGCTTATTTAACTTAGGCAAGATAAATGAGAATCGGTGGGTAACATGGCTGAAATTATTTACACGACTGTTGATGAGGCACCCGAGCTGGCGAGCGCGTCGCTTTTGCCGATTATCAGAAAATTTGCGTCATCAGCAGGCCTACAATTTGAAAAACGCGATATTTCATTGGCTGGTCGGATCATCGCCATGTTCCCGGAAATTTTGACAGATGCGCAACGACATGGTGATGATTTGACCGCGTTGGGTGATTTGGTAAAAACACCGCAGGCCAATGTCATTAAACTGCCGAATATATCTGCGTCAGTACCGCAATTGAAGGCTGCGATCAGTGAATTGCAAGCACAGGGCTATGCCCTACCTGATTATCCCGATACCCCACAAAATGACACAGAACAGTCGGCGCGTGACCGCTATGACGCGGTAAAGGGCAGTGCCGTTAATCCGGTCTTGCGCGAAGGTAATTCTGATCGTCGTGCAGCCCGTGCAGTAAAAAATTATGCAATGCAAAATCCACATAAGATGGGGGTTTGGCAGAAAGAGTCAGCAACACATGTTGTTTCAATGCTGACAGATGATTTTGTGTCAAATGAGTTGTCTGCCACCGTGTCAGACGATCAGGCTGGATCGTTTGAAATTGTTTTTGAAAACCAGGCCGGCCAGCAAACCGTCTTAAAAGATGGTTTGGATATTACGGCTGGTACGGTTGTTGATGCGGCCTTTATGAATGTTATGGCCCTCCGCCGCTTTATTGCCGAACAGTTGGCGGATGCCAAGGCAAAAAACATTCTGTTTTCAGTACATTTAAAAGCCACCATGATGAAAGTGGCCGACCCAATTATTTTTGGTCATGTAGTGTCAGTGCTGTTGCAAGATTTCATAACAAACCATGCAAGTGTTTTAGACAGTATCGGATTTAATCCTAATTTAGGGCTGAGTGACCTTGAACAGCGCCTTGCTGGCCTGCCGGCAGAACAAAGATCACAGCTTGAGCGTGATCTCACGGCAACGCTGGCTGATCAACCGGGTCTCTATATGGTTGACTCAGACCGTGGGATCAGCAATTTGCACGTCTCATCTGATGTGATTATCGATGCATCCATGCCGGCATTAATCCGCGCTGGTGGCCGGGCTTGGGGACCAGATGGTCAGGAAGCTGATTGCAAATGCGTTATCCCAGATAATTCCTATGCGCCGATTTATGACGAATCTATCGATTTTTTCAAAGCAAATGGTGCTCTTGATCCAACAAGTTGTGGCACCGTTTCCAATGTCGGGTTGATGGCACAAAAAGCCGAGGAATATGGCTCGCATCCGACCACTTTTGAAATGGCTGAAGCCGGTATTATGCGGGTCATGGCGGCGAATGGAGATGTGGTGCATGAGCATCACGTCGGAGCTGGCGATGTGTGGCGTATGGCAACAACCAAGCCGGCCCCCATTGCCGATTGGGTCAGGCTTGGCGTGGCTCGGCAAAAAGCCACTGGTGCGGACGCTGTATTTTGGTTAAATGCTGAGCGTGCGCATGATGCACAATTGATCACGTATGTTGAAAAGATTTTGGCTGAGGATAATGTGGATCGTAGCGCCATTCACATTTTGGCACCGCGTCAGGCAACAAATTTTACCATTAAAACCATTACCGCTGGCAAAGACTGTATTTCGATCACAGGTAATGTGTTGCGCGACTATTTAACCGATTTATTCCCTATTCTGGAGCTTGGTACGTCCGCCAAAATGCTTTCGATTGTTAAATTGATGAATGGCGGCGGGTTGTTTGAGACGGGTGCTGGCGGTTCGGCTCCAAAACATGTTCAGCAGTTGATGGAAAAAGGGCATTTACGCTGGGACTCGCTTGGTGAATTTTGCGCCCTTGGTGAGTCTTTGATGTTTGCGTCTGAATTATTGCAAAATGACAAAGCGGCGATTCTAGGCCGGGCAGTTGATGCGGCCACGCAAAATATTTTAACGTACGACAAATCCCCACGGCGCGGCGTTGGTGAAACAGACACCCGCGACAGCCATTTTTATTTTGCGCTCTATTGGGCGCAAGCGGTTGCGGCTCAAACCGATGATGCTGAAATGGCGGCCACATTTGCCACTATGGCGGCCGAGATAGAATCGCGTGAAAGCCAGATTGTTGATGAACTCGCGTCAACTCAAGGCCAGCCATGTGACTTAGGTGGCTATTACCGGCCAAATGCGGATTTGGTGGCAAAAATTATGCGGCCAAGCGCGACATTTAACCGTATAATTGGTTAACGCTGACAGCGGCTATCCACGATTTTCATATGGCATATTTTTCCGTGCCCAGATCTCGAGTGGATGGCTAGATCTGGCTGGCGGCGGCGTCGCTGGCTGGAAAATACGCATCCAGTTTATCGGCAAGTGTGTCCATATCATCAACATGTTCAAAATGGCCAGTATGGCCATGATGCATAAAGCCCTCATCAATGATGTTTTGAAACAGCAAAAGCATATGATCCCAGTAGCCATGTAAATTGGCGATGATAATCGGTTTGCGGTGCAGGCCAAGTTGCCGCCAGGTGATAATTTCCATGGTTTCATCCAGCGTGCCAAGCCCACCCGGCATGATAATGAATCCATCAGCGATTTCGTACATCATATTTTTGCGTTCATGCATTGTATCAATGGTATGCAGATCGTTCAGGCCGCGATGCGCAATTTCTACATTATCAAGGAATTTAGGGATGATTCCAGTTGCATGCCCGTCTGCGGCAATGACTGCATCGGCAATTTTGCCCATCAGGCCGCTTTTGCCGCCGCCATATACCAATCCCAGATTGCGCGACGCCAATATCTGGCCAAGTTGATGTGCGGCTTCAGCAAATCGTGGATCGCTGCCTGTGGCGGCGCCGGTAAAAACACATAATTTTTTCATCATTTTTCCTTAAAATGCTTTATTGTTGAAAGGTAGCTCTAAAATATGGCCTTGTGTCATTGAACCGTGACTATTTTACCATTACGTTTGTAGCTATCAAAAGCCAGCAAAATTGGAAGCTAGACGGTGCGCTTTATTCTCTACATGCTCTTTGGTGTTGGCGGTGTGCTCGTCGCACTCGCACTTGGCATGGTTTTTTTCAGCGATGATGAAACAGCCGAAGTGGTACTGCAAACCCAGTCAATTGATGTGCCGGCCAAACCTGTTGATGCGCCAAAGAGCGCGGCGGTTGATGATACCCCAGCACCGCAAGTAGACGTGGTCACATCTGAAACACCGTCTGTTGACATGAAAAATATCGCGCCGCCCACGTTGAACATAGAGATCGCAAGAGTGAAACCTGATGGGGCGGCGGTGGTGGCCGGCAGTGCGCCGCCAGGGGCGGTAATCAGTGTGTTTGAGGATAATCTATTGCTTGTCAAAACCAACGCCGACTCAAACGGGGAATGGGTTGTTGTTTTGGAAAAGCGTTTAGGCCCCGGACAGCACCTGATTTCGGTGGCGGCGGAATTGGAAGATGGTAGTTCAATCATGGGTGAAACCAGTATAGCCATCGAGATATATGCGGACCAATCTACAAAACCATTGGTTGCATTATTGCCCGAAAGCCAGACTGACATGCCCGTTTTGCTGCAATCTCCTGATGATGTTGCAGCGGGAAAAACCGCCGAAGTCGCGTCGACAAGTACAGTGGCGCACATCGGGCCGCGCAGTTTGGTCTGGCAAGATGAAACCAAATTGTCAATTGGCGGGCAGTCACGTGGCGGGGTGCGCGTCACGGTAAGTGCCAATGGTACATTTTTTGGCGACGCATTGGTTTTGGCAGATGGTAGCTGGCAGGTGACCGGGCAGATCGATAAAAACCGGAACACGCACCGTTTGGAATTTGTCTTAGTAGATAATGCCGGGCAGGCGGTTGCCCAGTATATGTTGCCAGTGCGCACGCGCGATTTACAAAAAGGACTAGATGGATCCCAGCTTGTGATTGTGAATAAGGGAGACGCGTTGTGGCGGATTGCTTATCGTAGCTTTGGCAAGGGTGTGCGCTATATTGATATCGTTCGCAAAAACACTGGTGATATTGATAATCCAGACCTGATTTATCCGAACCAGATTTTTGCGCTACCAAAACCAGGTACCGCAAATTAAGTGAGGCGCTATACCATTTGGGACTGTGCTGTCTGATGCTCATCGTCTGTCTTGCAAAATGTGAACAATGAACCGTTTGACTAATATTGATATTGCTGAAGATGGGTGGCCGGTACTCGCGGTAGCTGGTGGCGTGACGATCCTTGTCAGCTTTCTGGCTCTGCCGTTTAGCTGTTTTCTTCTAGGCCTTTTGATGTGGTTGGCGCACATATTGCGGGTGCCGCAGCGCCTGCCGCCACCGGGTGAACATTTGGTTATTGCCCCAGCTGATGGCCGGGTTGTTGAGACCAAACAGTGTCCGGCGCAGACTGGCGTTATGCCCCTGTCCTATGACAGTTTACGTATCACCATCCGCACCAAATTGTCTGATGCACAGATGCAGACCAGCCCGATAACTGGCCATCTTGTTGATAATTGCTTATTTCCCGGACTGTTTGCGCCATGGGCTGATAATGATCATGTCAATGGTCCTACCAACCAAGATAGTTGGGAGGATATACGGCGCCTGAATGAACGGCGCGAAATCACATTCCGCCATACAAATGGGCATGAGGTGGTCCTAGTACAGCTTGCCACCAAAACAGCGCGTCAGCTCGTCTGCCGCTTGTCAGAGGGCAAGCATCTTGCGGCGGCTGACCCTATCGGCATGGCGCGCCTTGCTGGTGTCACTGATATTTATGTCCCGGCGACCAGCGTCAGCGATATCGCCGTTGGTCAGCATGTTGTCGCTGGCGAAACGGTTTTGGCGCGGTTGCCATCGTCCACGCCCACGCATACGCCTGTCGGAACATAGCCGTGTTTGACGCCGAACTTCGTCCCCTGATTGATAGCACTTTGGATCCTGTTGGGCGCTGGCTTGCTGGCTTGGGTGTGGGTGCCAATCACGTCACTGTGGCTGGTGCTTTCTTTGGCCTGATGGCTTTTGTCTTTATTGCGGCCGATCTAGCGTTTATTGGCCTGTGGCTGATCATCTTGAATCGCTTGGCTGACGGGCTTGATGGTGCTGTGGCGCGGGCCGTGGGCCAGACTGATTTTGGCGGTTATCTTGATCTGGTTGTTGATTTTATATTTTACAGTGCGATTCCGCTGGCCTTTGCCATTGCCAACCCAGACAATGCGATTGCGGCTTGTTTTCTATGTGTCAGCTTTATGGGAACCGCCAGCAGTTTTTTAGGCGTTGCAATTTTGGCGGCAAAACACAATATCGAGACTGACAGACGTGGGAGAAAAGCATTTTATTACCTTGGCGGATTGACCGAGGGGTCAGAAACGATTTTGCTTCTTTGTGCTATGGCTTTATGGCCAGACTATTTTATCTATATGGCATGGGGGTTTGGTTTGCTTTGCTGGGTGACGACCGGCACGCGTATTTATCTGGCGCACAGCATGTTTGCCGCACGCTAGGCGAGAAATTGCTTTTGCCTGTTTAGGGGTTGTCTGATGAAATTTGGTGTTGGTCAGTCAGTCGCGCGGCTAGAGGATAAACGCTTTGTCACCGGTACCGGTTGTTACACTGATGATGTGACCTCCGGAGCTGGGTTGCGAGGCCCCACGGGCGGCGCTCGGATGACGACTATTTTGGGGATTAAAGGGTCGGGAGAGGCCGGTGAGATTGGCGCGCCGCAAGCGGTGGTTGGCGCGGTGTGCGATGCGCTTGATATGCGCCATGTTGATATGCCGGTCACCCCACAGAAAATTTTTGATATTTTACATAATAGACAGGCTGAAACAGAGGCTGAATGAATGAAAAAAATCATCAAAACTGACTATGAATGGCGGCAAATTCTTACCGAAGAACAATTTCACGTGACTCGTAAACATGGCACCGAACCGGCATTTTCCGGCGCGCTCTATGATAGGCACGAAGCTGGTATTTACCATTGTGTTTGTTGCGGTGTGGCGTTGTTTGACTCGCAGACAAAATTTGATTCTGGGTCTGGCTGGCCCAGCTTTTATGCGCCAATGGACCAGGCGCCAATCGGCGAAACCGAAGATAACAGTTTTTTCATGCGGCGTACCGAAGTGCATTGCAATGCCTGTGACGCGCATCTTGGGCATGTGTTTCCAGATGGCCCAAAACCAACCGGGCTTCGCTATTGTATCAATTCGGCCTCACTTGATTTTCAAAGAGACGAGTAATCGATTCAGCTATTGGCAGAGCTTTGACCTGCGCTGGTGCTGGGATATGGCTGGAGGATGCCACAAAAATCCCATCAAGTTCAGGGAGAGTCACTTGACCAGCGCAGGCCATACAGCCGGCGTCATATGACGCGTCAGCTGTTTTTGTAGTGGTCGGCCGCCTTATCGCCATGGTGATGTGTTTTGCCGCCATGGAGATGGCCGGGCAATTCATCAGCCCGTAAAACCCCATCCCGATCGCGATCCATACGCTGAAACATGGCGATCAGGCGGGCGTTAAATTCATGTTTTTCAATCATCCCATTACCGTCATGGTCCAATTTGGCAAAGCGGCGGTCTTGGCGGGCGGTAAGCTCGTCAAGGCTGATCGCACCATCGTCATTGGTGTCGAGCTTTTGGGCGTGCATCATTGATTTATGTTTGCGATCAGCTGTCATATCGGCACTCGCCAGCCCGGTGATCAAGGCCGCTGATATGACCAATGCGCCAGAGAAGATAGAAAATATGTGTATTTGTTTCATTGGTTGATCTTTCTGTTTTAGAACATCGGATTTTTTTTCAGTCAGGCGCACCAGCACTTGTCAAAACTGTGAGTGAGGATTTAACAAGCCCCGGTGACATGATCAGAGATAGGCGGGAAAAACGGCTGAAAATGGGCGTTGCGGTGACGATTTTTCGATTTTTTATTGCTGGCAAGCAGGCAACTGCCGCATCTGCCGGCTGGTCATTGATCGCAAGCTAGGCTAGAATTTCGTCGCGCCACAACGCGTCAGGCTTGATCATGCCAGAGGGGGCTATGTCAAAAATCGAAGAATCTGCTGTACCGCTCATGCCACGGGTGGATGGCAATAGCCGGGTATTTGGGGTGATTGCGCATCCGGTAACACATGTGCGCGCGCCCATGGTGTTTAACCCGCGATTTGCCGCGGCTGGTCTTGGTCATATTATGGTGCCGATAGACGCCCCACCAGCGGCGCTGGACGGTATTATACGAGGCTTGCAGACTGTGCCGAATTTTGGTGGTCTGGCAGTGACGATTCCGCATAAGCTGGCAATGGCAGAATTATGCGATGAGTTGGGCACCGTGGCGCGGCTAACCGGCGCGGTGAACGCGGTTCGGTTTGATCCAGATAGCCGGCTCTATGGTGATAATTTTGATGGGGCCGGGTTTGTCGCTGGTTGCCGCGGCAATGGCTATGAGGTTACCGGAAAAAATATTATGATGCTTGGTGCAGGTGGCGCGGCGCGGGCAATTGCCGCGGCATTATGCGAGGCTGGGGTCAGACATCTGACCATTGCCAACCGCAATCTGGCCAATGCTGAAAAGCTGGTTGATCTGCTGGTCACAAACGGCGGCTTTGCCAACGTCACAGCACAGCCATTGGCAGAAACGGATGGGGTGGGTGTTGATATGATCATCAACAGCACCAGCCTTGGGTTAAATGCCGATGACGCGTTGCCGCTGGCATTGGACCAGGTCGGCAAAGATACGGTGATTGCCGATATCATTATGGTGCCAGCCGAAACAAAATGGTTGCAAGATGCCGCACGGCGCGGCCTGCGGGTGCATTATGGTCGGCATATGCTGGATTACCAAATTGAGCTGATTGGCAAGTTTATCGGTGCATTTTGACTTAACAATTTGATTTTCGCCCACGCTGTTCGATCCTGGCCCAAGCAGTTTGACTCTGGCAAAGCAATTTCGGTTCTGGACCGGCTCGATCAATTCTGACATTGAGTTCGGCGCACGAGACCGTTATAACGGGTCAAAATGCGCCCATCTGCCGTTTAAAATCGACGGCAGACGCAAACTGAGTGAGGAATGTGATGAGCGACACTGGCAATGCGTGGACTGACGAACGGCTGGATGAGTTGAAAAAACTATGGGCCGAGGGTTTGTCCATATCACAAATTGGCGAGGCACTTGGTGTATCACGCAATGCCATTGCTGGCAAAGCGCACCGGATGGGGTTGCCGAAACGGCCATCACCAATCAGCAAATCGAAAGCCGAAAAAGCTGAACCGGTGGTGCTGGAAGAAGAACAGGATTTGCCATTACGTCTAGAATTGCGCCAGCTTGTATGGTCGCGCAGTAAATGCTGTTGGCCAACAGGTGATCCAAAAAAGAACGGTTTTGTTTTTTGTGGCGATGCTGTTGTGCCCGGCAAGCCCTATTGTCTGCCGCATTGTCAGGAAGCCTACACCACGTCACGCGACGCCAGCTAGCCGCTATGCTGAAACGCTGTCAGGACTATCAGCCGCCCGCGTTTTTGGTGACTTCGGTTTATATCAGCATCAATATCAAAGATGACGTCACTGATGTGATAACGAAACTAGCCCTGCGTCGTAATCCAGATGCCGACCCAAATGCTGCTTTATGGCTAGATGGTCAGCATGTGGAACTTACGCGTCTTGTAATTGACTCGGTTAATATGCCAGTGGGTGATGACCTGCCAGACCATTTATCGCTTGGCGATCACGGGCTGTCAGTAAGCGGTTTAGCTGATACGGCAGAGATTGAGGTGCAGTCACGGTGCTATCCGCAAAATAACACCGCGCTGGAAGGCCTGTATTTATCTGGCGGTATGTATTGCACGCAATGCGAACCTGAAGGCTTTCGCCGGATTGGATTTTTCCCTGACCGCCCAGATGTGATGAGTGTATTTACGGTGCGGATTGAGGCGTCACAAACATTCCCTCAACTCCTGTCAAATGGCAATCTGATTGAAAGCGGCCATGCGGGGCCGGATCGGCATTTTGCCGTCTGGCACGACCCACATCCTAAACCCAGCTATTTATTTGCGGTGGTTGTCGGAGACCTTGATTGTGTGACATCGCCCTATGTCACCGCATCTGGTCGCAAGGTTGATCTAAAAATCTATGTGGAAAAGGGAAATGCCGGGCTGACCGCGCACGCCATGGACTCGCTGATCCGGTCGATGCGTTGGGATGAACAGGAATATGGTCTCGAATATGATCTTGATTTGTTTCAGATCGTTGCGGTTAGCCATTTTAATATGGGGGCAATGGAAAATAAGGGCCTCAATATTTTCAACAGTAAATTTGTCTTGGCTGATATGGCGACCGCGACAGATGAAGATTTACACCGCGTTGAGTCGATTGTCGCGCACGAATATTTCCATAATTGGACCGGCAACCGTGTGACATGCCGCGACTGGTTTCAACTGACTTTGAAAGAGGGGCTAACGGTATTCCGTGACCAATGTTTTTCTGCAGATATGCATGATGCTGGTGTTCAGCGGGCAACTGATGTGGCGCTTCTTCGTGCTGCACAATTTCCCGAAGATCGTGGGCCGACCGCGCATCCTATCCGCCCTGAAACCTATAAAGAAATCAATAATTTCTATACGGCAACTGTCTATGAAAAGGGTGCTGAAGTGATCCGTATGCTGGCTGGATTTCTAGGCCGAGACGGGTTCCGCCGTGGAATGGATTTATATTTCGCTCGTCATGATGGTCAGGCGGTGACATGCGATGATTTTTTAGCGGCACTGGCGGATGCCAATGACGCTGATCTAGAAGCGTTTGCGCGTTGGTATGAACAGGCCGGCACCCCGCAAATCACTGTGCGCCGCAATGCTGGTAGCAGCCGGGACCGGATGGTGTTGGCATTGGCCCAACATACCCCACAAACAGCCGCGCAGACGCCGCGTCATGCGCTGCCCATTCCGGTACGGCTCGCGTTTTTAGATGCCTCAGGTGCGCTGGTGCCAACACGGCTTACAGAGGATGGCCCGGCTGAGGAGGAGCATGTGATCTTGCTGACTAAGGACCAGCAAGACCAACCCATTTATGCGGCTGAAGTGTCTGGCTTGACGCCAAGTATTTTACGAAATTTTTCTGCGCCGGTGACCATTGACGATGATTTGAGCCTTGATGAACGGCGACATATTATGCGCTATGACACCGATCTTTTTAACCGCTGGGATAGCGCGCAATACCTCATTTCTGACGAAATTTTGACCGCTGCGGCAAACCCGTTGGCGCCAGTTGAAGATTGTGCCATTGCCGCACTGGCTGATGGGTTCGGGCATATTCTGGCAGACCCGTCTTGTCTTGATTATTTCAAAGCGGCGATTTTGACCCTGCCGGCGGTTTCAGTTTTGGAAAGCCGGATGACACCAGCCGATCCGGTCGCTCTATTTCATGCACGGCTCGCTGTTGAGACGGTGCTTGGCCAGCATATGCAAGATCACTATAAGCAAGCGTTGGATCCGCAAACATCGGCAAAATTAGCGACGACAGCTGGCGGCCGGGGATTGCGCAACCGGCTGTTAGGACTTGCCGTTGCGGCCGGTGATGGGGCGGCTGATGATGTGGCGACGGCACAGGTTCTTGATAACAACATGACCTTGTCGCAGGGAGCGCTGGCGGCGGTGAATAATCGGCCAACACCTGTACGCGACTCAGTTCTGGCGGCGTTTCATGACCGGTGGAAGAATAATGCGTTGGTTCTTGAAAAATGGTTCTCCTTTGAATCAATGTCTTGTATCAGCGGCCAAATTGAACGGCTTGAAGAACTGATGCAGCATCCAGCGTTTGATCCGAAAAACCCAAACAAATTACGGGTTGTTTTAGGCGCATTCATGACCGGCAATCCGGTCAGATTCTATGCGGCAGATGGAAGTGGATTTGAATTTATCGCGGATTGTCTAATTGATATCGATAAACGCAACCCGCAATTAGCAGCCCGCATGGCGTTGCCGTTGACCCGCATGGGTGCCTATAATGACGCACGCCAGCAACAAATGCGCCAGGTGCTAGAACGTATGCAAACGGCGGTGCAATCAACCGATCTTGGTGAAGTTATCGAAAAAGCTTTGGCGTAAATTCCACCAATTGCCTGATCTGATCAGCGGGTAAGAAACGCTGGGATATGGCCGGTTTCTCTCATTGTGCTGCCCTGGCAATCAGGCGGTGATGGTAATTCATCATCGTGGTTACGGTTTTTGCGGGCGGGTACGGCTGGCTTTTTTGCGGATTCGGCTGGTTTAGTCTTGCGCTTTTGCTTCTTGTCCGGTTGCGGATCATCTTCTGCCGATGCCGGGGTTGATGTGGCAGTAACAACGGATACCTGATCTAATTCAATGGGCGGGATTGGTTTGCCAATAAGTTTTTCAATGGCGTCAATATATTTGATGTCATCTTTGCCCGCGGCGATGGTGAAGGCACGGCCTGATTTGCCTGCCCGGCCAGTTCGACCGATCCGATGGACATAATCTTCCGCGCTCATTGGCACATCAAAATTAAACACATGGCTAAGGCCGACAATATCAAGCCCGCGCGCCGCAACGTCTGATGCAATCAAAAGCGGCACGTCGCCATCTTTGAATTTTTGTAACGCGTCCAGTCTGGCTGACTGGGTCATATCACCATGCAAGGCGACGGCCGAAAAACCATGCCGTTTCAGCGATGTGACTAATGTCGAAATATCGCGTTTGCGATTGCAAAAAATCACCGCATTTTTGACTTGTTCAACGGCCAGCAAATCACGCAACACTTGACGCTTTGACTTCGTCTCTGTCCAGATTAGATGTTGGGCCACCGTTTCAGCTGTTGAGGCTGGCGGGGCCACTTCGATGATTTTTGGATTCATCACAAATTTGCTGCCGATTTTATGGATATCATCTGATAATGTGGCCGAAAAAAACAGGGTCTGCCGCATTCGTGGCAACAGACTCACAATTCTCTCAACATCGGGAATGAATCCCATATCCAGCATCCGGTCGGCTTCGTCAATTACCAGAATTTTAACATCATTCAGTAGCACTTTGCCGCGCTCAAAATGATCGAGCAACCGGCCGGGCGTGGCGATTAACACGTCAACGCCTTTGCTTAATGCGGCATTTTGATCAGCAAAACTGACACCGCCGATCAATAACGCCATCGATAATTTATTATTAACCGAAAATTTTTCAAAAGAGTCGGCCACCTGTGCTGCAAGTTCGCGGGTTGGCGCCAAAATAAGCGTGCGCGGCAAGCGTGCCTTGGCCCGGCCTGAAGCCAGAATATCAATCATTGGCAGGGTAAAGGACGCGGTTTTACCGGTGCCAGTTTGCGCTGACCCCAATATATCGCGCCCCATCAATACCACGGGGATAGATTTTTCTTGGATTGGTGTTGGGGACTCATACCCAAGGTCGGCAACTGCGCGACTAAGTTCGCTGCTCAGGCCGAGATCAGAAAATTTCAAGGATAGCGTCCTTTGTGATTTCTCGAAACATCAGTATAACCACAATTGCAAAAGCGGGCGGGCAACTGTGTGACACGGTGATACATAGGAACGTGCGCAAGGTCAATATGTCATTCATGCAAGGGTAAATTGTTCATGGCCAATGTAACGCCTGTTTTTATTCCCGGTTTATTATGCACGGAATGGTTGTTTCACGGCCAAGCTGACATCTTTTCTGCTACGGCTGTGCTCGCTGATACGCGCCAGCATGACAGTATCACCGCGATGGCCGCGGCGGCGTTGGCACAAACCAGTGGACAGCTGGTGCCAATTGGGCTTTCGATGGGCGGTTATGTGGCACTCGAGATGGCGCGGCTGGCGCCGGTGCGTATCAGTGCAATGGCGTTGTTCAGCACAAATTGTCGTCAGGATACTAACGCACAACGCGCGTACCGAGAACAAGCGATTCATCTGGCCCAGCAAGACGGGTTTCGGGGGGTCACCCGCCAATTTTTAGGCAAATTTCTGTCGTCGCAGGCGTTGGCTGACGCCACCCTTGTTGATGGTGTGCTGGCGATGGCGGCTGATATTGGTCGCCTCACATTTGCCAAGCAACAACATGCCATTTTGGGGCGCCGCGCCCAACATGATACATTGGCGGCATTACAAGTGCCGCTGTCGATTGTGTGCGGCGTTGATGATACGCTGACGCCGCCGCATTTATCACAAGAAATGGCGGATTTAGTGCCACATGCTGATTTGCGTCTATTGCCAGATGTGGGGCATTTATCAACTTTGGAAGCCCCAGATGCCTGCCGTGATGCCCTTATTGATTTAATGGCCGGGCTGTAGTCTTTCTGCATGCCTGTGCGATCTGTTTGATGGGGCTTAGCACCGGGCCAGTCGCTTAAATATTAGACGTCAAGGCTGGCCAATACCTCATCAGCATGATCACGGATATAGCCAAACCGCAATTCTGCTTTTTTGCCCATCAATGTATTGACCAATTGATCGGTGTGACGACGTAAATCAGCGCCAACGGAGTCGCGCATTGGCAAATCAACGCGCAACAGGCGGCGGCTTGCCGGGTTCATTGTGGTTTCTTTCAACTGCGCCGGTGGCATTTCACCAAGCCCTTTAAACCGGCTGATTTCAACCTTGCCGCGTTTGTCAAAATTGTCTGCCAAAAGGGTGTCACGCTGTCCATCATCCAGCGCATATTCGGTTTTGCCGCCTTGCGTCAAGCGATAGAGTGGCGGTTGTGCCAGAAATAGCCGGCCAGCCTCAACAAGATTTGGCATCTCACGGTAAAAATAGGTCATTAGCAATGCCGCAATATGCGCACCGTCAACATCGGCATCCGTCATAATGATGATGCGTCCATAGCGCAGGTCATCCGGCTTAAAATCTTTGCCCGGCCTCACCCCAAGCGCGAGCGCTAAATCCGACAATTCCTGATTGGCCGTCAGTTTTTCAGATGAAGCGCTGGCCACATTCAGGATTTTACCCCGCAACGGCAGAACCGCTTGGGTTTTGCGGTCACGTGCCTGTTTTGCCGAACCCCCAGCTGAATCACCCTCTACCAAAAACAGTTCAGTTGACTCACTGTCATTTGATGTGCAGTCGGCTAATTTACCCGGCAGACGCAACCGGCGGGTTGCCGATTTACGCGCTACTTCTTTTTCCTTTTTGCGGCGCTTGCGTTCTTCAGCACGGTCGATGGCGGTTTCCAAAAGATAGGTGGCGCGCGCCGTATCGGATGACAGCCAGTGGTCAAACCGGTCACGTACAGCTTGTTCTGTCAGCCGTGTGGCATCAGCTGACACCAAACGGTCTTTGGTCTGGCCCTGAAATTGCGGCTCACGCAAAAACACTGATAGCATCACGGCACTATTGGCAAGGGCGTCATCTGCACTGATATCGGCAGCTTTTTTATTGCCCACCAATTCTCCAAAGGCGCGCATTGCCCGCACAATCGCCTGTCTAAAGCCAGTTTCATGCGTGCCACCTGATGGGGTGGGCACAGTGTTACAATAACTGCTAAAAAACCCATCTTCACTAGCATCCAGCCAGGTGATGGCCCACTCAAATTTTTGCCCATCATGTTCAGCCATCTCAGCAAAGGGACTGGAAATCATCAGTCCTTTGTCATGGGTGGCATCATTAAGCGCGTCAGCAAGGCCGCCTGGAAAATGCAGGCTGGCTTCGGCAGGAATACTGTCATTGCTGGCAAGCAATGCCGGATCACATCGCCAACGAATTTCTACCCCGGCAAATAGATAGGCCTTTGATCGTGCCATCCGATAGAGCGTGGCGGCTCTGAATTTGGCAGTCTCACCAAAAATTTCAGTGTCCGGGGTAAAGGTCACAGCGGTACCGCGGCGATTCGGGGCGGTGCCAATTTGTTTCAGCGCCGTTGCTGGCATGCCTCTTGAAAACTCCTGCCTATACAGCAGTTTTTCGCGCGCAATTTCAACCGTCAACACGCTTGATAATGCATTGACAACAGAAGCCCCAACGCCATGTAACCCGCCTGATGTCGCATATGATTTATCGGAAAATTTTCCACCAGCGTGCAAAGTTGTCATGATCACTTCAACAGCTGATTTTTCAGGAAATTTTGGATGTTTGCCGGTTGGCATACCGCGGCCATTATCACGAATGGTCAATGTGGTGGCTGACTCCAAAATAAAATCGATACGATCGGCATGTCCGGCAACGGCTTCATCCATCGCATTGTCCAAAATTTCTGCGGCCAGATGATGCAGTGCACGCTCATCGGTGCCACCAATATACATGCCCGGGCGGTGCCGCACCGGTTCTAGGCCTTCCAATACCTCAATATTGCTGGCGTCATAATTGTCACTGGATGCGGTGTTGCCAAATAAATCAGACATGTATTACTCACTTATCCTGTGTTAGGCGGGTGAAGTGATGAACAGAGGCCAATGGGGCGGTATCAGTCCACTTGCCGAATAGTTTATGTCCTACCGTATCTGGACTATATCGCCAAGAGGTATAACAATATATTGCGGATTTTACATACAAAAACCGGCCCTGACATGGATCAGAGCCGGCGCTTTTAGACTTTATCGTTCAGTTTAGTATGAATAATAAATATCAAACTCAACTGGATGTGGTGTGTGGTCGAGACGGATCACATCTTCCATTTTTAGATCAATGTAGGCGTCAATCTGTTCATCAGTGAACACATTCCCCTGGGTAAGGTAGCTACGGTCTTCTCTCAACGACTCGAGGGCCTCACGCAGTGATCCACAAACAGTCGGGATCTGGCTGAGTTCCTCTGGTGGCAGATCATACAAATCCTTGTCCATGGCATCGCCCGGGTGGATTTTATTCTGGATGCCATCAAGGCCTGCCATCAACATAGCGGAAAATGCCAGATAAGGGTTTGCAGTCGCATCGGGGAAGCGCACTTCAACACGCTTGCCGTTTGGCGAGTTTACATGTGGAATGCGACATGATGCTGACCGGTTGCGTGATGAATAAGCCAGCAACACAGGTGCCTCATACCCTGGAATCAAACGCTTGTAGCTGTTTGTCGATGGGTTAGTGAAGGCGTTGAGTGATTTAGCATGTTTGATGATGCCGCCGATGTAGAAAAGGGCATTTTCTGACAAGTCAGCATATTGGTTGCCAGCAAACAACGGTTTTCCATTTGACCAGATTGACTGGTGAACATGCATGCCAGATCCGTTATCTCCTGCGATCGGCTTTGGCATAAAAGTGGCTGACACACCATATGCGTTTGCAACCTGATGCACTGCGTACTTGTAAAGCTGTAGGTTATCAGCTGTTTCGATTAATGTGCCGAATTTCATACCCAATTCATGCTGCGAAGGAGCCACTTCGTGGTGATGCTTTTCAACAGGCACACCCATGCCAGCCATCACTGACAACATTTCAGAACGGATATCTTGTCCAGAGTCGACGGGTGGAACTGGAAAATAACCCCCTTTAACGCCAGGGCGGTGGCCAAGGTTGCCCTCTTCATATTTTTTAGCGCTATTGTAAGGGCCTTCGACACTATCGACGGCATACATCGCTCTGTTCATTGACACGTCAATTTTGACGTCCTCAAAGATGAAGAATTCAGCCTCAGGCCCAAAATAGGCAGTGTCGCCGACACCTAATGATTGCATGTGCGCCAATGCCGCTTTGGCAGTGCCGCGTGGGTCGCGTGAATAGGCTTCACCAGTTGATGGTTCCAGCACATCACAGAATAGGGCCAAGGTGGGCTGTGCAAAGAACGGATCGATATAAGCCCGGTACAGATCGGGCATTAAAGTCATATCGGATTCGTTGATCGCCTTCCAGCCGGCAATTGACGAACCGTCAAACATGAAGCCTTCGGCCAACGCCTCTTCGTTAATGGTGTCGATGTGCTGGGTAACATGCTGCATCTTACCGCGCGGGTCGGTGAACCGAAGATCGACAAAGCTGATGTCATGTTCTTTGATCATTTCCATAATATTTTTTGCGTCAGACATGTGGGTATCCTTCCATAAATTACTGTTGCAAAGCGTTAAAATGAGTGTTCGTTCTGTATCAGGCTAGACCGCGTCAGTGCCGCGTTCGCCAGTTCGGATCCGAATGGCTTCATCAATTGTTGAGATAAAAATTTTGCCATCACCAATGCGGCCGGTTTGAGCCGCCTGTTGAATCGCATCGACAACGCGCTCGGTCATGGCTTCGTCAATCACTACCTCAATTTTCACTTTTGGCAGGAAATCAACCACATATTCCGCGCCACGATATAGTTCAGTATGGCCTTTTTGACGACCAAAACCCTTAGCCTCGAGAACGGTGATGCCCTGAATGCCAACCTCATGCAGCGCCTCTTTCACCTCATCCAGCTTGAATGGTTTAATTATCGCTTCAATTTTTTTCATCATTTATCACTTCGTTGTTTTTTTGGGAGCGACTATTGTCACTTATTGCGCAGAAATGTTGCTCCGCCCATAATGTGGTTATGCGTTGGCGGCTTGCCGGTTTCAAGCCGGGACAATGCCAAGGACATTGAAAATAAAAAAAAGACCTATGTCTGCACGCATTTTATGCAAATTGCACAAAAATTAGGCATATTTACTTTCGGTACTTTTTGAAACTCTGCCCTGTTTGCTAATTGAAATTTGCTTGTGCTGGGATATGGTCATAAATGAACACGGGGGCAGGGGATAGATGGTGACACCGACAATGACAGATGATCATCGTTTGAAAATTTTGAATGATGCCGGTGGGTTTAACGCGCAAAGCGGCATCATTCTAACTGCGTGGAATGATGGGTTTGGCGCCGTGCGGGTTGATCTGACAGCGCATCACGTCAATCCCATGCAGCTTGTCCATGGTGGCTTATACACCGTAATGCTGGATGTGGCGTTGGCTATGACGGGTAGTTTCAGGCCAGTACCCGACCCGTTAATCCCGGGGCTGACATTGACGCTGACAACAGAATTTCTTGCCGCGGCCACTCTTGATGACCGGTATTTGGTTGCCGAGGCTCGGCGCACCGGTGGTGGTAAGTCGGTGTTTTTTGCAGATGGCGCGGTGCGGGCCTCGTGTGGGCGGTTAGTCGCCAAAGCGAGCGGTGTCTTTAAACCCGGGCGGCCGCCGAAATAGACAGCTTAAAAACCGTTTCAAAAATTACGGCACAATCGCTGTTGTGCGATGCTTGGATGAAAATTTGCCGCCTGATGTCCACTGCTGTTTTGCTCTGTGATTTTTGTTGAAAAATCACCGATAAAACGGGCTTGCCAGCGCGTAGCGCTTCGACTAAGGTGCCGCCTTGCTTTTATCGGCAGATGGCGGGTGTAGCTCAGTTGGTTAGAGCGCCAGTTTGTGGCACTGGAGGTCGCCGGTTCGAAACCGGTCACTCGCCCCATCATTCGTTTTTTTCGAAACGGAATTGAGACGGGGATAATGCGTGGCATCTGTCCGCAAGCCGGTATAACAGCGCAGGTCGCAATGGGTAATTTGCGGGCGTGGCGGAATTGGTAGACGCGCTGGTTTTAGGTACCAGTGACGAAAGTCGTGGGGGTTCAAGTCCCTCCGCCCGCACCATTGGTGCTTGCAGTAAATTTGACGGTGTAATGGCTTGGCGCGAAATGCGTCGCCGGAACGCGTGCGCCTGCCGAGACTGCTCTGCTTTCGTTACGCGTGTAACAATAAAGGGATAGATGGTTCGATGAATGTTTCTGAGACCAAGTCAGACGGTTTGCTTCGCGAATATAAAATTGTCATCACGGCTGATGAAATTGAAGGGGAAGTAACGAAAAAGCTCGAAGAGATAGCGGCAACAGTTAAAATGCCTGGGTTCCGCCCCGGTAAAGTGCCACTGTCGGTGGTCAAGACGCGGTTTGGCGACCAAGCGCGTGGCGAAGCCATCAAAACGGCGCTTGACGAAGGTGCCCGCCAGGCGATTGAAGGCAATGACTTAAAATTAGCCAGCCAGCCAAAAGTCGACATTCAGTCGTATGAAGAAAATAAGGATTTAGAAGCCAGCCTCGCTTGTGAAGTCATGCCGGCGATCACTGTGCCAGATCTGGCCAAATTGTCGATCGAAAAGCCGCGCATGGAAAGCGACTCCCAGGAAATCGCCGAGGCGCTAAGCCGTATTGCCGATGAAAACCGCCCGACGGTCGCATTGGCCAAGCCGCGTGCGGCAAAACTTGGCGATGTGGTGACTATCAAGTTCATTGGCCGCATTGATGGCGAGGCCTTTGAGGGCGGTGCGGCCGATGGGCACACGCTGGAATTGGGGTCAAACAGCTTCATCCCCGGGTTTGAAGATGGTCTGGTTGGTGTCAAGATAGATGAGAAGCGCGATGTGCCCGTGACGTTCCCTGAAGATTATCAAGCAGAGCACCTTGCCGGTAAATTGGCGGTTTTTGAAGTGACTGTGGAAGATATTCAGGAAAAGGCTGATGCCAGCATCGACGATGAGCTGGCGAAACGTCTTGGGTTTGACGATCTTGACGGATTGAAAGACGCCATTGGCCAACAAATCAACGGCCAGCACGCCACGGCCTTGCGTCAATTGGTAAAGAAAAATGTTCTTGATGCACTAGCAGATGGCGATGCGTTTGACGTCCCACCGTCTTTATATCAGCAGGAATATGACTCGGTTGCCCGGGCGATGAACCCGAATGCGGCCGAAGCGCACCATCATGACCACGACCATGATGATGACCAGGAGCATCCAGCCGCTGATGAGGGGATGAGTAAAGCCGACAAAGACGAGGCGCAAAAAATTGCCACCCGCCGGGTGCGTCTTGGTTTACTGATTACCGAAATTGGGCGCGTCAATAACATTGATGTTACAGAAGAAGACACGCGCAAAGCGGTGTTTGAAGAAGCTCGGCGCTATCCTGGTCAAGAACAGATGGTGTTAGAATATTTCCAAAAAAATCCGCAAGCTATGCAACAAATTGCCGGTCCGATTTTTGAGGATAAGGTTGTTGATTTTATTCTTGAAATGGCCAAGGTTTCAGACGTTGTGATTGACAAGGATACGCTCTATCAAGCTGATGAGACAGTGGCGCCAGCAAAAAAGGCGGCTAAAAAACCAGCGAAAAAAACCGCCAAGAAAAAACCAGTGGCTAAAAAAGCAGCGTCTAAAAAGCCAGCCGCAAATAAAGCGGCGGCCAAAAAATAAACACTGACCCCTTTGCCTTGTGCTTTTAGTCAGCGATCGCCAGTCTTGTATCAATAATAGGAAGGTGCCATGTTCCATCTTCCTATTTTCCGTTCTCATTCTCTATTCTGGGCTTGAACCCATTTCGCCTATCGCCATATAGTGAGTGGGCGCAGCCTAACACGTAACGCCATGGCATGGTTGCCAGCTTTGCCAATAAGGGTTTTCAACAGGGCTGTTGACCGCGGCCATTTTCCACGAAACGCGAGGAGATTGTTTATGAATGAACATTGGCAGGGTGGGATAATCCCAGAACAGGCTAATCTGGTGCCGATGGTGGTCGAGCAGACTAACCGTGGGGAACGTGCTTATGATATTTTTTCGCGGCTACTAAAAGAGCGGATTATCTTCTTGAATGGCCCGATTGATGATGGCGTGGCCTCGCTTGTCTGTTCACAATTGTTATTTTTGGAATCAGAAAACCCAACAAAAGACATTTCCATGTATATCAATTCGCCTGGTGGCATTGTGACCTCTGGGCTGGCGATTTATGACACCATGGAATATATCCGGCCAGATGTATCGACCGTATGTATGGGACAGGCCGCTTCAATGGGGTCTTTGCTGTTGATGGCGGGTGCAGCCGGGAAACGCTTTGCCCTGCCAAATGCGCGCATTATGACGCACCAGCCGTCAGGCGGGTTTCAAGGGCAGGCCAGCGATATCGAAATTCATGCCCGCGAAATACTCGATTTGCGCCGGCGGCTCAATGGTATTTATGAACATCACACCGGCAAGAGCCTGAAACAGGTCGAAAAAATTATGGAGCGTGATACCTTTATGACGGCTGAAGATGCCAAATCATTTGGGTTAATTGATGAGGTTGTGACAAAACGACCAGTGCCGGATAAAGACGTTTAATTTCAACAAATTCGACCAAGAGGCCGCCCAATGGCTGTTGGTTGGCACAAATTTTGTTTGTAACTAGATCGATTAGGGTTCTAGACTAAGCGCAAATTTCGCCGGCTTGCTGGAAAGGCATGATAAAATAGGAGCCGTTGTAATGGCTAAAAAAGAAGATGGTGATAAGGGAACACTGTTCTGCTCCTTTTGTGGTAAGAGCCAGCATGAAGTGCGCAAATTAATTGCCGGCCCAACCGTTTTCATTTGTGATGAATGTGTTGAACTCTGCATGGACATTATCCGTGAAGAGCATAAATCGGCGTTGGCGAAAAGCCATGACGGGGTGCCGACCCCAGCAGATATCAACGCTGTTCTTGATGAATATGTAATTGGTCAGGCCCGCGCCAAGCGCGTTTTGTCGGTTGCGGTGCATAACCATTACAAAAGACTGGCTAATGCCGGGCGCAATGGCGATGTTGAAATTTCCAAGTCAAACATTCTTTTGGTCGGGCCGACAGGATGCGGCAAAACGCTATTGGCCCAGACGTTGGCCAGAATGTTGGATGTGCCTTTCACCATGGCGGATGCCACCACTTTGACCGAAGCTGGTTATGTGGGGGAAGACGTTGAAAATATCATTCTGAAATTGTTGCAGGCGGCTGACTATAATGTTGAACGCGCACAACGCGGTATTGTCTATATTGACGAGGTCGATAAGATTTCGCGAAAGGCAGACAACCCATCAATTACTCGCGATGTCTCGGGTGAGGGTGTACAACAGGCGCTGTTGAAAATAATGGAAGGCACTGTTGCGTCAGTGCCGCCGCAAGGCGGGCGCAAACATCCACAACAGGAATTTTTGCAGGTTGATACAACAAACATTCTGTTTATTTGTGGTGGTGCCTTCGCTGGCCTAGATAAGCTAATCGCTGGGCGCCATACCGGGGCAGGTATTGGTTTTGGGGCTGAAGTGCGCGATCCGGATGATCGTAAAATTGGTGAATTATTGGCCGAGCTTGAACCAGAGGATTTGATCAAATTTGGTCTGATCCCAGAATTTGTTGGCCGCTTGCCGGTTGTGGCAACCCTAGAAGATCTCGATGAGGCTGCGCTGATTCGTATTTTGACCGAACCTAAAAATGCGCTGATCAAACAATATCAAAAACTGTTTGAAATGGATGATGTGCGGCTTGAGTTCCGTGAAGACGCGTTAAAAGCAGTGGCGCAAAAGGCGATTGCACGTAAAACTGGGGCGCGCGGATTGCGGTCAATCATGGAAAATATCTTGATGGAACCAATGTTTGACATTCCCACCGCCGGCGATATTGAAGAGGTCGTGATCAATAGCGACGTTATCGAAAACGGGGCCGCGCCGCTTGTGGTTCACGCCAAAAAGCCAAAAGAGGCCGAGCAGGGCGCCTGATGCCCACGCCACAAATTTCTGCATAGATGTGTGTGAACGTCTTGATCTTGGCGGCATGCATACTCATATCAAGGGCACCAGCATGTTGCTGGCGTTCAATTTGTATAAGGGTTGTTTTCAATGTCTGACTCGCCTGTTATTTCACTCCCGGTTTTGCCGCTTCGTGACATTGTGGTGTTTCCACATATGATTGTTCCGTTGTTTGTTGGGCGTGAAAAATCCATTAAGGCGCTTGAAGCGGTGATGGCGGAAGACAAACAGATCATTCTGGTGACACAAAAAGAAGCCGCGCTTGAAGACCCAGATGCCTCTGGCCTTTTTGGCACTGGCACCGTTGGTACGATTCTGCAGCTTTTAAAATTGCCTGATGGGGCGGTGAAAGTGCTGGTTGAAGGCGGCGAGCGCGTAGTCCTTGATCCAAATAGTTTGCGCGATGACGACGGCTATTTGGTTGTCGAGGCATCCGTTGCTGATCAGTTTGGTGATCTCGGGGCGGAAACCACAGCACTTGGCCGGGCAACCACCCAACAATTTGAACAATATATTAAACTCAATAAAAAAATTGCGTCTGAAGTGTTAAATGCGGTTGAGCAAATTGACGAAGCTGACAAGATAGCCGATATGATTGCCTCACATCTGGCGATCAAAATTTCGGAAAAACAAGAGCTTCTTGAAACGCTTGACATCCATGCACGGTTGGAAAGCGTTTTTGGCTATATGGAAGGCGAAATTGGTGCCTTGCAGGTTGAAAAACGGGTGCGTAACCGGGTCAAACGCCAGATGGAAAAGACCCAACGCGAATATTATTTGAATGAACAAATGAAGGCCATTCAAAAAGAGCTTGGTGAAACCGAAGACGGGGTCAATGAGCTTGATGAAATTGAAACCCAGCTCAAAGCCTTAAATATGCCAAAAGCGGCCCTTGAAAAGGGTGAGGCGGAACTGAAAAAGCTGCGTAACATGGGGCCGATGAGCGCTGAAGCCACGGTGGTACGCAATTATCTTGATTGGATTTTGTCACTGCCATGGCGTAAATCCAGCCGGTTGAAAAAAGATATTGATGCGGCGCGAGCGGTGTTAGACGCTGATCATTATGGCCTCGACAAGGTCAAGGACCGTATCGTTGAGTTTTTGGCCGTGCAACAGCGCACCAAAACGTTGAAGGGCCCAATTTTATGTTTGGTCGGTCCGCCCGGTGTGGGCAAGACCTCGCTCGGCAAATCCATTGCCAAGGCCACAGGCCGCAACTATGTGCGTATGGCGCTTGGCGGCGTGCGTGATGAGGCTGAAATCCGTGGGCACCGACGCACCTACATTGGTTCAATGCCAGGAAAAATTCTGCAAGGCATGAAAAAAGCTGGCACCAGAAACCCACTGTTTCTGCTCGATGAGGTTGATAAGCTTGGCGCTGATTGGCGCGGTGATCCGACATCTGCACTTCTTGAGGTTCTTGATCCGGCGCAAAATAACAGTTTTCAGGATCACTACCTCGAAGTTGATTTTGACCTGTCAAATGTGATGTTTATCACCACAGCTAACACGTTAAACATGCCGCAACCGCTAATGGATCGCATGGAAATTATCCGTCTGTCTGGGTACACCGAAGATGAAAAGTTGGAAATTGCCAAGTGCCATCTTATAACAAAACAGATTAAAGATCACGGTTTGAAAGATGGCGAACTGACGATCGACGATGATGCGCTGCGCAATGTCATCCGGCTTTATACCCGGGAAGCGGGGGTGCGTAACCTCGAACGTGAAATCGCCAAAATAGCACGCAAAACAGTCACCGCGATTGTTGGTGGCAAGGCATCATCAGTTATTGTGACAGCTAATAATCTTGATGACTATCTTGGCGTAAAGAGATTCCGTTTTGGCGAAATGGAAGACGCCGATCAGGTGGGGGTTACTACCGGATTAGCATGGACCGAGGTGGGCGGAGAATTGCTGAATATTGAAGCTGTGAAGGTGCCGGGCAAAGGCAAGGTAACAGCAACCGGCAAGCTTGGCGAGGTGATGAAAGAGTCGATTCAGGCGGCTGAATTCTTTATCAAATCGCGGGCGCCATCCTATGGTATCGATCTGCTTGAATTGGCCAAGCATGACGTCCATGTCCATGTACCAGAAGGCGCCACGCCAAAGGATGGGCCATCTGCCGGTGTCGGCATGGCCACATCTATCATCTCGGCGATCACGGGTATCGAAGTGCGGCGTGATGTTGCCATGACCGGCGAGATCACGTTGCGTGGGCGTGTTTTACCAATTGGTGGATTAAAAGAAAAATTATTGGCCGCACAGCGTGGTGGATTAACTACCGTTTTGATACCCAAAGATAATGAAAAAGATCTTGTTGATATTCCAGATAATGTGAAATCGAGTCTAAGAATTATACCAATTGCGATGGTGGATGAAGCCTTGTCTGCGGCTTTGATAAGAGAACCGATGCCACTGGCTATGGCTGGAATGGCTGACATGTCCAAAGAATCGGGGACAGCCGTTCCAGATTCGGGCGAAAATTCGTCTGACATTGTCGCGCATTAGTTTCAATTTCGGGGTTTTTCCTAAAAAAATGTCTAAAATCTGCGGTTTATTTTAAATTCCGCTAGGACAATGCCGATTATGAGTGTAGATTTTCTTGCATTGTATAACTGGATTATCCACACCAAAAATAGGGGGTTCCCATGAATAAAAATGATCTTGTTTCTGCAGTTGCCGACTCATCAGGCCTGACAAAAGTCGACGCTGGTCGCGCTGTTGATGCTGTGTTCGACAGCATTGCCTCTGCACTCAAGTCTGGTGGTGATGTTCGTATCGTTGGTTTTGGTACTTTTTCTGTCGCGCAACGTGCCGCAACAACTGGTCGCAATCCAAGAACTGGTGAAACAATCCAGATCAAGGCATCAAAACAGCCAAAATTCAAGGCTGGTGCACCATTGAAAGACGCCGTTAACAGCTAATTATAGCTATGATAGACGCCGGCCTGATCAAAAGGGCCGGTGTTTGTTTTTGGGGGCTTGCTTTTGCGTTAAAATAGCAGTAACAAGCGCGTACTGTTCGGTTGGGGTGGTTAGCTCAGCTGGGAGAGCAACTCGTTTACACCGAGTAGGTCGGGGGTTCGAACCCCTCACCACCCACCATCAGTTTGCCCTATGTTCTCTCCCATAGGTGATCACAGGTCGCACGACCTGTTTTTTTCATCTTTTTTTTATTTCTGCAGGTTTTTTGTTGTATTTTTGGGGTTGCTCGCAACGAAAACCGTGCTACAAACGCTCCTTTATACTTCCCCGCTGGGGGTGTAGCTCAGTTGGTTAGAGCGCCGGCCTGTCACGCCGGAGGCCGCGGGTTCGAGTCCCGTCACTCCCGCCATTGTTTTTCCTTTATTTAAATTTTTCCTGCATCGAAGCATAAATGCGGGTCGTTATTTTCGTGAATTTTTGTTTGCGCGTTTTGTAGGCTCGAATTCTGGCAAATAGTTTGGTTTACAATTTTACACGAAATAAAATCGCTTTTCCTCATCGCAAGAAAGTGGTTTCTGACGCTTGTCTGGTCACCTAAATGTGAATTGCTTGATTGTTTTTGTATATAGGTTAACTCTATAATTGAGAGCAATGTTTTTGCTTATGAATGGGATGAAAGCAAACGTCGCAATACTCGCAAGTCGCGCGGTATAAATTTTGCCGATATGGTGCTATTTGACTGGGATACCGCGCTGACCAGAACTGATAATCGCTGGGATTACGGCGAGGATCGGTTTTTCTCTATTTACTTTATTAAAGATCGTCTTCATGTTTGCATCTGGTGTTGGCGTAGAGATGTTGTGAGGGTGATTTCGCTCAGAAAGGCAAGTGATAATGAACAGGCCATGTTCAGAAAAATCTTGCATAGATGATGATGGCGAGGCGCTAGAACTGGATGAGGCGTGGTTTGCGAAAGCCATTCGTGGGCGGCCAAAACTACCCAGTGAATTGCGCAAACAGTGGATATCGATTCTTCTTGATCCAGATGTCATCACGCATTTCAAAAGCGAGGGGCGTGGTTGGCAAACAAGGATTAATGCGGCGTTGAGGAAGGTTGCTGACATATAGATTTTTTGCGAAACGCGCGTTTATGATTTTGCGATCAAAAAGGTAACATCACCGGTTACATGCGGTGTTGAGCATGCGTGGGTTGGTCCGAAAACCCGGCTGGCATTGGCGATAAATGTCTGACGCTCGGCGTAAAAGATCTGGTTTTTGATTTGTGTCTGCGGGGCACACAGCAGGTTCAGCACCAGACCATATCGGCTAAGTTGCCAGCAAGATTGAAGATTGGCAAAAATATAGTCATGCCAAAGCGATGTATCCATTGTGTTGCAGAGATTAAACGTGCCGGAGAATACACAAAAATCAACTGGTAATGGGGGCTGCTTGCCAACAAAGAATAGTTGTTTTTGTGCAGGAAAACGCTCTTTACAACTGTTGACCATGGCCCGGTTTATATCAACGCCAGTATAATGAAAGCGCTGATAGCGCGGGGTCTTTTGCAGAAATTCGAGCATCGCCCCATAACCGCATCCAATATCAGCTATAGACGTGTTCGCCGCCGGTGTCATGGTGGTGATAAGATCAAGCAAGGCGTCAAATCGGGCAATTTGCGTCGACTGATTGCGCCAAAACACACCTTTTGGCGCGGGTCCAAAGGCGGCAAGCCGGTCCTCATAGGCACGCTTCAGCTTGCGCTCAAGCGCGGCATACATCACTTTGCGGAGCATAATAAATGCCAGCTGGCTTGATCAGCGTGTTTCATTTCTCTTGACTAGCATTTTTCAAAACGGTCTGGCAAAAAAGTGTGGCGCTGTCGGCGTTGTTTATGCAACAAGTGATCGGATGACTTATTATGAAACTGTATGGATTGAAAAATTGTGACAGTTGCAAAAAAGCCTTGTCGCAATTGCGTGCCGCCGGGCATGACATTGATTTTTTTGATATCCGGATAGAACCATTAGACCCGCCACAAATTGCCAATTTGTTGGCCCATCATGGTGAACAAATTGTGTTAAATCGTAAGTCAACAACATGGCGCAATCTTCCCGATTCGGATCGGTTGTTGCTGCCAGAAACGCTATTGGCACAGCACCCGTCCCTCATCAAACGGCCAGTAATTTTTCATAATGATACCAGCTATGTTGGCTGGAGCAGGGATGTGCAGACAGCTTGCGGCATTGGCTAGCTAAATGGCATAACAGGTGATTATTGGTGGTGATGGTTAGTGCGCGAATATCATTGATTTATCGCGGAATGTTTTAAATTCGAGTGCATTTCCTGATGGGTCGCGAAAAAACATTGTCGCCTGTTCTCCAACTTCGCCGGCAAACCGTGTTGTAGGTGGGATAATAAAATCGGTCCCGTCAGCTTCAAGCCGGTCTTTCATCGCGTGCCATTCATCCCAGTTCAGAATCGCACCAAAATGGCGTGATGGGACTTTTTCACCATCGACTGGATTGGTTTCAGCCGGGCTTAATGCACCATCAACAAGATGCGCGCTGACCTGATGTCCAAAAAAATCAAAATCGATCCAGCGTTCAGCTGAACGGCCAACTTTGCAACCGAGTTTTTTGACATAAAATGCGCGTGTTTCCTCAATATCGGTGACAGCAAAGGCGAGGTGAAATGGGGGTGAAACGGACATAATCAAGCTCCTTAAATAGAACGCCAAATTAGTGTGTTGTTGTGTGCCATTCAACAAAATAGTTGGCGATTTGGGTGTCAAGGCGCTACATGAGATATGTGGCCTGCCGCCGCGGGTTGATTTTTACAATTTTACACAAAATTTTTTACAGGTGACTTAATGGCAAAGACCCGTATCGCATTAGAGCTTGGCATGGGAACATCGCTACGTCGGCATGATTACACCAAGGCGGCTTGCCGCGCCGTGGAAGACGCTTTGTGGCACAATTCCTTGAGTGTTGCCGAGGCTTTTGGCTTTGAAAAGACAGATATGTTGATAGAGGTTGAAATCGGTGTGCAACGACCAGATGAAGTGGATGTTGGCCAAGTTGCCGCGATTTTTCCCTATGGCAATGCATCTGTTCAAGTTGTTGAAGGCGGTCTGGATATAGCCAAGCCAGATGGTGAGGGCCGTACCATAATCGCTAACGCGGCGGTTGTTGTTTGTTTTGACATGGAAGCCACAACAGGAGTGGCATCATGAAGCGCATTATCCTAGAGATGGGCATGGGCAATGATCTGTATGGCGAAGATTACACCAAGGCGGCATGCCGGGCGGTTGAAGATGCCATCCGTCATAGTTCGCTTATTTTATTTCGTTCGCTTGGCTTCGATCAAGCTGATATGCAGGTGAAGGTCACAATTGCTGTGCAACACCCGGATCAGGTTGATACCACAACCGTTGCGCAAAAATTGCCGCGTGGCAAAGCTGAAGTGCATGCTGTCAAAGGTGGATTGAATGTTGTTGACGCTGACGATAACACATGTTCAGTCATCGCCACCGCCGCGGTCGAGGCGTTTTTGAACATTGACCCGAATGACTGGATGATATCGCAAAAATCTACCCCGTCGGACAAGTAATTGCCTTTATTTGGCATCGTATGTTGGAACAGTGATGAAACCATTTGAAGTGTTGCTGTACAGCATGGTGGTGTTTGGCTGGTCGACAAGCTGGCTACCGCTAAAATGGCAACTTGGTGTTGTCGCCCCCGAGGTATCATTGCTCTGGCGGTTCGTGATCGCCGCAACGGTGATGTTCGTCACTAGCATCTATCTTCGGCAATCCCTAATGTTTCACTGGCGCACGCATTTGCGGTTGGCGCTGTTGGGGCTGTGTATTTTTTCAACAAATTTCGCCTTTTTTTATCATGCTGGAAAGGGGGTGGCATCGGGTTTATTGGCCGTGGTGTTTTCATCAGCATCACTGGTAAATGTACTCATGACAGCAATTTTAGGGCGGTCGCGGCCGCGGATTGCACATCTGCTTGCCGCTGTGGTTGGGCTGACTGGTGTTGTCTGTTTGTTTTGGCCGGAATTGCAATTGTCAAATACAGCATTGACCAGTCTGGCCTTGTGTTTAATCGGCACTTTGTTTTTCTGCACGGGCAATATGGTCTCGGCGGCATGTCATAAGCGCGGCATCCCAATATTTGCCTCGGCAAGCTGGGGCATGCTCTATGGCGTTTGCTACCTGGCTTTGTTTTCGTTCATCAGCAATCATGAATTTACCATAGAACCGACCGTCAAATATGTGCTTGGGCTTGTGTGGTTGGCACTTGTGTCATCGGTGATGACATTCGCCGCCTATTTGTCGCTGATCGGTCGTATTGGTCCAAGCCGCGCAGGCTACGCAACGGTTATATTCCCAGTATTTGCTCTGTTGATTTCAACGGTTTTTGAATCCTACACATGGAGCAGTCTGGCATTTATCGGATTAGGATTGGTGATCTGCGGCAATGTGATTATGCTGCGTGCCCGCTCCTGACCGGGTGCCGGTGATTATCCGATAGCTGGGGCAAAAGCTGATACCAACAGCGATGCTGTCGCGCCCGCTGTCAAAATGTGACGCATCTGCATATACCATGCCGGGATCAGGCCGCGCAAACAGGCCTGTCGGTCAACCGACCATGCCAAGGTAAAGGTAATTGCTAGTGCTAGGAGGCTGATTTTGATATCTAGCAGAACAATTGCCAACCATCCCATAATAGCGGGTGTGACAGACCAGACATACCAATAGGGCGATCTGTCCGCGCGCATCGCTAGGCCCCAGTGGACCGCTCCAACAAAGCTGAGAATTACCGCCCCGTAGACCGCATTAGCAAACAAGGCAATAACGCTGGCATTGGGGCTGCCTGAATACATCAGGACAGCACAGCCAACAAATGGCACCAATCCGCCAAAGCCCATCAATCTTGCCATCGTGATATATGGATCGGTATTTGTCTCGTTCATGGCGCGCACTCCTTGGGGCCAGTCTGTCGCAAACAAAAGAATTGGTTTCATCACCGCCAATAAAAAGGTTGGGCATAACACCGGAATGTCGCATAGTAGGCATCTTGCAAAATGACTGACAAGCGCTGTTCCAGCAATTTTTGATTTTGTTGGTGTAAAAATGGATATCTGGTATGGTTTTTCCAATATGCGGCTTGCAATTCCAGCAGCGCTGAATTATTCACTTTAGTTGTTCTTTTCCCGCAGGTTCAGCAGGAGCTACAGGTGGAAATTTTTCTGGGTGAATATTTACCAATCGCTGTGTTCTTCGCGATTGCCATCGGCTTGTCTGCGGCCTTTGTTTTGTCTGCCTTTTTGTTGGGCAACCAGCGGCCTGATGAAGAAAAAATGGCGGCCTATGAATGTGGGTTTGACGCATTTGATGACTCACGGCGGCAATTTGATGTGCGATTTTATTTGGTTGCTATCTTATTCATTATTTTCGATTTGGAAGTGGCGTTTCTATTCCCATGGGCAGTTGCCCTTGGCGGGATTGGCCTGTTTGGATTCTGGTCAATGATGCTGTTTTTAACAGTGCTGACGGTTGGCTTTATTTATGAGTGGAAAAAGGGAGCTTTGGAATGGGAATAATGGATCCGGCCAAGGCGGCACCAATTCCCCCGGGCACCGATCAAGACGCCATTTTGCGCGCTGTTGGTGATGAAATTACCAATCGTGGATTTGTGATTGCGAAAGCTGACAAATTATTCAACTGGGCCCGGTCTGGATCTTTGTGGCCGATGACATTTGGTTTGGCCTGCTGTGCAGTCGAAATGATGCACTCGGCGGCCAGCCGCTATGACATGGACCGCTATGGTATGTTATTCCGGCCAAGCCCACGCCAATCGGACGTGATGATCGTTGCTGGAACACTTACCAATAAAATGGCACCTGCATTGCGCCGGGTCTATGACCAGATGCCGGAACCGCGTTGGGTGTTATCGATGGGATCATGTGCCAATGGTGGTGGCTATTACCATTATTCCTATGCGGTCGTACGTGGATGTGACCGGATTGTGCCTGTTGATGTCTATGTGCCGGGTTGTCCGCCAACCGCCGAAGCGCTGATTTATGGATTGCTGCAGTTGCAAAAGAAAATCCGCCGCACCGCCACTATAGCACGGTCCTAGATTGATAGTTTCACAGCCGCTTTATTAGATGTAACACGAACAGCGAAGGGCGCTGCAATGACTGAAAATCATGGCTCAGATCTGCCAGCGGGTGGAGAAAAGGAAACAGCGCTCTTAGCAATGGCGGATCATATTGCCGATGTCGTTGATAAAATGTTAGTGTCTTGCGCTGTGGTGCGCGGTGAGATCGAATTGCGCGTCAACCCGGCCGATGTTCCACAAGTGTTGACTTTGTTACGCGGTGATCGGCAGGCCGCCTTTAACCAGCTGATTGACCTGACCGCTGTTGACTATCCTGAACGCGAGTCACGATTTGACATGGTGTATCTGTTGCTGTCGATGGATAATAACAGGCGCATGCGTCTTGTCGCCGCAGTTGCCGCCGGGCAAGTAGTGCCATCGGTGACCGGTCTGTTTATGGCGGCAAACTGGGCTGAGCGTGAAGTCTGGGATATGTTTGGTATTTTCTTTGCCGGCCACCCGGATTTGCGACGTTTGCTCACCGATTATGGTTTCGAGGGGCATCCGTTGCGTAAAGACTTTCCGCTGACCGGTCATGTCGAGGTACGGTATGACGATAACCAGCGGCGGGTTGTTAATGGGCCTGTGCATCTTGTGCAGGAGTTCCGTGATTTTGATTTTTTGAGTCCGTGGGAAGGCATGCAGACGCAAATTGCTGAAAAGCCCGCAGGTGACGATGCAGAGCAAAAAGGGTGATGGTGCGTTATGGCTGAGATGCAAATTAAACCTATCACAATGAATTTTGGCCCGCAGCACCCGGCGGCGCACGGCGTATTGCGTTTGGTGCTGGAAATGGATGGCGAGGTAATTGAACGTGCCGACCCACATATTGGGCTGTTGCACCGTGGTACGGAAAAACTTATCGAGCATAAAACTTATCTACAGGCGTTGCCGTATTTTGACCGCCTTGATTATGTATCGCCGATGAATCAAGAACATGCGTGGGCATTGGCTGTGGAAAAGGCGCTTGGCATTGAAGTACCGCGCCGTGCCCAATATATCCGCGTGTTGTATTGCGAGATTGGGCGGATATTGAACCATCTTCTCAACCTGACGACCTTTGCTATCGATGTGGGGGCGATGACGCCATTGCTCTGGGGCTTTGAAGAGCGCGAGCATTTGATGGGGTTTTACGAGCGTGCCTGTGGCGCCCGGCTTCATGCGGCCTATTTCAGGCCCGGCGGTGTGCATCAGGACCTGCCTGACGATCTGTTGCATGATATCAAAAATTGGGCACAAAAATTTCCTGATTTTATTGATGATCTGGAAACCCTGCTCACGGAAAATCGTATTTTTAAGCAGCGGACCGTTGATATTGGCGTGATTAGTTATGATGACGCGTTGTCGCTTGGCATCACCGGGCCCTGTTTACGAGGGTCGGGCATGGCATGGGACTTGCGCAAGACCCAGCCTTATGACGCCTATGAAGAAATGGATTTTGATATTCCCATCGGCAAGACCGGCGATTGTTATGCACGATATCTGGTGCGGGTAGAGGAAATGCGCCAGTCATTGCGTATTATCGAACAAGCCATCGATGGGATGCCTGCTGGTCCGGTGATGGCGCAAAATAATAAAATTATTCCGCCAAGCCGGGGTGAGATGAAAAAGTCAATGGAAGCATTGATCCATCATTTTAAGCTTTATACCGAAGGATTTCATGTGCCAGAGGGCGAGAGCTATACAGCCGTTGAGGCGCCAAAAGGTGAGTTTGGTGTGTATTTAGTATCAGACGGAACAAACAAACCCTACCGCTGTAAAATCCGTGCACCGGGCTTCTATTTTATGGCGGCAGTAGATCATTTGTCTCGGGGGCACATGCTTGCCGACTCAGTCGCGATTATTGGTTCGCTTGATATTGTGTTTGGTGAGATTGACCGATGAGTATTGATGACCGCATTGCAGCAGATCAGCCGAAAACATTCAAATTTACGGCTAAAAATGAAAAAGAGATAAAGCGCATCATTGCAAAATATCCAAAGGGCCGTCAGGCCAGTGCGGTCATGCCTTTGCTGGATTTAGCACAACGCCAGCATGATAACTGGATTCCCATGGCGGCGATTGAGGCGATTGCCCACCGGCTTGAAATGGCTGAAATCCGGGTGCTGGAAGTGGCAACTTTTTACACCATGTTTAATTTAAAACCGGTCGGCAAATATTTTCTGCAGGCCTGTACAACCACGCCTTGTTGGTTGCGTGGGTCTGATGAAATGATGCGCTGTATTAAAGATCGCTACAATATTGCATCTGGCCAGACTTCAGCATGTGGGCGTTTTTCATTACTAGAGGTTGAATGTCTTGGCGCCTGCGTCAATGCACCAATTTTGCAGGTGAACGACGATTTTTATGAGGATCTCGATTACGAAACCACCGGCGCGTTGCTTGACTCGCTAGAAGCCGATAAACCGTTACCGGCCGGCTCGGTTATTGGTCGGTCCGGGTCTGAAGCGCGTGGCGGCGGCACCACATTGGCCGCGGTAAAGACCGGCAAGGCATCAAAATCTACAGCAAAAAAGCGGGGATCGGCACATGCTTAAAGATCAAGACCGTATTTTTACAAATATATATGGATGGGCGGAGCCCGGGTTAAAAGCGGCTAAGGCACGGGGTGATTGGGATGGCACGGCAAAGCTGTTGAAGCTTGGGCATGACGAAATTGTCGAACGTATTAAGACGTCTGGGTTGCGCGGGCGTGGTGGTGCCGGGTTCCCCACAGGTCTTAAATGGTCATTTATGCCAAAAGAGGTCAAAGGCCGGCCGCATTATCTGGTGGTTAATGCCGACGAGTCAGAGCCCGGCACATGTAAAGACCGAGATATTATCCGCCATGAACCGCATAAATTGCTTGAAGGCTGTGTGGTGGCTGGTTTTGCGATGCGTTCGCATGCGGCTTATATCTATATCCGCGGCGAATTTGTGAATGAAGCCCGCCGGTTGCAGACGGCAATCGATGAAGCCTATGATGCAGGTTTGCTTGGCAAAAATGCGGCAAAATCCGGCTGGGATTTTGATGTTTATCTACATCGCGGTGCCGGGGCTTATATTTGCGGTGAAGAAACAGCCTTGTTGGAATCACTCGAAGGAAAAAAAGGCCAGCCGCGTCTAAAGCCACCATTTCCTGCGGGGGTTGGTCTTTATGGCTGTCCGACAACCGTAAATAATGTGGAATCAATCGCAGTGGCACCAACAATTTTGCGGCGCGGGGCCAGTTGGTTTGCTGGTCTTGGCAAGGAAAACAACACTGGCACAAAACTGTTTTGTATTTCTGGCCATGTGAATAAGCCGTGTAATGTCGAAGAAGAAATGGGCATTCCACTTCGTGAATTGCTTGAAAAACATGCAGGGGGCGTGCGCGGTGGCTGGGATAATTTGCTGGCGGTGATCCCAGGTGGGTCGTCAACGCCGCTGATGCCAATCGATGTCTGCGCCGATATTACTATGGATTTTGATGCCTTGCGCGAGGTCGGGACCGGCCTTGGCACCGCTGGCATCATTGTGATGGATAAAAGCACCGATATCGTAAAGGCCATTGCCCGTTTATCTTATTTTTATAAGCATGAATCATGCGGTCAATGCACGCCGTGCCGTGAGGGTACTGGATGGATGTGGCGAATGATGGAACGGCTGGTGCAGGGCGAGGCTGAAAGCCATGAAATTGATACATTGGAACAGGTCACCCGGCAAATTGAGGGCCACACAATTTGCGCCCTCGGTGATGCCGCCGCCTGGCCAATTCAGGGGTTGATTAAGCATTTTCGTCCTGAAATTGAACGGCGTATCGCGGCACGTCATGCGATTAATGCGGTTGCGGCAGCAGAATAGAAAGTGGAAAAACACCCATGCCTAAGCTTACGGTAAATGATATCGAGGTTGATGTTGAAGACGGGTCAACAGTGTTGCATGCCTGTGAGGCTGCTGGCATAGAAATACCCCGTTTTTGCTATCACGACCGTCTGTCGATTGCCGGCAATTGCCGGATGTGTCTTGTAGACATGGAACGCGCACCAAAGCCGATTGCATCTTGTGCCATGCCGGCAGGGGATGGGATGGTGATCCGCACCGACACTGACCGCGTGAAAAAAGCCCGTGAAGGGGTCATGGAATTTTTGCTGATTAATCACCCGCTTGATTGCCCGATTTGTGATCAGGGTGGTGAATGCGACCTGCAGGACCAAGCCATGGGTTATGGCCTTGATGGATCGCGTTTTTCAGAAAATAAGCGTGCTGTCGATAACAAACACATGGGGCCATTGATCAGCACGGTGATGACACGCTGTATCCATTGTACGCGCTGTGTGCGGTTTGCGACTGAAGTTGCCGGTGTGCCCGAATTAGGGGCGATTGGACGTGGTGAGACCATGGAAATCACCACATATCTGGAAAAAACATTGACGTCTGAGCTGTCAGCCAATGTGATTGATCTTTGTCCGGTTGGTGCGCTGACGTCGCGCCCATATGCCTTTACCGCGCGACCTTGGGAGTTAAATAAAACCGAATCAATCGATGTAATGGATGCGGTTGGCAGTAACATCCGGGTTGATGCGCGCGGTGCGCAAGTGATGCGCGTGTTGCCGCGGTTGAATGAAGATGTGAATGAAGAGTGGATTTCGGATAAAACGCGCTATGCGATTGACGGGTTGCGTCGCCAGCGCCTTGATCGCCCTTATGCTAGAGGCCGGGACGGAAAACTACACTCGATTAGCTGGGAGGAGGCGCTAAAAACAGTCGCCGGCAAACTGCGCAAAGCCAAAGCCAGCCGGGTGGCGGCAATTGCTGGTGATCAATGTGATGCAGAGTCCATGTTTGCATTAAAAAGCCTGATGGCGCGTCTTGGAAGCCCGCATTTAGATTGCCGTCAAGATGGGGCAAAAATTGGGGGTGCGCGATCTGGCTATCTGTTCAATAGCACAATAGCCGGCATCGATGATGCTGACGCGCTATTGATTATCGGAAGCAATCCGCGGGTGGAAGCCGCTGTATTGAACGCGAGAATCAGACGCAATTGGCTGGCAACGCAAATGCCGGTGGCGATAATTGGCGACAATGTTGACCTGACCTATGCCGCACAATGGTTGGGCGTTGAAGCTGCGTTGTTGGATGATGTGTTGTCTGGCAACAATAAATTTGCGGCAAAGCTGAAAAAGGCAAAACGTCCGATGATCATCATTGGTATGGGAGCATTGACACGCCGTGATGGCGCATCTGTTTTGGGCAGGGCCCGGCAGATTGCCGAAGCCTATGGTGTCGTCACCGACAAATGGAACGGCTTTAATATATTGCATAACGCGGCGGCGCGTGTTGCTGGGCTAGATATGGGCCTCGTGCCGGGTCGTGACGGTATGGACGTTGCTGGCATGGCCGCCGCCGCCAAGGCTGGTAGATTAGATGTGTTATGGGCATTGGGCGCTGATGAAATTGATTACAGCGATTTCGCATCAAGCTTTGTGATTTATCAGGGGCATCACGGTGATGCGGGCGCGCATCATGCCGATATCGTTTTGCCCGGGGCGGCCTACACCGAAAAAGATGGCATTTATCTGAATACCGAAGGGCGGGTGCAATATGCAAATCGTGCTGCCTTCCCACCGGGTGAGGCGCGTGAAGACTGGGCCATCATTCGTGCGGTGTCAGGTGCTATTGGCAAGTCGATCGGTATGGACAGCCTTGCCGAGGTGCGCGATGCGTTGTGTGAAGCGGTGCCGCATTTTGCTATGCCAGACCAAATTGATGCAGTGAAATGGGCAAAATTTGGTGGCCGGGCAAAGTTATCAAGCAAGCCTGTCACTAGTGCAATCGAAAATTTTTACATGACCTGCGCGATTAGCCGTGCGTCAGAGACAATGGCTGAATGCCGTCGTGCGCAGCAAGCGGATGCTAAGGGTGCGGTGGCTGCGGAGTAACGGGTATGATGGATGTGCTGACACATGAATGGGCTGTTGAACTAGGCTGGATCTTGCTGCAGATTCTGGTTGTGATCGGCCCACTATTGATCGCGGTGGCTTATTTGACGCTGGCTGAACGGCGCATCATCGGTTTCATGCAATTACGTAAAGGGCCAAATGTGGTTGGGCCGTTTGGCATGTTCCAGCCCTTTGCTGATGCGCTGAAACTCATGGCTAAAGAGACAATTTTGCCAGCTGGTGCCAACAAAGTTGTGTTTCTGTTTGCCCCGATGCTGACATTTATTTTATCGCTGGTGGCATGGGCGGTTATTCCGTTTGGGGAAGGGCTGGTGATCGCCGATATCAACGTCGGTATTTTATATTTGTTTGCTGTGTCATCGCTGGGTGTTTACGGCGTGATCATGGCCGGCTGGGCTAGTAATTCGAAATATGCGTTTTTGGGTGCGCTTCGTTCAGCCGCGCAGATGGTGTCTTATGAGGTGTCGATGGGGCTGGTGATTATCAACGTACTTTTATGCGCTGGATCGCTGAATTTATCGGCCATCGTTGAGGCACAACGTGACATGTGGTTTGTCCTGCCTCTGTTGCCGATGTTTGTGGTGTTTTTCATTTCGACGCTCGCAGAAACCAACCGCGCACCATTTGATTTGCCAGAAGGGGAGTCAGAACTCGTTGCCGGTTATTTTGTTGAATATTCATCCATGTCATTTGCGTTATTCTTCCTCGGTGAATATGCCAATATGATCTTGATGAGCAGCATGACCGTAGTTTTGTTCCTTGGTGGCTGGTTGCCGCCGTTGGATATCTGGCCGCTGAACATGATCCCTGGGCCGTTATGGTTCATTTTGAAGATTATGCTGTTGCTGTTTGTTTTCTTGTGGGTGCGAGCCACCACGCCGCGTTATCGGTATGACCAATTGATGCGGCTTGGTTGGAAAATTTTCCTCCCATTCTCGTTGATTTATGTGGTCCTGACGGCAGGTTACCTGCTGGTGTCTGGTAATTTGCCAGACGTGTCATTGGGCTAGAGGGTGTGAAGTTATGATGTCAGCTGTATCAAATGCGTTACGCTCGTTTTTGCTTCTTGAATTGGGCAAGGGCTTGTTCCTGACCTTAAAATATTTTTTTAAGCCGAAAGTCACGATCAATTACCCGTATGAAAAAGGCTCTTTATCGCCGCGGTTCCGTGGTGAACATGCGTTGCGGCGATATCCCAATGGGGAAGAACGCTGTATTGCCTGTAAATTATGTGAGGCGGTATGCCCGGCGCAGGCCATCACCATCGAAGCCGAACCGCGTGCCGATGGAAGCCGCCGTACAACCCGTTATGACATTGATATGACGAAATGTATTTATTGCGGCTTTTGTCAAGAAGCGTGCCCGGTGGATGCCATTGTTGAAGGGCCGAATTTTGAATTTGCCACGGAAACCCGGGAAGAACTGTATTACGACAAGGATAAGCTGCTGGCCAATGGTGACCGCTGGGAAACTGAAATTGCCCGCAACCTCGCCGCTGATGCGCGTTGGCGCTAGGCCGGTATAGATTTGACACAGGAAAGACAGTCACAAAATGATTGAAGTCTTATTCTTTTATCTTTTCGCTGGCGTCATGCTCGCCAGTAGCGTGATGGTGGTGGTCAGCCGCAACCCGGTCTATTCAGTTTTGTTCCTGATATTGGCGTTTTTCAATGCGGCCGGGCTGTTTGTGCTGATTGGGGCTGAATTCTTGGCCATGCTTTTGGTCGTCGTCTATGTTGGCGCGGTCGCGGTTCTGTTCCTGTTTGTGGTGATGATGCTCGACATTAATTTTGCTGAGATGCGGGCTGGATTTCAAAAATATCTGCCGCTTGGCCTGATTGTGGGCGGTATTTTGGTTTTTGAACTAGTGCTGGCGATGTATGGCGATGCGTTTGGTGGCAAAACCGCGCCAGTGGTGTCTGAAATAGCCAACACCACACGCCTAGGCGGTGTGCTCTACACAAAATATGCGTTTTTGTTCCAACTGGCAGGCTTGATCCTGTTGGTAGCTATGATTGGTGCGATTTCGCTTACATTGCGCAAACGTGCCGGTGTCCGGCGGCAAATCATTGCCGAGCAAAATGCCCGCCGTCCAGCTGATGTTTTGGAAGTGATTAAAGTGCCATCAGGCAAAACACCGGCGGCCGCTAATGCTGGCAAAGCCGAGGAGTAAGGCAGTATGCTTGAGTTATCATTAAACCATTATTTGACAGTCTCGGCGATGTTGTTTGCGCTTGGCATTTTTGGCATTTTTCTGAACCGAAAAAATGTCATTACCATTTTAATGTCAATTGAGTTGATGCTGCTGGCTGTCAATATCAATATGGTTGCATTTTCAGCCTATAACGGGGATTTAGAGGGGCAGATCTTTTCGCTGTTTATTCTGACCGTGGCGGCGGCTGAGGCCGCGATTGGCTTGGCTATCCTTGTCGTATTTTTCCGCAACCGTGGGTCTATTGCGGTTGAAGATGTTAATGTGTTGAAGGGCTAAGGCCATGTATGCGCTGATCGTTTTTTTGCCGCTCGTCGGGTCTATTCTTGCCGGTCTGCTAAGCTTGAATAATCAGGATCGTCCAGCCGAGCTTGTTACTGTAACAGGCTTGCTGTCATCATTACTATTATCAGTGATTGCCTTTGCCGAGGTGGCGATTGGTGGCACGCCTATCACTGTTGATATTGGGCGCTGGATTGTATCTGGGGATTTTGCTGCGCAATGGGCCTTGAGGTTTGACACCATGACAGCGGTGATGCTGATCGTCGTGACGGGCGTGTCATCGATGGTGCATATTTATTCGGTTGGCTATATGTCGCATGACAATGCACGGGCCCGGTTTATGTCTTATCTCAGCCTGTTTACCTTTGCCATGCTGATGCTTGTCACCGCTGATAATCTGGTGCAGTTGTTCTTTGGCTGGGAAGGGGTTGGTGTTGCCTCTTATCTGCTTATTGGCTTTTGGTACAAAAAAGAGTCTGCCCACACAGCGGCTATGAAGGCCTTTGTTGTGAACCGGGTGGGTGATTTTGGTTTCGCACTGGGGATTTTGGCTGTTTATGTTTTATTTGACTCGGTCCAGTTTGATGTCATCTTTGCGCAATCTAGCCTGATCGCAACCACAAATATTGAATTTTTAGGCCAGTCATTGCCAGCTCTTGAAGTGGCTGGCATTTTGCTGTTTATCGGGGCGATGGGCAAATCGGCCCAGCTTGGCTTGCATACATGGTTGCCAGACGCGATGGAGGGGCCAACCCCCGTATCGGCGTTGATCCATGCCGCCACCATGGTCACGGCTGGCGTGTTTATGGTTTGTCGTTTGTCGCCAATGCTCGAATATGCGCCATTCGCGCTTGATGTCATCACCATTGTGGGGGCTATGACGGCCATTTTTGCCGCTACTGTTGGCCTGACACAATTTGATATCAAACGTGTGATTGCCTATTCCACATGCTCACAGCTTGGTTATATGTTTTTCGCCGCTGGTTTATCTGCCTACCCGGCGGCCATGTTCCACCTGACAACGCACGCGTTCTTTAAGGCCCTTTTGTTTTTGGGAGCTGGGTCGGTGATCCACGCCCTGTCAGGTGAACAGGATTTACGCAATATGGGCGGGATCTGGCGCAAGGTGCCGGTGACCTATACAATGATGTGGATTGGGTCTTTGGCACTTGCCGGCTTTCCATTTTTTGCGGGCTATTATTCCAAGGACATGATCCTTGAAGCCGCTTATGCCGCGTATTCAGGGGTTGGTAGTTTTGCTTTTGTCATGGGCTGTTTGGCCGCCTTTTTGACGGCCTTTTACAGCTGGCGTGTTTTGATTATGGCGTTCCACGGCAAGCCACGGGCAATTGCCGATGTGATGGCGCATGTGCATGAATCCCCGTTGGTTATGACTTTGCCGTTATTAGTATTGGCGTTTGGGGCGATTTTCTCTGGTTGGCTGGGATATGAATTATTCGTTGGTCATCACTGGCAACAATTCTGGGGTGACTCCATTTTCATTCTGCCGACCAATGCGGCGATGGAAAATGCACATCATGTGCCGACTTGGGTGAAATCATTACCAATTGGCCTGGCGACCAGTGGGGTGGCCATGGCGGTATTGTGTTATGCCATTTTCACCGGATTGCCGGCGCGTATTGCCGCGTCGTTCCGGCCGGTCCATTTATTCTTTTTCAACAAATGGTATTTCGATGAACTATATGACGCTATTTTTGTCAAGCCTGCGGTGCGCATTGGTAATTTTTTCTGGCTACGGGGTGACCGCGATACCATTGATGGGTTTGGCCCCGACGGGGTGTCAGCATTAGTCTACCGGATTTCTGGTGCCTGTTCGCGGACTCAGACCGGGTTTGTGTTCCATTATGCCTTCGCCATGCTGATCGGTGTGGTCGTGTTGGTCAGCTGGTACGTATTGCGGTTCAAGGGGTAGGGTGATGATCGATAATTGGCCTATTTTGTCTATTATCACCTTTATGCCATTGGCTGGGGTGTTGTTTTTATTGATCATTCGCGGGGATGATGACACGCTCGCGCGCAATGCACGAAATGTCGCTTTGTGGGTATCTGCTTTTACCTTTTTGGTGTCTCTTGTCATTCTGATCGGTTTTGACAGCGGTGCGTCTGGCTATCAGTTCGAAGAACAACGGGTGTGGCTAGGTGACACGGGCATCAGCTATCATATGGGTGTCGATGGTATTTCGATGCCGTTTGTCTTACTGTCTACCTTCCTTACACCGCTGGCGATCTTGGCCAGCTGGCAAAGTATCACCAGTCACGTGCGAGAATATATGATCGCTTTTTTGGTTCTTGAAACCATGATGATTGGGATGTTTGTGTCGCTTGACATGTTGATGTTCTACCTGTTTTTCGAAGCCGTGCTGATCCCAATGTTTTTGATTATTGGCGTATGGGGTGGTCCACGCCGGGTCTATGCGGCGTTTAAATTTTTCCTTTATACCTTGCTCGGATCAGTCTTAATGCTGGTGTGTGTGCTGGCCATGTATGTTGATGCCGGCACCACAAATATTCCGCAATTAATGTCGCATGAATTCGCCCGTGGTATGCAAACATGGTTGTTTTTGGGTTTCTTTGCATCATTCGCTGTCAAGGTGCCCATGTGGCCAGTTCATACGTGGTTGCCTGACGCGCATGTTGAGGCGCCAACTGCTGGTTCGATGATTTTAGCCGGGGTTCTGTTGAAGATGGGCGGCTATGGATTTTTGCGGTTCTCATTGCCAATGTTCCCATTTGCGTCTGAATTTTTTGCTCCAATGGTCTTTGTATTGTCCGTGGTCGCAGTGATTTACACGTCACTTGTGGCGCTGGCACAATCAGATATGAAAAAAATGATTGCCTATTCGTCGGTGGCGCATATGGGATTCGTCACAATTGGTATCTTCTCGATGAATGAGCAAGGCATTGCCGGCGCAATGTTCCAGATGATCAGCCATGGCTTAGTATCGGCGGCATTGTTTTTCTGTGTGGGCGTTGTTTATGACCGGTTGCATACGCGGGAAATCAGCGCCTATGGCGGTGTGACCGCGGTGATGCCGCGCTATGCGGTGTTTTTCATGTTTATGATGCTGGCATCAGTAGGCTTGCCCGGCACCAGTGGATTTGTTGGTGAAATGCTGGTTTTGGTGGGCGCGTGGCAAGCCAATACTTGGCTGGCGCTGTTTGCCGCAACCGGGCTTGTGCTGGGGGCAACCTACATGCTGTGGCTGTATCGCCGGGTGATGTTCGGGCAAGTGGTCAGTGCCGAGGTCCAGTCCATGGAGCGTATGCAGATGCGCGAATATGGTATTTTCGTGCCTTTGACAATTCTGGTCTTATTTTTTGGGGTTTATCCAATGGCATTGCTCGACGTCATGGATGTATCGATTCAAATTATTCTGGACGATTTGACAGTGAGTGGCGTCGCGCTACTGGCGGCGCGTTAAGCGCGGTGCTGGCTTGTATTTTGGGGAATAGCGATGGGATTTGAACTGGCAGAAATATTACCGGCTTTGCCTGAAATCATTTTATCAGTGGTGGCGTTGGTGTTGGTTTTGGTCGCGGCCTATGGTGGTGACGGTGCGGCAAATGCTCGCCGGGTGGCGCATTTGACGCTGGCCGGCATTGTGCTTGCGGCGCTGGCCTTGCTCTCTATGTCGTCTGAACAATCCACAGCCTTTGGGGGTATGTTCCGCGGCGATGCCTTTGCCGATTACATGAAACTGCTGGTTTTGATGGGTAGCTTTGCCGCGGTGTTCATGTCAGTGACGCCGCTTGAGCACGATGATATTAACAAGCCAGAATTTTCCTTGCTTGTGCTATTGGCGCTTGTCGGCATGATGCTGATGATTTCGGCCAATGATTTGATGTCATTATATATGGCGGTTGAATTGCAATCCTTGCCGCTTTATGTGGTGGCGGCGATGCGGACCAACTCGCTTCGCTCATCAGAAGCTGGGCTGAAATATTTTCTGCTTGGGGCGCTGTCTTCAGGCATGTTGTTATATGGCGCCTCATTGGTCTATGGCTTCGCCGGTACGACAAGTTTTGCTGGTATTGCCGCCGCAGTTGCGGAAACAGACTTACCCGCCGGGTTCATCATTGGCATGGTGTTCATGATCACCGGCATTGCCTTTAAAGTATCTGCCGCCCCCTTTCATATGTGGACGCCCGATGTATATGAAGGCTCGCCTAGCCCGGTAACGGCGCTTTTTGCGATTGCGCCGAAAGTGGCGGCGATTGCCTTGATGTTGCGGCTAACCTATGGCGCCTTTGGCAGTATCGCGCTGGAATGGTCACAGGTGATCATGGCGCTGTCGGTTGCCTCGATGGTGGTTGGTGCTTTGGGCGCGATTATGCAAAGCGATATTAAGCGGATGATGGCTTATTCATCGATTGCGCATATGGGCTATGCGCTGGCTGGACTTGCCGCCGGCACGCATGAAGGCGCCTTTGGTGTGATGATTTACATGACCAGCTATGTGTTCATGGGGGCTGGCACTTTTGCCATCATTTTATTGATGCGGCGCGATGGTCAGTCAACAACACGGATTACCGATTTACGTGGGTTGTCGAAAACTCAGCCGTTATTTGCGCTGGGTTTGATGGTGATGATGTTCTCTATGGCCGGCATCCCCCCATTGGCTGGTTTTTTTGGTAAATGGTATGTCTTTTTGGCCGCGGTGAATGCTGGATTGGTGCCATTGGCCGTTATCGGCGTGGTGATGAGCGTTGTTGGTGCCTTTTACTATTTACGGATTATCAAGATCATGTATTTCGAAGATAGTGAAGCACCGCTTGATCAGGATGTGCCGCTGGCCAATAAATTGGTATTGGGCGTGTCGATGGCGGTGATTTTGCTTTTCTTTGCCGGGCTTAATTCGGTTATCGATGCGGCGAATACAGCGACAATTGCGTTGATGGCCCCATTTTAGGTGACGGTCGGATGGCATGACTGATAGCCAGTGCTGGACACTTTCATGTCAGAACACAGGCAGTTCAACATCTGATTTGGCCAAGGCCGCGGCGGGTGCTGGTGCGCCGGCGGGAAGCGCATTTTTATTGGCTGAGCAAACTGATGGTCGTGGGCGTCAGGGCCGCCATTGGTCATCGCGGCCAGGCGGTATGTATGTGTCGGTATTGCTCTATCCGTCACGTTCGATTGACAGCTGGTTTGGTCTGTCTTTTGCCACAGCATTGGCCATATGTGATGTGGTGAAAACGCATCTAACAGACCAGATTGTTCAGCATGACTCGTCTTTGCCGGTGCCGGATATAGGGCTTAAATGGCCAAATGACGTGCTGGTGAATAACCGTAAGATGGCCGGTATATTGCTGGAAGCACATGGTGACAGCCTAATAATTGGCAGTGGGGTGAATATTGAAGCCATCGCCCCGATTGATCAAAATCCGCATCCACCAATCGCTTTTGGTGATTTTCCCGGCATATTGCCGGCGCCAAAACAGCTTGCCGAAAGCTATTTGCATCGATTGCAAATTTATTATGAATTGTGGGAGCGGGATGGCTTTCCACCGGTGCGTGAATTGTGGCTTGGGCAGGCATTGCATATGAAGCACACTATATCGGTGCGTGTGGCTGGCCGGAAAATTACCGGCATATGCAATGAATTGCTGGCTGATGGCGGCTTGGTTTTGCTTGATGAATCTGGCACGAGTCACCATATCACCACCGGGGATGTCGAATTGATTGGCAGGTAACTGATGCTTTTGGCAATAGATTGCGGCAATACAAATATTGTGTTTGCCATTTATGATGGGGACAAACAGCGGACAAGCTGGCGGATCAGTTCCGATAGCCGCCGCAGTACCGATGAATATATTGTCTGGTTGACCCAGTTAATGACAATAAAAAATATCGATGTGGCTGACATTGACGGGGTGATGATTGCTAGCGTCGTGCCGGATATTCAGCCTAAATTAGTGGCGCTGGCGCATCGCGGATTTGATGTGGTGCCACTATGTGTTGACGACCCAAATGTGGATTTGGGCATTGCTATTAACATAGATAGGCCAGACCAAGCTGGTGCAGACAGGTTGGTCAATGCAGTGGCGGTGGCAGCTTGGCATAAACCGCCGGCTATCGTCATTGATTTTGGTACAGCCACAACGCTAGATCTGATTGGCGATAAGGGCGCTTATGAAGGCGGCATTATCGCGCCAGGGGTAAATTTATCGATCGAAGCCTTGTATATGGCGGCGGCGCGCCTGCCGCGTATTGCGGTAAAACCATGGCAAGCAAATATGCCTGTGCTTGGAACCGATACAATATCAGCCATGCAGTCCGGCGTGTTTTGGGGGTATGTTGGTATGGTTGAGGGGTTGCTGGAACGATTGCGGCAGAGCCATGGGGCGCATTTGCCAGCCATTGCGACAGGCGGGTTGGCACCACTTTTTGCCGACCATATCAACGGACCACTGATTTTGGATGTTGATTTAACCTTAAAGGGACTGGTGCGCATACACGCACAGAATAAGAACTAATATGACCTATTCGACAAATGATTTGTTATTCGTTCCACTTGGGGGATCAGGTGAGATTGGCATGAATGTTAATTTATACCATTACCAAGATAGCTGGATCATGGTTGATCTTGGTATTTCATTTCCTGATGACAGCACCCCAGGTGTTGATGTGATTTTGCCAGATTTGAAATTTATCGCCGAGCGGCGTGAAAAATTGGCTGGGCTTATCTTAACACATGGGCATGAAGATCATCTTGGTGCAATACCGTATTTATGGTCGCAAATTGGTTGTCCGATTTATGGCAGTGCCTTTACGCTGGCATTACTCCGGCGGAAATTGACCGATTCGCGTGGTGATTTTGATATTCCGCTTAATGAAATGGGGATGAATGCGCCGCGTCAGATTGGTGCTTTTGAAATTGAGATGATTGCGCTGAATCATTCAATACCCGACCCAGCCGCGCTTGCCATACGGTCTGCCGCCGGCACAATATTGCACACCGGCGATTGGAAATTTGATGAAGCGCCTATTTTGGGCACGGATACGGACGCAACGCGTCTACGGGCAGTTGGGGATGCCGGCGTGTTAGCGATGGTTGGGGACTCGACAAACGCTATGGTTGACGGGCGGACGGGGTCTGAAAGCGAGGCACAACAAGGATTAACAGATGCGATTGCCCGGGCAAGCGGGCGGGTGGCTGTGACGTGCTTTGCTAGTAATGTGGCGCGCATTCATTCAATTTGTATGGCGGCGCAGGCAAATGAGCGCTCGGTAGCGGTTGTTGGCCGGGCGCTTAACCGGGCGATTTTGGCGGCACGTGAAGTTGGCTATCTAAACGATCTTCCAGATTTTGTTCAAGAAAATGATATCGATCTTTTGCCACCTGACTCGCTGGTGATTGTGTGCACGGGAACACAGGGCGAACCGCGTGCCGCAATGGCGCGTATTGCCGCTGGCACGCATGAAACGGTCAGTCTGCAAGCTGGCGATACGGTGATCTATTCATCTCGGCAAATTCCCGGCAATGAAACAGCCATTGCACGGGTGCAAGACATGTTGATCCGCCGGCAGATCAATCTGGTCACAGATCACGAGGCTCCGGTGCACGTGTCTGGTCATCCATCACGCGATGAAATGGTCGAAATGTATGGGCTGGTGCGGCCAAAAATCGCCATTCCAGTTCATGGCACGGCGCGGCATTTACAAGCGCATGCCGAGCTTGCCAAGGCGTGTCAGGTGCAACAGACATTTCTGCCTGATAATGGGGCGATGATCCGGCTTAACGGGGCCGAGGCGGCCATCATTGACAATGTGCATACCGGTGCCATGACCAGCGAAAAGGGCAATATCATTGAATTACAGTCAGATGTATTGCGGTCCCGGCGGCGGATGTTGTGGAATGGCGTTGTGACCGTATCAGTTATTTTGAATAAATCAGGTCATCTTTGTGTTTTGCCAAGCGTCACACAAACCGGCATTGGTGATGGGGCGGCGGCAAGTGATTTTGTTGCGGCGGCAACCTTGGCGGTTGAAGACGCTATTGATGTGCTTGGTAAATCAGCAAGGCGCCAAGATCAGTCGGTTGAAGAGGTGGTGTCACAGGCTGTTCGGCGGGTGGCGCGCACTATGTTTGGCTTGCGGCCAATTGCGCAGGTGCATATCATGCGGGTGGCAGAAGAGGATCTGCGTGCATGATTGGCCGTATAAATCATATTGCGATTGCGGTACCCGATGTGGCGGCGGCGGCGCGGCAATGGGAGACCATGCTTGGGGCCCATGTAAGCGCGCCGCAGACATTGCCAGACCATGGGGTGCGCATTGTTTTTGTGTCAGCGCCAAATGGCAAAATCGAATTAATGGAACCCTTTGGTGATGCGTCTCCTATTGCCAGTTTTATGGCGCGCAACGAAAATGGTGGCATCCATCATATTTGTTACGAGGTTGACGATATTGATGAGGCGCGCAATTCGTTGCAGGCCGCTGGTGCGCGGGTGTTAGGGGATGGCACAGCAACGATTGGTGCGCATGGTAACCCGGTGTTGTTTTTGCATCCAAAGGATTTTAATGGCACGTTGATTGAGCTTGAACAAGTTACCGCGACTGGTGAAAGCCCACGGGCGGAATAGGAAAGAGCGTTAAATGGGGTTAGTGTCTGGTCTCGTTGTATATATTTTGCTCTGGTGGTGGGTGTTTTTAATGACACTGCCATTTGGTGCAAAAGCGCCTGACGCGGTTGAGACAGGACATGCAACCTCGGCACCAGCAAAACCAATGTTATGGTGGAAAGCCGGCATAACTACGTTGATTGCGGGGATTTTGTTTGCGATTGTTTATTGGATCATCGTGTCGGAGATCATCAACCTCGACACAGCATGACCAGGTATGCACCACAAAAACGTTTTTGCAAAAAAGAAAAGCAAGGCTTTCGCCTTGCCTCTTTTGCGCCGGTCTTATTGCCGTTAGCGCGTCTCCCTAAACCCGGTTTTGGCAACCTGATAATTGACGCTAGTAAATTTTGTCAGGGTTGTCGATATAAAAAGCACGTAATTATAGGCTTTTTTGAACTTTAATTTTAAAAAACTCAGAATAACAAGACATAAACATTCACATACCATCAGCAAAGGGAATGCCATGACTATTTATTTTACTTCCGATCATGCCGGAATGTCGCTTCGCCAGACGCTGTTATCTTATGTAACGCAAGCCGGGCATGATGTTGTTGATCTCGGGCCAGAGGAAACAACATCAGTCGATTATCCAGATTTTGGTATTAAGCTTGCGATGGCGTTACAGCAGAATAGAGCTGGGCGTGGCATTGCTATTTGCGGAAGCGGTGTTGGCATTTCTATAGCGCTCAATCGGTTTTCATGGGTGCGCGCCGCACTTGTAAACCAGCCAGAAGCAGCTGAATTGGCACGCCAGCATAATGACGCAAATGTACTGGCTCTCGGTGAACGGTTGATTGCTGTTGAAACAGCCAAAGAATCTGTAAATAAATTCTTATCGACTAAATTTGAAGGTGGGCGGCATCAGCGCCGTGTCGATAAATTATCACAAATCGGAAAAACTACGGCGAATTAAAGCATGGAGGGCTTGGTATTCGCCGTGAAACACTCTATGGTAGAGTTTTTCTTGCTGTGGGGGGGCGCGGAAAGCTATCCGGCCGTCAGCAATCATAAAATAAATAGCCCCATGAGGAGTTTGCAAAATGGATGACGCACGTAGCGTGAAAGACGCGATGAAAATGACCGGTTTTTTCTCTGACCCATTGACCAAAACTGACCCGGAAATTGCCGCGGCGATTGCTGATGAATTGGTGCGTCAGCAAGACCAAATTGAAATGATTGCGTCTGAAAACATCGTCAGTGTTGCGGTTATGGAAGCGCAAGGGTCGGTTCTGACAAATAAATATGCCGAAGGCTATTCCGGGCGTCGCTATTACGGCGGGTGCGAACATGTAGATGTGGTTGAAACCTTGGCCATTGAGCGCGCAAAAAAACTGTTTGGATGCAATTATGTGAATGTGCAACCGCATTCCGGTGCGCAGGCAAATCAGGCAGTGTTTTTGAGCCTGCTAAAGCCGGGTGATACAATTTTGGGCATGTCACTTGCGGCTGGTGGGCATCTGACACATGGTGCGGCGCCGAATTTGTCGGGCAAATGGTTTAACGCTGTGCAATATGGTGTTGATGAGAGCACGGCGCAAATTGACTTTGATGAGTTGCAGAAATTAGCCGAACAGCATAAGCCAAAAATTATTTTGGCTGGCGGATCAGCTTATCCGCGGACGCTTGATTTTGCCGCATTCCGCCGGGTTGCTGATTCGGTTGGGGCGTATCTTATGGTTGATATGGCACATATTTCAGGTCTTGTTGCGGCTGGTGTGCATCCGTCACCCTTGCCACATGCCGATGTTGTTACGTCGACAACACATAAAACCCTGCGGGCATCACGTGGCGGCTTGATCATGACCAATGACGAGGCGCTTGGCAAAAAATTTAATTCAGCTGTGTTCCCCGGATTGCAAGGCGGACCATTGATGCATGCGATTGCCGGCAAGGCGGTTGCGTTTGGCGAAGCGTTAAAGCCAGAATTTAAGGCCTATATTCAAACCGTTGTTAGCAATGCTCAAATTTTAGCAGAAACCCTGATAGATCGCGGTGTGGCCATTGTGTCTGGTGGCACTGATACGCATGTCGTTTTGGTGGATTTGCGGCCAAAAGGGCTGACCGGTAACATCACCGAAGTCTCGCTTGAACATGCTGGTATCACCTGTAACAAAAATGGCATTCCGTTCGATCCACAGCCACCTATGGTGACGTCTGGGGTCAGGTTGGGGACGCCTGCCGGTACCACACGTGGTTTTGGCAATGACGAATTTGTGCAGATTGGTCATATGATTGGCGATGTACTAGACGGATTGGCTGAAAATCCTGATGACAACAGCGCTGTTGAAGCGCGGGTAAGGGAACAGGTGCGCAGCCTATGCCGGGCTTTCCCAATCTATAAATAGTGTGTACACTCGCGCCCAGCGCAAGACATAGGGTGGGTGCCGATCATGATTTGTCCGTTTTGTGGAAATGAAGATACGCCGGTAAAGGACTCGCGGCCGGCTGAAGAAGGGGCGACGATCCGGCGCCGTCGCCTCTGCGGCAAATGTGAGGCACGCTTTACTACTTTTGAACGTGTGCAACTTCGTGAAATCATCATTGTAAAGCGTAATGGCCGCCGGTCTATCTTTGACCGTGACAAATTGGAACGCTCCTTTGAAATTGCGTTGCGCAAACGCGATGTGGTTGCTGATGACGTGGCGCGGGCGATCAATGAAATTGTGCGAAAGCTGGAAAGCCACGCTGATGGTGATGTGCCAAGCGAAAAAGTTGGCGAATTGGTCATGTCCTCGCTCCATACCCTCGATCAGGTTGCATACGTGCGCTACGCTTCGGTGTATCGCAATTTTCGTGAGGCCAAGGATTTTGAGGCCTTTGTCGAAAAGGAGCTAGGTGAATAGCGCCGTGTCTGTACCAGCTGAAACTGATAAACGCTGGATGCGGGCAGCCATTGCGCAGTCGCGTCATGCCGAGGGGCGGACGTTAAGCAACCCACCGGTTGGTTGTGTGATTGTTGATAAATCTGGCCGACTTTGTGCAACCGCCCATACCGGTAGGGGTGGCGTACCGCACGCCGAAACGCAAGCGCTTGATATGGCTGGGCATTTGGCAGAGGGGGCTACGGTCTATGTGACCCTCGAGCCATGCGCCCATCATGGAAAAACGTCGCCATGTATTGATGCGCTTATTGCGGCGCGTGTGGCGCGCATTGTTGTAGCGGTTGCCGACCCTGACGCACGGGTTAATGGCCGCGGGCTGGAAAAGGCAAAGGCGGCTGGCATTGATACCCATCTTGGTGTTGGCGCGGCGGCTGCCAAGGCTGTTCTTAGTGGTTTTTTGACGCGGATTGAACGCGGCCGGCCCTATGTCTGGATGAAAACAGCGGCATCGCTTGATGGGGGTATTGCATTGGCTGATGGCGAAAAACGCTGGCTTACCGGCCATCCTATGCGGCATTTCGTGCATGAATTGCGTAGCCGTTGTGACGCGTTGCTGACGGGGGTGGGCACGATCCTTGCTGACGACCCTGAACTGACCTGCCGTGCCCCAGCCAGAAATACTGATAGTCCGGCAGTTTTTGTTCTTGATAGTCAGTTGCGCACGCCGCCCACCGCGCGTATTTTTGGTGTGGAGAATCGCTCGGTGACGCTGTTATGTACGTCATCAGCACCAAAAGACCGTTTAATGGCGCTCACACAAGCTGGTGCGGTGGTCATGAGATTGCCAGCTCATCCAAATGGTCAGCTTGATCTGGATGCAGTATCGCACCATCTCGGCGCCGGCGGCATAAATACGCTTTTGGTTGAGGCTGGCACTGGCGTGACCACGGCGATGCTAGCGGCCAGGCTGGTTGATAAAATTTACTGGACACAATCACCGCATATTTTGGGGGCTGATGCCCGGCCAGTTGTTGGGCCCCTCAAGTTGGTAGCATTGCCGAACCAAAACCTATATACCCAGTTAACTTCATCACAAATTGGACAAGACCAATTATGGGTTTTTGTACAAGATATTAACGCAGACCACACAGGGTAAAGCGCGTCTATGTTTACTGGCATTATCACTGGCATTGGCCATATCGAGTCTATTGCGGATGCAGGCGACCGCACGTTTCGCATTGGGTGTGACTGGGATTGTTCAACAATAGATATCGGCGCATCAATTGCCTGTTCTGGTGTATGTTTAACGGTGGTAGCGCGCCATGCCCATAGTTTTGATGTCACTGCATCGGCAGAAACATTGGCTGTGACCACCGCTGGTGGCTGGTCTATTGGTGACCAGATCAATCTGGAGCGCGCACTTAAACTTGGTGATGAACTTGGTGGGCATGTTGTGTCAGGACATGTTGATGGTCTGGCGGAAATTACATCGATTGAAAATAGCGGTGACAGCCATGTTGTATGGCTGAAAGCACCATTTGCTTTTGCCCGGTTTATCGCGGCCAAGGGGTCGGTCGCTTTGGATGGTGTATCGTTGACGGTGAATGTGGTTGAAGGGTGTCTATTTTCTATCAATATTATCCCACATACATGGTCAGTGACCGGGTGGGCCGGGGCCAAGGTTGGTCAGAAAATGAATATGGAAATTGATATGCTGGCGCGTTATGTTGCCCGGTTAACTGACTTCAAATAAGGAATAGTTTCATGACAGCGCCAAGCCAGAACGAGCTCTCTACCATTGAAGAGGTGATTGCTGATGCGAAAGCCGGCAAGCTCTTTATTCTTGTGGATGATGAAGATCGAGAAAATGAGGGTGATTTATGCGTTGTGGCCGAATGTGCAACCGCGGATGCGATCAATTTCATGGCGAAATATGGGCGCGGCCTGATTTGTCTGGCACTAACTAGACAGCGTACTGAAACGCTGGGGTTGGCGATGATGGACCGGCGCAATGAATCACGTCACGAAACAGCCTTTACGGTCTCTATTGAGGCGCGCGAGGGGGTGACAACAGGTATTTCCGCACATGATCGCGCGCATACCATCAAAACGGCTATTGATCCAAACTGTAACGAGCGTGATATCACCACGCCGGGCCATATTTTCCCGTTGGTGGGACGGGATGGTGGCACTTTGGTTCGGGCTGGCCATACCGAAGCTGTGATTGATATTGCGAGGGCGGCTGGCTATGACAATCCGGCTGGGGTTATTTGCGAAATTATGAATGACGATGGCCGCATGGCGCGGTTGCCTGATCTTGTGACATTTGCCAAAGCGCACGATCTGAAAATTGCCTCTATCGCTGATTTGATCGCGTGGCGGCGGCGTAATGAATCACTGGTACAACGTATGGTAGAAACCACCGTGATCACCCGGATTGGGGGTGATTGGCGTATGATGATTTATGCCAACACTATTTCAAATATTGAACATATCGCCCTTGTCAAAGGCGATATTAGCTGTGATGCGCCGGTTTTGGTGCGTATGCATGCGCTTGATTTGATGGCTGATCTTCTCGGTGAAGTGTCAGAAAAGCGTGCCGGCAATGAATTGGCTGCGGCCATGCAGATGATTGGCGATGCCGGGCAGGGTGTTGTGGTTGTTTTACGCGAAGCCTCGGCCAGCAGTTTAACCGCTATGGTCAGCCAAAAAATTGTGGCGCAAATTGACGGTGGGTCAAATCGTGAATTGCGCGATTACGGTGTCGGTGCGCAAATATTGACCGACCTTGGTGTCAGTCAAATGGTTTTGTTGTCGAATACCCGGCCAAATGTTGTGAGCCTAGAGGGGTATGATTTGGAAATTATCGACTGGCAGCCATTGCAGCGGGAGAGCTGAATGAGTGGGCATTTTTTGATTGTTGAAGCGCGTTTTTATGGTGAGATCGCTGACGCGCAACTGGCAGGTGCGAAATCTGCGTTGAGCGCTGCCGGGGCAAGCTTTGATTATGTGTCGGTGCCTGGGGCACTGGAAATCCCGGTGGCGATTGCGATGGCGGCAGCAAGTCAACAGCATTTTGACGGTTATGTCGCATTGGGGTGTGTTATTCGCGGTGAAACCACGCATTACGAAACGGTTTGTTCTGAATCAGCGCGCGGGCTTATGGGTCTGGCCATTGCCGAAAATTTAGCTATCGGGAACGGTATTTTAACCGTTGAAAATGAAGCGCAGGCTTGGAAACGCGCTGATGCGGCGCAAAAAGACAAGGGTGGGGACGCGGCACGGGCCGCACTTGCGCTTGCAACGCTTCGAAAAAGATTTGGTGTGTGATGCGATGAATGCTGATAAAAATCAGCTGAAAGCCGTGCCGGTGCGTCGCCGTTCCGCCGCCCGGCTTGCGGCCATTCAAATTACCTATCAGTCATTAATTACTGGCCAATCAGCGGCTGATTTTGTGCCACAATTCCTGTCGTATTATGCCGCTGAGGTCAGTAAATCATTTCGGGTGAAAGACTTAGATAAAGAACATTTAGCAAATCTCTATGCCGGTGTGGAGGCTGGACGTGACGAGCTTGACCGGGTGATTGGCGCGGCGTTATCACCGGGGTGGTCGATTGACCGTCTAGCGCGCATTGAGCTTGCTGTGCTACGATGCGGGGCCTATGAACTCACCGCTATGCCGCAAATACCGGCGCGGGCCGCGGTCAGCGAATATGCTGCGCTCAGCGATGCCTGCGGGTGCGAGGTTGGATTTGTGAATGCGGTTTTGGACGGTTTGGCACGTGGCGCGCGGACCGTTGAAATGCAATCGTGAGACTTATGGTCTATTCTTCTGATTGTCGGCGTTTTAAGTTTGAAAATACCTGCTCAAGAACACCAAATGTATCTCCTGGCGTTGGCGTCTTGTCATCAATATGAACGATTTGTAGCCCATCTTCTTTATTAACTAAATCAATGGATTCAAGTATATTATCGTCATCTAGTGTAAAGATGTAGACGATGCGTTGCTGGGTTTGCTTGGCGCTGGCGACGGGTTGTAGCATCACCTGACTGCTGTAATACAGCTTTTGTGTGTTAAATGCGCCATCAAAACTTGGCTGTCCAAGCATATCCAGAATATCCGCTTTGGTTGTTGTGCCGATATTGATTTGCTTTAGCTCATTCTCATTGATGACATGACCATGACTGCTGATACGCTCGCCGCATGCGCTAAGGGCGGCAAACCCCAAGCTGGCGACAAAAAACAGCGCATACTGTAGATGTCGTGGGCGGCTTTTGTTTGGACTTGACGGTCTGGTCATTAATAGCTTCCTGCTATATATAGTGGACACCATTACTCACAATCGCCGGATGTTGCACCAATGAACAAAAAATCTCAAGGCTGGTTTGCTACTTTATTTTCCTGGGGTCAGAGGCGTCAGACGCGTGAAGCTGAAAAGCTCTACGCGGCGGCGATTGAAGTGGCCCGCCGTCCCATTTTTTATGAGCAGTTTGGGGTACAGGATTCGGTTGATGGCCGATTTGACTCGCTTAGCTTGGTGGTCATCCTGATCATGCGAAAATTGAAGAATTGCGGGGCGGATGGAAAGGAAATCAGCCAACAGCTTTTTGATTCAATGTTTGCTGACATGGATTTATCCCTTCGCGAAATGGGCGCTGGTGATATTGGCGTGTCAAAACGTGTGCGCACCATGGCCGAGGCTTTTTTGGGGCGTCTTGAGGCCTATGTCACCGCGCTTGATCATAATGACCGGACTGCACTGGTGGCGGCTTTGCGCCGTAATTTATTTCGGGATAATGCTGATGCTGACCCACTTGGGGATGGGGCGGTTGATTATGTGTTTGCGCTGGCTTCAGAAATCACTAATCTTGACCCAGATGATTTACTCCTCGGAAATCTGAACCTGTCATGATGCGGTGATGGCCTTCTGATGCCTCAATTTTCAATTACATCTGAAATTAATGTTGAGACGCTTCGTCCTGATTCAGATAATTTTTATAAATTATCGACAAACTCGGCGGATCTTCGGGGATTAGCTGAACGGTTTGGTTGGGTCTCTGTTGACCACCTCGCCATTGAATTGATTGTTCGCAAAGTTGCACGAGACTGTTGGGATGTTAGTGGTCAGATAACGGGTGAGATTGTGCAAAATTGCATTGTTACCGGTGCGCCCGTGCCAGAAAATATAGATTTTCAGATTGAAGAACGTTATGTTCGCTCAGCCGATCAGACCGATCATGTCGAAGTGGGTCTTGACGGTACTGAGCCAATAAAAAATGGGACGATTGACATCGGCGAATTAGCGGTGCAATCACTCTTCCTTGCGGCGACGGCATGGCCAAGAGTCGAAGATGCGCCAGATGGCTATAGCGTCGGTGATCAAGAACTGGATCACCCATTTGCTGCGCTGTCTGCATTAAAGCGTCAAAATAGTGAGTGAGTAAGAATGGCTTGGAGGAAATATCCTGTCTGACGTTATTAAAATTGCCCTAGACGCGATGGGCGGGGACAATGCACCAGATTCTATCATTGATGGTGCCGATACCGCTAAGGCGCGAGCCCCGCATATCGAGTTTATATTTGTTGGTGATGAGTCGCGTATACTCCCGTTATTGGCGAAAACACAGAATCTCCAAAATGCTGATACGCTTCACACCGATGTAGCGGTAGCGGCTGAAGATACCGCGTCACAGGCGGTTCGGCGGGGGCGCGACAGCTCTATGTGGATGGCCATTTCATTGGTTGCCGACAAAAAAGCTGACGCTGTTGTATCGGCCGGCAATACCGGCGCCTTGATGGCAATGTCAAAATTGCAATTGCGGTCGATGCCCGGCGTTACCCGGCCCGCTATTGCCGGGTTTTTTCCGACCGAACAAAAGCGCATGTGTATGCTTGACCTAGGTGCGAACCTAGAATGCGATGAGGATAATCTTGTGCAATTTGCGCTGATGGGACAGGCATTTTACCATTCGCTAGTTGGTAAAGAGCGCCCGTCAGTAGCGTTGCTGAATGTTGGGTCCGAAGAGCAAAAGGGCCATGAATATCTGCGTCTTGCCGCACAGGAACTTTCGGACCCTGAACTAGGCGTGAATTATATTGGCTTTGTCGAAGGGTCTGACCTTGTCAAAGGCGGTGTTGATATTGTGGTGACTGATGGGTTTTCGGGCAATATTGCGTTGAAAACTGCAGAAGGCGTTGCCGGCTTATTTGCAACATTGTTGCGGCGCTGTTTCAAAGCCTCGTTGCCAGCCAAGCTCGGTTATTTGCTGGCGCGTGGGGCGCTCAAGAATTTTAGAACCAAGATGGACCCGCGGCGATATAATGGCGCGGTTTTTCTTGGCCTGAATGGTATCGCCGTTAAATCGCATGGTGGCACAGATGCTGTTGGCTTTGCCAATGCGATTGATGTTGCAATGAACCTTGTGGGACATGGGTTTATACCTGATGTAAGTAGCGCGATTGAAAAGGCTGATCGCATTCGGGCAAAACGAAAGACTGTAAATGAGTAAACAAACCGTATTAATGACGGCTGTCGGTTCTTATCTGCCAGCGAATGTGGTGACGAATGATGATCTGTCGGCTTGTGTCGACACCAGCGATGAATGGATTCGGCGCCGTACGGGTATTACCCAGCGCCATTTTGTGGCAGATGGGGAGACAACTGCTGATTTAGCAAGCAAAGCCGCAACCAAGGCGCTGTATCAGGCGGGACTTGGCGCTTCGGATATTGATCTCATTATTGTGGCGACCACCACGCCGGATAATACTTTCCCCTCGACGGCTACGAAAGTTCAGCATCAGCTGGGCGCATCCGGGGCGATTGCGTTCGATATACAGGCTGTCTGTGCGGGCTTTATCTATGCGGTGGATGTGGCTGATGCGATGTTGCGCGGGGGAAGGGGACGCCGTGCTCTGGTTATTGGTGCCGAGAGTTTTTCAAAATTACTTGATTGGCAGGATCGCACAACATGTGTGTTGTTTGGCGATGGTGCCGGCGCGGTTATTCTGGAAATCGACGAAAAGGACAGTGATTTTGGTATTCGGTCTTCGGTTTTGCACGCCGATGGTGCGTATCGTGATATTTTATATGTCGATGGCGGCCCGTCTAGTAACCAAGATGTCGGTTATGTGCGGATGGAGGGCAAAGAAGTTTTTCGTCATGCCATTGAAAAACTAGCCGCGGTTATGGATGAGGCGCTCACTGCCGCAGATATGCAACCGCAAGATATTGATTGGTTGGTGCCGCATCAAGCCAATATTAGGATCATTGATGGCATGCAGAAAAAGATGCAGCTACCAAACGACAAGGTGGTGCGTACTGTTGACCAGCATGCCAACACCTCTGCCGCATCGATTCCATTGGCATTGGCGACTGCTGTCGATGATGGGCGGGTAAAAAATGGTGATGTGCTGGCCATGGAGGCGATTGGCGGTGGCCTAGTATGGGGTGCGGCTTTGGTGAAATATGGCCGCCCAGCATAAGTGCCTCGTCACACGGGCAACAGAAATGCGCTAAAATTGTGCATGCGGCCTTGTGTTTTTCTTCTAAATGTTTTTAGACTGTAGCGTAGGCCCCCAAAGCCAGCTGCAAAGTTTCATTATGGATACGGCGTTCCCATGTCAAAAACGTTAACCAGAGCTGACCTTACCGAATCTGTCTATCGTAATATCGGGTTGTCCAGAAACGAATCTTCAGATCTTGTTGAGTCCGTTCTGGAAGAGATTTGCACCTGTCTTGAAGCAGGTGAAGAGGTCAAATTGTCGTCCTTTGGCACATTTTCTGTTCAGTCAAAACGCCAGCGCGTCGGGCGCAACCCAAAAACTGGTGTCGAAGCGGTGATTACCCCACGCCGGGTTTTATCATTTCGGCCTTCGCACATGCTAAAGGATCGGGTTGATAACGCCTAATGACTGATAAATCTAGCGATGCCTTCAGAACCATCTCCGAAGTGTCAGCCGCGCTTGATGTGCCGCCGCATGTATTGCGTTTTTGGGAAACCAAATTTACCAGTTTGCGCCCATTGAAACGCAGTGGCGGCCGCCGTTATTATCGGCCTGGCGATATCGCTGTTTTAACGAGAATACGTGACTTGTTGTATAAAGACGGCTTTACCATAAAAGGCGCGCAACGGTTTTTAAAATCAAAAGAGGCACTGGTTCCGACAGACGCGGTGCATGATGCGGCTTTGGGCGGCAATGCGCCAGATCTTGCCGCGATCCAAGCGCTTTTAGAATCTGCGCGGGATCGGCTGGTGAGTGTAAAAAGCAAATTCCACCTGTAAAACAGCAAATTTTATCTGTAAAAACGAGACACTTGAAATGCCGATTGCATGGGGCTGTGGCTAAGGCTATAACAGTTGCGGCCGGAGCGTAGCGCAGCCTGGTAGCGCACTATACTGGGGGTGTAGGGGTCGTGGGTTCAAATCCCGCCGCTCCGACCAATGTTTTCAATAAGGTAGGATGCTTATGAAGTAGTCTTAAGGACTATTTTTTGTATTCTCCGTCAATTTCTCCGTCAAATTTTCTTGCAGAAAATGAAATTCGAGATAACCTCGCGGCAATGCCGTGCGCGGGCATTGTAAACTTTGTCGGTTGATTTAAAGAGTGCTAGCTGGACTAAAGTAACTTCCGTATCCTCTCCAGCACAGTTTTGCCGACACCCGTTTTTAATAAAATTGTTTGCGAGTCAGCCGCTAGAAGGAGTTCAGGCGTTGGAAAATACATCAAAATTTTCTCTCGCCTTTTTTTGCCTAATCCAATCACAGATTGCAATTGAACCTCAAACTGTTTGGTCGAATCGTTTGCAGTTTCTCCAGCGATGAATTCGTTTTTGTCGGCTTCTGTTGTTATTTGTGGTTTTTTTGAGACAAGAAGTGGTAACCAAAAAATGCCTAAAAGGCTAACAATAAAAGGGTTAAGCGACCCATGCGTTGTTTTATTTTGACGCGCATAAATTCGGCTCAAGAGATAACCAACACAAACAGAAAAAATAATTGAAGATGCCAATATTGATGGCCTTGAATATAACGTGAACTCGCTTTTATCACTAAGCAAAGCTTCAACCACAACAAGAGATAGCGTGAATGTTAGAACTAAAGCTGCAAATGAGATTGGTGCAAGGCAAAGTTTGGAAAATATGCTTAAGGAACTTCTCTTCACGTTCAGAAAAGTCATGAACGTAGCACCAAGAATGTTTGTTATCCAACATACGATACCTACAGCGTTCAGAAAAAAATTGAGTTGTTCTGGGACTTCAGAACTAGGTGACCCAAGACTTTCGCTGACTGCCGATTGTTTTTGGTTCAACCCGGTAGCAAAAATATCAGTCAGTGCTGCGTTCAAATGATGTGAGAGACGTTCAAAAAAATCCGTAAGGTAAAGGCTTGGTTCTCCAATAAAGGCCCACAAACCTGATAACAAAAAAACAACGAATGCTGTCAGGGCTAAACCATTTAAAATGATGCTAGAGAATATAGTGCCAACAATTACCCCAATGACGGTTGGTTCAAGCCAATCAGTTGAAAAAATCCATGAGACACCGTAACCAAAACCACCAAGAACATGTGCTAAAGTTGCCCAAACGTAGGTGCCTGGGCCAGAATTTGTTCCAAACGGAAGGAATAGAAAAAATGTCAGATAGCTGGCTAAAAATCCATAGAACCTATCACCACTAAACCAACCGACTGTAAGGCCAATCCCAATAACCAAATATATGAAAATATTTGAATTGCTTTTTTCTTCTGCCTTTAGCCGCCCTTCTTTTGTTCTAAGGTCGTAGCCTCTCTCTTCCACCACACTTTTGTATTGTGAATTGCTGTAGCCTTTTTGACGCCATACAAAGCCAGTTCCAGGAATGCTGAGTGACCAACCGCGTGATGTGTTAAAATTTATTCTCGGCTTACCTTTTTTGGAACCGGTCGTAAATGTCAGGGACCGAAGGCCTCCTTGAGTTACGTTCGCCTTGATATTTTTGCCACCAGGTCTTTTGCGCAGATAAAAGGGCAAATTTTTCTTCCTAATTTGTTCGAAGCTGTTGGAGTGCCGTTGCTTCCAAATAGTTAATTTTATTTGTATCGATGTTGGATTTAACTTTGAGTTCGCTGTTCGGAAAAAAAGCATTACTGAAGGTAAAAAGCGCCTCCTCAGTCTGCATGCGGCTTAGTTTGAGGTGGTAAGCAACTTCATCCAAATAGGAAAGATAGTCAGCATATTTGACTGAGGGTTTAAGGCCCAAAAGCATCATCATCCGCGCATCCAAAATTGGAAAACCACCCCAAAACCTTAGGTGTTTAGACGCAAACGATACTCCCAGTTGAGGAATTTGACAAAATTGTTGAATTGCTAAATCTGGCTTCTGACCGGTTGCTAACGAGACGCCTCTCTTATAGTCAAATATCCATTCATCGGAGTTTTGCCTTGCGCTTTCATTTTTTCTTTTGCCTAGAACATACGGGTTCCGTCCCATTATTCCGCCCCATACGTGAACTAGGTCGAAAACTCTGAGAGCAGTCAATGTCGCCTGTTGTCCGTCTGTCTGGTGATATTGTTTGATTGAAACCTGGATGCTCTCAATAAGCTCAGCACAGGTATTAAAAGATTGTCCGGGTAGGTAACCTTTGCCTTGGATTGTACTCAATGATTTTTGCATCGAGGAGTTGAGTGGGTGCTCTCCGTAAACCAAACTTTGTGCAAGCCAGAACTTAGCATCAAGATTTGACAATATGCCCAATCGTTTGGTTTCCATGCTATTCAACCAGACTTTCTGCTTTGTAAGGTTTTTCTGAAGGTTTTGAGTTGAACCGGATAAAGCTTGTATCGACGTAACACTTCCTCTTTGGCGTCGGATGAAATGGCGTCATCGTACTCTTTTAGAACTTGTTTTCTAAAAGGGTCGTCAAATGTACGTTTTTTGCGTGTGATGTTTTGTACAACCCTTTTGTCCTCCAACAGCTTTCTCAGTAAATGGCCGATTTCATCTCTTTGCTCTGTGTCTATATCTGCAAGAACGTCAAGGTCCATGCGTGACAGAGTAATAAAATTGAGAATTGTCTGCATTGTGTCATCATCAATTTCTGAATTTGAACAGTTCTTCAGATTGATAAGCATGTCATTAAATTTTTCGGCTGCTTTTGGTCCTGCAATCAGCACTACTTTGAAAAAGAATAATTGCAGTTCCTCCAGCTCTTTTTCAGTAATTTTGCTGTCTCGGATGACGTGGTTAAGTGTTGAGGCAATTTGCTCATAAAGTGAGAGTTTCTTCTCATAAATTACACGGTTTTTCTCGTCATCTGCTTCGATTTTTCTTTGGAAGATGAATATCGATGCAGTGACCAATGCCACAACCACAGCACCCATCAAGGAATTGAAAATATCCATAAAATATAGCTTAGTACCATCTTGAGAGGGAATGTTCTGATATATCAAAAAGAAAGCAGCAAAGGCTATGAGTGCAACAACAATAATTTGAATGAATGTTTTCACATTTCTCATTTTTGAACTCTCCTCCTAGTTCAAACGTTGGCGCTAAAAAAGTTTCACGCCAAAATAGATTACAGCAATCCAGGCCAGCCCTTTTATGAAGAAAAACATGAAACCCAAAAGACCGAGTCTTTTCAGCCAGGTCTTTAGTTTGTTGTCAGCAACAAATCGATGGGTCATTTTTTATCCTTTTTTGACGTCAGATATTTAAGTCATAGCGAACCGTCATTTCCACTTTATTGAACAACCCATCGAAGCAATTTGACTCTCAGGGCCACTGCCCGTGTTTGCAATCATGCTCATCGCATCGAATAGTTCGGGTATACGAGTGCCTTCTTTACCCATTGTGAGATTATCCAATCGACCCCGATATTGGAGTTCCAAGCTGGAGTTAAAACCAAAGAAGTCGGGTGTGCAAACAGCCCCATAGGCTTTTGCGACTGATTGGGTTTCATCTATTAAATATGGGAACCCAAAGTTGTGTTGCGAGGCAAATTCTCCCATCCTCTCTGGGTTATCTGCTGGATGAGTGATGTAATTATTTGGCATGATGGCAACGGTCTGAACGCCTATGGTCTGTAATCGTTTTGCGTCCGAAACAAAGTTTGTAATAATCGCTTTTACATAAGGGCAATGGTTGCAGATAAAGGCAATCAGAAGTCCCTTACTTCCAGCCAAGCCATCTCGACTGTATGATTTTTTATCATGACTAGTTAGTTCAAAGTCTGGTGCTTTAAGACCAAAATCACACAGCGGGGTATCTACTAACATTGCTTTTCCATATCGTTTAATTCCAGCCGTGCTTTCCACATTTTGACGCACGGTTCACAGTTGCCAGTTGCAGGCCTGATAGCCCTATAGGCCGGATGATTTTTGCAGCCAGCGACCAAAACTCTCATCAACTGAACCTGCTTTTTGAGGCTTTCAACGTCCATAGGTTGATACTCCACAAACTTGACCATAGACGCAAGAATTGATGTTTTGCATCTTACTTGGATAAACCTCGCACCCCTCCCAAGCCAAAAAGCATCGACAAGAAACCCACTCAATCGACTCAGAAGCCTCTCTGGAGGGCGAATGAGGCGTTTGATGGGGGATTGTGCCTAGCCGTGTGACAAAGCAGCTTTGTTGGACAAATTTTGAATTTGGTTTGGAAATATAATGAAGCGTCGGCAATGCGAGTATTATTAATATAACTTACAATGCTTGGCTTAGCATTCTTTACTTACCATTCTATGCATAGCTTGCTTAGCAATGCTTATTTTTCAATTTATCAATCAATTCTATTTACGCTTACCTGCTATGCATTGCTTCTATGCAATGCTTTGAAACTAATTTATGTTAAAATACCCGCTCGCAGGCATGCCAAATCCAACATACACAATTGGACACGCGCTTAGGTAAGGCGGCCTGCTTATATTTAGATTAACAACAGTAGCCCGAAGAGTATGATTTTTTCGATGGTCTAGTTGAGTTCATAACTTCCCTTGAAAACATTCTTACTTTGTGCATACCCTTTTTTTGCCGATTGGATTTGAACTCGTGTCACGGTTCCCGATCCAGTTATAGACTTATATTTATCGGTCCCTCCAATGAACTCAAAAGTACCAGAACCACTCTTACCTGCTTCCCCAAATCCTTTATATTTTATAAATGCACTTCCTGAGTCAGCAAACAAAAACTTACAGATACCACTTTCGTCATTAAATTTGCCTTGAGATGTAGTTAATCCACCCACACATTGAACTGACGAATTGTTTCCAAATTCTGTCCCGCTCATAGCAACACCGCTATATAGGCCATCATATGTGATTGAGAGGTTACCATTACCGGCATCCATAACATTCAAAGACCAAGCGCCGAAACCCTCAAGGTGTATTTTACCGGAATGCCCGTCTGCATACACGCTAGCGTTAATGAATACGAAACTTAGCATTATTAAAATTATTTTCATAAGAACCTCGAAATTGATAATTGGAATAGATGTTTCTAACTTGTTTTTTATATACTTGCCATTAATAAACTAACGCGCAAAGTTTAGGCCGAACTGAGGAAGAAAAATAGTTTTAGCCTATCTATTTAAATTCCAAAATTAGCGAGACTTAATATCGCCCTATGACAGGCTTTATCTAGTCTAAAAGTTGATGAACTTCGATCACATTACCGGCAGGGTCACGGAAAAAAATCTGATACCATTCCTTGGCAAATGCAGTCCCGTAATCAGAAAATTGGATATTTTTCTTTCTTAAATGAGTTTTGAACTCTTCAATATCATCCGTTCTAAATGCAATGTGGCCTTTTTCGACTGGGTTTATTTCTTGATTATGTTTATTCGCAACGGTCATGTCTGCCTCTGCTAAATGCATTTGCATGGTTCCTTCAGTCACGAATTTGATTTTGCCATCATATCCTGCATCATCAGTTGCCGCAGTTCTTGGAAATTTCTCGGGAGGAATTGTCTCCATTTGCATAATATTTTGATAAAACATATCTAGTTCTTCAATGTTTTCAGAGACAAAATTGATGTGATGAAATTCAAGCTTCATTTTTTGTTATCTTTTCTTTGAGTCTAAAAGTGGGAGCAAATGGGACCCAAACTGCGGGAATGCCATAAAAAAAGAACGGTCAATTATCGAATTCGAAACTCGGCAATGCTGCGAGGCTCTTCTTGAGCGAGGCTGCCCATTCTCTTGATACCATTTGAAAATATTCATTACTGGCGTCAATCTTGAGTGTTTTGGCTTTGGTAAGACTGTCTTTTACATAAATTGATAAATCCAAAGGAAGGCCGACGCTCAAATTAGCTTTAATTGTTGAGTCAAATGACACCATCAACAGTTTGATGGCATCTTCAAAAATCATGTCCGGATCGAAGGCCCTGACCAAGATTGGCCTACCATATTTTGTTTCCCCAATTTGAAAAAACGGTTGTTGATGCGAAACTTCTATGAAGTTGCCCTCTGGGTAAATGAGGTAAAGCGCCATTTCGCTGTTTTTAATTTGACCGCCTAGAATGAAAGTTGCTGAGAATTTATTTTCAGCTTTTTGATGTCCTCTTGCTGACACATCAATAATCTCTGCAAGGGTATGGCTGACAGTTCGAGCAACTTGGAACATTGTTGGAGCAGTTAAAATAGTTTTGTCATCCATTTTCTTGTTCTTGATGTTTTCAGATAATGTATTAACCGCGGCTTGACTGGTAGCTAGATTTCCCGCGGCAGATAGCAGAATCTGTCTTTCACCAGGCACGCCCCACGAAAAAGTTTTTGGGTAGCTCGAGATATCGTCGACGCCCCCATTAGTAAGAGTATCTGACATGAAGAGCAGGCCACGTGACAATTTTAAAGCGACACAATATGACATCTTGATTTCACCGCAGTTATTGTTGGCTAAATTTAATTTCTGTACTGATTTGTTCAGTGCCTTCTCCAATCCGAATACCGGATATTGGAACAACGTCTAAATAATCGAACCCTGTCGCGATTTTAATATATCGTTCATCGGGCGAGATACCGTTAGAAACATCAAAGCCTACCCAACCCAAGTTGCCAACGTAAACCTCCGCCCAAGCATGTGTCGCTTCGTAGATTTGGCCATCTCCACTTGATAAATATCCACTTACATACCTCGCACTAAACCCGAGTAGCCGAGCAACCGCGATGAAGGCATGCGTGTGATCTTGGCAGACGCCTGCTCCAATTTCCATGGCTGATTCAGCAGAAGTACCGACATTTGTTTTTCCTTTTGCGTACGCAATTTTTTCTAAAATACGGATCGAGAGTTCATGCAGAATGTCAAGGCCACCATTTTTTTCGGCAGGCATGGATCTTTTTAATTTTTTACCCAATTCGCGCAGGCGGGGGCCAGGCTTGGACAAGTGTGTGTGATTTTTATAAAGCTCAAGAGGTAAGCTATTGTCATGTGGGCCAATAATACCATTGTTATCCGTTACATTAACTCTGCCACTGATGATAATTTCCATACTTGATACACCGGCCTCGTTCACGCAAAGGTGCACCTTGTTGCCATGGCAATCGTTAGATTCCAATGCCAGTTTTCCGCCCACAATATCAATGTCACAACTGAGCAATCTCTGATACTGGGTGTCACTTGGAATTACGTGCAGACGTTGAATGACCATGCTTGGGGTATTTTCAAAAGCAAATATTGTTTTGTGCTTGATTGAGCTAATCATGACTTACACAGGTTAAAATCGGTTGAGATTGTCCGACCTACCTCATTGTTTTTTACAATATGAGTGGAAATAAACTCGCTTGGCTTAATCTTTTTATTGCCCACGTTGGGGACATTGAGCGTTTCTAATAATTCGCACGCCATCTGATAACTTATATAATTTGAGCAATAATAATTTGAGAGGTCACCGAGATTTGATTTAATCTCTCTATAACAAAAGTTTATCGAACGTGGCATTCTCGCGTCAAAAATCAAGAAATTTGCAACACTAGCGGGATCTAATTGCCCTTTTCTGAGCCAGTTAAATGACCTCCATGCAGCAAGTGATCTTAACATTACCTCCCATTGGCTTTGGCCCTCGTTACCCCCAATAACTCTTGCTGTTGGAAGCAATTGATGATGCTTCGAGTTCATAATCCGTAGCGTGTTATCAGCTCTCTCGATATAGGTGCCAAGTCGAAGAAAATTGAAAATATCATTGTGAAGCATAGTTCCATAGAGTGCACCGCGGAATAACGAACTTCCTTTGATTATGCCCTCGAGGACTCCGGGCAAGTCTCTTATTTTAACTGGCCGTTTCAGAGCTGTTTCACACGCAATCCAACTTTCATTCAATGAAAGCCAAACCTCTTGGGTGAGGTTTGCGCGAACCGAACGCCCATTTTGACGTGCTTTGTAAATTAAAGTGATAATGCTGTTCACATTATCCCGATCTCGGAGCAAAAAATTTACAGCATCTGTCAGAGTGATTTGGCTATATTTGTCCCTAAAGACCACCTCAGAGCCGCTCTCTGAAATGATGGTTTTCCATTCTTCTCTTCCATCATCCTCTCTGGACAATGCGTAATGAAATGCAGCCTGGATACGGCGAGCATTATTTTCACTTCGCTCTAAGTACCTTGCCATCCAAAACAAACTATCTGCGTGACGACCAAGCATTTATGCCCTCAACACCCAAGTGTCTTTTGTTCCTCCACCTTGGCTTGAGTTTACCACTAGTGAACCATCTTTAAGCGCCACGCGAGTTAAGCCACCGGGTGTGACTCTAACCTTACTTGGTGAGACGAGCACAAAAGGACGCAAATCAACGTGACGAGGTGCGAGTCCATTTTTGGTGAGTATTGGCACGGTTGACAGTGCAAGTGTGGGCTGCGCGACATACTTGCCAGGATTAGCTTTAAGCTTTCGTGAAAAATCAGAGAGTTCTTTTTTGCTCGCAGCTGGTCCAATAAGCATGCCATAGCCTCCGGATCCATGAACCTCTTTAACAACTAATTCATTCAAATTTTCAATAACATAGATTAGATTATTTTTGTCATCACAACGCCATGTAGGGATATTCGGCAGCAATGGTTCGTCGCCTAAATAAAAACGTATAATGTCTGGGATGTATGAGTAAATCGCCTTGTCATCTGCTATGCCAGTTCCCGGCGCGTTAGCAAGAATTAACGAACCATTCCTATAAGCATCAAAAAGACCTGGTGTGCCGAGGAGACTTTTTGGGTCAAAAGAGAGTGGGTCCAAGAAATTGTCATCGATACGCCGGTAAATAATATCAACGTTTTCTACGCCCTGGGTGGTTCGGATTGTTACTTTTCCGTCCTGAACCGCCAAATCGGATCCTTGAATAAGTTCGATGCCCATTTCGTCTGCGAGGAATGAATGCTCATAATACGCTGAGTTGTGAATACCTGGGGTTAATAGAGCTACATTTGGATTCTCAAAGCTTGAGTTGCTGCACTCAATAAGAGAGTTGAATAGATCTTTTGGATAGTTGTTGATTGGTCTTATTTGGTGCGTTGTGAAAAGTTCTGGGAACATATGCTGCATCGTTGAACGGTTCTCCAACATGTAGGACACTCCCGACGGCACCCTAGCATTATCCTCTAGCACGCAGAAATCCGTCGGTCCGGTCCGCACGATGTCAACTCCAACGACATGTGTATAAATACCACCGACCGGAGTAAATCCGCACATTTGCGGCATAAAAGCCTCATTTTTGTGAATGTGTTCTGCGGGTATGATGCCCGCTTGTATGATTTCCTGCTCGTTATAGATATCGCAAAGAAAGCAGTTTATTGCCGTTACTCGCTGCTTAATTCCCTCCTCAAGTATTCTCCATTCCTCTGCAGCGAGAATTCTTGGTATCAGGTCGAAAGGGATTAGTCGTTCTTCTGCCTGTTTTTGACCATAAACATTAAACGTAATCCCGATGCGGCGGAACAGTTGTTCAGCTGAGCTAGATTTTTTTGCAAGTTTCTTTAAATCCTGGTCACCCAACCAGCAAAATAGGTTTGTGTATGCCTCACGGGTGACGTCGCCCTCGAAGCCCATCATCTCATCAAACATAACTGCAGTGATCCAAGCAGTTTAAACGTCATTAATAATACAATGATTGCTGCGCAAAAAAGGTGTTTATTTTGCTACCCACTATGCAAAAAATGCATCACCCTAACTTGATTACATTTTGTTTGATGCAATCTTTTATCCAAAGCATATTTTTTACCTGCCTAAAAAGACCGGCGCAAAGGCCGGTCTTATGTTGACGTATAGTAAACTCAGGCTTCTGGTTTCTGCTTGAAAGATAGGGAAATCGAGAAGCTGTCATCGTTTTTGAACACTGCAATCGCGATGTCCTGGCCAGGCGTTATCTGATGATTTGCTTTTGCAACGCTTGCGCCGCGTATTATCAGATTGCCGTTTTCATGCCGCTTCGCGGGTAGGGTCATAAACTTGACCCAGCTTGCAGTATTGTTTGGATGATATTCACTCATTTGAACCTCCATCTCCAAAAATTTTGGCGAGTTGAGGCGAATGATTTGCGAGTTCATTGCGGGTCCATAGTCTTATCGACCCGTGTTTTAGACCATCGGGTAGGGTGCCTCTACGTCTCTGTTGGTAAACGGTGTTCCGTGCCATGCAGAGTATTTCTGCGAGTTGTTCCGCTCTGAATGTTTTGAGTTTCTTCTCAGGTATGAACATATCTTCTCCTGTAATCGTTCAAAATGGGGCTTAATTGCCCTTACGATTTGAAACTCACAGAAGTTGATTTATGATTTTAGTGGACTTGATGCCATCAAACCCGTTGGATTTTCTGGAGGGTTTTCTCTCTGAGAACAAAATTACTGAAGTTTACAATGTTATTGGGGGCTAAATTTGCGGACTTTTTTATCGTGGGTAGTCGGATTTGTAACTTGGGGTTTCATGATTTATGCGACGGATTTGATCGCAAATTCAATGGGACTCACCACCTTCGTTGACTATGGTGAAGCTGTCTTAGTTTCAAATCGTTATTATGACGAGGAAGTATACGGGCACACCGTTGGATTTGGTTACTTTTTCACATTTGTCTCTTTTGCCACTGCAATAAGGTTTGGAATGGCTGTCAATTATGGTGGCTGGTCTGGTGGAGTGAGTATGAATGGTAACTTAATGCTGGTTATTATAACTGGCGCATTGTTCGTATTTGGTGCGGCAAGCACTCTATTGGATACCTTATTTAAAATTCCAGATCGGCTCAGCGGTTACGCTGACCTAGTTATGGCCGGTGGCATAGGTTATTTGGGATACCGTATTTTTCAAAATATGAGCAAGCCTGAGGATCACAAGAATAGCTGAAAAACTGGCTTAAGATAATCCAATTGAGAGTCTTGACCACTCGTTCCCGATCACAAGAGCGTCTTGCTTACTGACCTTTTTTAACTCGGCCAATCGATAGTGCAGGTACGAGTAGCCGTCTGGCATACCTCTGAAATAATAATCGTGCCAGTCGTCAACTTTCTCATATTTATAACCAGAAATTGCCGCAACATTACTGACCGCTTTCTCATGGGTGAGGCCTGATTTACGAAAGGCCTCCACTGCACCGACAGCGAATGTTTTTTTCATATCTTGGCTTGGTCGAAGTGCTTTTCTCCGGCTGCTATTTTTTGGCATTTTTTTGTCTAAGAAAGTTGACTTAGATCCCATATCTTTATCGAACAATTGCATATGTAACTCATGAAGAATTGCAGGATTTAGGCGTTGTTTTCTGAGAATTAAAATGGCCATTCCCACAGCGCCAAACATTGCCTCAAACTTTTTGTCACGGTCTCCATTTCTGTATTTTTCGTGAAGCAGATCCCATTCTGTTGTTGGATCATTTGCATCAACCCATCCCCCGCCTTTTTCAATCATTATCACCCCCAAAACCAAGGTTGACTAAGTGACTTTCCCAGGTCTCAGCAACTCGTAATTTTGCCAGGATACTGTCTGAGTGGGAGTAGGTGCTGTGACTAGCTGAACCCTCTCTGACTGATTTACCGAGAAATCTGTCGATGTCGGCGGCTGGCACATCAAACTCTTTAAGACGTGTGACCATTGTATGGCGGAGAGTGTGCAGTCGGTATTCGTCGGAAAGCCCAATCTTGTTCAATATCTTGCGCACCGTCTTGGCGGGACGTGTCATTGGCAAATCATGCCCGCCGCGGTCTTTGTTTCCGTAAGAAAAAACATATTCACCAAGCCTTGGAAGTGAGTCTATTTGACGAACAATTCTGTCAGTTAGGACAAACCGGGTTGCCTGATTTGATTTGTTGCTCTCGCTTGGTGAATTCCAAATTGCAATCACCTGGTTGGAATTGGGCACTTTAACGCCGTACTCAATTTCATCCCGTCGCATTTTAGCAATCTCACCATTTCGCCAACCAGTCAGTAGTGCGCAGTTGAAAAACTGACGTTTTGGGCTTGCTTGCTCTTTGAATTCGCTAATGAGTTTGCCAATTTCAGTATCAGTAAAAAACTTTTCTCTCTTTTTTTGATTTGTTCTTGGCACAGAAAAGTTGAACGGATTTGTCTCAAGTACTACGCCGTTGTGTTCCATGTTCCAATCTACAATAACCTTGCAATGGGACTTTATCGCTTTGGCGACGTTCGCGCTTTCTGCGGATTTTATTTTTGACCACATCTGGCGTGCCACAATTTCTGTTATTGAGGATAAGCTGACATCAGCTAATTTGTTCTTTTTCAACTCCACTTGGGCTTTGCGTAATTCGTCTCTGGTGGAGGTGCTGTTTTTTGTCAGGACAACATATTTTTCCATTCGGAATATAAAAGTCTTACGATAGCTCAGTTTTAGGTCGTTGAATTCTCTGGATGAGATGTATTCATCATAAGCATCCTGGAAGCTCAACGCCGACTGGTTTAATGAGTCAAATTGAGGTGGGAGTCCTAGTTTTACATTTTGACGGTATTGGTGGGCTTGATTTTTTGCTTCTTCCAGAGAAAACTCATAAACACTGCCGATGTGAACTTTGTAGTTCTCTCCACATCTCATCATGCGCCATTCGTAATAAGTCCCGTCTTCGCGGACACTAAAGCTTAAACCGCCGGTATTTGGGATAGTGTGGGTTTTTCGTTTGCCTTCAAACTTTTTGCGTTTGATTGCTATCTCTGTCCAAGCTTTAGTCAACCAACAACTCCGTCAAAATCTCCGTCAAAAAATAGAAGATTTCAAAGTATCAGTATGTATCTTGTATTGCTGTGATTTATTTCAATACACTGTAAATCAATGATAAAAATTTATCAGTGTATCATGTATCTCTATTTGACTACTATACTGGGGGTGTAGGGGTCGTGGGTTCAAATCCCGCCGCTCCGACCAACAAAAACTCAAACAAATTCAATAGTTAAGAGATCCCCTGGCCCTGGTGGCTGGGGATTTTTTTTGCGTCTTGTCTCCATTTTGTCTCCATTTTTGCTTGGATAAGTGTTTGACGGCCTGTTTTTGTCGCCATTCTGTTGCCGAACCATCATATTCAATTGATTGTTTCAATTTATTTTTGTGATGGATTAAGATGATTTTTGACAAATCTAATAATTTGATGACAATGATACCTTTGGTTAACATACGGTGATTACGCTCAATGGCTCTCAAAACGATCCCAAAACCATCTGAAACTTCAATGGCCACGATGCCTCATAATGAGGAACGAAGAGCTCAAGCTGTTGTAAAAACTGGGTTGATCGATGCGCCAAATTCTGACTTGTTCCAGATATACTGTGACTTAGCACGAGATCTCACAGGTTTTGAGCAAGCTAAGTTTAGTCTTTTTGACGGTGAGTCACAATGTTCAATGGCAGGCTCAGGGGTTGACGATAATTACGAAGTGGGAGCTCTCACCGACAGGTCAAAATGGAATGTGTGTTCCTATGTGCTGTTGGACACAGAGCCTTTGATTGTAGAAGATTTTTACAAAGACCCTGACTGGGCAGAGCATCCTTACATCAAATCGGGTGACGCGCCGCACTCTTATGCAGGTTTTCCAGTGGTGAACAAAGATAATTATGTGCTGGGCACATTATGTCTTTTCAACACTGATCCAAAGAGGATTTCTGAGTCACAAGAGGACCTGATAAAAAGAATTGCCAGAAATATAGCGCATTTACTTGATCTCCAGGTTGAGCAGAGGAACCTTACAGCCGAAAAAATTATAAAAGCAGCTGACATTTTATCGTCTGAAATTAGTGAAGCTAGCCTGGTTGATTTTAAAAACCTTCTCTTGCTCGCAGCGGAGTTGCCAATAAATCCTGAAGAAACGGAGCATTTACAACGCGACGGTTTCTGTGAGTTAGATGGAGCAAGAAAAATTACTTTAACCAGCAAAGGCCGACAGCTTATTCAATCGATGGGTCTAACGCCCAAGCCAATGAAACGAATTAAAGTTACTGGCAATGATGCGGCGGAGTTGATTGATAAAATTTTTGAAGAGTTGCAGTAAGAATGTACGCTAAGGTTTTCAACTTAAAATTTGTAAAACCAACTGATGCGAAAGTTGCCTCTTCGTACTTTGCGGAAAATTTGGCGAAATTCATTCGTCCTTGCAACATGCAATCCATTAGTATTTCTTTGGGTCCATGCGGTAGTTTGACCGTAACAGCAAAGTTTGACTCTGGGTCTGATTTAAAAATGTTTGAGTCAAAATCGAAATCTGTTTTTGATGATATAAAGACATCATTCGATTTCATTCAAACCAACTACTCGGGCGTTTATATATATACATTTGAGGCTGAAAATGCTGCGACTGAAATCACGCTGAATTGATCAGGCCCAAAACCCGAAAGTTGTGGGTTCAAAATCTACCCCCACAACCAAAAATTTCGCATTATTACAATAAAAAGCCACCCCAGTTTTGAATTGGCTTTTTGTGTTCTAAATGATTGCCGTGTTCTTTGCTGCATTCGAGGCATCCATGAATCCTGTTCCATTGGCCATGGACCACGGAGCGGAGTCACTGGAGTCGTGTCTGCCTCAGGTTTGGAAGCCTGTAAATGGTTTATGATGAATCACCGTAACTAGCTACTACTCGATAGATGCTTTTTGAATGAAAATGCCATGTTTCTGAGAAGCTGAAAGTATAAATCTTGCCCTTTTGTTAGAGATGCGCCCAGAGGGTCAAGTACGGCAAAAGCATCATGAGCAAAAAGTGATGTCTCCACTTGTCTCCATTTTGTCTCCACTTTTACCTAGGTATCTAACCTGATTTAACGCTATTAAAATCTGGAAAAGTGGCAGAAAACTTACATAACACTACCTATTCCCTACACTGGGGGTGTAGGGGTCGTGGGTTCAAATCCCGCCGCTCCGACCAATTAAAATCCAAACAAATTCAATAGTTAAGAGATCCCGTGGTCCTAGCGGCTGGAGGATTTTTAAGTCTTGTTACCATTTTGTTAACATTTTGATCAATCATGAGTTGTTTGAGGGCCGCGTTCAGAGGGTAAAGGAAATAACACTGACTTCGTTACTTTCTACTGTGGATCAATATTCAAACCTTGCTCAGTCATCCCAGGTGACCTTTTGACGCCAGATAATTGCATCTGGATGGAGAAAAATATTTCAATACTTGAATAGAGCATTTACGGTTTAACTTTGCGGGTATGGGCGCGGGCAAAGACTTTCTATATGATTGTGTTCCAAAATGTTGGTCTAAAGTTTGGAGAAGTCCAAATACTTGAAAACCTGAACTTCGCGGTCCAGAAGGGCGAATTCATCTGTCTATTGGGCCCCTCAGGATGCGGTAAATCAACTATTCTTCGGCTAATTGGTGACCTGATCTCAGGTACTTCCGGAACGATACAGGTGGCTGGCAGCTCTCCAGGCTTAACATGGGAAAAAATAGCCTATGTTTTTCAAAATCCGAGACTGCTCCCCTGGAAGAATGCTCTTGAGAACGCCGCGTTTGGTTTGGAAATGCGTTTTCCTAAATTAAGTGTAACGGAAAGACGAGTCCTTGCGTCAGAGCAGCTGACAAAAGTAGGTCTGGCAAATGACATGCATAAAATGCCCATAGTGTTATCGGGTGGAGAAAGACAACGTGTGGCCATTGCAAGGGCTCTTGCTTTGAAGCCAGAAATTATCCTAATGGATGAACCTTTTTCAGCACTCGATCCGAACACCCGTAGAATTCTGCGCCTTCAACTGATTGAACTTTGGAAAGAAATTGGCAACACAATCATTTTTGTTACGCATGATATTGATGAGGCGTTAGAATTGGGCGATCGCATTTTTGTTCTGGGAAAAAAGCCCGCATCTGTTCAGAATGTCATTGAGCCTAAAGCGCTTCGACCGCGTGAAATTGAAATAGATGAGGAACTGCGTAAAATAAAAGTCAGTTTAATTCATGAATTTAGAAAAATAGTAGAAACATAAGGAGAGAATATCATGCGACTTATTTTTGCTCTTATTTTGAGCATATTTTTTGTCGGCGCTGCGTCAGCAAAGGAAGTAGTAAAGTTTGGATATTTGTCTGACCCTAGCCATGAGGCAGTGATGTGGGCGCTTAAAAATGGCAAAGTGAAATCCGAGTTGATTGAGGTTCAAGCTGATGCGCTACAAATTCCAGCACTCATTCAGGCAACAATCGCGCAAACATACGATGTTGTTCAAACAGCGGGAATGGCAATTCCAAGAGCTCGTGCTAAAGGTCTCGACTTACGCATTATTGGTACTGCACTCAGGTATCACAAAGCTGGTGAGGGCGCCGATATTTGGGTCAGAAAGGATAGCGGACTTCAGACTGCGGCTGACCTGAAGGGTAAAAAATTGGCTGTATACTCCCTTGGTTCATCTGGTATCACCTTGATCCGGATCGCGCTTGCAAATTCCCACGGTTTCAATGTTGCGCTTGAAGGTGGTGACATTGATTTTGTTGAAATGCCCCCTCCTGGTATGCCTGCCGCTCTTGCGTCAGAAACAATTGATGCGGCAACACTAATCCATTCGCAGGCTTTTAAGGCTCAAAATACAAGTGCTTTCCGTTCGATTGTTTCCACGGCACCTGATAACTACAAAGAATTTGGGGTGCGCATGGTGTCTGCTGTGCTCGCAGGTTACGGCAAAAAGCTGGATGCCAAGCCAGAGGTTCATCGCGAATTTCTGAGATTACTGCATGCTTCTGTTGAATATGCCAAAGCCAATACTGATGAAGTGTTTGGCGCTGTTGCTGAGACAACTGGAACAGATGTTGAATTTTTCAAACGCTGGTTTGCCGAATACAGTGAGTTTCCTGTCCTGATGAATAAAGAAGACATGAGAGCAATCCAAATCCTTTGGGATCAAGCCCTGAAATTAGGGATGCTGAAAGATTCTCCTGATATTAGCAGTGCAGTCTGGTCTAAAACACTGATGGAATAAAATACTCTTTCTGGCCCACGAATGCTGTGAGACGAGTGATTGGAAATAAAAACAAAAAAAATCATTATCTCGCTGGTATTCTGGGCCAGTTTTGTCGGGATTTGGCACGCCTATTCGCTGCAGGTCCCTACTTATCAGTTGCCCTCTCCCGGCTCCGTTGCAAGGACAATGCTGACTATTTTATCTGATGTGAATATGTCGCGTCAGATCATGCTCTCGCTAATGCATATTTCAAGCGCAATGTTGATAGCTTTCATCTTGGGCAGTTGTATTGCTGTGCTTCCAAGCCTGCATCCAGTGAGCTTGCATTTTGTAGATCAGCGACTAACACCATTTTTAAATTCCTTTTCAGGTGTTGGCTGGCTTTTTATTGCTATTCTTTGGTTTGGTATTAATTCATTAACAGTCATTTTTGCGGTTACGATGGTTCTTGTTCCGTTTGCGATTATCAACCTGCGTACGGGGTTAACGGAAATGGACTCTGAAATACTGGAACTGGGAACCAGTCTTACCAGGAAAAAACTAAAAAATTTCTTTAAATTGGTAATGCCGATGCTTTTTCCTTATGCTTTTGCAACCTTAAGAATAAGTTTTGGTGTTAGTTGGAAAGTTGTGCTTACCGCTGAACTATTTGGTGGCTCTGGGGGCATGGGCTACATGCTCAACAAAGCCCGACAGGAATTTGAAACTGAGATTATTTTCGCCATTATCACCTATATGGTCTTGTTTGTCATTCTATCGGAGCTACTAGTTTTTAACCTAGTCCAGAAAAGTTTGGATAAGAGATATCATGTTCAGTAATTTGGCGAATAGAACAGCTTATTCATCTGAACTTATAATTCTGGCGGTTTGCGTGTTTTGGTGGTTCGTTGCCAAAGACTTGCCAGATTTTGTGCTTCCAACCCCAATTGATGTTCTGTTATCGACTATACAAATAGTCACAGATCAAAACACTGTTTCTCATATTTTCATTAGTATGACACGGGTCTTAGTAGCTGTACTCATTGCGGCATTTATCTCAATACTGCTCTCTGTGCTGACGCGCATGAACATTTTGTTTCAAACTATAATCGAAAATAACATCCTTGTTGTTTTAAACAGTTTTCCGTCTGTGGGCTGGGCTATTCTGGGTGTTATCTGGTTTTCGATCTCAAATGGTACGGTTATTTTTATTGAAATCATGATCATCACACCATTCTGCCTGATCAACTGCCTTCAGGGATTCCGTCAAATGGACCCAGAGCTTTTAGAAATGGGCAAGAGCTTTTCAAGAAATGCGTTAAGAAACTTTTTCAAATTACAAATCGCCTTAGCCGTGCCTTTTATTATTGCTGGCGTGCGCATGTCTTACGGTATTGCATGGAAGATTGCGATTGTCGCCGAATTATTTGGGGCTAGTTCTGGCCTAGGTTGGCTATTACAGCAAGCGCAAAATCAGTCTGATGCCCAGACTGTGTTGGCTATCTGTATTCTTATTGTGATTCTTTTTTCTATTATTGACGGATTGTTATTGCGGCCTTTTGCTAAGCGATATTCGATAAATACTATGGAGAATTAGGCTAATGATTTCTTCCCACCGAATTGGTCCTGCTCCTTTTATCTCTGTTAATGAGTGTGGTGCAGGTGAGCTGCTGATTCTTATGCATGGTATTGGCGGCAATAAGCGAAACTGGATAACGAACATTGAAGTCTTTGGCCAGTATTTTAAAACCGTGGCGTGGGATGCAAGGGGGTACGGCGAGAGTGATGATTATCCAGGAGAGCTAAATTTCTCTGATTTCGCCGACGATTTAAGTCGTGTTATGGACTATTACAATGTGGAGAAGGCCCATCTATTGGGACTCTCAATGGGTGGACGAATAGCTTTTTCATTCTGTGAAAAATACAGTCACCGGATTGCGTCTTTGGTCCTCTGCGATACTCATAAAGGGTTTAAACATTTTTCAAAAGAACAGCAGGAAGATTTTATTCGGTTAAGAAAAGAACCACTTTTATCCGGCAAAGAACCAAAGGATATCGCGCCAGTCGTGGCCAAAACACTGATTGGAATAGCTGAAAATAGGCAAACCTTCGATGCACTCGTGGACTCGATGAGTCGCTTGCATAAGGATAGTTATATCAAATCAATTGAAGCGTCTGTTCGTGGAGATCATACTGATGTCCTCCATAAAATCAAAGTCCCAACTCTTGTTGTGGTGGGCGAGTTTGATAGACTTACCCCACCAGAATTGGCTAAGGATATTGCAAATAAAATTGTTGGAGCAAAACTTGAAATCATTAAAAATGCAGGACATTTATCAAATATAGAAAATTCGGATGAATTCAATAAAGTGGTGCTGAACTTCCTCCTGAACCTGCGTAAAAAATGATCTTGAAATGCTGAGCGTAGCAATAACATCATGGGCAAAAAATAGCGTTACCATTTTGTCTCCACTTTTAGATGGGTATCTAACCTGATTTAACGCTATCTAAATCTGGAAAAGTGGCAGAAAACCGACATAAAACTACCCATTCCCTACACTGTGGGCGTAGGGGTCGCGTGTTCGAATCCCGCCGCTCCGACCAATAAAAATATCAATAAATTAGATAGTGAAGAGATCCTGTGGCCCTGCCGGCGGGGCGGGAATTTTGGTCGCGTTTTGGTCATATTTTGTAAAAAATAAACGGTACGATTGCTACGGTTAAAAGTGGTTGGCTCACAGCATTTACCCGTTTAGATAAAGAGGTGTTCCTTCCAAAATGAGCGATTTTGGTTTACGGTGAAACCAGAATATTCACAGAAATAAAATCAAGAAGGATAGTTGATGCCAAAAGGTTATGTGGTTGCTAACATCAGGGTCAAAGACCATGAAAAATTTCAAGAATTTTCTGGTATGGCTGGGCCTGCCATTAAAAAATACGGTGGTAAAGTGCTCGCTCGTGGTCCTGACGCAGATAGGCTTGAGGGCAATGTCAGTGGAATTATGATGATGATTGAGTTTGAGAGCAAAGAAGCTGCAAATAAATTTTACTACAGCGATGAATATCAGGCCGCAAAAGTCGTTAGAGAGGCGTGCTCTGACACTGATTTCATGATAATCGAAGGCGTGCCTGAGTAAGCCTCAATACTCAGTCTCTCCTGTCTGGATGCTTGTGGTCAAATTTATCAAACATTTTTATCTAAATTTCTTAATGCCAAATGGGCTTCTCGCACATCGATGCAGATTTTGCAGATCCCTAGTGTTGGCCCATCACCTTCATAAGCTGGGTGAGAGACGCAGCCTTTAACAATAGTACTCAGAAACTTAGCTCGTTTCTGGATCTGTTCGGTTTTGCTTATTTTTATTTTTTTCTTAAATAGCCAAAAAGCCATTAGTGGTAGGTCCTATTTACGCAATTATTTAGGCCAAAAAATATAAAAACATCAGGCAGGCGCATGACTTGATCTTAACTGAGCGGCCCATACTCCGCCAATCTCAGTGATCACCCAAATTGATCTAAAATCCGCAATTAGTTGGTCTTGAGCATTGAATCGATTTATTTGAACATCTAGATGAACTTTGTTTGCGTTTGCAGATATTATTGTGATTGAGGCTAACTTCGTATAGGCCCAATTTTCTCCAGCTCGAGCTGTAAAGTCATCGAAATATCTATCTGCCGTCTCCCAGACTTTCAAACTGGTCCCAACTAGACGAAAGTGTGGAAAATGGAGGGTCTCAGCCAATTCCAGTGTTTGCCTATCATTCAATGCTGATATGTGCTTGTCCATTACCTCTAGTGCGGCATTTATGGCTTGTTGATTGGTGTCCATGAGTTATGGGGAATCTTGTTTTGCTGATAATTCACACTCTGCTTTCACAGGAGACATATCTTTATTGAGTTAACGGTTATGAAGTTATGTGTTGAATGCATTATTAGAATTCCAAATAACTAATTTTGTGTTTTGAAGAAATAAATGACGCTTGATTGGTTTCTTTATGGCAATATGTTAGGCAAATTTATTATGCAGGAATTGAGTATAATAGCATGCCAGCTATAGATGAACTCATAAAAGTTCGTGGACGCCAGAAACTTGATTCTAGTGAACTGCACATCTCTGGAACAGACCCTGTATTTAATTCAGCATTCAAAATTGGGGAAGTGGCAGCAGCAGCTCACGCTAGTGTTGGAGTCGCAGTTAATGATATCTGGGAACTAAAAACTGGCCGGAGACAAAAAATTCAGATTTCTGTTAGATCAGCTGCGGCGTCCCTCAATAGCAATAAATTTATTGAAACGAGGCATGCCAGTGGTGAATTCCTTAAACTGGTTGATAGGGATCATGAATTTAATAGACAATTAAACGGCATTTACCGCACCAAAGATGGCCGCTGGGTATTGCCACATTTCGGTCTCAACCACCTCAGAGATCGTATGTTGGGTTTGTTAGAAGCTCGTCCTGATCAGTTATCCATATCGAAAGCAGTCTCAAAATGGGATGCAATAGAATTGGAAAATGCAATTGCAGAAATGAAACTTTGTGGAGGAATGGTCCGAACTAATTCCGAATGGTTGGAAGAACCTCATGGAACAGTCCTCTCGAAAAAGCCTGTGATAGAAATTATAAAGATTGGTGATAGCGATCCAGAGCCAATACCAAGTGGCAATCGACCGCTCAGTGGAGTTAGGGTTCTCGATTTAACGCGGATTTTAGCGGGTCCAATAGCTGCTCGCACCCTCGCTGAGCATGGTGCTGATGTTCTTATGGTGACCGCAAAGAACTTGCCACAAGTGCATGCATATGTAGCAGATACGAGCCATGGAAAGCGCAGTTGTTTTGTTGAAATTAAAAATAATGAAGGTGCTAGACAATTAAAAGATTTGGTGATTGGGGCTGATATCTTCTCTCAAGGGTATAGACCTGATGCATTGAGTAAGCTTGGTTTTGGTCCGGAGGAATTGAGTGAGATTCGCCCAGGCATTATTTATTTGTCAATTAATTGTTATGGCTTTGATGGACCATTCAGCAATAGGGGTGGTTGGGAACAGGTCGCACAAATCATGACAGGGTTGACGACTGAAGGCACTGGCCTGAACCAAATTAACGCGCCAAGTTTGCTGCCAGTTGCTGCAAATGATTATATTACTGGGTATCTCGGCGCATATGGTGCCCTTTTGGCGCTGGCTCGGCGAGCAAAAGAGGGTGGCAGCTATCATGTACGAGTATCACTTTGCCAGACTGCTATGATGATTTATCGAAATGGAAAAATTCAAAATGGAATAGCTCCTGAGGAGTTGTCTTCGAAAGAAATTGAAGAATTATCTATTCTTTCTAAAACACACTTGGGCGAGGTAAAGCATCTAGCGCCGATATTATGTTTGTCTGAGACGCCACCGTTTTGGGAATTGTCGACCCCAAAATTAGGAGAAAACAGATGTGAATGGGCGTCGAGCTTAACATTAAGTGGTTAACGCTCAGCAAATTGTCCCAATTATATTCATTTATATTTCACATGATGGTGGCATACATGCCGATAGTGTTCAAAAGATGATATGGAAACGCTTGATACGGAAATAGTGGCAAAAACAAAAAGTAGTGTTACCATTTTGTTACAACTTTTACCTGGGTATCTGACCTGATCCAAAGCTACCTAAATCAGGAAAAGTGGCAGAAAACCTGCATAACAATCCCTATTCCATAAACTGGGGGTGTAAGGGTCGTAGGTTCGAATCACGCCGCTCAGACCAATTTTTTTCCCACATCGTGATATTACCAGCAGGTGTCTGGCCTACGTGTCCAGCGGTATTTTTTTCAATGTTTCTGATTATTTTGTTACCAATGCGCACTGCCTAGGTGCAAAATAACAGATCAGGTTATGCGTATCGTTATGGAGTGCTATTATGGATATCAGACTGGATAGAAGAACAGCAATTGTTACAGGCGGAAGCGCAGGTATTGGTAAAGCCATAGCGCAAAGTTTTATCCAGTCAGGTGCCAATGTTGTGATTGCGGCGCGCCGGCAACCCAACCTCAAACAGGCGGTGTCCGATATTGTGTCTGCTTGTGCAACCATTCCGGATTGTCAGTCTAAAATCAAAGCCATATCTGCCGATATTCGTTTGGCCGAGGATTGTGCCAAGGTAGCGGCCTTCGCGCAGGAAGAATTTGGCGGTATCGATATTTTGGTGAATAATGCGGGCACTTCGCAAAGAGGTGATTTTCTGGAGGTCAGTGATGCGCTTTGGCAAGAGGATCTAGATCTCAAATTATTCGCCGCTATTCGCTTATCAAGGCTGGTTATTCCGGGTATGCGGACCAGACAATGGGGCCGGATCATCAATGTGCTAAATTTAGGTGCCAAGGCACCAGCAGGTGGGAGCGCACCAACGGCCATTAGCCGCGCCGCTGGCATGGCTTTAATGAAGGTGCTATCCAAAGAAAATGCGGCTTATAACGTGCTGGTTAATGGCCTCTTGGTCGGGCGGATTGAGAGTGAACAATGGGAACGGCGACACGCCGCAGACGCCCGTCAATTGTCACTTGAAGACTGGTATGCAGAGGCGGCTGTACAGTTGGGCATAAGTATGGGCCGGTTTGGCACCGCACAGGAATTCGCTAATATTGCCACTTTTCTGGCGTCTGATGCCGGGTCCTATATTAATGGCACCGCCATTAACGTTGACGGTGGTCTTTGTCCAGTTGCGTAATAATATCAATATTTTAAATATTGATATTATTAATTTGAATTAACTTATACCAATAGATGTTTCAGGGTGTATTTTGCTGTGCTGACATTAACGCTCTATGAAATCGGGCTGTATCCACTGGCGCTTGCTTTGCTTTTTATAACGCTGGGGCCCGTTTGGGGGGCGTTAATCGCCCACAGTTTAAAAAACGGTTTTAGCGGGGCATAGCCACTGGCGCTAAGGTGGCTTTTGGCGATGTTGTCTGGCCTGTACTGGCATTACTCACATTGGGCCAATTGGTGGCGGTGCATGTGGCCGTGCTGACTGGTCTTGAATATGTTGCGGTAATCGTATTTATGGTCATGGGGGTCGGGCTGATCATGGCCCGGGTTGATAAATTACAGGCTCCAGATCAATTAACCAGAGCTGGATTTTACTGGAGTTTATCGCTGGATTACTGGTCATTATAGGGAATCCACAGGGGATTTTATTTTACATTGGCGTGTTGCCCGGATTTTCTGATGTGACACGCGTGACCACGCCGAATATTTTGGTCGTGGGTCTGGTTTCGGTGGCTGTGCCCTTTTGCGGCAATGTCATTTTGGCGGTACTGCTTGACTGGGCCAGCCTGTTGATTGCATCGCAAAACGCGCGCCGCCACTTTAATATCGTCACTGGCGTGGTGCTATTTATTGTAACTGGTCTTATTTTGATCATGCAGCGCTGGCCCAGACGAGGGCTACACGGCGGCGGTTTTTACTGGTTTTGTTTTTGATTCTTGTCGGTGTTCACGCCAAGCGGTGATCACACCGGCACTGGTAATCAAGATCATGCCGAGCCAGCCATTGGCCGTTGGCCAGCTATCAAAAATCACCTTGCCCCAAATGACCGCAAATAACAGGTAAGAAAAATCAAGCGGGGCAAGCCAACTACTATCGGCTGTTTGATAGGCACGTGTCAGCCCCAGATTGCCGAATAAATTCAGCACCGAACATAATGCCGCAAACCCTATGACCGCCATCCCTATTGCTGGCCAGCCAATCGCCACAAAGGGCATGGTGGACTGCAGGCCGAGTGAGAGCGGGGCAATGCTGAGGACCACGCTACCGGCAAGTCCTGAGGCAAAAAACATCACACCATTTGCAAAGGTTAGGGCAAGGGGGGTTTCCCCGCGGCAATAGCGCCGCAATATAATAATATTACAAGCATAAAAAAACCCGGCCGCGATCGGTAATAGCTGGGCCAAGGAAAACGCATCGGCCAGCGGGTTCAGCATTAAAAAAGCGCCAACTGCGCCCATCATCAAAGCCCCAATACGCCACTTCCCAACATACTCACCAAGCATGGGGGCGGCAAGCAAAGACACAAATAGCGGGTAGGTGTAAAGTCCGGCGGCCATCTGTGCGACACTCAAAAAAGGCGAGGCAGAAAAAAAACAAAACATACAGACAACCATGACGAGACTGCGGGCGGCAACGGCCAGTCGGCGTTGTGGATAAATCAGTTTGAACCCACCGCTGATCAAGGCCAGACAAATAATCAGCGTCATATTTCCAGCAGAGCGCAGCGTTTGGATTTGCCAGAAAGAAGTGCTGTCAGAGATGAATTTGATCAGTGAATCCTGCAGTGCGAGCAAAGTCACACCTCCCAGCAACAACATCAAAGCTGTCAAAGGATGATCGCCAGAAGGGGCCAATAATAAATTTGTTTTTTTTGACGGCAAACTCAGCTCCACACACGGCTGGCATTGGCATCAAAAAGCGGAAATTTCTGTTGCTTGGCGGCTAAATTTTCGCCAAGCAATTCAACCGACCAGCCAGTGTCTTCATTCGCAATTTCTTTTGGCACATAGCCTTGTGCCATGGATTGGCTGGCGGCGTGGGCATAGCCTCCGGATGTTACCCAACCAACAACCTGTCCATTATACGAAATTGGTTCGTCACCAATCACATCAGCATCCTTGGCCTCGATCACAAAGCTACATAAGCGCATGGTGCCGCCTGTTTCACGATCGGCCAAAGCGCCAGCCTTGCCAATAAAATCGGCTGGCTTGTCATAGGCAACAAATGCATCAAGTCCGGTTTCAACCGGGCCATAAACAGGCCGGTATTCGCGCCCCCATGACCCATAATTTTTCTCCAGCCTTAGGGCATTTAAGGCACGTGAACCAAATAGGCGGATGTTATAGGCCGCGCCCGCTGTCATCAAGTAATCAAACAAATTGTTGAGATAAGCCGGGGCAACCCATATTTCATAGCCAAGATCACCGGTATAGCTAACCCGCCCAACAATGGCTGGCACCATGCCAATATCCATCTTTTTGATCGCCATAAACCGCATGTTATCATGCGAGATGTCGGTATGGGTGCAAGATTGTAGCACCGCACGAGATTTTGGCCCGGCAAGTGTCAAGCCAACAAGATCCAATCCCAGTGAATCAATTTTTAGGTCATCAACGCCGGCGGCATGCGAGAGAAACCAACGCATATGATAGGATTCGGCGACACCAGAGCCAATGATTAAAAATTGATCATCGGCAAGCCGTGCCAATGAAAAATCGCCAATGATCTTGCCATCATCTTTGAGCATTGGTGCCAGCACCATGCGTCCGACAGGTGGCATTTTACAGGCTAGAATCCGGTCCAGCCAGTCCGCCGCCCCACCGCCAGACACGCGGTATTTTGCAAAACCAGATATGTCACCAAGGCCAACCGAGTCACGAACGGCCCGGGTTTCGTCACCAACATGATTAAAATCTGTTGATCGGCGCCATGAAAACACATCACTGACCCCATCTGGTGCGTACCACAACGGGATTTCCAGCCCATAGGCCGCACCAAATTGCGCGCCAGCTGCTTTTTGTTTGTGGTAAATCGGTGTTGTTAATAAGGGTCTTGCGGCCTGTAATTCTTCGTTTGGATACCGGATGGAAAACCGTCTGGCGTAATTTTCGCGCACACGCGCATTAGTAAATTGCATTGTGGCATAATCACCAAATCGGCTGACATCCATGGCCCAGACATCAAATCCAGGATCACCATTAATGATCCAGTTGGCCAGCGACAAACCCACGCCACCGCCTTGGCTAAATCCAGCCATAACCGCACAAGCTGTCCAGTAATTTGTCATGCCCTTTACCGGCCCAACAAGTGGGTTGCCGTCAGGTGCAAAGGTGAAAGGCCCATTTATAACTTGTTTAATACCGGCCTTTTCAAATGCCGGAAAATGCGAAAAGCCAACTTCGAGGGACGGGGCGATCCGATCAATATCAGGTTCGAGAAGCTGATGTCCAAATTCCCATGACGTGTTTGTTTCTGACCATGGTTTACAGGCTTTTTCATAGGTGCCCATTAACATCCCGGCACGTTCCTGCCGCAGATAGATTTCACCGTCAAAATCAACCACGTGCAAAACCTCTGCACCCGTGTTGGCATTGATTTCGGCAACTTCTGGCATGTCTTCGGTCAGAAGATACATATGTTCCATCGCCAGTACTGGCAATTTCAGACCCACCATGTGCCCAACTTCACGTGCCCATAGTCCGGCCGCATTCACCACATGTTCAGCCAAAATTGTGCCTTTGTTGGTGTGGACATGCCAACTGCCATCCGCCGTCTGTGACAGCGATTCGACCATCACATGCGTTTCATAGGATAAGCCATTTTTCCGGGCGGCCTTGGCATAAGCATGTGTAACGCCATAGGGGTCAACATGACCTTCGATTGGGTCATACATCGCCCCCACAAACTGATTATGGTCAATCAAAGGCATCAATTCATGGGCGCGTTTAGGCGTGATGATTTCCAGCTCATCCATACCTAGATATTTACCCTTTGCGCGCACAGATTTCAGCCAGTCAAAACGTTCTTCGGTTGCCGCCAGCATAATGCCACCAGTCATATGCAAGCCGATATCTTGCCCGGATAGCTGTTCAATCTCTTTGTATAATTCGATGGTGTATTGCTGGAGTTTAGCAACATTAGGATCGCCATTAATGGTGTGCATGCCACCGGCGGCATGCCATGTCGAACCAGACGTCAGTTCTGACCGTTCGAGCATAATGGCATCACTACAGCCAAGCTTGCTTAAATGATAGAGGATAGAGGCCCCGACAACGCCTCCACCAATAATGACGACCCTTGCTTGATCCTGCATGTAGTTCTCCACCGTTTAGTTCATTTGAAAACTAGACTATTGATTGTCGTCTGCCACTGTTCTGGATACGTCCTATGTGGGCGTGTTGGCGAATAGAGGTGACCATGGTTTGGGTAATGTTTGTGACATCGCCCATTGTTTGGCATGACAATAGTATTTGTTTTTGATTGCGTTAAATTAATGGCATAAAATTTGATATATTTTTTTAAGATAGCTTTGCCGATGCTGGCAGAATGAAAATTGTAAATGGAGAGATTATGTCGGACGAAAAGCAAGAACCACAATTAATGGCATTGCTGACGGAATTGGTGAAACAATTTTCTGATTATGATCCACCACGTTTGCGCAAAGACGGCGATATTGTGATCCCGCTTGATGCTGTGTTGAAAAAAAACCGTGCGGCTCATCAAAATTTTGCTGAAGCGTTCAGTGAAATGATGCGCGATGATTTGGGGCCAAAACGCAGCTCCACGTGGGTGAAATAGCCGATCTTAATAGAGTTTTTTGGCTAGCGGCGTTTGTATAAAACGTCCAGCTGGTCTGCATAAGCGGCCCGGACAACATGACGCCTGACCTTCAATGTGGGCGTGAGCTGGCTGTTTTCAGTTGAAAAGGCCTCTTTTGCGATGACAAACCGCCGCACCCGTTCAATCTGTGACAGACGGGTATTGGCGCGGTCAACAGCTTCGGCAATAAGGATTTTTAAATCATTGTCTGAGGCAGCTTTGGCACGCGCTTCATCTGATGGCACAATCACGCCAGCCAGCCATGGCCGATGATCACCATCAACCATCACTTGTTCAATTTCAGGTTCAATGGCGAGCAAGGCTTCAACCCGGCCGGGGGCGATATTTTCGCCGCCAGAATTTACGATAATATCTTTTTTGCGGCCAGTAATCGTGACATAGCCATCCTCATCGACGCTACCGAGATCTCCAGTACATAGCCAGCCATCTTTAATAACGCCAGCTGTTGTCGCCGGGTCGCGCCAATAGCCTTTCATCAGCATATCACCGCGAACTAAAATTTCACCATCTTCGGAAAGGCGCAATTCAACGCCGTCAACAGGTGGCCCGACAGTGTCTATTTTAATCAAATTTGGGCGGTTGGCTGAAATCAGCGGTGAGGCTTCGGTTTGGCCATAGCCCTGAAGTAATTTTACGCCAAGTGCCATGAAGAAACTGCCAACATCTGGGTTGAGGGGCGCCCCGCCTGAAATGAAATAGGCAAGCCGGCCACCTAGCCGCGCCCGGACCTTTTGTCTGACTATTTTTTCAAGGACAAGGTCCAAAATAAATTCATGCGGCAACAAATGGCGCCCGGCCAGTCGTTTCCGCCCCAGTCTGATGGTTTCATGAAACAGCTGTGCCGAGATGCCGCCTTTGCTGCGGACACCGCTCATGATGCGTTCGTGTAGGACATCATAGAGGCGCGGCACGGCGGTCATCAATGTTGGCGACACATCTAGCAAATTAGCGGCGATTTGTTCGGCTGACTCGCTGTACCAAACTTCTGATTTGGTTTGCAGCGGCAAATGCAAACCGGCAGTATGTTCATAGGAATGCGACAGTGGCAATAAAGATAAAAATCGCTGATCACTGGATGCGTTGGCTTCTTCCAAAAGCATGATTGCGGCATCAATATTTGCCTGTATTGACCGGTGGGTCAGCATCACGCCTTTTGGCCGCCCACCAGTGCCAGAAGTGTAGATTAAACAGCAGGTATCATCAGCCTTTTGCGCATCAATGCTTTGGTCAATGGTGGTGAGTGGTTCAGCGGTCGCAACCGCATCATCCAACTGTTTCGTTTCAATGTTACTGTCAGGCAGTGCAATGGCTGTCGGGTCCATGAAAATCATGAGCCGCAGTTGTGGTGCGCGCGTGGCCGCCAGCATCATACGCGTGGCAAGCGCTCCGCCAGAGGTGATGGCAACAACAGCGCCCGAATGGTCCATAATGAAATGATGATCATCTTCGGTGTTAGTGGTGTAGGCAGGCACCACAATCGCACCAATAGACATAATAGCCAGATCACAAATGGCCCATTCTGGACGATTTTCCGCGCTTATGATGACGCGGTCACCTGGCGACACGCCAGCAGCTACCAAAACCGCGGCCAATTGACGTGTTTTGTGGTCAACTTCAGCCCAACTGAGTCCTGACCAACTGCCGTTGATCTTACGAAAAAATAGCGGTTTATCGCCAACCGTTTTGGCAATGGAAAAAAACCGGCCTGCAAGATTGGCTTTGTTATCTGTTTGTTGTGCTGGCTGATGGGCTGGTTCAGGCATAATGTCGCGTTTGTAGTTTGTTGTGTGCGCAACCAGCCTATCGAAAAAAAAAGCGAATGCAAATTTGCAATTGCCAAACGCGATTTATTTCATCAAAGCGGGCTCTACGATAGATGGTAGCAAGCTGGCTACAAGCAATAACGCCATAGTTACGTTGAATTGGCGCAGCCGAGTGTGGCTGGTAAGAAGTTGTGCGATGCCGGTGCCGAACACTGTCCAGGTGCAGGTTGCGCACAATGTGACTATGGCAAAGACAAACAATAAAATAGTGACCTCCGCACCAACATTCTCAGCTGTTGATGTATAGGCGCTGACCGAACTAATGATCACCATAATGCCTTTTGGGTTTATCAGTTGAAAACTGGCGGCCTGCAAAAAATTTAGTGGTTTGTCTTTATCCTTGGTTGTGGTGCGGCCCGCACTGCCAATTTTCCACGCCAAATAAAGCAAAAATAAAAAACTGATAATTTTTAACAAATTATACAGCCATGGAAGTATGGCGAATAATGTTGCGAGGCCAAGTCCGGCAGCAAGCACCAAACTGCAAAACCCGACCAGAATGCCAAAAATATGAGGCAATGTCCGACGAAAGCCAAAATTCGCGCCTGATGCGGCCAACATGACATTATTTGGTCCCGGAGTAAACGCGTTGACCATGGCAAAGGTGGCCAATGAAATCAGTGTCGCACTATCCATAATTTGGTCAAAATCCGCTGAAACAAAAGGCGTTGAGATCCTCTGTTTATAAATCAGAAATGACAGCGCTCGGCAAGTTGAATGCGCGGTAAACTGCATGCTGGCCTGTTGCGTTTAGATTTTCTGTCACGCCCATTTTATGGCATCGGTTAGCGGGTAAATCGCAAGGCTTCACCAGCTGCCCGAATCAATGCGCGTGCTTTGTTTTGGGTTTCTTCATATTCAGCGTCCGGGTCACTGTCATAGACAATGCCGGCCCCAGCCTGAACATGCATGGTCTGGTCTTTCACAATCGCTGTGCGAAGCGCAATACAGGTATCCAGATCGCCGGCCACTGAAATATAGCCAACTGCGCCGGCATAAGCACCGCGGCGGTCAGGCTCCAGTTCATCAATTAATTTCATCGCACGGATTTTTGGCGCACCCGACACTGTTCCGGCGGGAAATCCCGCAACAAGAGCATCAATGGCATCAAGATTGTCCCGGATACTGCCTTCAACTTGTGAAGCGATATGCATGACATGGCTGTAATATTCTATTTCGTAATTTGATTTTACCTGGACTGTGCCCGGGCGTGACACCCGGCCAACGTCATTACGTCCCAGATCCAGTAGCATCAGGTGTTCGGCGCGCTCTTTTACATCTGCCATCAAATCGGCTGCATTGGCGGCGTCTTCTTCTGCGGTGGTCCCGCGTTTGCGCGTGCCAGCAACTGGCCGGATGGTGACCGTTTGGTCACGAAGCCTGACCAGAATTTCTGGACTTGACCCCACAACGGCCATTTTATCAAAATCAAAATAAAATAAGAAAGGCGAGGGGTTCAGGCGCCGTAAGGACCTATAGAGATTTATAGCCGGTAGGTGAAAGGGAATGGAAAAACGCTGTGACAACACAATCTGAAAAATATCACCAGCGCGTATATAGTCTTTGGCTTTTTTAACCATCTCCAGAAAACTGGATTTGCTCATATTTGTGGTTGGTTCGGGCAAGGGGGCGGTGGCATCACCAACCTCTGTATGCGGCAAAGGGCTGTCTAGACTGTTGATCGCCTGTGACAGCCGATCATGCGCATGCGCCCATGCGGTTTCGGCATTATCCCAGTCTTGGGGTCGGATTTGCGTTACCAAGGTGATGCTGTCTTTTAACCTGTCAAAGATCGCAATAAGTGATGGGCGCAGTAAAAGCGAATCATCCATATCTACAGCGGCGCTATTTTGATCTGGTATGGTCTCTATTTGTCTAATCATGTCATAGCCGAAATAACCGAATAATCCAGCCGCCATGGGTGGCAAATCTCCGGTATCTTGCATCGCGCTTTCAGCCATTAACTGGCGTAATGATTGCAAGGGCGGCAGGGTGTCTGGTACGAAATTTTCAGGCAAAGCCGGTGTTCGGTTAATTTCGGCCTGATTATTGTGGCACCGCCAGATCAAATCAGGTTGTAGGCCAATGACGGAAAATCGCCCACGCACCTCGCCGCCTTCAACAGACTCAAGCAGGAAACAATTGGTTTGACCGTCGGCAAGTTTTAAAAAAGCAGATACCGGCGTTTGCGTGTCAGCAACAAGCACCCTGTGTACAAGCTGGATCGCACCGGCGTTAAACGTCTCGCTAAAATGATCAAAAGCTGCAGACGTCGGCGCCATTATTGTGTGGTCCCTATCAAAAGCTGTTGGACAGCCACTGGATTTAACTGCAAATCATGTTTTTGCGACAATGATATCAACAACAAATTTGTCATGTCGTCACGCATAGCGTTGTTCATCACGGTCAGCACTAGTTCAGTTGTTTCACTCAGCTCTTTTTCTGTGGCCGGAATAATATCAATGGTTCGCACGGCAATCGCCTCGCGGCCTGTTTCAATAACTTGAATGTCACCACTTTTTTGGTTGAATGCGGCGTTGGCAATCAGCCCGGCGGCTTCATGGTCAAGGCCAATGCCGTTACGCCGGAATGCCAGGCTTGTTACGGTGTCTTGATCTGTTTGTGGGGTGGTTAAGACCGCATCTGCCGCCGCGCGCGCTGTTTTGACGGCTTCTACACGCTTAAAATCAGATATGACCAGTTTTTTAACCTCACCAAGTCGGCGCTCTCTTGGTTCGGTTTCGGCAGTGACATTAACAACAAAAAATACATCATCACTGCCTTCTTGAATGACGCTCGCCTCATTTATCTCACTATCCCAAATCAGATCGAGAATAGCGCTATCTTGAAGCAATTCGTTGGCCTCACCAGCTACTGGTAGGCCGTCGATTGTCTGTCCCTGCCGATTAATATCATTAGCAATGTTTAACCGACCGCCAGCTTTGCGAATGGCTTCTTCAATGGTTTCACCACTGCCAAGAACATCTTCCAGCATATTGACCTTGTCATAGAGCACATCTATCGCCCGTTCGGCACGCAAGGTAGAAACAATCTCATCACGCACATCTTCCAATTGTGTTACACCGCCGGCTGTGATTTTGTCGATTGACAAAAGATGAAATCCAAATGCCGTTTGCAAAGGCCCGACTATGGCACCAGCGTCAGCGGCAAAAGCTGCGGTAGCAAGATTGCCATCAAGCGCCGCTTGGGTGACCGTGCCGAGATTGGTGTCTGCATCGGTCCAGTTCAATAAAGAGGAAGCGACCTCGGCAAAATTCTCACCATTGTTCAGCCGGTGACGCGCGGTTGCAGCAGTGGTTTCATCGTCAAATACCATCTGGCGGATGTCGCGAGTTTCAGGCGTTCTGAATTCATCGAGACGTTCATCAAAAGTGGTTTGGATCTCGGTATCACTGATGGTGATGGTCTCGGCAATGGCCGCGGCGGATAAGCTTCCAATAACGGCGCTACGCAAACGCGGTGCGGCATAGCTGGATTTGTTATCCTGAAAAAATTTGTTAATCACCGCATCATCTGGAGTGGGTACAGATTCTGGACGGACGGCATAGCTGGTTAATTTAACTGTTCGTTTTTCTAATTCATGGGCGGCGACAACGCTGGCCAATTCATTGCTATAGCGAAGACCCCCGGCAAGTGGTGCCATCAGTTGTTGGCGTTGCAAGACATTGTCAACGCGTTTGAGATAATCTGATTCCGAATAGCTCGCATTGGCGAGGGCTTGCATAAAGCGGCCTTCAGAAAACTGTCCTAATTCATCCTGAAAACTTGGTTCATTGGCAACGGCGTCACGTTGCATGGCACGGGTCACAGTCAAACCAAGGTCTTGATTTTCAGCGCGAAACAACAATTCACGCGACATTGTGCCAATCACTTCATTGAGTAACCCACCCTGGACAGCTTCTTCAGTTGTGGTGTTCGGAAGATAGGCGCGACGTGTCCGGTCAAATTCAATAGCAACCTCACGGGGGGACAGGCTCTGTTCACCTGCCGATATAGCCTTATCACTGCCACCAATCAAACCGGTGGACCCGTCTCCAATGCCCCATAAAGCAAATCCCCCTGCCAGAAACAGCAGAAAAAATTTCATCAACGGAGATTTGGCGCCACTGCGCATCGCCTGTAACATAATGCTCTATCCATCATTTTTGTTGGTCTTACGGCCAAATTCCCTGAGTCACCCTGATGGGAATAATCTGCAAGACGGTAAGTTGCTCAACCAAGGTAATAATGCGTGGTGCCATTTGGGGCAACTTCAATATCCATAATTTGGAGTGAAACCGCTGCAAATTGGATTTTTTTTTAGTTGCACTTGCCGCATCGCCAAAATTATCGGCCTTTTAATGTCTTTCCGCCACTGTGATGGCGCGTCGGGCCGGTCGTATTTGTCTAGACGGTCTTCTTATCGAATATGACGCCTTGTTGGCAGGTGCAGTTTTTATTGCTAGACAGGCGTGTAGTAATGGGCATGTAAAAAAGAAAAGAGGCACTGACATGATTGTGGCCGCAAATTGGAAAATGAATCCAGCGTTGGATCAGGCCGCGGTTTTGGCAACAGCTCTTGCCAGCCAGCCTTTTTCTGAAATCAAACGGATTTTATTCGTGCCACATCCCTATCTTGTGCCGATGTCGGTGCGATTAACTGGCGCGCCATTAAAGATCGGCGGGCAAGATTGTCATTTTGCCGATCACGGGGCCTATACCGGTGATGTATCTGCCGGCATGTTGTGTGATTGCGGTGCGTCCACCGTGTTGTTGGGCCATTCTGAGCGACGATCAGCTCATGGCGAAAGCAGTGATCTTGTTGCACAAAAAATAAGCGCGGCGTTGGCGCAAAATTTAGATGTTGTTTTATGTGTGGGAGAAACCAAGGCAGAACGGGATGACAAAAAAGCTGAACAGGTTGTGATTGACCAGTTGCAAGCCTCTATTCCTGATAATACGCCGCCCACACGGCTAACGATTGCATATGAACCAGTATGGGCGATCGGGACCGGGGCCGTGGCATCTCCTGATGACATTGGCGCGATGCATCATATCATTGCGTCCGTGCTTAGCGAACGATTTGGCGCCAACGCTCTGCCACCAATTTTATATGGCGGTTCGGTCAACGCTGAAAATGCTGGGTCAATATTTGCGGTGCCACTGGTTGGCGGGGCGCTGGTCGGCGGTGCCAGCCTTGATGCCGATGCCTTCGCCGCAATATGCACAGCAGCACAGCTTGCCAGTAGAAATGCAGGCTAATGTGTGATTTTGGAACCCAGCGCAACCATTTTGGTTGAAAAACCTAAAATATACCGATAAAAGCAACGCTTAATTTCAAATTTGTGAGATAGATCTGCATGGAAACGCTCGTCCTGACCATCCATATCCTGATTGCGCTTGCGCTTGTTGTGGTTGTGCTGTTGCAACGCAGCGAAGGTGGCGGGCTCGGTATTGGCGGCGGTGGCAGTGGCGGCGGCTTCATGACAGCGCGCGGCACAGCAAGTTTTATGACCCGTGCAACAAGCGTTCTGGCGATTGGGTTTTTCACCACGACGATTATTCTGGCAATTTTGGCGGGCTATACCACTGAACCGGCATCCATTGTGGATGAAGTGTTGCAACAAGCACCGGCACAGCCATCTGGCCCAAATGTGCCAACAGATCAATAGCCACCGATCTAACGCTATTCATTTGACCGTGTGATCGCGCCTGAACGCCCGTCTGTTGGCATTGCTGGTGTTTTGCAATGTCAAGTGGATCAATTTTATTTTATTCGCGCATGAGCGCATTTTTGGACTTACCAATAGCGCGTTGTTCGGTTAAGTAATATGTCCATGCCTCGTTATATTTTCATCACTGGTGGTGTGGTTTCCTCACTTGGTAAAGGTCTTGGTGCAGCGGCGCTGGCTGCTCTGTTGCAGGCGCGTGGCTATTCGGTGCGTCTGCGAAAACTTGATCCTTATTTGAATGTTGATCCGGGCACTATGTCACCAACCCAACATGGCGAGGTGTTCGTAACTGATGACGGGGCCGAGACTGATTTGGATCTTGGGCATTACGAGCGGTTTACTGGGGTACATGCCAAACGGACTGATAATGTTACGACCGGACGCATCTATTCCGACGTGCTGGCCAAAGAACGGCGCGGGGATTATCTAGGCGCGACCATACAAGTGATTCCGCACGTTACTGATGCCATCAAAGAATTCGTGTTATCAAATCATGATAGTGAAGATTTTATTTTATGTGAAATTGGCGGCACGGTTGGTGATATTGAATCTCTGCCATTTCTTGAGGCTATCCGTCAGATTGGCAACGAGCTTGGCCGTGACCTCACTTGTTTTCTGCATGTTACGCTGATCCCCTATATTGCGGCCGCGGGAGAGCTGAAAACCAAACCAACCCAGCATTCAGTTAAAGAATTACAGTCGGTTGGTATTCAACCTGATATTTTATTATGCCGTACCGAACACCCGTTGCCGGATGATCAGCGCGCGAAAATCGGGCTATTTTGTAATATCCGAGAATCAGCGGTGGTGCTGGCGCGTGATGTCGGTAATATCTATGAAGTGCCGCTATCATACCACAATGAGGGGTTGGACCGTGAAGTGGTCAGGCATTTTGGGTTGCCAGCCACCACCCCGGATCTCAGCGCTTGGACTCGGATTTGCGATACCGTGGCAAACCCAGAAGGAGAAGTGTCAATTGCAATCGTTGGCAAATACACCAGTTTACAAGACTCGTATAAGTCTTTGGGTGAAGCGTTGGTGCATGGTGGTATTGCCAATAGCGTGAAGGTCAATATCGAATGGATTGATTCTGAACTGTTTGAAGAAGAAGATGCGGCGGTAGAGGCATTGCATCATGTCAGCGGTATTTTGGTGCCAGGTGGGTTTGGTGAGCGTGGGTCTGAAGGTAAAATCCGTGCGGTGCGTTTTGCTCGTGAACAAAATATTCCCTATTTTGGTATTTGTTTCGGCATGCAAATGGCGGTTTTGGAAACTGCGCGCAATCTGGCCGGGTTAACCGGCGCTGGATCAAGCGAATTTGGTGAACCAGACATCCCGCTGGTAGGTCTTATGACGGAATGGATCGTTGGCAACGAAACCCAACAGCGTAGCGCGGCAGATGATTTGGGCGGTACGATGCGTCTTGGTGCCTATGAATGCCGGCTAGAGTCTGGGTCACTGGCCAACCGGATTTACGGACAAGATGTGATCCATGAGCGTCATCGTCACCGCTATGAAGTCAATATTGCATACCGTGAGGCGCTTGAATCTGCCGGTATGAGAATATCTGGCTTGTCACCAGCTGGCAGGTTGCCGGAAATTGTCGAGCGCGCTGATCACCCGTGGTTTGTCGCGGTGCAATTCCACCCCGAATTAAAGTCAAAGCCATTTGACCCGCATCCGCTTTTTACCGGGTTTGTTGCCGCCGCGATGGAGCAATCACGGCTTGTCTAGCGACGCAATGAAAAAGAGGTGAGAGCCGTGCAACAAATCGTCATTACAAATCAAAAATCCGGTTCTGGTAAACAAGTAGTTTGCGGTGGCGGGGCACCACTTATGCTTATCGCTGGGCCGTGTCAGATTGAAAGCTTGGATCACGCGCTGTTTTGTGCGGAAAAGCTCAAAACCATGGCGGCGCAAGCTGGCATGGGATTTGTCTATAAATCATCTTATGACAAAGCAAATCGTACCTCGGCGAAGACCGCTAGAGGTGTGGGGATTGATGCTGGTTTAGATATTCTAGCTCGTGTCAAGGCGGCATTAGATGTGCCGGTTTTGACCGATGTACATAGCGCAGACCAATGTTCTTTAGCCGCTGAAGTTGTTGATATTATTCAGATTCCAGCCTTTTTATGTCGTCAGACCGACTTGCTAGTTGCGGCGGCGCACACTAGGGCTGTAGTCAATATTAAAAAGGGCCAGTTTTTGGCGCCGTGGGACATGGAACATGTTGCCGCCAAAGTGTCGGGTGCTGGCAATGACCGTATTTTGCTGACTGAACGGGGCACGTCATTTGGCTATAACACGCTGGTATCGGATATGCGGGGGTTGCCAACTATGGCGTCTTTCGGCTTTCCGGTGATTTTTGACGCCACTCATTCGGTTCAACAACCTGGCGGGCGCGGTGCTAGTTCAGGGGGACAACGCGAATTTGTGCCGGTTTTGGCACGGGCGGCGGTGGCTGTTGGTGTTGATGGGTTGTTTATGGAAAGTCATGAAGACCCAGATAGTGCACCCTCAGACGGGCCAAATATGGTACCGCTTGATGAAATGCCTAAAATTTTGCAAACACTGATGCGGATTGAATTTGCGCGTCAGGCTCAAGCCACTGATTTTTAGATTAATTTGGCAATGGTTGCATTGCCGCGTCTTTTTTTCTAAACAACGCCGTTAGCAAGCAATATCCACGGTTTCTTCCCAGAAAGGTGCCTCGCATGTCATCCATCATCGATATTAACTCCCGCGAAATTCTTGACTCGCGTGGCAACCCCACTGTCGAAGTTGATGTGGTTCTTGAAGACGGTGCTGTGGGCCGGGCGGCGGTGCCGTCTGGCGCGTCAACCGGGGCTTATGAAGCTGTTGAGATGCGCGATGGTGATGCAGACCGCTATGCTGGCAAAGGCGTTTTAAAAGCTGTTGATGCGGTTAATTTTGAAATTTTTGACGCGCTTGCCGGGGCAGATGCCTTTGATCAGGCGGGCATTGATCAAGATTTGATTGAACTTGATGGAACTGCCAATAAATCCCGCCTTGGTGCCAATGCGATTTTAGGTGTGTCAATGGCGGTAGCACGGGCGGCGGCTGATTCGGCTGACATGCCGTTATGGCGCTATCTTGGCGGGGTGCACGCGCATCTGTTGCCAACGCCGATGATGAATATCATCAATGGGGGGGTGCATGCTGACAACGCGCTTGATGTTCAGGAATTTATGATTATGCCGGTGGGGGCTGGGCATTTTGCTGATGGGTTGCGTATGGGCGCGGAAATTTTCCATGCACTGAAATCGCAATTATCTAGGGCTGGATTGTCGACAGCTGTTGGTGATGAGGGCGGATTCGCGCCAGCGCTCAATTCAAGTGATGAAGCACTCGACTATATTGCCAAATCCATTGAGGCGGCTGGCTATGAACCTGGCGAAGATGTGTTAATCGCGCTTGACGCCGCCGCAAGTGAATTTTGCCATGATGGGGTGTATCAACTAACCGGCGAGGGACGCGATTTGTCGAGTGATGAAATGAATGCAATGTGGCAAGAGCTTGTCGGGCGCTATCCCATCGTTTCAATTGAAGACCCGCTACATGAAGATGATTGGGAGGGATTTACTAACTTGACCGATATGATTGGTGATCGGGTGCAGATTGTTGGTGATGATTTGTTTGTAACTAACCCAGAGCGTCTACGTCGCGGCATTGAAGGTGCCGCCGGCAACGCTATTTTGATTAAGGTTAACCAAATTGGCACCTTATCAGAAACGCTACAGGCTATTGATATAGCAAAAAAATCGGGATTTGGTGTGATTATTTCGCACCGTTCAGGGGAAACCGAGGATCATTTTATTGCCGATCTGGCGGTTGCCACAAATGCTGGGCAGATTAAAACCGGGTCATTATCTCGTTCAGACCGGCTGGCGAAATACAACCAGCTGTTGCGCATTGAAGAAGAGCTAGATCGCACTGGCCTGTATGCCGGCAGGTCTATCATCAGAGGGTAAAAATCCAATCTATCCGGCGATTCGCTTTTCGCTTGACGATGCGAATCGTCTCTGATTCACTATGTCTATTCTACGTCGTTAGCGCCGATCAGCGTCAATTGGCGCAGGGGAGACAAGTGATGACAGCCATGACCCGCAAACCCATGACATTCTTTGTCAGTTTTGCACTCATATCGGCGATCATCAGTTTTTTTGGGTTTCATATTGTCAGCGGTGAACGCGGGTTGATGGCCCGTCCCGGCCTTGAATTAAAAATTGTGCAGGCTGAAGAAAAGCTGGCATTGCTGAATAAGCATCAGCGGTTTTTGCAACAGCGCATTTCTTTATTGCATAGCGGGTCAGTTGATGCGGATATATTGGCGGAAACAGCCCGGTCTGAATTAGGTTTGTATGGGCCGAATGATGTGATTATTTCAATTGATATGTCAGATTTGAAATTTTAGGCAATAATGCGCAGTCTGTTTAATTAACTAAATTTTAGTTTATATTTATATTTTTCAATAAAAACAATAAAATATAATTGTTGCAAAAATAAAAAATTCTTTCAATTCTATAGCTGTTGTTGGCAGTCAGTGGCGGTTTCGCGTGCTGAATGTGCGAACTGCCTGCGGTTTTAAACAAAATCGTGGGGTGGATGGTGTAAGGCCAGCCATAAAAAAGGCCGATCGCATCAGAGGGAAAATGAGGAACGCGCGCATGGTTGCAAAAACCGAGACCAAACGCAAAAAAGGGCCGGGCAGGCCGCCAAAATCAGTTGCGGGCAAAATAAATGACACGCCGCCGACCGATGATTTACTTGCCATTTACAAGGACATGTTGCTGATCAGACGTTTTGAAGAGAAAGCGGGTCAGCTCTACGGTATGGGGCAAATTGGCGGGTTCTGCCATTTATATATCGGTCAAGAAGCGGTGGTTGTTGGGTTGCAATCTGCGTCAAAGCCCGGCGATACGGTGGTGACATCGTACCGCGATCACGGTCATATGCTGGCTTGCGGCATGGCGGCTGATGGGGTGATGGCTGAATTAACCGGGCGGGCTGGCGGCTATTCACGCGGTAAAGGCGGTTCGATGCATATGTTCAGCCGCGAAAAAAAGTTTTTTGGTGGGCATGGCATTGTTGGTGCGCAGGTGCCGATTGGTGTCGGTCTGGCCTTTTCGCATAAATATAAAGATGAGCCGAATGTTTGTTTGACCTATCTTGGCGATGGCGCTGTGAATCAAGGGCAGGTGTATGAGAGCTTTAATATGGCGGCACTGTGGCGCTTGCCATGCCTGTTTATTATTGAAAACAACCAATATGGTATGGGCACCGCAGTGACCCGCGCGGCGGCTGGCCGTGCCCTTGCTGACCGTGGTCTTGCTTATGGGATCCCGGGCAAGCAAGTTGATGGTATGGATGTTCTGGCGGTGCGCAGTGCCGCGCTTGAGGCGCTTGCTCACTGCCGCGACGGCCATGGTCCCTACATTTTAGAGATGAAAACCTATCGTTATCGTGGCCATTCCATGTCAGATCCGGCAAAATACCGCACCCGCGAGGAGGTCGATGCGATGCGCAAACAGCATGACCCTATCGACCAGATGCGAGAGGTGCTTAAAAACCAAAATATTACTGATGAACAACTCAAATCCATTGATTCTGACGTCAAGGTCATTGTGACCAAAGCGACTGAATTTGCGCAAACAAGTCCAGAACCAGATGTGGCGGAATTATTTACTGATATTTTACTGCCGGTAGATGATGGCAGCCAACTGGCAAAGGTGTGATCCATGGCTAGTGAAATCAAAATGCCGGCTTTATCGCCGACGATGGAAAGTGGCACATTGGCCAAATGGCTTGTTGCAGAGGGCGATCAGGTGCGGTCCGGGGATATCATTGCCGAGATTGAGACTGATAAAACAACAATGGAAGTCGAAACCATTGAAGATGGTATTATTGGCAAATTATTGGTGCCAGCCGGGGCTGAAAACGTTGCGGTCAATACAACAATCGCGATTTTGATTGATGACGCTGCTGATGCTATTCCTGACGTTGCATCAGCAGACCCAGCGGCGCCCGCTGAACAGCCTGCTGTGAGCGTGCCGGCCCCGCAAGCACTCGCCGGAGCTGCAACAGTGGTAACGGGGGCGTCAACATCGTTGACAGTGCGCGAGTCACTGCGCGATGCCATGGCAGAAGAGATGCGGCGCGATGACCGGGTGTTTGTCATGGGCGAAGAAGTTGCCGAATATCAAGGGGCCTATAAAGTGACGCAGGGCCTGCTTGATGAATTTGGCGCAAAACGCGTTATTGATACACCGATAACTGAACAAGGCTTTGCCGGGTTAGGGGTTGGCGCCGCCTTTGGTGAATTGCGACCAGTGATTGAATTTATGACATTTAATTTTGCCATGCAGGCGATTGATCAGATCATTAATTCAGCGGCCAAAACTCTGTATATGTCAGGTGGACAAATGGGGTGCCCGATCGTGTTTCGCGGCCCCAACGGGGCGGCCAGCCGGGTCGGGGCACAACATTCGCAATGCTATGCCAGCTGGTACGCGCATTGCCCAGGTTTGAAAGTGGTGTCGCCCTATTCAGCGGCTGATGCCAAAGGCTTGCTAAAATCAGCGATCCGTGACCCTAACCCGGTTATTTTCCTTGAAAATGAAGTGATGTATGGGCAGAGTTTTGACGTGCCGGATGATGATGACTGGCTCGTGCCAATTGGTAAAGCGAACATCGTGCGCAGTGGCACAGATGTCACCATCACAGCATTTTCCATTATGGTGGGACGGGCCTTGCAAGCGGCCGATCTGCTGGGTGAGCAAGGCATCAGTGCAGAAGTCATTGATTTGCGGACAATTCGACCGCTAGATTGTGATACCATTGTTGGATCAGTGAAAAAGACGTCGCGGCTGATCACCTGTGAAGAAGGGTTCCCTTTTGCTGGTATCGGCGCCGAGATTGCGATGCAGGTTATGGAACAGGCATTTGACTGGCTGGATGCGCCGGTTGCCCGGGCAACTGGCAAGGATGTGCCAATGCCATATGCAGAAAATCTAGAAAAGCTGGCTTTGCCGCAGGTTGAAGATATTGTGGCGACAGCCCAAGCTGTTTGTGACGGGTTCAGGGGGTAATCCATGCCAGTGATTGTAACCATGCCCGCCCTATCACCGACCATGACGACTGGCACGCTTGCCAAATGGACGATCGCAGTTGGTGAAGCAGTGCATGCTGGCGATGTGATTGCGGAAATAGAAACTGATAAAGCCACGATGGAGGTTGAGGCCATCGAAGATGGGGTTGTAGCGCAGATTCTTGTCGAAGCGGGCAGTGAAAATGTAGCGGTTGGCACTGTCATTGCGGTGCTGGCAGAAGCGGGTGAGTCTGTTGATGAGGTTCCATCAACGGCTGTGGCATCGGTGCAAAGTGATGATACCGTCCCACCTGCCACAAAAACACCTGCCGACCCGGTGACAGATGCTGTGTCAGAAAAACCAGCAGACCAGCCAACAGAAACGTCAACTGAACCGCCAACTAAACCGCTAGTCGAAACAGAAACGTCACCGCAAAAAAAATCGCGTATTTTTGCGACACCATTGGCACGGCGTATTGCGGCTGATCGCGGCATCGCAATTGATCGCCTTACCGGTAGTGGGCCGCATGGTCGGATTTTAAGGCGAGATGTTGAGGCTGCGCCAGCCTTATCACCTCAAGCCGCGCCAGTATCTGTAAGCGCTACAAATGTGCCGGTTGGCGCTGGTGCCAGTGAATTGGTAGTGAATAGCCAGATGCGAAAATCAATTGCCTCACGGCTACAAGAATCAAAGCAACAGGCACCGCATTTTTATCTCACAATTGATTGTCAAATTGATGAATTGTTGCGTGCACGCCGCGCGCTTAATGACAAGGCCGCCGAGGGGGTAAAAATTTCCCTTAATGATCTCGTGATCCGCGCCGCTGCCATGGCGCTGATGGAAGTGCCAGATGCCAATGTGTCTTGGGAGCATGAACATACACGGCGCTTTCAACATGCGGATATCGCCATGGCCGTGGCCATTGATGGTGGGCTGTTGACGCCAATTATATGGGCGGCTGAAACCTTGGGCCTTGCTGCATTGTCCCAAACGACGGCAGATTTGGCTGAACGTGCCAGACATGGTCAGTTACGTGCTGCTGAATATAGCGGTGGCAGTTTTACCATCTCTAATCTCGGTATGTTTGGCATTCGTGAATTTGCCGCTGTCATCAATCCGCCGCAAGGCGCCATTTTAGCCGTTGGGGCGGGTGAGCAGCGGCCGGTTGTTGTTGATGGTGCTTTGGCTGTTGCCACGGTAATGACAGTGACATTATCGGCTGACCACCGGGTTGTTGATGGTGCGGTTGGGGCGAGCTGGCTACAATCATTCAAAGATTTTATTGAACATCCGGTAACCATGCTTTTATGATTTATTTCAGTTTATTATAGGATGATATTAATTTTAAAAATTAGATTTGGAGGCCCTGCATGACCACAACGCATTATGATATCGCTGTGATTGGCGGTGGTCCGGGCGGCTATGTGGCGGCTATTCGTGCGGCGCAGTTAGGCTTAATTGCCGTGGTGGTAGAGCGCGAGCATCTTGGTGGTATTTGCCTGAATTGGGGATGTATTCCAACCAAAGCCTTATTGCGTGCGGCAGAATTACGCCATTCGATTGACGAGATGAAATCGTTCGGCATTACAGTTGGCGAGGTCACAGTTGACGTAACAGCATTGGTTCAAAGATCGCGCAAGGTGGCGTCACGCCTGTCATCGGGGGTTACGCATCTTCTCAAAAAAAACAAAATATCGGTGATTGAGGCCACTGCCACCATCGGGAAAAAATTGAAAAACGGCCGTGAGGTGCTGTTATCAGATGGCACCAGCATTAGCGCGGATCATGTGATTATTGCCACAGGTGCCCGTGCCAGATCATTGCCGGGAATTGTGCCGGACGGCACCGCTATCTTGACGTACCGCGAGGCCATGGTGCCGCAGGATATGCCGAAATCACTGATCATTATTGGTTCTGGTGCCATTGGGGCTGAATTTGCCTCATTTTATAACGATATGGGCGTTGAGGTGACGTTAATCGAAGCGCTTGATCGCATCTTGCCGGTGGAAGATGAGGAGGTGTCAGCCTTTGTTGCTAAATCATTTGAAAAGCGCGGCATGAAAATCATGACCAAGGTGAAATTGCAATCAGTTGTCGCCGGCCCAGATGGGGTGACGGCAACGCTTGCAGGCGGTGATGAAGAGCTGAGAGCCGAACGTATGATTTTGGCGGTGGGGATTACCGGCAATGTTGAAGATTTGGGGTTGGACGGCACCGCGGTTAAAATTGACCGTGGTCATATCGTAACAGATGGGTTTGGGGCGACAGACGAACCCCGCATCTATGCTATTGGTGATGTGACTGGACCACCATGGTTAGCGCATAAGGCGAGCCATGAAGGCATTATTTGTGTTGAAAAAATTGCCGGGGTTGGTGACGGCCACGCGATTGCTGACGGTGCCGTGCCCGGATGCACCTATTGCCGTCCGCAAGTGGCGTCTGTCGGCATGACCGAGGCGGCCGCAAAAAAAGCGGGCCACACAATCAAAGTGGGACAATTTCCGTTTGCCGGCAATGGAAAGGCGATTGCCCTTGGTGATGATGCTGGTTTTGTCAAAACGATTTTTGATGCCGCTACAGGTGAGTTGCTAGGGGCGCATATGGTTGGCCCGGAAGTGACCGAACTCATTCAAGGCTTTGCCATTGCGCGTAGCCTTGAAGCCACAGAGGCTGAATTGATGACGACCATTTTTCCTCATCCAACCTTGTCTGAAGCGATGCATGAAACGGTTCTTGACGCCTATGATCGTGCGATCCATTTCTAACTGTCATAACGCCTATGGGTTGGCGGCATGAACGGACCATTTGCCTAGTTGTTTTTCACCACCAGTCTCTGCTAAGACACAATCATGCCTCAGATTAATACCCGCAAAGGCGCCGAACGGCACCCAGAAAAGCAAAAAAATCCAGACCGTCCGCAACCGCGCCGGCCGGACTGGTTGCGCGTCAAAGCACCGGTATCCAGAGCCTATAATGAAACACGCAAATTGATGCGTACACATAATCTGGTGACAGTGTGTGAGGAGGCGGCTTGCCCAAATATTGGCGAATGTTGGTCGCAAAAACATGCGACCATGATGATTTTGGGCTCAGTGTGTACGCGGGCATGCGCGTTTTGCAACGTCGCCACCGGTCGGCCTGATCTGCTTGACCCGCATGAACCGGAAAATGTTGGTAGGGCGGTAGCGACATTGGAGCTAAAGCATGTGGTGATCACCTCGGTTGATCGAGACGATCTAGATGATGGCGGAGCCCAGCATTTTGCCGATACCATCAATGCGATTCGTACGCAGGCACCCACCACGACGATCGAAGTTCTGACGCCGGATTTTCTGCGCAAGGAAGGGGCCGTCGAAATTGTTGTCGCCGCTCGTCCAGATGTGTTTAACCATAATATGGAGACAGTACCGCGGCTTTACCCGTCAGTTCGGCCGGGGGCGCGTTATTTGCATTCGCTGACGGTGCTGCAAAAGGTGAAAACACTTGATCCGTCAATTTTTACCAAATCCGGCATTATGGTGGGGCTGGGTGAGACTGATGAAGAGGTTGGTCAATTAATGGATGATTTGCGCAGTGCTGAGGTGGATTTCATGACTATTGGGCAGTATCTTCAGCCAACGCCAAAACATGCCGAGGTGGCCCGTTTCGTGACCCCTGACATCTTCACGTGTTACAGCAAAATGGGCCAGGCCAAGGGCTTTTTGTTAATTTCGGCAACGCCGCTGACCAGATCCAGTTACCATGCAGATCAGGATTTTGCCGATTTGCAGGCAGCACGCTGGGACATGTTGCAAACCCAATGACAAAACATGCGGAAAGACGGGTTATTCATCATCGCCCGCAAGATTTATATCAGCTTGTTGCCAATGTGCGCGCCTATCCTGAATTTCTGCCATGGTGTCTGGCTGCACGTATCCGCTATGAAACTGACCATGAATTAGAAGCTGATCTGATTATCGGGTTTAACATGTTCAGAGAACGTTTTACATCTTATGTAAAACTGGACCCAGATGCGTTGGAAATCAACGTGGCCTATGCCGAAGGCCCGTTTAAATATTTGCTCAACCAATGGGTGTTTCATCCGCATCCAGATGGGTGCGAGATTGAATTTTACGTTGATTTTGAATTCAATTCCCGGCTGTTACAATCGGTGATTGAAACTTTGTTCACCGAGGCGGTCAAACGCATGGTACGGGCTTTTGAAACACGGGCGGATGCGCTGTACGGCCCGGCTGGTCGCTAAGCTAACGCCCTATCAATCATCAATAATGCAGTTTTCACCGCTTGATAGCGCACCATGTGCCGGTCGCCAGAAAATATATGTCTGGCGTGGATTTGCGGCATGCCGCGGCGCTGGCAGGAAAAATGCACCAGTCCAACCGGTTTGTCTGGGCCGCCACCTGCCGGGCCGGCAATGCCGGTAACAGATAATGCCACATCAGCCAAAGGGGCGGCGTTTAATGTGCCGTCGACCATAGCGCGCGCGGTCTTTTCAGACACCGCGCCATGATGGTCCAGTGTGGTGTTCTTAACGCCCAAAATATCTATTTTGGCGTGATTGCTATAAGTGACAAAACCCCGGTCAAGAACCGCCGATGACCCGGAAATATCGGTGAGGGCAGCGGCAATCATGCCGCCAGTACAAGACTCAGCCAGCGCGACCATCATGGTTTTGTGCCGCGCTTTATCGACTATGTTTTGCGCCAAGAGCCTGATGTCTTGCTGGATGATTTCATGGGTCATCGCGCATATCCCATGCTGATGGCGCCCACCCATAAAAACACTGCAGCCAAAATGCCCGCCACCAGATCATCTGCCATAACGCCAACGCCGCCGGTGAAATTTTCGGCATGACCAACTGGGCCTATTTTGCTGATATCAAAAAACCTAAATAGCAGAAACGCCGCGACATACCATTCCACTTCGAGCGGAATAATGACCAACGGAATCCATTGGCCGGCAACCTCGTCAATGATGACCTCTGATGCATCTTTTTTGCCCGTGCGCTGACCATAGCGCTCGGCGGCAAACACTCCTAAAATGGCAACGACTAAAATGGCCGCAACGAGCACGCCAAGGCTGAAGCTGGCAATCATGTAGCCAGTGCCAAGCGCCACCAGAGACCCGATTGTCCCTGGGGCTGGTCGCACATACCCAATTGGGCCCAGCGTTGCCAGATTACATAACAGGATGTTTGCAATTTTGGTCATGATAACGTGTCGGGGGCAGGTGAAAAATTAACTGTATCATCCGGCAGAATAACGGATGCTGTTGCTTGCGCCGCAATGCCTTCTCCCCGTCCGGTGAAGCCCAGCTTTTCCGAAGTTGTGGCTTTCACCGCGATACGGCCCAGTTGCAGTCCGGTGATGGCTGCAATACGGGCACGCATTTTATCACGCAACGGGCTGATTTTAGGCGTCTCGCAAATGATGGTGAGGTCAAGATTCATGATCTGTCCGCCGCGTGCGCGCACCCGGTCTGTCGCAAATTTTAAGAACAAAGAACTGTCCGCCGCTTGCCATTGTGCGTCTGATGGCGGAAAATGATGCCCGATATCACCGTCTGCTAGCGCCCCGAAAATAGCATCGCAAAGGGCGTGCAAAGCTACATCTCCATCTGAATGCGCCAGTATTCCGCGGCGGCTTTCTACGCTGATGCCAGCCAGCATTATTGGGCCGGGCGTATCGGCAAATTTATGCACATCAAAGCCATTTCCAATCCGTATATCCGGCATGCCATGTCCTGCTGGTAGTGAAGTGCTATCCGCGGCGTTACAGTAAGTTTGTAGCATAGCGTAATCCTGCGGCTGCGTCAGCTTTAGCAGTTGGTGCGTGCCGGTTACTGTCGCTATGGCATGACCAGCGGCAAGTGCCAGACCGCAATCATCAGTAAAATTTGTGTAATCAGCATAATTTTTGTGCAGGTCTGTGATCAGCTCACGCCAGAATAGCTGTGGTGTTTGTAGCGCCCGTATCGGGGTACGATCAATGATGCGGTCTATGGTTTGCTGTGCGTTAATACATGACAAGGTGTCGGCAATTGGCAGGGCGGGGGCGACCCCCGCAACGTCATTACTGATGGTCGCCAGCATGGTGCTGAGCAGGGCTGGCGGCAACAATGGCCGAGCGGCATCATGGATAGCGACAAAGCGGGCGGCTGGTTCAATATCTGCAGCGGCCTTCAGGCCGGCATGGACTGATTGCTGGCGGGTTGCACCGCCTGCAATAATAGAACAGTCTGGTTCATCAAAATCTGATCTGACGCGCTCGATGTTATGCGGCGCCGTCACAATGATTATGGCTTTGACACGGGGGTGCGTTCGAAATATGTCAACTGAATGGGCTAACACCGATTTGCCGGCTAGCGGCCAGAATTGCTTTTCCAGCTTGATTTCTGAAGCTTGATGAATGGTATCATGATGTGGCGCTGGCCCCGCACGATTGCCACCGCCGGCGGCCACAATAATGGCGATGCAATCAGCTGTATCAGTGTCAGGCGCGGCAGATGTCATCATGGCTTGAGTTATGGTCAATGCTGAGGCATTTGTCCAACTGATATTTCGTGTCAGCAAGTTTGCCCGTGGCGCGTCAGCATGAAACCATGGCCGTATGCTATGAATACCAGCTTAAGTGATGGATTTTTGAGCATTTACTGCCTATTATATGGGCTTTGATCATCCGCGGTGTAGACTATTTTTTGCGGATAACAAGGGTGTAAATCTGTATGGCTAACCATAGCCCGATAAATCCACCATTGGTGGTCGCTGGTATCACTTTGCCGCATGCCGCCATTCTAGCCCCTATGTCAGGTGTGACTGATCTGCCTTTTAGGCGTGCCGTACGGAGTTGTGGGGGCGGGTTGGTCGTGACCGAAATGGTGGCTAGTGCGGCCGTTTTGCAACAGGTGCGCGGCGAGATGCGCAAGCTGAAAACGGCGGCGCTTGAAGAAGCCCCGCTATCCATTCAACTGGCTGGTTGGGACCCTCAGATCATGGCTGAAGCCGCTAAATTATGCGAAGGGTTGGGGGCCAGTTTTATTGATATCAACATGGGGTGTCCGGCTAAAAAGGTGACCGGTAAATTATCTGGGTCGGCCCTAATGCGTGATCCGCGCCTCGCCGCGGCAATTATGCAGGCAGTCAAATCAGCCGTTCAGGTGCCGGTGACATTGAAAATGCGGCTTGGCTGGGATGATCACAACCTGAATGCGGCTGAATTTGGCCGGATTGCCGAAGATGCCGGTTTGTCGATGCTGGCGGTGCATGGCCGCACACGTTGTCAGATGTATAATGGCGATGCAGACTGGCACAAAATTGCCGCTGTTGTTGATGCGGTGTCTATTCCGGTGATTGCGAATGGCGATATCCGGTGCGTCGATACAGCCAAGCAAGCAATGGCGGCAAGTGGTGCGGCAGGTGTGATGGTGGGAAGAGGCGCCCAAGGGCGGCCATGGCTATTAGCGCAGATCGGCGATGTTTTGGCTGGCCGTCAAATGCGTGCCACACCATCTATCCGGGTCCGGCATGCATGTATGCGCGCGCATCTTGATGATATGATTACGCATTATGGGCCGGCGGCCATGCGTTTAGCGCGCAAACATATCGCTTGGTATGCCTATGGACTGCCGGGGGCCGCAGAATTGCGCGATACCGCCAATAATACCAGTGACGCGGCGACTGTATTTGCCGCGGTTGATCAGTTTTTTCACAAGCTTTATGACCAGGCTGAGGCTGCGTGATGGCCACATCTGCATCATCAACTGGCGTGGCGCCTGTGGCTATGGGTGAAAATTCTGATGTAACAGAATCACAGATTTTTGCGGCTTTGCCCAATCCGGTATTTGTGTTGGATCGCGAAGATCGATTTATTTATCTCAACCAAGCTGCGGAAATTTTTTTCCAATCCAGTCGGATGATGCTGCTCGGAATACCGCTAACTAGCATTATGCCGGCTGATTCTAATTTCTTTTCGATGGTCAGCCGCGCGCGGGCGCAATCAATATCCGTTGGTGATCAGGGCGTTGAACTTGCTGGCCCCAAAATAGGGTTAAAGCTGATCAATGTGCAAATCACCCCCTTTGGTGACCGTGAACCGCGTCTCTTGATTACAATTCAAGAACGGGCATTGGCCGAGCGATTGCGTGGTCAATCATTATTTCGCGGCGCCGCAAGATCAATTGTGGCAATGGCGGCGCTGTTGGCGCATGAGGTTAAAAACCCCCTTGCCGGCATCAAAGGGGCAGCGCAATTACTAGAGGCTGACCTCGATGCTGAAGGCCAAAGCCTTACTCGCATGATTGTTGACGAAAGTGACCGGGTAGCAGCGCTTCTTGACCGTATGGAGGGGTTTGCTGGCGGAGCCAATTTGGCACTGGCACCGGTGAATATTCATGAAATTCTGGATCATTGTCTGAATGTGGCGCAAGCATCCTATGGTGCCCATATGAAAATAAATCGGTCTTACGACCCGTCTTTGCCGTTGGTCAATGGCCACCGTGATTTGCTGATCCAGGCATTTATAAATATAATTAAAAATGCTTCTGAAGCTACTGAATTAAATAGTGAAATTACGATAAAAACATCCTATTCCCAAGGACGACGGCTTACATTTGCCGCTGTGAATGGCGGCAGCTATGCGCCGGTTCAGGTTGAGGTCATTGATAATGGTCGGGGCATCAGCGAAGAGTTGCGTGATCATATTTTTGATCCTTTTGTTTCGGGTCGGTCTGGGGGTAGTGGTCTTGGTTTGACCATGGTGGCGAGTGTCATCGCTGACCATGGGGCGATGATTGATGTTGAGTCGGTGCCGGGTCAAACAGTGTTTCGGATGAATTTTCCGGTGGCACCAGAATTTGAACAAGCCGAGGAAGAGGCGGAACAATGAGCGATAAGCCGCCAGTTATTCTTGTTGCAGAGGATGATAAGTCGGTACGGCTTGTCGTTCAGCAAGCCTTGTCGCGTCAGGGATATAATGTGCAGGCGAGTGGTAATGCCGCCGGGCTATGGAAGCTAATTGAGTCAGGGCGCGGCGATGTATTAATTACTGATGTGGCTTTACCTGATGGTGATGCGCTGGATCTATTGCCACGCATTAAAGAGCGACGTCCAGATTTGCCGGTGATTGTGATGAGTGCGCGGTCAACATTGTTAACGGCTGTCAAAACCCAGCAAATCGGTGTTTTTGAATATCTGCCAAAGCCATTTGAACTGCGCAGTCTTATCGAGGTCACAGATCGTGCCTTAAAGACGAATGACAATACGCCGGCACCGACTGCGCATGCAAAAATTGAAGAGGGCGGCCCGATCATTGGCCGGTCTCGTCCCATGCAGGACGTTTTTAAGGCGATGGCCCGCGTGGTCAATACCGACCTGACGGTGCTTATCAGTGGCGATAGTGGTACCGGCAAGGAATTGGTGGCGCATGCGCTCCATGATCTGGGTAGCCGTCGTGATCATCCATTTGTTGCGGTCAATCTGGCGGCGTTGCCGCATGAATTTGTTGAGTCCGAACTATTTGGCCGGTCGATGACGCTGTCTGCTGATACCGCATCGGTGCCGCCCAAGTTCCGGCCTGGTAAATTTGAAATGGCGGAGGGCGGGACGTTATTTCTGGATGAAATTGGTGATATGCCGGCCGACGCCCAGACCCGGTTATTACGTGTGTTGCAAGATGGCGAATATCTATCGATTGCCGGGAATGGTAAGGTGCGGGCCAATGTAAGGATTATCGCCGCAACCAATCGCAATTTGCATCATCTCATGCAGCAAGGCCTGTTCCGAGAGGATTTATTTTACCGGCTCAATGTGGTGCCTTTAAGATTGCCGCCCTTACGTGAAAGAACCGAGGATATTGCCCCCTTGGTCGCGCATTTTTTGACGCAGGGCCGAGAGGACGGTCTGCCGGTCAAGAGTTTTGCGCCAGACGCGATTAAAACATTAAAAGGATGGCATTGGCCGGGCAATGTCCGTGAACTTGAAAATTTGGTGCGTCGATTAGCTGTGTTGCATGATGAGACGATTATCTTGGCTGAGGCTGTCGAGGCAGAATTATCTGCTGATGCGCCAAAAAATACGGTGCAGGCGGATAGTTTGTCGGTATCTGTTGAAGCGCATATCAAACGTTATTTTGATGCCCTGAATGGTGACATGCCGCCGCCCGGTCTGTATGGGCGGGTGTTGCGAGAGGTTGAAGAGCCATTAATTGTTGCCACTTTGGCCATCACCCGAGGCAACCAATTGCGGGCGGCAGATATTCTGGGGCTAAATCGCAATACGTTACGCAAAAAAATCAAAGAGTTGAATATTTAGGCTGGTCGGTAAGATGCGCGGTGAATCCTCTAAATCTGTGACTCTTTTTAGCCAAATGAAAGGTTGGGTTAGCGGTGATCGACTGGCCTATCTTCTGATCTTGTTCACGCTGGCGATGGGGGCAATCACCGCCTATGTATTAGCCAGTGTTGATTTTGTGTCTGGTGATACTGATTTTTTGGTGCCGCTACTTGGCGTTGATGTTTTGGCGCTGGCGGTATTAGCGTTTTTGGTTGGGCGCCAGTTTTGGCGGTTGTGGGTTGAACGCCGGCGCCGGCTGGCCGGGCATCAACTCCATTGGCGGCTTGCGTTGCTGTTTGGTGGGTTAACTACCCTGCCAGCGATTATTGTGACTTTATTTGCCTTGTTTGTTGTTGATTATTCGTTGCGGGGCTGGTTTGCCGATCGGATTTCAACAGCGGTCAACGAGTCAGTGACCGTGGCTGAGTCCTATTTTGATGAACATGCGCGGTCAATTTCTGGTGAGTCACTGGCCATGGCTAACGACATTAATCGCGAGGCGTATCGTCTGTCTGGTAATCGCAATTTGATGGACCGCTATTTGTCTGATCAGGCCAGTTTACGAAACCTGTCCGATGCGATTATTTTTGACAGCACTGGTCAGGTTCTTGCCAAATCACGCTTTGCCTTTGCCATCACATTTGCCAATTTGAAAAATGCATGGCTTGAACAAGCGCGTGGCGGTGAAGTGGTGATTTTGCGCGCTGATGAAACCAATAAATTGCGTGCCATCATCAAGCTAAACAGTTTTGTTGATGCCTATCTTCTTGTTGGCAGATTCATCGATATCAAAGTGTTGCAGGCCATGGATAGTACAAGCTTGGCGGCTTTGGATTACCAGCAATTAGGCTTTAAACAGCTTGATCTTCAGATCAGTTTTGCCGCGTTGTTCAGTTTTATTTTGCTGCTGTTACTGATTTCCGCCTTGTGGTTTGGGTTGAATTTGGCGACAGCGATTGTGGGGCCGCTTGGTGCGGTGATACAAGTGGCTGAACAGGTGCGCGGTGGTAATTTGTCGCCGCGTGTCCCGGATAATCTGAGTGTTGAGGAAATTGCCCAGCTTGGCGGGTCGTTCAACAGGATGCTGGATGAGCTAGCCCGAAGCCGGAAACAGCTGGTGCAAGCCAATTTGCAACTGGATCAGCGTCGTGAATTTACTGAAGCGGTATTGGGCGGTGTCTCTTCTGGTGTGATTGGGCTTGATGCAGATGGCAAGGTGACGTTGCCAAATGCATCGGCGCGGGCGTTGCTTGGCAAAACAGACCAAGAATTGATTGGTCATAATTTTGTTTATGTTGTGCCGGAATTTTCCGGGTTAATGGGCATGACAAAAAAAGCAACACGCCGGTTTGCTGAGGATCAGATTACCCTTGTGCGCGATACGAGGCGTACGATTCTGCGTGCCAGAGTGGTGAGTGAACGTATTGAAGGGCGGATTATTGGGTTTGTTGTGACATTTGATGATGTGACCGATTTGTTGAGCGCACAGCGCAAGGCGGCGTGGTCAGATATTGCCCGGCGCATTGCGCATGAAATCAAAAACCCACTGACCCCCATTCAGTTAGCATCAGACCGGCTAAGGAAAAAATTTAAACCAAAATCAGCGGCTGATTCTGAACGGTTTGAAGAATATGTTGATATTATTTCGCGGCAAGTTGACGATATCGGCCGTATGGTCGATGAATTTTCGGCGTTCGCGCGTATGCCGCAACCGGTGATGGAGGCTGGATCACTTTATGATCTCGTGTCTGGCCAGATCACGCTTTTTGAGTCCAAAAAACTTCAAATCTCGTTGGAAGTTGATAATGGTCAAAGTGACTATGTGATTATTTGTGATCCCGGGTTGTTGCGCCAAGCCATAACAAATTTGTTGCAGAATGCGCGGGAAAGTCTGCTTGAAAATAACGTAAAATCAGCTCATATCACTCTGCTCTTGCAGGAAAATGATGAAGACACAATTTTGACCATTAGCGATAATGGGCCGGGCTTTCCTGATATGGATATCGTACAGCTTCTGGAGCCTTATGTGACAACGCGGCAAAAAGGCACTGGCCTAGGACTTGCCATTGTCAGTAAAATCATGGATGACCATGCAGGGCGGATGGAACTTGGTGCGGCAGAGTCCGGTGGTGCCAGCGTCAAACTGTGGTTCAAACGCCCACAATCGGACAAGGCATAAACCATGGCGAGAGACATTTTAATCGTCGATGACGAGCGTGACATCCGGTCATTGATCAGCATGACGCTTGAAGATGAGGGCTTTGCGACAAAACAGGCGGCGGGCGCCGCTGAGGCGCGGAATTTGTTGCTGTCAGAACCGCCAAAACTGGCCATTTTGGATATCTGGATGCGTGATTCTGATATGGATGGGCTGGAATTGCTCGAATGGACGAAATCCATATACCCAGATTTGCCAATCTTGATGATTTCCGGACATGGCACCATTGAAACCGCCGTTCAGGCGATCCGCAATGGCGCTTATGATTTTATCGAAAAGCCGTTTAAGGAAGAACGGTTGTTGATGATGGTGGCGCGCGCGCTTGAGAGTGCAAAATTAGCGCGTGAAAACAACGAATTAAGGGAAAAGATGACCGATGGTGTGGCCCCGGAATTGGTCGGCAAATCAGCGGTGATGCGAGGTATCCGTCAATCAATTGATAAAATTGCACCAACGGCAAGCCGGGTGCTTGTGAATGGGCCAAGTGGCAGTGGCAAAGAATTGGCCGCACGTTGTATTCACAATAAGTCAGACCGTCGAGATGAGCGGTTTGTTGTGGCAAATTGTGCGCGTCTGGCGTCAGAACGGGTGGATGCTGAATTATTTGGTTCAGAAAGCCTGCAGAGCCATCGCCGGGTCGTTGGGCTTTTTGAGCAGGCACATAAAGGCACCTTATATTTTGACGAGATATGCGATTTGCCGCTTGAGACGCAGGGTAAAATTGTGCGTACGGTCAATGAACAACGGTTCCGCCGGGTTGGTGGCAATACCGAAGTGGTTGTTGATGTTCGGGTGATTTCAGCATCAAGCCGTGATTTTGGCGCTGAAATAAGCGCCGGGCGTCTGCGTGAGGATCTTTATTACCGGCTTGGCGTTGTGCCATTGACAATGCCCCCACTGGCACAACGCCGCGAGGATATTCCGCTTCTTGCCAAGCATTTCACCGCATTGGTGGCAAAGCGGCTTGGGGTCTTGCCGTTTAAAATAAGCGACGAGGTTTTGGCCGCGATGCAGGGCTATAGCTGGCCGGGCAATGTCCGTCAGATCCATAACGTGATTGAAACTATGCTCATCTTGGCGCCGAATGACCGCAATGAGCCAATTGATCTGGATTTGCTGCCAGCAGAAATACACAACGTGACGCGGTCTGGCGACGAGACTGAAATGGATACGCTGATGGGGCTGCCATTGCGCGGGGCGCGTGAAGAATTTGAACGGGCCTATCTGGTCACGCAATTGCATAGATTTGACGGTAATGTATCGCGCGTGGCAAGTTTTATTGGCATGGAGCGTTCCGCCTTGCACCGCAAATTAAAAGCGCTGAATATCGCCTCGGATTATCAGGAAGGGGAGCGTAAGGAATGAAAATTGTAATTTGTGGCGCCGGACTTGTCGGCAGTGCCATAGCCTCGCACTTGGCCGAAGAACATAATGATGTGACAGTAATTGATGCTTCAGCCGAGAATATTCAACGCATCACTGATCATTACGACGTGCATGGTGTTGTTGGTGTGGCCTCACATCCGGACCGGCTAGCCGAAGCTGGCGTGCGAGATGCCGAGCTATTAATTGCTGTGACCGAATCTGATGAAGTGAACATGGTGGCGTGTCAGATCAGCCACAGCATTTTTAACACCCCGGTCAAAATTGCGCGGATCCGCAATAACGCCTATCTCGATACTGCCTATGCGGCATTATATGGTGACGACAATTTGCCCATCGACCATATCATTTCGCCAGAAGCAGAAGTATCGGCGTCAATCAGCAACCAATTGCGCGTGCCGGGGGCATTTGATGTCAAAAATATGTGTGATGGCAAAATGAACCTTGTCGGGGTGTTGTGTACAGCTGATAGCCCAACGGTCGGCACACCATTGCGGCATTTGACTAGCCTGTTTCCGGACTTGGCGCTGACTGTTTTGGCAATCATTCGCGATGGCGCGGTTATTCTGCCGAGATCGGGTGCAGAGGCCATGCAAATCGGTGACCGGGTATATTTTGTTTGTGACAGTGCCCATCTTGAGCGGGCTATGGCCAGCTTTGGTCATGAGGAAGATGAAGCACGTTCGGTGGTGATTGCCGGTGGAGGCAGTATCGGCATGATGCTGTCACGCGAAATTGAAGCGCATTTTTCCAATACCCACAACCGGATCATTGAGCTTGACCCGACCCGCGCCCGTTATTTGGCGCAGGAGTTGGAAAATACCGATATCATTAATGGAGACGCGCTAGACAGCGCTATTTTGCGCGAAGCCAGTGTGCATGCGACCGAGACATTTGTTGCCGTTACTGAAGATGATGAGGTTAATATTTTGTCAGCATTGCTGGCGAAAAGAACTGGGGCTAAACATGCGGTGGCGCTGGTGAATATTCCGGGCTTTATTCCGCTTGTTGGGACGCTTGGCGTAGACGCCGTCATTAACCCGTCACAAATCACCGTTTCATCGATTCTTGAGCATGTACGGCGGGGCCGTATTCGTGATGTGCATCCGATTGTTGAGGACCTTGGTGAAGTGCTAGAAGCCGAGGCGTTGCCGTCATCCTCGCTTGTTGGTAAGCCGTTGCGAACAGCAAAAATTCCGAAAGGGGTAGCCATCGGCGGCATTTTACGTGATGGTACTGTGATGGCTGTTCGCGGTGATACGGTAATCGAAGCCGGTGATACAGTGATTATTTTTGTGACGCGTGGCAAAATTGCGCAGGTTGAGAAATTATTGTCAGTGCGGCTTGATTTTTTCTAGATAATGGCGGGTAAGAGCCTGTCCATGATAGGGGGGGCCGTGGTGATGAGTGGGGAGGACGAAATGGCCAGTGATAAGAGCCGTAATCTACAAGAAGTGTTTTTGAACAACGTCAGAAAATCGCATGTGGCGGTCACAGTATTTCTGGTAAATGGTGTTAAATTACAAGGCATTATCACCTGGTTTGATAATTTCTCTATTTTGCTGAAACGTGACCAGCATGTCCAACTAGTCTATAAACACGCGATTTCGACAATTATGCCGGTCTCATCAGTTCAGTTGCAGGAATTTGATGAAGAGGATTTAACTCAAGACGGTGAGTGATGTGGCCGGGGGTGAACCGATAGGATTGCCTGCGGTCGATGACGCGTTGCGACCGCTTGTTGCTGATTACATTCAAGGCGCCGCAGAGACGTTCATTCTGCCCAAATTTGGTAATTTGCAGAGCGCTGACATTGGCGTTAAGACCGGGCCCCATGACCTTGTGACTGTGGCTGACAAAAATGCCGAGTCTTGGTTGGCACCGCGGTTACAGGACTTGCAAGCGGGGCATTGTATTGGTGAAGAGGCGGTCGCAGAAACACCTGTATTGAGGCAATATGCTGGTGATGGTTATGCTTGGGCCATTGATCCAATCGATGGCACAAATAATTTTGTAAATGGGGTACCAGATTTTTGTAGCATGGTTGCCTTGATGTGGAATGGCGTGCCATTGCAATGCTGGATTTGGTTGCCGATCGAAAAAGCACTCTATTACGCGGCGGCTGGATCTGGTGCGTATTGTTATCGAGACATAACTAAGACCCCCCTCAAAATCAGCCAACCGCCGGTTGACCCGCTTGTCATGCGCGGGTCGGGCAATACAAAAGGGCTGGAAGAACCCGTTAAAAGCGCGGTGCTGACCCGTATGCGCACGATTGCTGGGCGGCACTATATTGGCAGTGCCGGCGTGTTAGCGACACGTATCGCAGAAGGCACAGAGGATTTTTTGATGCATGGCCGTGCGACCCCATGGGATCATGCCCCGGTTGATTTATTATGCCGTGAGGCCGGTGGGCATGCGGCGATGGTCACCGGTGCCAAACCATTTAATGCAGTTGATGACGGCCCGATTATGGCGGCGTCTAGCCTTGTTGGTTGGCAAAATCTTCACCGCCACATATGGGCATGAAAAGCGATAGCAAACCGATTTTGCAACTGTTAGCGTTTGGCTGTTTTTGCGTCCTGCCACAGATCTTCCATGTCTTCAAGTGTTGATTCAGAGATTGATTTTCCATATAAATCAAGTTGTTGTTCTATATAATTAAACCGTTCTTCGAACTTCTTATTACAGCCAATCAAAGCCGTTTCTGGATCAACCCCAGCCTTGCGCGCCAAATTCACGGCGACAAATAAAAGATCGCCAACTTCGTCGCTCAGACGTTGTTCGTTTTGCGGTGTGGCTTCAAGTTCAGCGGTCAGTTCGGCGGCTTCTTCATGCATTTTATCGATAATTTGTGCAATGTCAGGCCAGTCAAACCCGACGCTGGCGGCACGTTTTTGCAATTTCAAAGCCCGTTGCATCGGTGGCATGCCAACTGGTATGCCGCCCAAAACGCCATTTTGCCCTTTCGCCGCGCGTTCGGCTTTTTTGATGTCTTCCCATAATTGGCGTTGCTCGTTGACTTTGGGCATTTTGTCGTCACCAAACACATGCGGGTGGCGGTTAATCATTTTGTTAGAAATCGATTTGGCCACATCGGCAAGCGTAAAACTGCCTTCTTCTTCGGCGATGCGGGCGTGAAACACAACCTGCAACAACAAATCGCCTAACTCATCGCAAAGGGCTTCACGATCGCCGCTTTCAATTGCATCAGCAACCTCATAGGCTTCTTCTATGGTGTAGGGTGCTATGCTGGCAAAATCCTGTTTCGCATCCCACGGACACCCGGTTTCTGGGTCACGTAACTTGGCCATGATGGTGATGATGTTTTGAAGTTGTTGAACTGTATCTGACATGTGATGGATGCTAGCAAAAATGACCGTCACAGGAAACGAAATTCGGCTGATAATGCGGTTTGAAAAACAACATAATGTCATCTGGAAAACGATATCGCTAGCTATTGAAAGCGAATGCTAAATTGGTGTAAACAGAGCAAATACAGCGTGCGGATGTTGTAAACCAAGCGCTTGTACCATCATCCATAGGACCGCGAGCCCGATGACACAGATAGATAACACACATAACGTCTCAAAGCCGGGCCTGTTTGGCCGTATTCGTGCGTGGTTTTTTACCGGGTTACTGGTCACTGCGCCGGTATTGCTGACGGTCTATATCACCTGGGCGGCTATTGAACTGATTGACTCGCAGGTCAGCAAGCTTTTGCCAGGCTTCGAAACATCCATTTTGGGCAATGTGCCGGGTATTGGGCTGGTCATTGGTGCGGTTCTGATCACCTTGATTGGTGCCATCGCGGCGGGTTTTCTTGGGCGCTATATCATCCGGCTTGGCGAAGCGATATTAAACAAAATGCCAGTGGTTCGGTCAATTTACGGTGCGATCAAACAAATTTTGGAAACGGTAATTTCGACCCAATCTGATGCGTTTCGTGAAGTTGTTTTGGTCGAATATCCACGCAAAAAATTGTGGGTGATCGGCTTTGTGACCGGCAATACAAAAGGCGAAGTTGCCGGCCGTATTCCATCGTCAATGGTCAATGTGTTTGTGCCAACAACGCCAAACCCAACCTCTGGTTTTTTATTATTCTGTCCACGTGAAGACGTTATTTTTCTTAAAATGACAGTTGAGGAGGCGGTCAAGCTGGTGGTGTCTGGCGGTATTGTGACCCCGCCTGATCGTAGCCAGTCTGCAACGTCGGCACCTCCTGTGGCGGCTAAAAATAGTGCGGCTAAAAAGTCTGCTGTGAAAAAAATGGACGCAAAAAAAGCGGTATCAAAAAAAATAGCAACTAAAAAGCCAGCCGCAAAAAAGACAGTCGCCAAAAAATCGGCTATAAAAACAATACAGGCACGAAAAAAATCATAGCTCTTTTTTCGCTAATGGTCGGCCTAGCCGGCCGTCAAAAATTTTACCGCGCTGTCACGTTCAAACAGGCTAAGCAACAAATTGATGTGGTGCATGCCGTTGCCCGCCAACATTATTTGTGCCTGTTCACGTGCAATGGCCAGCAGATCACGGTGGGCGGCAAGATCAGCCAACACAAATTCGGGCACCCCAGATTGACGTTGACCCAAAAATTCGCCGGGGCCACGCAAATTCAGGTCTTCTTCAGCGATCACGAACCCATCATTTGTGCCACGCATGACCGACAGTCTTTTGTTGGCAGTCTCGCTTAATGGGGGTTGATAGACAAGCAGGCAGCTGCTCTGGGCTGTGCTGCGGCCCACCCGGCCGCGAAGCTGGTGCAGTTGCGCCAGACCAAAACGTTCTGCATGTTCGATGACAATTATGCTGGCCTCTGGTACGTCGACGCCCACCTCGACCACGGTTGTTGCCACAAGAAGCTGGGCTTGTCCTGTTCTGAATGCCTGCATGGCGGCGTCGCGTTCAGCGGCTTTCATCTTACCATGCGCCAACGCTACACCAATGCCGGCAAGCGCGTGGGTAAGCGCGGTGAAACGATCTTCGGCGGCGGCAATATCCAGCTTGTCTGATTCATCGACAAGGGGGCAGATCCAATAGGCGCGCTTGCCGTCATGTAGGGCCCGCCGCAAGCTATTAACAATCTCGTTCAGTCTGTCTTTGGCCATGGCCCGTGTGTCAATTGGCGAACGGCCAACAGGTTTTTCATCGAGCCGCGAATGATCAAGATCGCCATAAGCTGTCATGGCCAAACTGCGCGGGATAGGGGTGGCGGTCATCACCAACACATCTACATCACGCCCTTTTTCACCAAGTAAAATGCGCTGGCGGACGCCGAATCTGTGCTGTTCATCGATGACGGCTAGCCCTAAATCGTGAAAAATGGCTGTGTCAGATAACAAGGCATGCGTGCCAACAACCAGCGAAATTGTTCCATCTGCCATAGCGGCCAAGGTATCTTTGCGGGTGCGTGGGGCATAATTGATGCCGTTTGGCAACGCATCATCAGCGGCAGCATTGCTTGTGCGTCCCTGCCCTAAAAGCAGTCCGACCTCCATTTTTAATGGGCGAAGCAGGGCATTGAGGCTTGCGTGATGCTGGCGTGCCAGCACTCCGGTTGGCGCCAGAAGTGCCGCTTGCGCACCAGTTTCAGCAACAGTGAGCATAGCCGCAAGTGCCACTAGCGTTTTGCCAGACCCGACATCGCCCTGTAGCATTCGAAGCATGCGCTTTGGGGTGGCTTGATCAGCCGTAATTTCGCCAATCGCAGCGTGTTGCGCGGCCGTCATTTCAAAGGGTAGGTCAGCTGTTAACGCCCTAAGAAGCTGGCCTTGCGGCGCAAAACAACGGCCGGGCGCGGTATCGCTCGCCTGTCGGCGCACCATAGATAATGCCAGTTGGTTGGCGAGCAATTCATCAAAGGCAAGGCGGGCACGGGCAGGGCTGGTTGGCAGAAGATCGGTTTCGGCTTGTGGCGCATGAACGGCCCGCATGGCATCGGCAAAATTTGGCCAGTTGTGTTCGGCCATGATCGGAGCCGGTATCCATTCGGGCAGATCAGGGATACGCTTGAGTGCATCAGCAATCGCACGCCGCAATATTTTGGGAGTCAGTCCGGCTGTTAACGGATAGACAGGTTCCAACAGGGGCATACTGGCGCTATGTTCCAGCACCACGATATGATCTGGGTGCGCCATCTGCACGCGCCCTTGAAATAATTCAACACGCCCGCTGACAATGCGGCGTTCACCAATTGGCAATTGTTTGGCGATATAGTCGTTATGTGCATGAAAAAATACCAATTCCAGTTCGCCTGTATCATTCTGGCAAAAGACACGGTACGGGCGGCGTGTGCCGCGTGGCGGTCGGTCATGCTTAATGACCAAGATCTCAATGGTGGCCATACTGCCATCAACGATGGCGTCCAATGCCGGGCGTTGCCGCCTGTCAATGAGGCCGATTGGCAGATGCCGCAACACATCAATCACATAACTGCCAACCCGTTTTTCAAGAACGCCGGCAAGTTTTGCACCAACACCGGCCAGGCTTGTTGTAGCGGCAAATAGTTGAAAGATTTCAGGCGGTCTTTTTGGGTGCACTGGGTTGGCTTTCACATCGGCTCTGGGATCATATTGTTTGGGCCCCACTTGTTTTATAGCCTAGCAAATATTTGTTCCGATTGGCCAAAAAATCTAGCATTGGCTTAAATGTGATCAAAATTGTTTTGTCGCCATATCGCTAGGCAGGCTGGTTGGTTTCTGCTATGTGATGCCACTCATAAAACCGCCTGTAATCACCACTGCCAAGGATTATTGTCATGTCGTCATCACTATCGGACACGCCGCCTGTACTGTCGGATCGGGTGCGGCGGCTGATTTATCAGGCAAGCTATACCGGCATGAAGGAAACGGATCTTTTGCTTGGGCATTTTGCCAAATCCTATTTGGCTGACTTGAGTGATGATGATTTGACTGATTTTGAAAATTTACTCGCCGCTGGTGACCATTGGATCTATGTGTGGGTGACTGGAAATGAGGAGGTGCCTGATGCCTATAATACACCTGTTTTTAAATTAATAAAAAAATTTAAAGACAGCAATTAACAAATGGAATTTATTAGTAATATTAAAAATAATGGGGATGTTTGGGGGGCGCCGGATGGGGCCCTTTCTTTGGTGCTTGCCGCGGCCGCCCAAACGCAAGCGCCGATCATTTTTGTGGCACGAGATGATGCCAGATTGGCGGCTGTAGAGGCCGGCTTGACATGCATTGCTCCTCAGCTTGACCGATGGGTTTTGCCAGCGTGGGATTGTTTGCCTTATGACCGGTTGTCGCCGCAAGGTGGGTTAGTTGGGCGGCGCATTGAGACGCTCGCCCGCTTATGCGCTGGCGAGGTGCCGGCAATTTTGCTCACCACAATCAATGCAATTATGCAAAAACTGCCACCGGCTGATTATTTTACCGATAGTAGTCTGGTGATCACCCCAGCAGCTGCGCATAGCCCGGCCAGCCTTGCTGAATTTCTGTCTAATCACGCCTATTTGCGGACTGACACGGTCCGTGAAACGGGTGAATTTTCCATTCGCGGTGGTATTTTAGACGTTTTCCCACCGGGCCAAAGTGATCCGGTCCGCTTGGATTTTTTTGGTGATGAAATAGAAACCATGCGGGTTTTTGATGCCGCCACCCAACGCAGTACTGGGCGGCTTGATCGGTTGATTTTACGGCCCGTTGCAGAATTTATGTTGACCGATACCAGTATCAGCCGTTTTCGAACGCGCTATCTACAGGCATTCGGCGCGAGTGCTAGCCGTGACGCGCTTTATGAGTCGGTGTCGGCTGGGCGCATGCATCCGGGCATTGAACATTGGTTGCCATTATTTCACGACCAGCTTGCAACCTTGGCCGATTATTGCCCGGGGTGGCCATTGTTTTTGGACCATGAGGGGGATGCGGCATCCGCTGCGCGGCAAGTCCAAATCCAAGATTTTTTCGACGCTCGGAACCAGCATGATCAAGATGATGCCGCGCCCTACCGGCCATTACCCACCGATCAGCTCTATCTAAATGAACAACAAATTGAAACAGTGCTTACAGGGGCGTCGACACGGCGGCTTTTTGCGTTTGCTGCGCCCGAAACCGCCGCGCCAGAGGCGTCTGAACAGGGGCAGACTGATGCAGGCGGCCGCGCCGGTATCCGATTGGCGGCATCCGGTGCCACAAGTGCCGTTGCTGACTGCGTGGCGGCCATTACATCTGAACGACAAGGACAAAATCGGCCGGTCGTATTGGCCTGTAGTTCAGCTGGGGCGGCCAGCCGTTTGACGGATTTGCTGGAACAACAGATAGGCGTTGGCATCGTGCAAGCCGTTTCATCCTTGTCCGAGGTCAAAAAAGCGGGCCTCTATATCACCCAATGGCCATTGGAAACCGGGTTTCAAACGGATCATCTACTGGTATTTGCTGAGCCGGATATTTTTGGCCAGCGGCTGTCGCGTCCGCAATCAAAACGTGGCCGTGGTGATGATTTCCTGCGTGAAGTCAGCGCGCTGGAAACGGGCGATTTGGTTGTGCATGCCGAACATGGTATTGGCCGCTATGAAGGGCTGGTCATCATTAATAGTGCGGGCGGCGACCATGATTGCTTGCATTTGGTCTATGCGAGTGGTGACAAGCTGTATCTGCCAGTTGAAAATATCGAATTGCTGAGCCGCTACGGCAGTGGCGATAGCGATGCACAGCTAGACCGGCTTGGCGGTGCGGCATGGCAGGCACGGGTTGCCCGTATTAAAGGGCGGGTTCGCATCATGGCCGAACAATTGATTAAGATCGCGGCATCGCGCCAACGCGCCAGAGCTGAACCTCTGATGGCTGAAGATGGTAGTTTTGCCGAATTTTGTGGTCGTTTTGCGTTCAGTGAAACAGATGACCAATTACATGCCATCGCTGATGTCGTTGACGATCTTGCATCGGGCAAGGCGAGTGACAGGCTGATTTGTGGTGATGTGGGATTTGGCAAAACCGAAGTGGCATTGCGCGCCGCTTTTATTGCGGCAATGGCCGGCTATCAGGTCGCAGTGGTGGCACCAACAACATTATTGGCGCGCCAACATGGCAAGGTGTTTACCGAACGATTTAACGGGTTTCCGGTGAAAATAGGCGTGTTGTCGCGGATGACACCAACGCACGAGGCAAGAGACATACGCGAAGGCATTGCGTCTGGGGATGTGCAGATTGCTATTGGTACCCATGCGCTGTTGGCCAAAACAATTAACTTTAACCATCTTGGCTTGCTGATCATTGATGAAGAACAGCATTTTGGCGTTGGGCAAAAGGAGCGTCTGAAAGAATTGCGCGGTGATATTCATGTGTTGACGTTATCGGCAACACCGATCCCACGCACCCTGCAAATGGCCTTGTCCGGCGTGCGCGACATGTCGCTGATCGCAACGCCGCCGGTTGACCGCTTGGCTGTACGCACGTTTGTGGGCCCATGGGATGGGGTGGTTTTACGTGAAGCCATTCAACGCGAGATGTTTCGTGGTGGCCAAGTTTTCGTTGTCTGTCCGCGCATTGATGACATGCAGCGTGTCTATGACCGGGTAATGGCGCTGGTGCCAGACGCGCGGATATTATCAGCACATGGGCGCATGGCGCCAAATGAGCTGGATACGGTGATGACACGTTTTGCTGATGGCGAGGCGGATATTCTGCTTTCAACCAATATTGTAGAGTCAGGCATTGATATCCCGTCAGCCAATACCATGATCATTCATCGCGCGGATATGTTTGGCCTGTCACAATTATATCAATTGCGCGGTCGGGTGGGACGGGGGCGGCAACGTGCATATGCCTATTTGACCTCTGATCCAAAACGTCTGTTAAGCCCGCATGCCCGCCGCCGTTTGGAAGTGATGCAAACGCTAGATACATTGGGCGCTGGGTTTACCTTGGCATCTTATGATATGGATATTCGCGGTGCTGGGAATTTGCTTGGTGATGAACAATCGGGCCATGTGCGCGAGGTCGGTGTTGAGCTATATCAGGAAATGCTACGTCAGGCTGTCGAAGCGGCAAAAACCGGAAAAGCTGACGATGATGAAGCATCTGCTGAAACTGTCTGGACACCGCAAATCAACCTTGGCATTGAAGTGCGCATTCCAGAAACTTATGTGCCTGATCTGAATGTGCGTTTGTCGATCTATCGCCGTATTGGTGATCTTGGCGATCCACAAGCGATTGATCACATGATTGCTGAACTTGTTGACCGGTTTGGCCCATTGCCAGATTCTGTGCGTAACCTGTTTGCATTTATCGATCTAAAACAGCTTTGCCGAAGTGCGAATGTTGAAAAAATTGATGTGGGTCCCAAAGGCATATCTCTATCATTCCGTGATGATCAATTTGCGCGGCCAGAACAGTTGATTGGCTGGATTGCCGGGCAGGGCGGGCGGGTACAATTGCGCCCTGACCACCGGCTATTTGTCAAAGCCCCATTAGAAAAATCAGATATGCAAGTGCCGGCATGCCGCGAGGTGATACAGCAATTGATCAGCTTGCTGTAAGACCGCATATGACCTGTGTTAAGCTGTGGCCGCGTCAATCACAGGCAGAAAATGTTCAGATAAATGCGCCCCGGCGACAGCATATTGTTCGGCAAAAATAAAATAGGGAACGCCGTCAAGCTGAAGTTGCCGCGCCATAAACAAATCTTGTTCAAGCTGGCGCTGTGTTGCGGTGCTATGGACTGTGTCTAAGTCAATATCCACGCCAGCTTCATCAATGATAGCCGCTATGATATCAGGGTCGCCAATATCCTTGCCCTCAATGAAATAGGCCTGATAGAACGCTTCGCTTAAAATTTCGACATTATTTTTCGCAGATAATAGCACGTGATGTACGCCGCGGCTATCTGGTGTGCGAGTGATTTTGTCAAAATTAAAGGCAATGCCACTATCCAGTCCGGCGGCGGCGATACGTCCGTAAACAGCAGCGGCGGCGCTACCAAATTTATTATGCAGATAGGCTTGCCGGTCCATACCCTCAGCCGGCATCCCGGGGTTCAGCAAAAATCCACGCCAAATATAGCGGGGGGTCACATGGCGACGTGCCGCAAAGGCCGCATCAAGCCGCTTTTTACCAATGTAACACCAAGGGCAGATGATATCGGCGTAAATTTCTACATTGACGATTTTGTTGGTGGCTGACATCTGGGCTGTATTGGCGTTGTTAACATGCAATAGCGACAGGAATAGGGAAGCCTATTCATCTCTTTTTGACAAGGCGTGTTGGCAAAAAGTCACCCGAATAGTTCACGTTTCCGATCAGATGTTGTAAAACACGACAATTGTTTCGCGGGCGAGGGGCATAACAAGGTACGGCCAATGGATGCAATAACAGATTATGAGACTTCGTCTGGTATGTCCAAGGCCACTATTGTGGCGGCGCGTGATACGCTGTTGGCGCAAAAATCACTTACTATTGCGGTTTTTGATGATAGCGCTGTTCCTGATCTGGGCATATCTCCCTTTATCCGCCGACATGACGGTCTTTATATCTACACCAGTCACCTAGCTGGTCACGTGCAGGCGCTTTTAGCGCAAAACCGTGCCAGCTTCATCATCGCGCTTGATGAAGCCGCCACATCTAATATCTGGGCGCGGCACCGGCTGAAATTTGGGGGGGGCTGTTGCAGAGGTGCCGCGAGACGATGCAGAATTTCGGGCTCTTTGTGATGATTTTGCCGCGGCGCATGGCAACACTATGCGTTTGATCAGGGATTTTACCGATTTCCATATGTTGCGTATCACGCCAGATAATGGGGTGTTGGTGTTGGGGTTTGCCAGAGCCTTTTGTGTAAAAGGAGCCAGCTTTGATATAGTCGCGCATCTCGCGCGCGGTTGACGGTATGCGGAACGTGCAACAACAGCCATATCCAGTGTTGTGGAGTTTCCGGCGTTGTCCCTATGCCATGCGCGCCCGTCTAGCGATTCATGCCAGCCAGCATCTTGTCTATTTGCGCGAAATTAAGCTACGCGATAAGCCAGCAGAATTTCTTGCTGCCGCGAAAAAGGCAACGGTGCCGGTCTTGGTGCTAACGAACGGTCAGGTTATTGATGAAAGCCGCGATATCATGTTGTGGGCATTGCAACAATCTGATCCGCACGGTTGGTTAAATCTGTGGCAGGCTGACCCGGATTTTTGTCATGCGTTTTTTGACCGATTGGATGGGCCATTTAAACAACAGCTTGATCACTATAAATATGCCAGCCGGTTTGAAGCAGATGTTGGGCAACAAAATCGCGCTGATGCAGGTGTGTTTTTGACCGAGATTGACCAGCGGCTTGGGTCCGCTACAGGCTATCTATCAGGGGCAAATTATGGCGTTCTTGATGCCGCCGCCTTGCCTTTTGTGCGCCAGTTTCGCGGTGTTGACGAAATCTGGTTTGACGCGCAACCATGGCCGCATCTGCATCGCTGGCTAGGCGTGTTTTTGGCATCAGCAGAGTTTGCCGCGGTCATGCAGAAATATCCACCATGGCAACCAGCCGATAAAGCAATTTTATTTCCGGCATAAGCGTTGTGGGCGTCGGTGTTGCGTTATTCTAGGCCGGTAGGCGATGTCATAAATCCGTAACAAAATGGCGTTAGAAATGCGGCATGGATGGACAAATAACAGGGATAAAAGCACTTCGGCAAAACAAGCCGATTGACACTGGTGCGGTGTTGCTGGCGCAGGTGCCGCGGCTTTCAGCCTATCCGGCACCGGTAAGGCAAGGCCTTGTATATGCGTTACAAAAACTTGTCTGTGAAGACCGTATAAATGAGTTTTTGATCGAAAACGCGACGGTGCAAGATTTCCAATTTATCGATCAGGTGTTCAGCCATCTTAAAATTGACTTTATCGCCGGCGATCAAGACATCGAACATATCCCGCCAAAGGGCCGGGTGATCATTGTGGCCAACCATCCGCTTGGGGGGTTGGATGGTTTGGCACTGCTTCGGCTGGTAGCATCTGTGCGCCGTGATGTGCGTATTGTTGTGAATGAATTATTGTTGTATATCAATCAATTAAACAATCTATTGTTTCCTGTTGATGTAATGGGCGGCGAAACAAAAAAGGCCGATATTTATCGGATCAAACAAGCGCTTTTTAATGATGAAGCGGTGATTATTTTTCCGGCTGGTGAAGTGTCGCGGGCTGGGGCAAAAGGCATTCGCGACAGAAATTGGTTGCCTGGGTTTATCCAGCTTGCCAAATCCACCAGATCGCCAGTTTTGCCGGTCCATATCAAGGCCAGAAATTCTGCGTTATTTTATGCGGTTTCACGGCTTAGCCAGCCCCTGTCCATGTTGATGTTGCCGCGTGAAATGCTTGGCTTTAAGGGCAAGATTAAATTTACCATCGGCCAGCCAATTGCCCCGGGCGTAATCGAGGGACTGCCATTGTCCCGTAAAAAACAAGCCGGGCTTGTCAGCACCCATCTGCGGCGTATTGGGTCTGGTAAAACGCCGCTATTTGCAACCCAGTCACAGCTCATCGACAAGCTTGACCGGCAGATCATTCAGGCTGAATTAGCACAAGCCGAAATATTGGGTCAGACATCTGATAAAAAGACGATTTTCTTGCTTGATGGCGGGGATCATTTCAATGTTTTGGAGGAAATTGGGCGACTGCGAGAGCGTACATTCCGCTTCGTGGGTGAGGGCACCGGCCATTGCAAGGATATCGACGATTTTGATCGGTATTATCGTCATCTTATTTTGTGGGATGAGACTGATCTTGAAATTGTGGGGGCTTACCGACTTGGTGAAATCTGGAAATGGCCGCAACAAGATAGCCATTTGCTCTACAGTGCGACGTTGTTTGATTACGCAAAAGACGCGGCCCCCATTTTTACGGCTGGGCTTGAGTTGGGGCGTAGTTTTGTTCAGCCCGAATATTGGGGCAAGCGCAGTCTAGATTATTTATGGCAGGGGCTCGGTGCCTATTTGGCACGGCATCCGCAAGTGAACTATCTATTCGGACCGGTATCATTGTCGCAAAATTTGCCGAAAAAGGCACGCGATCTGCTGGTTACGCATTATGGCAATTATTACCCAGACCCGCAAAATCTTGCCCGGGCGAAAAGCCCCTATATTTGCGATGGTGAAACGGCAACATTAATTGCTGGGCAGGCAACGGGTGATGATGTCGACACTGCATTTGCGACGTTAAAATCACAGCTTGCCTTTATGGGGGTGAAAATTCCAACGCTCTATAAACAATATACTGATTTATGCCTGCCAGGCGGCACGCGGTTTTGTGGCTTTAACATTGATGAAAATTTTGGTCATTGTGTTGATGGCCTTGTTGTTGTCGATCTTGGACTTGTGAAGGCAAAAAAACGTGCCCGGTATATAACACAACATAAAATGACTTAGCCCATTAAGTCGTTTAGATTAATCGCTTGTTATGGTTGCTTTATTGGCATGGTGTTTGCATCTCACCTTCTGGAGCTTTTGAAGGAGGCGTAGATGTCAAAAAAAACTGATACCGATGTAATGGTAGAAGTGGTCGAGGCCACAATCCGGATTTTAATGGATCATGGCTTTACACGTGATGAGGCGTTGCAACTTATGCTGAGCCAAATTGCCGTGCAGGTCAGTCCAGAGATAATGCGGCTTGGCGTCACGTTGAGCGAAAACCACCACGAAGATTTTGCCAAGGCAGAATGGGCTGGCGGTGACGAGGCTGTGCAACAAAAAATTGGTTCCGTTGAATATGCCTTGGGGCCGCTGTAAATAGGACTGATTAATCAGAAAGCACTCGCACAATACCAACCTTTGGGTCAATTTCTAGCTGTTGCCCGGTTGTGATAAGCGTGGTGATATCACCATCTTCAAACCGGTCACACATGGTGATGTTGGCCAGCGCTGCACCCTGTACCAAAATTGTGTTGGCCTGATTAAATAAAATGGCTTTCGGCACAATGTTGCGTGCCGCCATCTCATGCAACATCCAAGCTGTCGCCACACCGCCTTTGGCGGTATTAAGAACCAAAATTTTATCCTTGTAAGATTGACCGGCCAGTTTGTGTTGTGGCCGTGAAAATACGCCTTTGATGCGGTCAAGGTCATAGCGTGCTGAAAAATTATCATCAGCAACCAGGGCGATGCCGGTTACCTTTGGGCCAACCCCTGTATGGCATTTCAATTCCCTAGTCATTGGATCACCCCCTCAATCGCTGACGCGACACAATCTTCCATAGTGGCGAGCGCTGGCTTATATCCATAGCCGCCTAAAATATTGACAATTTTTGCCGAATTGCTGAGCAAGCGCACCCAACCATTTGCCTCGCTGATTTCACGGGCATATTGGTTATAGAAACAGGTGCCCTCCAAAATAGTGCCGCCCGCCGCCTCGATTTGCGCGGCAAACCCCATACGGCGCGCATCACCAATGACTTGCGGGGCAGTGCACACAATCACCGGCACTTTAAATGTGGCACCGCGGCACAAACCGGCAAGTTGTTGCATCTCAACGATTGATAGTTGCGGTGCGGCAAACACGACCACGTCAAGCTTATCGCCGCGACCACTAAAGCCGTCGCTAAGCCGGCTTATATCATCGGCTGTAATTGTTTCGGGACGACATTTATCGCCACCGCAATCGGCTAAATTTTGTGCTTCAGGGGTGATGCCGACAAGGTGAAATAACGGCGTTGAACCATAGCTGGCCATCGCCGCACCAAAATGCTTAACTTCATCCGAGGTTGGACTGCTCTCAATGCCCTCGATCACTGGCACTTCCCAATAGGTTCCGGATTTTTTGCCGATAACGGCACCTAGAATACCCCAGTCGGTCAGATTTTTTGGCTGTATGGTGACCTGAAAGCGGCGAGTGGCACGCCGATAGCTGTCGAGATGCAAGCCATAGCGCGGTGTTCGCCCAGTCAAGCCGGCAGCGAGGGCCGATGGTCCGCCCTCAAAATTTGATCGCGCCCCACATACGCTATTGGCATAGATCACCACACCGGTATCTCCAAAGGCCAGATGGTCACCACGTACAGGCGGCATGATTGTTTGGTAATTGATACAGGTATTGGTCATCATAATGCCAATGGCCTCGCAAGCGGCTATAAACCGACGTTCAAGTGATGCCATCTCTTCGGTCTGGCCAAGTGGTTGGTAATAGGCAAGATCAACACCACGCGGATCCGTGATCATCGGGATCATCACTTTTGTATTGTGGCTGGCTAACCCCTCGACAAAGGCAACCCCCGCTTCGCCAACAGATTCTGGATCCGCCATCATATGCGCTTGGCTTACCGGTACCATGTCAATCGCGTCAAAAAATGAACCAACTTGAATTTGATGGTTGATCGCCCATTGTTGGGCCAGGCCAAAATCGCCATTACGCATGGCGCATTCTTCATCACTGAGTTTCATAACCATTCTTTTTTAACGCAAATTTTCTCCAGATTAGCGTGATCATTGATTGTGTCACCATAAAACTCTGCTTGTGTGTCCGGCTTCGGTTTTAATGCATGTTATGCTTGATATTTTTAATCTGCGACCCACCTAATACAAGGCGAGGCACGCTATTATTGAGACCGGAAAACACCATGCTAACAGTTTATTTTGATGGGAAATGCGGGTTATGCCGCCGTGAAATCGAATATTACAAGCGTGTCGCCCCAGCGGATAGATTTTTATGGTGTGATATTGCCCATGATCCCGCTTCTCTCGCTGATATTAATATTTCGCAGGCTGATGCATTGCGGCGGCTTCACGCTCGCGATTCTGCTGGCACCCTGTACGTAGGCGTGGCCGCTTTTATTGCGATTTGGCAGCGTTTGAGTTATTGGCGGTATCTGGCATTGATCATCAAATCACCATTGTTGCAACCGTTGGCGGCGTTTCTCTATGATCGGTTTGCTGATTACCGTTTTTCGCGTCTTACCCATTGCCAGATTGCAGCCAGAACAGCCAAATAACCAGCTTCTCGCTTGGGGGGCGTCGGTTGGCGGCCATCCACAATACCGTATTGGTGACTGGTATGAAGATTTAAAGGAGATGGGACACGATGTCGACAATCCAGCCAGGGTATGAAATAGCACCTGATGGCACCGCCTATGAGTATTTGCGCAAACCCAATGCACCAGTCGTGGTGTTAATCCACGGCTTGGGGTTATGCCGGCATATGTGGCGTGACCATATTGCCGATTTTGCAGCAGATTATCAGGTGTTGAGTTATGATCTTGTCGGCCATGGTGACAGTGCGGCACCAACCGCGACCACTGATTTATCTCTTTATGCACGGCAATTGCTAGGCTTGCTGGACCATCTGCAAGTTGACACAGCAGCGGTGGTCGGGTTTTCGATTGGCGGTATGATCAATCGCCGCTTTGCTCTTGATTTTCCAAATCGTTTATTGGCGCTGGCAATTTTGAATTCACCACATGACCGCGGCGACAAAGCGCAAGCACTTGTTGAAGAACGCGCCGTGGCAGTGCGGTCAGACGGGGCGATGGCGACGATGGAAGCCGCACTTCAACGTTGGTTCACCGATGATTTTAGAACATCAAACCCAGATTTTATGGAAACGGTGCGCCAATGGCGCCGGCAAGTTGACCCACAAAGCTATGCAGAAGCGGCGTGGGTGTTGGCCACTGGTGTGAAAGAGCTCACGCGCCCGGCCACACTGGTGCGCGTGCCAACCATTGTGATCACCAGTGAAAATGACAGTGGAAGCACGCCTGATATGGCCGCAACTATCGCCGCTGAAATTGATCAGGCCGCTATCTGTATTGTGCCTGAATTAAAGCATTTAGGTCTGATCGAACAACCGCAATCATTCACCCTGCCGGTAATAAATTTTTTTAGAAAGTTAGCATTATGACGTCAGCAACAAAACAAACGCTCTCGGGCGGTCAGGCCGCTGTTGAGGCTTTGAGAAATGAGAAAACCGAATATGTATTTGGTTTGATTGGCTCTGCCACAATGGAAATGTTTGATGCGTTGTATGATGCGGATGATATTAAATTTATCGGCATCCACGATGAACGTACCGGCACACATATGGCCGATGGATATGCCCGTGCAAGTGGCAAGGCTGGGGTTGTGCTTGCAGGGCAAAATGGCCCAGGCGCGACAAATTTGGTAACAGGTTTGGCGCAGGCAAAAGCGGCCTATTCACCGGTAGTGTCAATCGCTGGGGCGCTGTCTTCGGGACATATCTACCGTGATGCGTTCCAGGAAGTGGATCAACAAGCACTATTTGCCCCGATCACAAAAAAGACATGGACGGTACCGTCACCTGACCGGGTTCCGGAAATTTTCCGTGAGGCCTTTCGCACGGCCTTAGCACCGCGCCGAGGTCCGGTGCAGATTAATTTGCCACGTGATGCGTTATCTGGTCAGGCGGAATTTGATCGTGACTCACACCCCGAAAATTATCGTAATATGAGCCTGCCACAAGCTGGGAGTGAACAGATTGAACAGGCCGCAGCGCTTTTGGCTGGGGCAGACCGCCCAGTGATTGTCGCCGGCGGCGGCATTAAAAACACAAATGGCGATCACGCCGCTATTGTGCTGGCTGAAAGTTTGAACGCGCCGATCGTGACCTCACCGGGGCATGGCGATGCAATACCGTTCGGACACCCACTGAATGCCGGGCAGATGGGGCCACGCGGAAATGTGGTTGCGTCGCGTTTGGTAAAGGAAGCTGACGTCATTTTGGCGTTGGGCACGCGCCTTGGGTTTAATTCAACCTTTTACAGCTATGATAATATCAACAAGGATGCGGCGATCATTCAAATCGAAATTGAACCGACAGCTATTGGCAGATTTTTCCCGGTTGCGCTTGGTATTTGGGGGGATGCGCCGGGGGCGGCGTGGGCCCTTGCCGCATCCCTTGAAAAAATCCAAAGACGGGCTGCCGCTGATGCATGGACGGAAAGCTATAAGGGCGAACGAGCGGCGTTTCTTGCCAAACGTGATGAAGATGCAGTTGAAACTGATCCGATACAGCCATCTGGCCTTTTTAAGGCGTTTCGCCAAGTGTTCCCAGATGATGCCGCTGTCACATTTGATGCTGGTACATTATGCCTGCAAGGTACGGATGCGCTGCGCTATGTCGGGCCTAAAAGCCTGTTTTCACCGCTGGATTTTGGCCTTGTTGGTTTCTCCTTTGCCTGTGGACTAGGGGTCAAGCTCGCCATGCCAGAACGGCCAGTGATCAGCCTGATGGGTGATGGCGGGTTTGGTATGACTGTGTCAGAACTTAGCACCGCCGTTGACTACAATATCAACACCGTGACCGTTGTGATGAATAATGGCTGTTGGGGCGCGGAAAAAGCCTATCAACGTGATTTCTTCAACGGCCGCTACATGGGGGCTGATGTGTCCAGTCCGCCATTTGATAAGCTTGCTGAACTCTATGGCGCGGCGGGTTATCGCGCTGAAAAACTGGTCGACGTACCGGGCGCTATCGAAGCGGCGCTGGCATGTGGAAAACCAGCTGTTGTGGATGTTGCTGTTGATCCGAACGCTTTGTTTAGTTTCCGCCGCGACAGTTTTAAGCACCGTGGAGGCTGATCGCATGCTGACATGATACGCACTCTTTGAAGGCCGCGTCCGCCCCGGTATGGATAGTGAAATGGGTGCCTACGTAAATGATGTGCTGGCACCGTTATGTTGGCAACTTGACGGCGCGCAGACGGAGAGGGTTGTGTTTAGTGAAGAATAAGACCTGAATGGCCCCAGCTACCCGCTTATACTGGCCATCACCTATTCTGATGCGGCGGCGATGGCGCGCGGTTTGGCCAGCCCCGCACGCTATAAGTCACGCGATTTATTGCCCAATTTTTTTGCCAAATATATTGACAGAAAATTACTACATTATATAATGGAAACAGATAGTTTTATACCAAATCAACACTAAAATATAAGCATAAATTTGACTGTCTTTTCTAGCCGCGACCGCGGTATCCAGCAACGCCTTGTTCAGGCACCCATGTCCCAGCTGGTATCTCGCCATATTGCCAGAATACATCAATTGGCATGCCGCCGCGCGGGTACCAATATCCGCCGATCCGAAGCCAGCGCGGGGCCAACAACTCAACAAGCTGTTTGCCAATGCCAACCGTGCAAGCCTCATGAAATGACTGATGATTACGAAAACTATTTAAATATAGTTTCAGCGATTTTGACTCGACCATCCATTGGTCGGGCACATAATCAATTACAAGATGTGCAAAATCTGGTTGGGCTGTCACCGGGCATAGCGAAGTAAATTCAGGTTGCACAAAACGCGCGACAAAATTCGTGTCTGAGTGAGGGTTCGGTACCCGCTCAAGTTCGGCGTCTTCTGGCCGTTGTGGCTGTTGCGACGCTTTGCCAAGTGCTTTTAAATTTTCCATCTTGCCACCCGTTTCGTGCTGCTGTTGATGTGCCTGATGAAGGCCTCGGTTTTTCTACACGTTAAATATGTGCATTCCAAGTACCGATCAATGGCCGGACGATTAATTGGGGCACCACAGGCGGTAATGATGTTGTTTGCCGGCTCGTTTCCACCTAGACTAGCGCCTTGTTATTGGCTGGGCGTTTCTAACCAACCAATGGTGGGATCGCTTTGGTCATCTGCACTATATCTATCATCAATGCCAGCCTTACATGTTCAGGAGTTGTTAATGTCTAGTCTTTTGTTTGAACCCATCACTCTGGCCGGCATGACACTGCCAAACCGCATAGTGGTGGCGCCAATGTGTCAATATTCGGCTGACAATGGCACGATGAATGAGTGGCATATCGCTAATGCTGGATCATTTGCCCGAAGCGGGCCGGGGTTGATCATTTTAGAGGCAAGTGGTGTCGAAGCGGCTGGCCGCATCACGCATGGATGTGCGGGTCTCTATTCTGATGAAAATGAAGCGGCAATGGCGCGTGTAGTGGCGCTCTGCAAATCGGTTGGGCATAGTAAAATTGGTGTTCAGTTGGCGCATGCGGGCCGTAAAGCCTCGACACAGCGGCCATGGGAAGGTGGGTCTGCACTATCTGATGGGGCATGGCAAACATTTGCGCCTTCGGCCATTGCCTTTGATCCTGCATGGCATACGCCGCAAGCCCTTGATGATGATGGTTTGGCACGAATCAAGCAGGCTTTCGTTACGGCGGCTGAACGTGCGTTAAGAATTGATATGGATGTCATAGAATTACATGCCGCGCATGGCTATTTGCTGCATCAGTTTTTATCGCCACTCAGCAATCAGCGTGACGATTCTTATGGGGGGTCGCTGGAAAACCGCATGCGGTATCCGTTGGAGATTTTTGATGCCGTGCGCGCGGTGTGGCCACAAGACCGGCCGTTACTTGTTCGGGTATCTGCAAGCGACTGGGTTGAAGGCGGCTGGGATGTCGAACAAACCGCGTCATTTGCTGAAGCGTTGCAAGACCGGGGGTGTTCAGCCCTTCATGTGAGCAGTGGTGGCAATTCCCCCTTGCAACAAATTGATATAGGGCCGGGGTATCAGGTTGGATTTGCCGATTTTATCCGGCAACGTGTCGACATGCCGGTGATCGCTGTTGGCATGATCACTGACCCGTTTCAGGCGGAAACGATTATTCGGGCAGGGCAGGCTGATATGGTGGCCCTGGCACGCGAATTTTTGCGTGACCCGCATTGGGTCTGGCGTGCGGCAAAGGCATTGCGTGCAACTAGTTCGGTGCCTCAACAATATCAACGGGCAGTGTCATTTGATTAGCGGTGTAGATAACTATTTATAGCGAGTAAAAACGTTTGGGGGCGCCAACACCGTTGCCTGAATAGGCTGACAAAAAGACTGCTGGGTAGGGTTTGTCTTGGATGATGCAAAATCATTTGCCGTTTTGTGCCGCGATTGTGGGTCTGCCGGGTTTGTTGGTGCCCCGGACCCGCCTTATGATTGTGTTGTGTGTCACAGCCGGAATATCCGGTGCCACGCTGAATTATTCGGTTTGACAATTGCGCATATCGATTGCGACGCGTTTTATGCGTCAATTGAAAAGCGTGATAATCCGGATCTGCTGAACAAACCGGTGATTGTCGGTGGGGGGGACCGCGGCGTTGTTGCTGCCGCCTGTTATATCGCAAGGCAATATGGAGTGCGCTCTGCTATGCCAGCCTGGCAGGCTTTAAAACGCTGTCCTGATGCGGTTGTGATTAAACCGCGGATGGCACATTACACAAAAATTAGCCGGCAGGTTCGCGACCATATGCTGTCATTAACCCCGCTTGTCCAGCCTCTGTCGATTGATGAGGCATTTCTGGATTTGTCCGGCACGCAAAAATACCATAAATGTAGCCCTGCCGAGGCCCTTATCCGCTTGCAAAAACATATTAATGCCGATGTTGGCATCACCGTTTCGATTGGTCTTGGGCCAAATAAATCGCTCGCCAAAATGGCGTCTGACCGGGATAAACCAGACGGGTTTTTTGTGATCGGCGCGGCTGAGGCTGAAGCTTGGCTCGCCCCACAACCGGTGTCTGTTCTCTTTGGCATTGGCAAAGCCACGCTGAAAAAATTACATGCCGCTGGCTATCACAGCTGTGCTGATCTTGGTGCCGCCGATGAACGTCAATTGACCAAGGTACTGGGAAGTCAGGCGGGGCGGATCATAGCGCTGGCAAAGGGAATTGACCCACGCCCGGTGACGCCTGAACGCGCCGCTAAATCAGTGTCGAATGAAACGACATTTTCGTGTGATTTGACAGAATTTTCAGAATTAGAAGCCGTTTTAGAGAGGTTATGCGGTAAATTAGCGAAACGATTAAAATCTAGCCAGCTCACCGGGGCGACAGTGACCTTGAAGCTGAAGCGATCAGATCACCGGATCATCACCCGCGCGCATAGTCTTGAGACACCGACCGATAAGGCGCATATCTTATTTGATATTGGCCGTAGGCTTCTTGTACCGGAAACGCAAAAATTTATACCGTACAGGCTGTTAGGCATAGGTGTTAGTCATTTAAATCAGGCTAGTTCTAGCTTGTTCCTTGATTTGAATGATGAGGTGAATGACAAGCGAAACCGGTTAGAAGCGGCGATGGATCATTTGCAAGGCAAACTTGGCGACAGAATCATTCAATCCGGTCGACAATTTTCCCGCCACCGCACCGGCACGCAAAATGATGATACCGCCTAATAAGGGTGTTTTGGCTTGCGGTCGCTGGATAATGATTGCTGGCGTTGTTGACAAAGCCATTCAATGGCATCAGCCAGATGAATTTGATCGATATGATCGTCACCACGCGCAACGCGCAGGCGGTGCGCCTCGATTAACACATCTGCATGTGTGGTTCCAACCGGGGGTTCAAACCGGTACGCCGCCAACTCTATCAGCATACCAAGCGGATCCCTGAAATAAATTGAATCCATAAAGCCGCGATCTTTTGGGCCGGAATGGGTAATGCCGCGTTCGTCCAAACGTTCAACGGTCTGGGCAAATGTCGCCTGGCTAACGGTAATGGCCAGATGATGCAGATGCCCGGCGCCTTGCGGTGGGCGCCGCTTTTCCGCTTTTCGGGTTTCATCGGTAAATACCGTGATTAAACGCCCATCGCCGGGATCAAAATAAACATGGCCTTCATCCGGGTTGTCCAGATTAGGCTGGTCAAAAACGAATGGCATACCCAGAACACCCTCCCAGAAATCGATAGAGGTCTGGCGATCAGCCCCGATGATGGTGATATGGTGAATGCCTTGCGCCTGAATTTTTCGCATAGATCGTTGCTCCACAAAATCTGCTAGTGATGGGTAATTTGCTGTATCTACCAACCGGCGGCGCCGGTTTTAATGAAGGTACCGTTATTCAACTCGCGCATGGCTTGTTGCAATTCAGCCTGTGTGTTCATAACAATTGGGCCATGCCATGCCACAGGCTCTTTTAACGGTGCACCAGAGATCAACAAAAACCGCACCCCCTGTTCGCCAGAGGTGACAGCCACCTCATCACCATCACCAAACAAAACCAATGTCCGGTTGCCTGATAGATCACGAATTTCAATCTCTTCTCCGCCAAATTCCTTTTCAACTTTCACCCCAAAAGGCGACGAGGCGTTGCTGAAAGACGCGCTACCCTCAAAAATATAAGCAAATCCCTGACGCCGCGTGTCAAATGGAAAGACTTTGAAACAGTTGGGGGGCAGGGTGATGTCGAGATATTGGGGTTCGGCGGCGATGCCATCAACCGGCCCTTGATAGCCGCGATAGTTACCCGCAATGATACGAATGCGGCTGTCATCATCATCGTGAAGTTCGGTTATTTCGTTCGACTTGATATCCTGATAGCGCGGCGTGGTCATTTTTTGGCTTGCTGGCAAATTTGCCCATAATTGAAAGCCGTGCATCTCGCCAGCTGCGTTGCCATGCGGCATTTCCTGATGAATGATGCCTGATCCGGCTGTCATCCATTGGACGTCACCACCGCTCAACGTGCCCTGATTACCAAGGCTGTCCCCATGATCAACGGTGCCCTTTAACACATATGTGATGGTTTCGATGCCGCGATGTGGGTGCCATGGAAAGCCATTTTTGTAATGTGCCGGGTTATCATTACGAAAATCATCCATCATCAAAAATGGATCAAACGGCGTGGTATCACCAAAACCGAAAACCCGGTGCAGATGAACCCCAGCGCCTTCCATTGTCGGACGTGACTGGCTGGACATTTTAACTGGCCTGATTGACATGTGCCGTCTCCAATAAAAAACTAAATGATATTGTATTACGGTCCAGGGCGAGGTGATGAATTACCTCGGTGCCGCACCGTGGTCATTGGGCTAATATAGTGAAGCTTACGGTTTTTTGCATATCTGTTTTCAATGAAGAACTTTTGCCAAATGCGAAATAAATTGAGGTAAATTTTCTGTAATGGTCAAAGGCGACATTTTCATTTGATGACATAAATGCTACTGGGTCCAATCGGGCTAGTTGGTTGGCTAGCGCGCGGTCTTGGTGGCTGGTCTTTGGCTGGCGACAGTCATCGTTACCACTGCCGCCAAAGTGATGGCCCCGCCAATAATTTCCAATTTTGATAGGGACTCGCCCAAAAACACCCACGGCCATAGCGGGCCAAGAACGCTTTCAATCAGCACCAGCAAACTGACTTCGGCAGCGGGAAGATATCCTGTGCCGGTTGTTACCAAGGCAATGCCAAGGCCGATGGTAAATGCCCCCATAAACAGAATAATCAGCATGTCGCTTTGCTTTATGGCGAGCCCGCCATCCAGCAGAAAAGCGGCGACACCACCCGATATTGCGCTGAAAACACCGGCCATAAATGTGCCGCCTAAAACATCACTCTTGCGGCTACGCCGTGCAATTACCAGCATGATCGCAAAGCATCCCGCCGAAACAAATGCGCTTAAATTTCCAAGCGAATAGCCAAGTGATGCCCCGTCATATACCATCAGACCAACGCCAAAAATCGCGATCATCATGGTCGGCCATGTCACCAGATGCGGTATTTCACCAATCCATTTCCACGCAATAATGGCCGCTAAAAACGGAACAATGGTTAAAATAAGCAGGGTTGAGGCCACCGAAGTATGAAGCATCGAAAAAATATAACTGGTGAACGCAAGTGCCAGCCAAGCGCCCATCCACAGATCATGCCGGTCGATTGATCGCAACACAGTTTTGGGTGGGCAACGGCGCCGGACGCAAATCACCATCAACACCATTAGGGTTAGGCTAAGGGAACGGTAAAATAATATCTGAAACCCAGTGGCATCGTCCAACAGGCGCATTAAAACGCCAACAAAGCTCATGAAAGATGCGCCGCCAAGAACGAACATCATGGCAATGGGTCGTGTCATTAAACACCTTAGATTTATTTAGTCAGTGGTTCTGAACCGACTATGCTGAATGATAATCACCGTGCCAATAGGTAAAATGAGGGCAATGCCGGCAACGGTGATTAACAATAGGCCCAATTCTGAATAATCGGCAGTTGTGACAATGTCATTGGTGATTTTGTCTTTGACTTCACGCGTCACAATAAAGACTTGGTTGAGATATTTTGTACCAAGTGCGCTGGCCGATAATGCGAGATTGGTAAAGGAGGCAAATACCGCAAAAAATGTGGCCTTTAGATGTGCTGGGGCATTTTTGGCGATCCAAGCGAGCAACGGGATCATTGAGACCTGTCCAAGCGGCGATTCAACCGCCGTATTGATGATGGCAATGAATCTGGCGTCGACAACGCCGCTAGTGATGCTGGCTGTCCAGTGATGCATCCCGTAATACATACCGATGCTTGGTAGAAATAATACAGCCCCAGCAATGGACAAGATGACAATGATTTTGGCCATAGAGTTCTGCGCCATGAAGGGGCGCAATAAGATGATGCCGAGCAGTGTCAGGATTGAAGCGATCAAAGACAGAACCGAAAAAAACTGTTCATCAAACAATAATTCGTCAATTTCAAACCATGTGAGGCCCGGCCCCGGGCTTGGCATAGCCCGAAACATAAAAATAATAATGGCGGTGCCAATGATCATCAGCCGCTGGTTGTACGGTAAAATGGCGACTAAGCGGCTCATTAAAAATAAAATAATGCCAACCGATCCGGCAAACACAATTTCTTGCGCATAGGCAAAATTGCTGAGGCCAAGGCTGACTGAAAACACCACAAACACCAAACTGCCAAGAAGAATGCTCCAATTGACATCGGGGTGCCGGTCGGTGCTGATCACCCCGCCGGACATAACATCAGCCTGATTTGACCTGTTCGTAATGCCTGCCAAAATGACACCAAGCACCGAAAGTGCCGGGATCATCAGCGCATATAAATAAATTTTGGCGTAGAGCTGTATTTTTGCGTCTTCCCCCAGACTGTTGGCACCATCAAATAAAATGACATTGGCAAGTGCGACTAATACCGTGCCGCCAATGATGGCAAAGCGTCCTAATGTCTGCATGGTTGTATGCATGTTTTTTAATTCAGCATCACTATGGGCAACGCCATCTTGATCATATTCTGGAACGGCTTCTACCGTCATCGCATCGGCGACAACATCCTGAACAACAAATCCCACAGGCGCCAGAATGACACTCATCACATACCAGCTTTCTACTGGCAGAATGCTGGCCATGCTGGCGGTATGTGCGATCAGGCCATGCATGATCAAGAGGCTGGCGGCGATCACCCCAGCCCCAAAAAACACCATGTAATTCTTATGTTTCCAGATCAGGTCAACAAGATGGCCAAGCGGCATTTTCAACGCCCATGGCAAACCCGCCCAAAACCCAAGGCTGGCCAAAAAACCAGCAGATAAATTGAGATAGTCTTTCACGAAAAACGTACCAACAATCGCGGTAAGGCCAGAAATGCCGGCGGCCAGATAGACCATCAAAGGTGGCACATAGCTCCAGCGGAACTGCCGTGGCAATTCAGTCAAAATCATCATTATACGCCGTGCCATCATGCATGACACAATATGACAGCCAGAGGATATGCGGCAATCACTTATTTGTTTGCGCCAGCCGGTCATGCCACATATTTATGATGACAGGCGGTATCTGGTCGGGCAAATCTTCTTCCCATGCCAGATAATCTTCGGCATCTTTTAAAACCCCAAAATGCCGGCCGGCAAAAAGCGCACTTCGGTCTATCGGTATATTATTTTGATCAAAGCCAGCGGTCGAAGATGTCAGGGTTTTCGAGTCAAGCGGCTGGTCTTGCCACACAAAAATACCGTCGATCTTCCATCCGATTTTGGTCAATATATGCGCGATCATGTCACCAGTTTCGTGGCATGGCGCGACAATCCCGATGGCAGCCGTATCTGGTTTTTGATCAAGCATAAGGCTTATATTGCACCATTGGCTGGCGGCAATATGGCCTGATGCAAATTCAGATGACAGCCGAAAATCAAAAATTGGCGTAGCGTTCGACAGCCAATTTTCAATTAACTGCGGATCAGATCTTTCGCCAAGCGTATCATTTTGTGGGGGGGAGGTATGAAGATGATCTGTCTCAACCATAACGATCTCAACATCAAATCCCATACGTGACAGCCAATAGGCGGCAAAAGCCGCGCGACTTCCAGAGGCGATGTCAAGCAATAGGATGGGCACATGATATCTGGCGATTGACCGGTCAGTTTGTTGCACAAGGTTGGTGCCAGATATCTTAATGAGGCGCGATCCAACGAGATACCCGTTGGCGGCGTCATCGGATACATCAAACATAAGGTGGCTGGTGTTGGCTTCAATAAATGTCTGTAATGTGGCCGGATGAATATATGTGGTTGCAATATGCCATCTGTTCAGAAAATCAGTGACAGGTAATGACAATTCAGTTTCAGCCGCCATTGTTTTGGTGGCGCCGTGTTCGCGGGTGAAGCCATCAAGTTCCCATGCCTGTGTGCCGCCGCGAAAAATGCCAAAATTTTGGTTATATCCGGCAGCTTTCAGGGTGTGGGCACCGATGATTGATCGGGTACGGCCAGCACAATGCAACAACACCATATCCACTTGATCATGCAGCCGGTCGATATTTGCCAAAAGCAGACTGTTCGGCAGGTTGATTGAGCCGGGCAGGGTGAATCTGTTATATTCACCAGCAGGTCTGACATCGACAAGCTGGGCATGTTGATAGTCAGTCACATAGTCTTGTGGTGTGATTTCCAAAATATCTGACTGGTGCGCCACCACCTCGCCAAATGCTTTTGACCAAACATATTCCCCTTGAACGTAACCGATCACTGGGTTTGTGGGCGTTGTGGTTTTATGCGGCGTGACATTCCGGTATCCAAGCCTGTCTATATAGTCCATAGCGAAAGTGCTGGCCGAATCTTCCCAATATAGAAAATGAATGGGAAAATCCCGGTCTGGACATAAAAAGGGCAGGCGGGTTGGCAGAATGGATAGGGGAATATTGGTGCTACCAAACCAATGGCCTTGCACATAGTCACGGCGTTCGCGGCTATCAATCAGGCAAAATGGGACGCCCTGTTCATATAATGCGGTAAAAATATCTGCAGTCATGCCTTGCCCAGATCATGTGAATGTCGTTGGGGTCTGGTCAGATCTGTTCATATTTCATGCGCTTAACCTGTGTCATGTCCGTGCCTTCAATCCGTAGTAAGCTCGTCGGTTCTGTGCGGGTTGGTGCATGAAGAACGCCTTCGTCATAGACATAGGCGTCTCCCGGGCGCATCTGATAGGTCTTGTTCACCGACACTTTACCGGGTGTGTCAGCGGTGGCTTGTTGCACAAGATCATATTCGCGCATTTCAGTTTCGCCGCGAACCTGCGCATAAATCGCCCATGATGGCCCATGATCATGTGGCGGCGCGGTTTTAGGACCGGGGTAATTATGCGCCAGAATACAAAACCCTAAATCAGGGTCTTGATAGAGCAAATCACGCTCACCAGCTGTCAGGGGAACAAGATTGTTGACGGCGTCTTGGTTGATTAATAATTCTTCAAGATGTGCGGCAATTTTTTGGCGTCCAGCTGGCCCGGGATACGTTTCGAGCCATGTCCGGCATTTTTGCGATAGATCCAACAAAACTTCATTCATCCTGTAATCCCCCATGCGCGCTGGTCACGCCCGTCCATTTTTATTTTGCAAAATCCGGCAGTTTGATTGAAATCAGCCGTACCTGTGTCAAAAGTCGCGATTATTTAATCGCGTTATTTTTCTGCTGTCTACTTGCCATTTTGATTTTTGACCACACCGACACAGATTTGCGCACAGCCCAGCCGGTCACGATGGATGATATCCATGATTGATACGCTTCTGGCGATAGTTTGGTGACAGGTTCGTAATCATTTTTATTGTAGAATGCGAATACTTCAATTTGCAGATCATTGATTTGTTTTTTGGCGAGCAAGTCGTCAATGTCTATTTCATCAGTTTTGCGAAACCATTTTTCTAACCGTTTGTTCAGCCGTTTTTCGATCCAATACATGTGACGTGAACGGTAATCTGTCTCAATAATGGTTAGTAAGTCATCATCTGTCACAATGGATCAGTACCTCCAGTTTTTGCGCAGGAAGGGTTATTTATAATGAGCGCGACGGTCTGAAAAAATACGCACGCGTCGCCGCCATGCCTGATAACTACCCGGTTTTAGATTCTGCCGCATCAGCCGTTTCACATCACTTTCTTTCAGCCCATACAGCGCTTCTATCTGTTGAAAGCTGGTATGATCAGACAATGCCATTTCAATGATCTCATGAATTTCATTGTCAGTTTTTGTCATAAATTACGGCGCCTGTGATGGGGGTGGGTGCGACTTATTTACCGAAAACTGGCCGGAACATGTCTGGATTACTGATCCAGTTCATCATCAATGTGATGGCAAACAGCACGACAAAGATTATTGAAACCCCAAATAATACTTTGCCAAGTCGGTTTTGCTGGAAGGGTGGTAAGGCCATTAATAATTGCTCCTTTATAGATAGGATCATGCCACGAAATGCCAGGGCTGCGAAGTCTGAAAAAAATTTTCTTGGTGCCAAATCTATACGCGGAGATATTTATCTTTGAATAGTGGTGTCAATCGTTGCGTAAACCATATGATCCATATAGGGGGCGTAAGATATGAGACAAATTCTTAAATCCGTCGGGGCAGGTGTTTTTGCTAAATCGTATTTTTCGCACCGGCAAATAGGCAAATATACGGCGCCTATGACAAGTTAATTTTTGCGGCTTGTTTTTGGCCTGCTATTCATCATAGTCTTGGCAGCGTATCGCCACACCCATTTTTAGGATCAGTCTTTAAGTGTCAGTATTATTATCAGGGCCATTTGCCGCCGCTGACAAAGCGTTGCAGGCGTTTTTGGAACAAGGCGCAGCAGGTTATGAGGCCCACAGAAATTTTGATTATGGTCCAGATGACCGTAGCAATGTGTCTCAGTTATCTAAATTTATCTCGCACCGAGTGCTGTTTGAATATGATGTGGCAAAGCGTGCGCTGGCGCGACATCAGCCTGATGTTATTGATAAATTCATTCAAGAAGTGTTTTGGCGGATCTATTGGAAGGGCTGGCTGGAACACAGACCAGCGGTGTGGGCTGATTATATCGCATTCGATCATGACACTATTCCAACGCTCTGCTATCAACAGGCTGTGACGGGCAAGACCGGAATTGATTGTTTTGATTATTGGTCGGCTGAATTGCAAAATACAAATTATCTCCACAACCATGCCCGCATGTGGTTTGCCAGCATCTGGATTTTCACGCTTGGCTTGCCGTGGCAGGCAGGGGCAAGGTTCTTCATGCAACATCTCTATGATGGGGATGCCGCATCAAATACGCTTGGCTGGCGGTGGGTTGCTGGCATCCAGACAGCCGGAAAACATTATTTGGCGCGTGCCAGTAATATCGCACAATTCACCAATGGCCGGTTCGCGCCGCAGAATCTAAACGAGACAGCGCTACCAATCGCATCAGCAAAATCTTATGACATTATGCCCCTTGATGATCATACAAATTATCAGAAAAAATATAATAATTTAATTGTTTTAGAAAATGATCTTTATCTAAAAAATAAGAAAGTTTATGCCGCCTATGATGCGGTTTATGTGTTACGACCCGATAGTGTTGTGCGGTCAGTTGATATCGCTGGGGAGGTAACAGACTTCAAAATGGGGCTTATTTTGGCATTTTGTGAGATTTGTCCAGATGCACAAATTATCGACGCGGCTGAGCTTCAGCAGATCGCCGCCAGCCAGACAGGTTTGGACATTGTGTACCCGTCAATTGGAGATAATTTAGACCATCTATATAGAGTGCGAGATAACCTTGGGGTTGCCCTGCATTTGCTAAAACGTCCAGAAGATGTGTTTAGCTGGCATTATGCAAAAAAGGGTTTCTTCAACTTTAAAAAACATATCCCAGATATCTTGTCATTTTTGCGTTAATACGAATGCGCGCCGCGTGATTGGCTGTGTGATTTGGCGCAAAATTGGTTTGTAATTAAGCGTTTTGTGGGGCTAGGCGGTGGCGCTCGTGGTATCACCATCACCCGCATCAATTGACATCTCACCACGCATAATTTTTTCAAAATTTTCAAAAAATGCTCTCGATAATTTGCGTGCGGTACTGGTGATAAGACGGCTACCCAACTGGGCAATTTTACCACCAGTTTCGGCCTTTGCCGAATAGCGAAGAAGGGTATTTTCACCATCAGCGGCCAATTCAACATCGGCCCCCCCTTTGGCAAAGCCGGCAATGCCGCCATCACCCGCACCAGCAAGGCTGAACCGGTCAGGTGCATGTGTTGTATCGAGGGTCACTGTCCCAGAAAACTTAGCTTTTACTGGGCCGATTTTTAGCACAACACGGGCTTCCAGCTCTGTATCACTGTGTTTAACAAGCTCTTCACAGCCGGGGATGCAGGCTTTCAAGATCGCGATATCATTTAAACTGTCATAAACTTTTGCAATCGGGGCCGGAATGGTGATTTCTTCAGATAGTTCCATTCTTATGTCTTTCTGTCACAACCTTGCGTTCATATTATAGTGCAATCAAACAGATAACACCGCTCTGCTGCTGGCTTAACGATGATAACAAAGGCGTATCTCGTACCCGGGCTCGGGACGGTCAATATTGTGTCACCACGCCGCCATTAATTTGCAGCATTTGGCCATTCACAAATCCACCATGTTCCGAGCATAAATAACCCACCATGGCACCGATATCATCGGATTGTCCGAGCCGGCGCACAGGGTTTTCGTTTTGTAATTTGATGAATTTGGGGTCATTTGCAGTCGCTGGGTCATCACCCGGAAATGTACCGGGTGAGATGATATTGGCGGTAATGCCAAGCGGGCCGAATTCGGCGGCCAGAGATTTTGTCAGGCCCCACACCGCATGTTTTGCGACGGCAACAGGTGATGCGCCCGGGTAGCCACGTTGCGCGTTCATGCCCGAAAAACTGATAATGCGCCCCCATCCTCTGTGAATCATCGCTGGCAACACCAAGCGTGACAGCCATATAGCGGCATTTAAATCAACATTCATCACTCTTTGCCATTCGGCCTCATTTATGTCCAAGAATGGGGCATGCGGTCTGATTGCCGCATTGTTGACTAACACATCAATCGCGCCAAATTGGTCCAACCCAGTCTGAACGATTTGTTCTGCGGCGACTTTGTCGCCAACATCCCCCATAGCGACCATTGCAATGCTACCTTTCGCGCGCACTTCGCTGGCAACCTTTTCGGCGGTTTCTTGGTCAGAACTTCCATTCACAATAATATTAAAACCAGCCGCCGCCAGATGATGGGCAATGCCGCGGCCAATATTTTGACCTGATCCGGTAATCAGGGCGGTTTTCGTATCCTTCTTCATATTAGGCTATTTCCAATGTGTAAATTGCATCGAAGTTATGTAGCACCTGTCCGGTGCAATTATCTGATGATCGGTCTATACAGCTATATGGCGTCCGTTGGCCACCGATCTACTGATCATAGCTGTGCTGGTGTACGGCAACAACAATAAACCTGCGGGGCAATTTATCGGACCAGGCAATGCGCTAGACAAACCACCACCGTGCTGGCATGTTTTTTTCTTCGAGATATCCAAGGGTTCATAGTGTTCTGTGGCATTAATTAGTTTGGTTTAGGAGACACTTTGGTGGCAGATAATCGTCAGATTGACCAGCAACAGGTGCGTGATCATATCGAGAGTGTTTTACAAGATTGCGAGCAGGTTTTCGAAAAATTCTTCTTAGCTAAATTCATCGGTTTGAATTTTGAATATCTGCCTGAACATGTGAATAATTCTGATAAAAACGTTTTAAAAATTTCATTTGATGTCAATGAGATGCTGATGAATCCTCAGGGTGCGCTTCATGGCGGGGTTATGGCAACCGTAATGGATATTTCCATGGGACATTTGCTGAATAAAACGATCGGCAAGGGCGCAACAATCGAGTTGAAAATTCAGTATTTGCGCCCAGTACGTGGAGGCAGAGTGACATGCGAGGGACGCTTTATCAAAAAAGGGCGTACATTGTCCTTCATGGAAAGCCGCCTGTCAGATCAAGCCGGCAAACTTGCCGCGGTCGCTACCGCCACGTGGAAGATGCCAGACTAAATTCGTCCCCAATTATCTATGACATATGCGTTTTTTGTGCATCATGATTTTTGCAAAACCATGATTTTTGATGTCATGCCCAGCTTGACCATATGCGGCCCATCATGATCTTCCAGAATAATTGCAATATCGTCTGCCACCGCATCATGACAAGCCTGCAAATAGTCGGTGTTTTCAAGCGTGTGGTTATTTAAAGAAAAAATTAGTAAGCCCCCAGTATGCAGTTTGTTCAGTAATTGGACGATTGTACGCGGCGGGGCATGCTGATCGGCGACTACCCTCATCGCGGTATTCACTTAATAAGCACCATCTGGAAACGGAAACGAGTCGTCTAATGTGACGCATGTCAGCTGGCGATAAACGCTCGGTAACTGACTCGGGATTTCAATCATTTCCGGGCTGACATCTGATCCATCAATCTGTGTAAAACCCGCCTTGGCAAGGGCCATCCCGGACAAGCCAGTGCCACAACCAACATCGAATATGGCAACAGATTTGTAAGCACAATGCCGCAAGAGCGCCTCGACAATCCGCTGCGGCGATAGATAATGATGATCTCTCATCGTCTGGTCATAAGTGGCGGCCCAATCACCATACAACGACAAGGTGTCTTGCTGGTTTTTTAAGCGATAGGCACGTTTGAGGAAGGGTTTTTTGGTCATTTTTCATCTCCAGTCCCATTGTCAGCAAATTTGTTAAGCGGCACGTCTGTTTTTATCGTGATCATGCGGCAAATATTTGCATTTGCGACATAGGGCATTATCGTAAATAGGCTTATGACAATGGATTATGCCAAATGATTGCACCGCGCACGGTTGCGTATAAAGATTGTTTAAATACTTTTATTGCGGGCCGCCTTGGTCTCTCAACAGTTCAATATAGATGGTTGCTGAAGCCACATAGTGACTCACATCTGGGTTATCTGCGCTAAATTCTTTTACTGCCTGCCATATCAACTCATCCTGTGGCGGCGTCTTAAACCGTTGTTGCATCATTTCGTTCAGCGCGCTGATATATCTAAACGTCTAGCCTTTTGGTCTTTCGCTGAAGGCTTCATCATTGTCATTCGCCAGGATGAATTTGCAACCGGCGTCGCCCCCATATTTTGTCTAGGCGTGAGCTTCGTTGGCGGTGATCAACATCAGCATAAAGGGGAGGTAGGCTATCTTTATCATTTTCTTCTCGGGTCAATAATTACACGGTTTAACGGCCTTGGCTGGGCCAAAAGACTTCCTGGTGGCCAACGTTGTCACATTGGCCAGAAATTGTAAAAGACGCAAGATCACCGCGTGAGAAGCAAGCTGATCACCATACCCATGCGGCTGTGCGCTTTGCATGTTGTTAATCCTGCATGCAATTTTGTGACAACGGAAATGGCCGCGGTTTTGTATGAAAAATATTTCAAAATAAACAGTATGTTAATACATTTTAAAAAAATAAAAAATTACTAAAACTTTTTTGATTTGTGTCGTTAACAATATGGCGAAGCCTTATCATGGAGATCACAATGGCTATAAGTCTTACTACAAAACCTGGGTTTGTACTTGGAGCAAACGCATCAAGTACAAATCGAAACTTTTATGAAAGCACACTCGAAAGATTATCTAGTGGCAAACGCATTAACAGCGCCGCTGATAACGCAGCGGGATTGGCGGTGTTGTCGAAATTAGAGGCGGCCTTGTCTGGGAAGGAACAAGCAATCAGGAATGCTGCAGATGGGCAAGGTCTGTTGCAAACAGCTGACTCAGGTGCCGCTGAAATTTCAAATATTCTACACAGAATGAAAGAACTTTCAGTGCGAGCTGCCAACGGGACTAATAGTATTGCAGAACGTGAAGCGTTGCAGAGTGAGGCTGATCAACTGACTGCCGAAATAAGCCGCATAGCCGATAGCACATCATTCAATGGTCGAACCCCGCTCTCGGGTGAAGAAATAGATCTACAAGTCGGCGCGTCAACTGAAGAGCAAATCAACGTGAGTGTCGAAGCTGTGAGTTTAAGTGAACTACGGCTTGATGAAGGGCGTGTTTCATTCGATACATCTGCAAATGCGCGTGATGCGATTGGGGTCATTGATGCGGCAATTGAAAAAATAAACTCCGCCAGGGGTGATATAGGTGCCAGTTTGAACAGGGTTTCAAGCACTATTGAAAATTTAAGTAACATGACGAAAAACACAAAAATTGCGGCTGGACAGGCCTTAGATGTTGATGTTGAAGATGAAACCGCGCGTCGCGCAAAAGCACAAATTTTGCAACAATCTTCTGTCGCGATGCTTGCGCACAAAAACGCGTCAAAAGGGATGGTGCTTCGCCTCATTTCGTAACATCGTCACCGGAGTTCATTTGTCGCCAGTGTTAGTCTTGTTTTTGAATAACTCATGAACAAAACACGTGGGCCAAAGCCACTTCTTTAGAGCACTACGGCGGTTCAGGTGTTTGTACTTGAACCGCCGCTGTTCCCTATCGTATGACCATGTATTACCAAACAGCGGCGTGCAAGTTAAGGGCATCTGTTCAAACCTGCCATACCGCAACACAGATTGATATTTTTTGGAGGCAATGATGGATTGGCGCACAAAACTTCTTAATCCAGCACCACGCGCACGGCAGGATTATCAATCTTTGGTCACTCCAGTATATCGCGGCTCTACCGTCGTGTTTCGCGATCAAAACGCGGTGACTGATGATTGGCGTCAGGCTGAAAATGGATATTCTTATGGGCTTTACGGCACGCCAACGTCGCTTGAACTGGCAGCGCGAATTGCGGGAATTGAAGGGGCCAAAGAAACGTTTATTGTGCCAGGTGGTCAAGCCGCGATTGCGCTGATCTATCTATCTTATTGTCAAGCTGGCAGTCATGCTCTTGTGCCGGTTTCTGCCTATGGCCCGAATAAAGCTATGGCCGAAGGGTTGATGCGCGGACTAAATGTCGATGTTGAACCCTATGACCCACTCATCGGGGCTGGCATTGATGCCCTGATCCGCCCAAAAACCAGCTTAATCTGGTGTGAAAGCCCGGGGTCAGTCACGATGGAGATACAAGACATACCGGCTATTGTTAACGCGGCGCATGCAAGAGGTGTCGCTGTGGCTTTGGATAACACCTATGCCGCTGGTGTTATGTTCGATGCATTTGCCAATGGTGTTGATGTCAGCATGCAAGCCCTGACGAAATATGTGGGTGGACATAGCGATTTATTGTTGGGTGCCGTGTCGGCGCGTGACGTGGCCGCTTACGACAAATTGGGGCCAATTTATCAACAGCTTGGTTTGGCGGTGTCACCTGATGATTGTAGCCTTGCTTTGCGCGGATTACAGACGTTAGCTGTACGGCTTGATGTGCTCGAACAAAGCACGCTGAAGGTTGCGCATTGGTTGGCGGCGCATCCTCTAGTTAGCCAAGTGCTTCATCCGGCGTTGGCTTCGTGCCCCGGGCACGACATATGGGCACGCGATTTCACTGGTTCAACAAGCGTGTTTTCATTCGTTTTTGATGATCATATCAGCGCTGAACAAGTGATTGATTTCATAAATAATCTTGAAATTTTCAGGATTGGCATGAGCTGGGGCGGAGTGCATAGCCTGGCGGTGGTTTACCCCAATTTAATCCGTCCAAATCAGGATTTTTCTGGACGTATTGTGCGGCTAAATATTGGTCTGGAAACAGTTGATGATTTAATTTCTGACCTTGAACAAGCATTTGGAAACATGGCGTAACTCCGCATAATTTCCACTCTAAAAATATGTTTAGTATAAATGAATATAATTGGTTAGGTTGATTCATCACCGCCGATGCGCCATTGTTGACCATGATGTTAACCGCGGCCAATCGACCACACAATTATACGGCGAACAAAAATCGATTGTATGTTACGTTTGTAGATATTTAAATCTCTGTAGCTAAAAATTAAATTTGCTCAAGCTGTGGCAAGACTCATACCCGGCGGGCTAGAAGAGATTTTTTGATGACGAAACAGCCACTTCCCACCACGACAATTGGATCATTTCCAAAGCCGAAATATTTACCAGTGAGAGATTGGTTTGATGCTGCGCGCGAAGACGGAGGGATGAACTCTTCCACAATCACCAAAGATTACACCAAAACCAGCCATACATTGAATGAAGCTGACGAAGCCTTGTTTCAACAAGCGGCGAAGGAAATAATCGATATTCAATTAGACGCTGGCATCACCATCCCAACTGATGGTGAGGTCCGTCGAGAAAATTATATCCATTATCATTGTCGTCATCTAAGTGGGTTTGATTTTAATCATCTGGAACACCGTGTTTTGCGTGATGGTGCCTATGAAACTGACTTGCCTGCCATCAGGGGGCTGGTCGAGCAAAAGGGGCCGGCATATGCGGTAAAAGACTATTTGGCCGCGCAAAAGTTATCACCGGTACCGCTAAAATTTACCTTACCGGGTCCGCTGACCATCATGGATACAAACGCCGATTGTTTTTACCACGACCGGAAAAAGCTAAACCATGATTTGGCTGAAACGGTTAACAAAGAAATTCTCAGTTTGGTTGAAGCTGGTTGCAAATATATACAAGTCGATGAACCATTATTTGCCCGCCAAGTTGATGATGCCGTGCGTTTTGGGTTTGAGGGATTAGAGCATTGTTTCCACCGCGTGCCCAAAGGCGTTACCAGAATTGTGCATATGTGCTGTGGGTATCCTGACCACCTGGATGATGAGGATTACAAAAAAGCTGATCCTGATAGCTACTCTAAACTTGCAAATTTTGTTGACGAGGCCGGGTTTGATCAGCTGTCCATTGAAGACGCGCATTGCTGCAATGACCTGTCCTTGCTTGATAAATTCAGTAAAAAAACAATTATTTTTGGTGCAGTGGCGGTCGCACGAAGCCGGGTTGAAACGGTTGAGGAAATTGCCGCAAGATTAAATCTGGCGTTAAACCATATAGATCGTGACCGATTGGTGGTTGCTCCAGATTGTGGCTTGGGTTTACTGCCGCCAGCGATTGCTGCAGAAAAACTCAGCCTCATGGTGAAGGCAACAAAGCTTATATAAAGAGCTTAATGCGGTAATGACTCACACCGGGGGCATAAATGAAGATTGGTATTATTGGTTTTGGCAAAATGGGAAGCGCAATCGGTGCGCGCCTTGTTGCATGTAATCACGAATTGATCGCCTAGTCGCGAGATCAACGCAAAGTTGAGGCATCAAAAATCGCCGCTTATGTATCCACACCAAGGCAAGTCAGAGATCAGTCAGACGTAATTATTTCAATTTTGGCTAATGATGAGGCGACTGAGCGTGCTTATTTTGGCGCCGTTGGCATTTGCGAAGCGCGGCTGGATGGCAAAGTGATCATAGAAATGTGTACGATGCTTCCTGAAAGAGCGCGGCAATTGTACCACGCTGTTCACAGCGTCGGCGGCGCATTTTTAGAATGTCCAGTTGGTGGGACTGTAAAGCCAGCACTTGATGGCGCTTTGGTTGGCATGGCTGCTGGAGATCATACCACCTTTGACAGGGTTCGCCCATTGCTTAATCAAATGACACGCCGCCTTGACTTTCTTGGTGATGTGGGCAATGCGGCCGCCATGAAATTGGCAATTAATTTACCATTAATGGTGTATTGGGGCGCTTTAGGTGAAGCCGTTGCGTTGCTTGGCAGGAATAATATCGATGTTGAACAAGCCTTTAACATTCTGACCAATAGTTCCGGTGCCATTGGTCCGGCAAAAGCCCGTCAGGGTCCAATTATTGACCTGATCAAAAATGGCCATTCTGGGGTCTCTAATTTTGCCATTGATCAGGCAATCAAGGATATGAATTTGATGAAATCTCAAGCGGGTCAATGTGGGTTTGAATGCCCAATCATCACCGCGGCCCTGGACACGGCGACGGGGGCTAAGGATGCCGGCTGGGATAAAAAAGATATTTCAATACTCACCGCATGGCGCACAAGAGACGATTAAAAGATCGCTAAAATCGTTGACGGTATTGTGGAAGTGGCTGTCTTATAGGGCTTGTTTTCACTAATTGCTGTGTAAATAGCAAGAGAAGACAAACATAATTGTGGTAACGGCCGCACCAATCAGACAAGTCGTCCGCGCGCGGCAACCGGCAAGATTTCGACAATGGCGTTGTCACTGACAGCGACAAGTTGGTCAAACATATTCGCCACAACACATACGTGATTGGGTATAACCCGCACGACGTCGCCAACTGACGGCTTGGTGTTACAATTTGAAACATCCAGAAATCCGTGTTCTTCGGCCATTTTAGGAATGCGTGCCTTTGGATGTTCTAAGATCAGCCCAAACCCATCTAACCCACCTGTATCAGGTGTAAATGTTTTTGACCCAGCATCAAGAATACCGCGCGAGTCCTCGGCCCGGCTGACCACGCTGGTATAGATCGTGAGGGCGCAGTCCGTAATATCAGCGACGCCGGCCGCCATCATCATACGGTCATTAAAAATAGAGGTGCCAGAACGATGTTCTGTAGCCCCGTTTAGCTGGCCAATATTTTTAAGATTTGGCGTCCCCCCAGTTGAAACGATGTCGGCAACAATGCCCAAGCTAGCCAAGCCGCCCTCGGTTGCATCTAAAAACCCTTGTGTTGCTGGCCAGCCACTTATTGGGGGATAAAACATTAATCCGCCAAATTCTAACCAAGGGTTGTCTTGAATAATTTTTGCCAGAGCCACGGCCTCATTTGGTGTCACAACGCCTGCACGTTTTTGTCCGGTGTCGCATTCAATGACAACACGCACGGGCCGTTTTGCGGCGCGCCCGGCGTCTGCGTAGAGGCCCAGAGAGACTGGGTTATCTGCACAAATTTTTAGCGGCATGCGGCGTTGTAATGCGGCCAGTCTTCCAGATCTCGCGGCGCCGATGATGTTGGTGGCAATCAAGATATCTTTTATGCCAGCCTCTGCCATAATTTCGGCTTCGCCAAGTTTTTGGCAGGTGATGCCGATGGCACCAGCTTTCAATTGCCTAAGCGCCAGCACCGGCGATTTATGTGTTTTGATATGTGGCCTATTGGCAAGGCGGGCGTGATCACACCGTGCCTGAAGATGCGCGATATTTTTGTCAACAATATCTAAATCGATAACAGCGCACGGGGTGCCAAACTGTTCGATGATATCCTGCTTTAGTTGTGCATTATTTGTCATTACTGTCTTGATACGGAATGGATCTTTTGTTTCTATAGCGATTTGTTTGGGCAAAAACCGTTGTTTTGATCATATATCAGCCTAGCATACACGCTTATTTTTTGGCGTTTTTTCTTTTTACTGCGCACAGACAGCGACCGGGCGAATTAATTTTAGAATCAGCCTATATTGTCCAGATTTATTTCCATTCGCCAAACTCTCTGCTAGCATAGCGTCTCGGCACCATTAAATCTTAACATAGTGAATGTAGATGTTAGTTGTAATTTCTCCGGCAAAAAAACTTGATATGACCCAGAATGATGCTGTTGAGGCATCACTTCCATCTTTTAACAGCAAGACTGAAGAGCTCGTTACGGTGATGCAGGCGCTAAGTTCCGACGACATCGCCCACTTAATGGGCATAAGCGCAAATTTGGCTGATCTGAATAAGGAACGGTTTGCGCGTTTCGGAACGCAGGAGAAAAAGCCAGCTATGTATGCGTTTGCCGGCGACACCTATCAAGGTCTAGATGCGAAAACGCTTACAGATGATGATTTGGTCTGGGCGCAAGACCATTTGCGCATTTTGTCTGGCTTATACGGGCTGTTGCGGCCACTAGATGAAATTGAGCCCTACAGATTAGAGATGGGAAGCCGCTTGGCGACTGATCGCGGTAAGAATTTATATGATTTTTGGGATGGAGATCTAACTCGTGAGCTTAATAGAACCGCCAAGAAAACAGACATGTCATTGTTATTAAATTGTGCGTCAAAAGAATATTTTTCTGCGATAGACGTAAAATCTCTAGAGTTAGAGGTGGTGACGCCAGTATTTCTCGAAAATGCAGCCAGCAAGCCTAAGATCGTGAGTTTCTATGCGAAAAAAGCGCGCGGTGCGATGGCGCGTTTTGTGATGCAAAATAAAATTACAACAACACAGGAACTGATGGCATTTGATGCTGGCGGTTATGCCTATCAGCCCGATTTATCGGATGAACAGACATTGTATTTTGCTCGCTAGGTACCATAGCGGTGAAGGGGTGGGGAGTCGGAACTGTTACGCAAATTATTAATTGCATGATGGTGATATGGGTTAAAACGATGTTTCCCCGCATTTTCCCGACCAAACGTTTAATTTATATTTTTTAGCGCTCCGTCTAGATCTGCAATTATGTCGTCAGCGTGTTCGATACCAATTGATAACCGCACAATGCTGTCGCCACCACCTGCCGCTTCACGCTGGTCACTGGTCAATTGCTGGTGTGTTGTGGAAGCAAGATGAACACACCCCACATTAAAAACCGATATATCAGGCTGATTGCCGTCTTGTTGCTTGTGCTTTTTTAAAAGTCATTCAATCTAAACTAGAGGTCTTTTTATGACATAGAAAACATTGGTTGGCGCACACAGCAAATCAATTGCCCCACATTTTATTTATGTGATTGAGTTAGGGAAAAGAAATCTGCAAAATACTGATTGATGGATTATAGTGAAAAGATCGGGTCTTGGGCTGAGTCAGTTGACAGGTCACTCGCAGCCTCGCTGCTGTTGGGTCGCGATAGCGCTCGAACAATCGCCAAAGCACACCTCTCAGAGCTATACAGCTTGGTTAAGGGTGATCGAAGTGTTGCTTTAGCCGAAATATCGAAAGTGAACAGTTTTGGCTCGCGCCGTTTGTTAATGGAGAGCTTCAGACAAACCTTTTCTCTAATTTATGAGCATCCAAAATATCATATCCTACTGGAAGATAATGATTTCAATGACAAAAAAGTTGCACAGCAATACGACCAAGCTCTGCTCAAATTGCTACGTGAATGTAGTAATAATAGAAATTTACTTACCGCAAAACTCTCCCAATACCCAGTAAAAAAGCGTAAAATTGCACTAAAAAGGTTGGAGCATCCCGATTTTCAAAAGTCGCGTAGGATAAAACTCAATCAAAATCTATTCTATGAATTATCGGATAATGAACTTGAACGTGGCCCATTAAGTTGGTGGCAGTGGATAGCTGTTTTTCTTTTGATTAGTTTATTTGTATTTATTTTTACAAAATAGATATTTAAAGTGAAAGTATATCGATCCTAACAATCATCTGTTGCTAGATCCATGACGACGCTGGTTACCGATAGTTGCGATATACTGTCTAATACTGTAATTTAATATAACCACTGCTATCAAAAATGTTCTTAATTTTCTGGAAGGTTATAGGGGAGGTATCTTCGTCGAAAGTCTGTGACCAACCCTCATTCTGGATTGCTTGCGTCAAAATCTGGTTAAAGTTGCATTCCCTCACTCGCGATCCGTTTACCATTCGGTACCAATGCCCAACCTCGTCCAATTGACACATAAACTTCTGACCGTTGTGAATTTTGTTAACTTTAAGCACTGATGTTGGCACTCCCAGTTGTTCGAGAGAATAGCGTGCCAATTTGTGATCGAGGTCAGTAATAAAATAGGCAGTGCCGTTTGACAATATAACAAGGATTTTATCATCTTCAGTTAGGCCACGTCGGCTCTCGGGGAGAACGAAGAATAATTCAATTTGTTCGTCGGAAAATTTGGCTGCCCCACCCTTTTTTGCATATGAAAGAAGAGCTAACTCACCACCCAAAAAATGGCTACTGCTCTCACTCAAGTTTAAACTAGCAAGAAAATCTTCAGTAAAAGTTGAAATTATTAGCGTTGGATCAAAAGCCAAATCGGATTTTAAAACTTCGATTATATCATCAATGTTTTTGGGTTTAAGTTTGACCCTGTGTTCAACAAAACTTGTCAACTCCTTATGTTCAAGCCTATTTGCGGCATCAAACATTTCAAGATAAGTTGAGTAGTTGACAACGCTGTTGCCAATCAAGTTCCCAAAAAATAATTTCAGTTCATTGCACTCTGGATCGATAACAATTATTCTGCTCTCAAAGTTCTTAAATGCTTCGGGCGAGTTTGCGGTTAATGAGGCGTAGCGATCAATTGATAGCCTAACTATTGGAGCATTCTCGTATTGTTTGCGATAGTGGTTAACTTCCGCATTGGCCAAAGCCACGCCCTGAAGATAAGGGACGCCATTTTCATCCACGCTAGGCACGTATGGTTCTACCGGGTGTGCAGTTAAGTCAAAGAACTCTATATCACCAGACACTTCACATTTATCAGGGACAGTCAGAGCAAAGCTTTGAGTGCCTGCCATCGCTGTGGCTAACAAAAAAATACTTATTAAAATTTTTGGCAATTTTTTTTCTTCACTTTATGGCGTTTAAATCTCAAGTCACGTGTAAATCTCGCATGACTTCTAAGCTAGAGTATTTCTGAAAAAGTTATCAAGTGATTATATCAAGAAAATACAAACACGCTATATGTTGTCTATTAAATGCCTTCAAAGGTCAAAAAATAGCTGCTTTTGGTATAAGTATTTATTATGCGCACCAATTTTTTGATAACATGCCGATTATCAAAAACTCTCCAGTTTCAGAAAATAATTGACGTTCCGGTGTGTTTAAAACAAACGCCGGTTAATTTATAGAGCGATTATGCCTAAGTTATCTAATCCATTTAGGATGGTTTGTATTGCGATGGCCGCTAAAAGAATGCCAACTACTCGCGACATAACGGTTGAAATAGTTAAATTTATAAATTTTGACCCCCAAGCTGCGGTGTAGAGTATTAATGCAGATAGGAGCACTGCAAAAAATATCGAACCAACATTCAAAAACAATGCATCAACATTATAGAAATCACTAAAAATCATTACTGAAGTAATTGCAGCAGGGCCAGCTAACAATGGCACTGCTAATGGACTGGACGACAATCGAATTAACTCCTCCTTGGGCACACTCTCGGCTGCGACTTTGCTCTTTCGTGCTTGCCGTCGACCATTTACCATTTCCAGCGAAATAATGAACAAAATTGCACCGCCTGCAATGTTAAATGTATCAGCAGATATTTTTAGGTGTGTGAGAATAAAAGAACCAAAGAGACCAAAAAATATTAGCACACAAAAGGCAACGAATGAGCCTCTCAGCGCTATCCATTGTCTTTGTTTGTGGTGAAGATTCTCGGTTATTGAGAGAAAAATTGGGATTGTGCCTATCGGATCAATCACAGCGAAATATATCAGCGCTAGGGATATGAATTCAGCAATCAAATTGTTTCACCGTCGGCATTTCTGTAAGTGATCAAATTACTCATGATTTCTTTGTTAAGACACCGAGTGCCTCTCTACCTAGACCTTCTCCTGCCTCGAGATAAAGGTTGAATGACGGCACACCCATTTTATTTAATTCCTCAACCTCGGTTTCATGTTTAGCAATAGCAACCACCTTGCAGTCTAGGCCACTTGCCTGAATGCGTTCAGCTGCAAAGAGATTACTCATGTGATTAGGCATAGCCAATAAGATTAATTCTTCAACCGGTATAGATAAGTGTACTTGGTACCAAAAATCAGTGTCTGTAGCGTCTGCGACTTCAACATTCATTCCGTCTGAGCGTAATTTTTCTGCCCGGTCTTCATTAAATTCAATGCCTAAAATTTCGCCAGGCCTATAACTTTCTAACACTTTGTATGCGCCAGTTCCAACGCGTCCCATCCCAATAATCAAAATTTTTGCATCTCCCGTATCCAGGATTTGGTCTTTTTGATGTAGTCTGTCTTTCTGAAATCTATATAGCCGGCTCTTGCATTTTTGATATGTTTGTTCTGAAAATTTACTAAACGGAGCCGCGGCAGCAAAGCTTAAGCTTACTGCAATAGCAAAGACCAGCAACCAATCTACGGATAAAAAACCTTGCGAAACTCCAAGAGCGGCTACGATAAGGCCAAATTCTGAATAATTGCCAAGACATATCGCGTTAAACAAACTTGTTCGCGCTCTGAGACCAAATCTTGTTGCTATAAAAAAGTACAAGAAAGTTTTGAGTGGCAGCAACGCAACTAATGCAGTCGCGGTCGCAAAAATTGTTAAAGTTGGTAGTCCCTGCATGCCAACGGATAAAAAGAACCCAACCAGCATCAGTTCTTTAAAGCTAAATAATGCCTTAGCTAAAGACTTTGATTTTGGATGATTTGAAATGAGGACGCCCAAAATCAGTGCGCCGAGGTCTCCTTTTAAATCTACCGAATAGAAAAATTCATATCCGGCGCCAAGAGCAAAAAACAGACCACTGACGACTAAGAGTTCTCCATGACCTGCATAGTCGATGAGTTTATAGATGAGCTTTCTTATTGGTGTGAAGAACAAAAGCAAGACTGTGAGTGCCCAAAGGCTTGGATATTTTCCCTCACTCACAGCTAGAAAAATTACTGCGAAAATGTCTTGCATAACCAATATGCCAATTGCAACTTTTCCGTAAAGTGCGCTCGTATCTCCTTTATCTTCCAGCACTTTGACTGCGTATACTGTGCTTGAAAAAGAGAGGCCAAATGCAATCACAACAATCGCAAATAGCGAAAGATCAAGTATCGCTGTGTCAAAAAGTTGTTGGCCTACGAGTATTGTGCCTGTGAAAAATGCTGACGAACAAATGAGATGGATAACAGAGGTTCCCCAAACCTCCGCAGTAGCTAAATCTTCAATTTTTAATTTTAGGCCAATAGAAAAAAGTAGAAGCGTGACACCAAGGTCAGCGACAGCTTGCAAACTGTCGGGAGCTTGAAACCCCATAAAATTATATGCAAAACCCGCTACCAAGAACCCTACCATTGGGGGTAGCCCGACCCTGCTAAGAGCAATTCCAAAGAAAAAAGCAAAACTTATGAGTGTCGCTGCCATTGATTTACGCCTTCAGCAAGAGGGCTTGCGATGAGTCCCAAATATTTAGCATCAACAGAGCTTTGTTTTTGTGTTACCGCATTGCCTGTATTTTCTTTGACCTCAATTTTGATGAACTATCTCAAACTTGCCAACCCAATTCGCAATTAAAAATATAATTAGCTTGGTGGCGTTTAGTCGTCTTAAAAGTATAAATCGCGTACAATGTTGGTGCGTTGCAGAAAAATTTTATACAACAATAGATGTCTTGTTGGGAAAGTGACCGAAATCAAACGTCAATCACTCAGAAGAGAAAACATTACTGGTAGCTGTCTGATGATTTTATCGATGGCGGCATTTGCTGGCGAGGACAGCGTAATTAAAGCACTGTCAAACGAATTGCCAGTTAGCCAAATAATATTTGTGATTGGCATCGGTGGTGCGCTTGTTTTTGCGACAATAGGATTGCTTTTAAAGAAAGAAATTTTGGTTCCAGAGATAAACAGTTTGCCAATGCATGCTCGTATTGTTACCGAAATTTTTGGCCGAATATTTTATTCTCTTGCTCTCTCTCTAACCTCGTTATCTTCAACCACGATGATTTTGCAAGCGACGCCTTTGGTTGTTGTGTTGGGCGCCTCTATTCTTTTTAACGAAAAGGTTGGTCTGTTAAGGTGGTTAGCCATCGGCCTCGGCTTTATCGGCGTCTTGATGATTATAAGCCCAGACGAAACGGAATTTAGCCCTCTGTCACTTTTGGCAGTATTTGGTATGTTCGGGTTTGCCTTTAGGGATTTGGCTAGCCGGGCGGCGTCGCCAAAACTTAATATTTTTACACTTGGTTGTCATGGATTTTTGTCTCTTGCTGCTGCAGGGCTTATTCTCAGCCCCATCTTAGGGCAATCATTTTTAACAATCAGTGGCGACACATGGTTGTTCTTAGCAGCCGGGGTTTCGCTAGGTGTTTTAGGTTATGGATCGTTGATTTCAGCTATGCGAATTGGTGAGGTTTCAGCCATAACGCCATTCAGGTACACAAGATTGATGTTTGGATTATCAATCGGATATTTCATATTTAGTGAGCATGTGAGCATTAATGCCGCTATCGGCTGCGTTCTGATAGTGCTATCCAGCTTCACCGTCTTACATCGTGGTAGAAAATGATCGGCAGCGTTGAGCTTCTGATTTTTTAATTTGGTTGGGTCAATTGCTGATTATACGGCAGCCATACACGCCTATATTTTATTCCCTTTTTGAAGTTCGATTAAGTGGGCCTTTGCCCTCTCGAGTAATTCTTCGAATGTCACAATGACGCATTCCTGCTTTCGTGGTGATATAGACAAATTTGTCAGAGTAAGCGTTTTTCGATTTAAACTAAAATTTTTCCATTCGATAAATTCTGGAAGAACTGTCGCCGCATCGTGAGCAGTCAGCGTTGGCTGATCATCCCTGTAGTCAAGTGTGGCAACAACTTTCCTGTCCCTGCTAATCTTAAAGAATGATCTATAAACTTTTCGGTTTGTGTTTCCTTCCTTTTCACATGCAAGGCCAACCCCACCTTTTAATCGGCTAGTCAAACTTTGTGCTTCACCTATTGGGGTCCAGACCAAAATCGGAATCAAAATGGCGAGTTTACATGCCATGCATGATAGACTGAAGTTTTTAAGTATTGATTTAAATCTAGTAATAAAAACAATCATGTAGGGCTCTAAGTAAAATAAATTTGTGAAATGATTAGGTACAGGCTAGCAAAAAATTGACTGCCAAATATGGCTACTGAAAATAAATGCAACCGTGCAAATATCTTTTCTGCGCCAACTACACCTGCGCTAGATTTGTCGCGAAACTGATTAATTTTTGGAGTCAGAATTTGCGCGTTAAACAAAAAACCAACCGCAATCACTGCTGAAATGACAGTGATTTGTATCTCACTGTCAAACAGTGAAGAAATACTGGCAATGATCGATGTTGTAAAACCAAACATAAACAAACGTGGAAATAAAACGCGTAAATAAGAAGCTGCAGCTTTTTGAGATAAAGCTTTGAAAACAGCAGGCGCAACTACAACAGTAAACATCAACATGAAACCAATATTTGCTGCATGCATGAATAAAGGTAAACTCAAAGAAGCCTCCAGGGTCTCATTTACTTTTGACCGTTTCTTAATACCTAAACTTATGTATTCTGATTTTTCTGTTTAAAGACATAACGTAAGCACGCTCTGATACAAAATGCGGGTAGCAAGGCAAAGAACAAGGGGTAAGTCCATCGTCTCTCGTATCCAAGGTCTGCGTGATGAAGCCCAACAGTGTACAAAACCACGCATGCGGCAAGTGTCAAAGAAATGAGAGCTATTTCAAGAAATCTAAATGTCTTTTGCATCAGTTCACCTTTCGCACTCAAATTTAATGTATGCGCTGAGAGTGGGTTTGTCATTAATCATGTGCTCTAGGCCTAACCAATATGAGGTGATGATACTGCTGTCATATTTGCCAGTTCTTGTTTGAACAAAGTGAACCAAATCTTCAGCATCGCTAAAACGGCGGCTTACAGCATCATTTAATAAATTCGATTGAAAGTTCTGATCAAAATTCATGACAAAGACAGTGCTTCAAGTTTTGACTTCGTAGCAGTCCAGGAGGCAACAGAGTAAGGGACCAAGCATGTTAACCCCATTTTCATCCAACATTGAGGCGTCAATGACCAGCTTAATATCAGTTCGCCGTGATTAATAAGTGCTAGTATTGTTCCAACGACTATAGCAGTCTTGATTGACCTTTTCAGAATTTGACTGCTAAACCAAATATTGAGCACTTGTTTAAGTTGCATAGTAAATTATTCCTCTTTGAGAAGCACGGTTATGTATACAAAGATTTTCATCAGGACTTTTCCTTCTACTGAAGAATGTGAACTTTTTGAGTCAATATTGCAAACAAGATGGCCTGATTTGATAGGAAAGGCATCAGGAGTGAGATTTACGGCATGGCGAAATCCACAAACGCCGCACATTTCCACTGTGATTTGGGAGTTTCCTGATGAACAAGCTCAACGCACCATCGAAAAATTAATCGAAGAGCACATTTCAAAATTCACAAAAACGTTGTCGCCTAAGACTATTACGTTTTCTGGTGCGCAAAAGATGGAATTAAAATCATAAAAGTTAGGTCAGACTGCGCCAGTCAAACACAAATTATTTTAGTGAGACCGCTTGCGCTGACCTCACATTTATTTCAGTTTACGATGCCGAAGAACACCCTCTATGAATGCATCTGCTGATTCTTTTTTTTGCAAGCAGTGTAAGATGTTAGCCTTTCGACTTTCCATGGTCAAAGAAGGAAATCCAATTTTAATCATGTCTTTTATTAACTGCTCAACAGCCTGAAAAACGACATCTTCTCCTCTGGTTATCTCATCTCTGATCCGAAGTGTTGCAATACAATCTGCTATGCTTTCATTCATCATGTGCTCAGGGCTGTTTCTTTGTGGATGCGGCAAATCAACGTCACCAGTTTGGTGATGAGCGCATTCGTGAAGATCTATGAATTGCTGCAAAGGTCTTGGAGAGTGTTGATATGCAAATCGATATACAATGGGTGTCCCTGTTTCATTTCTTTTGGCCATCCCAGCGGCACTCTCAGCTCGTCCATTGTCAACATCTCTGAAGAGCACTTTTTCTCCTAAATTGTTTTTACAACTTGGAGGAGATGCAATTTCGTATTTTAGATGGTTTTCATCTGATGAAGCTGGCCAAGCCATCACAAACAAGACCATCACAATTTTCAAAGTACAGACAATAAATAGTGTGGTTCGCTGTGTCATTTGACGAGCCTGGCAATACTTTTCAAAGCGCTATGCGCCTCTACCTCTGATTTAAACGAACCAAATAGAAATTGATTGTGCATAATAATAGTTGCCAACATTCGTAGTCGTTATGTTTTTGATCACCGAATTTGTAGATTTTTTCAAATTCAAAATACCCTTGCAAGAATATTCGAAAATATAAACCATACAGTAGGTCAAGTATGGAGAATGTAATGTCGCGTCTCAGCGCAGAGGAAGTGCAATTCTATCAGAAAAATGGGTACATCTCGCCGGTCAATATCTTATCTGAAAAAGAAGCAACATCTTTTCATGAAGAGCTTCAATCAATCGAGAGCAAGTACGGATCCGATTTGAGTGGTTTAGGCCGTAATAACACTCATCAAGTTATTCCGTTTATTGATCAGTTAGTACATCATCCAAAAATACTTGATGTCGTCCAATCAATTATTGGCCAAAATATTTTGGTTGCTGGTACAACACTATTTATCAAAGAGCCGGAACAAGCTGGTTTTATAAGTTGGCATCAAGACGCCAAGTATAACGGACTAAAACCTTATAATTGGGTTACCGCTTGGCTGGCATTGACGGAAGTAACTGTTGAGAACGGATGCATGTACATGTGGCCAGGCAGCCATATTGATGGGGAGCGGGAACATGATGATACTTACGGAGAGAACAATTTATTAACCCGAGGTCAAACAGTCACCAACGTGCCAGAAAAAGAGACCGTTGCTATCGAACTGAGGCCCGGTCAAATCTCGCTTCATCACCCTTGGATTGTTCATGGCTCGGGGCAAAATACTTAAAAACCCGGCGAGTTGGTTTAGCTGTTCAATCCTATTTGGCAACTGACGTTGAGCAAATAAATGGCGAAACCTATGTCCAATTAGGGCGAGGTATCGATGAATACAATCACCATCCTCACGTGATGAGGGCCAGTGGTTTGATGGTTGTGCCTGAGGTCAAATATTGGAATAAGGCTAATAAAGCTCTTCAGGGAGTTCTTTACCATGGTGCAAAAAAATTAGGCAAATTCTGACTTCTTTTCACACTAGATCATTGGAGCTTTTTTTGTTGACTGCCTTAACGTGGCAATAAAACCTAACAATAATTAATAAGTCATTTTGTGGGAGAAAATTATATGAAAGCCTCTGATTTATTCGTTAAAGCACTCGAGAATGAGGGCGTGGAGTATATTTTTGGAATTCCAGGAGAAGAAAATCTTGATCTGCTTGAGTCGTTACGGTCATCGTCAAAAATAAAATTAATTCTTACTCGACATGAACAGGGTGCGGCATTCATGGCGGCAACTTATGGCAGATTGACTGGCAAAGCTGGTGTGTGCATGGCGACTCTGGGTCCGGGGGCTACGAATTTTACAACACCAGCGGCCTACAGTTTTTTAGGGGGCTTTCCACTCGTGATGATTACGGGGCAAAAGCCTATAAAGAAATCAAAACAAGGCCAATTTCAAATTGTAGACGTTGTCCAACTATTTGACCCGATCTGTAAAATGGCAAAACAAATAGTAAACGGCAATACGATACCGTCTATTGTTCGTGAAGCATTTCGGGTTTCAGAGGAAGAAAAGCCAGGCCCAGTTCTGCTTGAGTTGCCTGAAGATATCGCAGCAGAAAAAGTTGAATTAACTGATCTAATCCCACCCCATGAGCGTTTCTACGCGGTTGCTGGAGAACAAATTATTTTCAAAACAGCAGATTTAATAAAGAGTTCAAAAAAGCCTCTAATACTACTTGGTGCAGGAGCTAACAGGAAAGAAGCTAGGCGCGCTATTTCGAACTTCATCAACAAAACCAAAATTCCATTTTGTAACACACAAATGGGCAAAGGATCAGTTGACGAAAGCTCAGATTATTTTTTGGGCACTGCTGCGTTATCAGACAAAGATTACCTGCACGATTACATAAGAGTTGCTGATTTGATTATAAACATTGGTCATGATGTTGTTGAAAAGCCGCCTTTTTTTATGGAGCATGGAGGAGCCTCGGTTATACACATCAATTATAAATCTGCTCAGGTTGATCAGGTGTACTTCCCGCAGGTAGAGGTCATTGGGGATATTGCACTGTCGATGGATGCGCTTGCGGATTGTTTTGCTCTGGATACGAGTTTCGCGCTCGAAGAATTTTCTCAAGTTCGTGACCTCGTGAGAAATATGACAACAGCCAGTCTCGAGGATACTTTATTTCCTCCAAAGCCACAGCACTTGGTGGCGCAAATCCGCCAATCAATGGGGTACCACGATATCATAACCCTAGACAATGGCGTTTATAAAATTTGGTTTGCCCGGAATTATCCAGCCTTCCAGCCTAACACAATATTGCTGGATAATGCTCTTGCTACTATGGGAGCAGGTTTGCCATCTGCCATGACCGCTGCAATGCTTTATCCAAATAGAAAGGTTATGGCAATATGTGGCGATGGAGGTTTTATGATGAACAGCCAAGAACTTGAAACTGCTGTTCGTCTGAAATTAAACTTGATTGTCCTAATTTTGAATGACAGCTCTTATGGAATGATAAGGTGGAAGCAAGCAGGTATGGGATTCAAAGATTGGGGGCTTGAATACGACAATCCTGATTTTTCTATGTATGCTAAATCATACGGCGTGACGCCGCACAAGATATACGAAAACGATAGTCTCCCGCTTGTAATCGATGAAGCCTTTAACGCCGGTGGGGTCCATTTGATAGATTTGCCTGTCGACTATACTGATAATGTCAAAGACTTGATTTCTGATCTAGCTGAGCACGAGCCTGTAATATGAGTATGAAAAATTCTGAACTAGAGGTTTTCAATCCATTTGATGGGTCGCAAGTCGGCTCTGTTAAAATCAATAACGCAAATGAGATTGAGGAGATGTTGGAACTCGGTTTTCGGCTGCACAAAGAGAACCCAAAAGGACTTAGTGCACACCGCCGTATTCAAATTCTTCATAAAGCCTCGTCAATAATGCGAGAAGAGATTGATGATCTCTCTATGTTGATTGCAGCCGAAGGGGGTAAACCTCTTATTGACGCAAGAATTGAAGTTGAGAGAGCTATTGATGGTGTTTTGTCGTGTGCGAGTGAAATATCGAATATTGTGGGGAGCGAAATCCCTATGGGATTGACACCCGCTGCTGAGAGTAAAATCGCTTTTACTACGAGGGAGCCTGTAGGTTTAGTCATAGCGATTTCTGCTTTTAATCATCCACTGAACCTAATTGTTCACCAGGTTGCACCAGCTGTGGCAACTGGGTGCTCAGTCATTGTCAAACCAGCAGATGACACCCCTTTATCATGTCAGCGGTTTATTTCAATACTTGCCGAGGCAGGTTTGCCCAAGGGTTGGGCACAGATGGCGTGCTGTGACGTTTCTCTGGCTCAGAAGATGGTAACTGATCAACGTGTAAACTTTTTTAGTTTTATTGGTTCTGCAAAAGTTGGCTGGCATCTGAGATCGCTGCTATCACCAGGAACGAGAATGGCGCTCGAGCACGGCGGAGCTGCACCGGTTATATTGGACGAAAGCGCTGATATCGATCTGTTGGTCCCTAAATTAGCAAAGGGTGGATTTTATCATTCAGGTCAAGTATGTGTTTCAGTTCAGCGGGTGTTTATGCTGGGTAAGCAAAAAGAAGAAATAGCAACAAAGCTCGGTGAATACGCGGATAATTTAACCGTGGGTAACGCTATTGATGAAAAAACTGAATGCGGGCCGCTGATCAGGAATAGAGAGGTAGACAGGATTGAGAGTTGGGTAAATGAGGCTCAAAACGGGGGAGCGAAAGTAGTTGCTGGAGGAAAAAGAGTATCTAACTCCTGTTATGCTCCAACTGTTTTATTAAATCCTCCAAAGGAAGCAGCGGTCTCAAAAAATGAGATATTCGGCCCTGTAATCAACCTCTATGAGAGCGAAAATCTCAGTGACGCCATATCGCAATGCAATTCTTTGCCTTTTGCTTTTCAATCTTCAATTTTTTCAAACAATTATTCAAACATAATTCAATTTTTCAATAATGTTGATGCCTCAGCTGTTATGGTTAATGACCATACTGCATTCAGAGTAGATTGGATGCCCTTTGCCGGTCGCAATCAATCTGGCTATGGCATAGGCGGTATACCATACACTATGGAGGATATGACGAAGATTAAAATGGCAGTATTATCGTATTGATTTATTCACTGAAATAAATACGGGTAATGCACGAGCAATTCAATGGCGATGAACTCGTGGCTGTCTGAAAATTCCTCACACAGATGTTCGTAATCTTTTTGACTGGAACTCTTTGCAAGACATACCAAATTTTTGGAATAAAACTTTATTTATGTAGTTTTCTACTCTTTCCGGGTGGAATTCGGCATGCCACTGAATTCCAATCCCGAAAGTTTCATAGCCCTCGATGCTTACCGCTTCAACTAAGCCATCTTCCGATATTGCTTCCACCTTGAGTCCATCACCGATCCGATCAATGCCTTGACCATGGAGGGAATTAACAACAGCCTGACTTTGACCCAAAAAACTCTGAAGAAGACTGTCTCTTGATAAATTTATAATGTGCCTAGGTTTAAATATTTCTTCGACCGTCGCGTCATCATTTTGGGGCATTCTATGATCTTTTTTGTCACTACGCTCATGCACACGATAGATTAAGGTGCCGCCGTAAGCTACGTTGATTTCCTGTATTCCGCGACAAATTCCAAAGATTGGAATGCGAAGTCTTGAACACTCCCTGATTAAATTAAGAGCGGTATAATCTCTGGCAGGATCAATTATTTCATCTTTAGGAAATTTTTCACCACCAAAATGATGAGGTTCAATATTTGCACGACCTCCAGTCAGTAACACTCCATCTAATTGGGTTATGTAACCCCTCAGATCTTTTTTGCTCAGACATGTCGGGATTAACGTAGGTATGACATTGGCAAACTGCATTGCGGCATTTACATATCGTTGGCCGACAGAATGGAGCATTTGGCGACCACTGAATGCGCTGCTTTCGCTTGTTATTATGCCAACTATTGGTTTTGTCTGCATGCCATCGTTTGCCTGATTTAAAAGTTACGACTATGAGTTAAAAAATTTGCCAGAAAAAGAGGCAGTTGCAAAGCCAGCAATATATTGACCAGCATCACGTGGCCTTGAGATAATAACTGTCTTTATAATTCAGAGTTTAACAAACTAAAAAATTATAAATAAATGATATTATTAATAAAAAAGCGGGGAGGGTGGATTCAGAAATTCTTCATAATCTATTGATTATACGTAATTAATTTGAAAACTTAGACTGCTGCCCCACATTTTGTTCCACTATTTATTAGGTGTTTAGCGCGAAGCAAGTTGGGATAGGATTTACGTGTTCACCGGCCATTGCGCAAGGTGCAACAGCTATAACTAGATGTCTCTAAAACAACTTTAATCACTCGAAAATTGCGCCGTTTGTCGTTTTGAAAAGGTGCTCAGTTTACTGTTGCATAGCACCTAATGCGTGCATCAGTCCATTGTGTATGTGGTCCTCGAGATAGCTTGAGGCGGTGTCTGCATCTCGGTTCAGCGCAGCTTCATACATCATTTGGTGTTCTTTGGCGGCTTCAATGCCTCGGTCTGTTAAGACCAACATTTGGTAGCGCAAATATTTACCAAATAACAGCATATGTAATGAAAGCAGATTTTTTGAATTACAGGCCTTTATTAAGGCGAGGTGGAATTCCCAGTCATAGCGTTTCCAGGTAACTTTTTCGGACATGTCACCTGACTGCATCTTTTGCTCCATCAAACGTAATTTGTGATAAGCTGCTACAAGGTCAGCTTCCCAATCAGTGTCACCATTCATTATGGAGATGCGCAAGGCGTGACACTCAAGCAATATGCGTAGGTTGGCAATCTCACTAAGATCATCTTTTGACACAGGGCAAACAAAAAACCCACGCTGTTCAGCAGCGGTGACATAACCATCACTCGCAAGACGGTTTAAAGTTTCTCGCAACGTAGAAATACTGGCGATGTAGTCGGATTTTAGAGTCTCAAGTTTGAGCTTGGCGCCTGGGGCTAGTTTGCCGAAGATAATGTCATGCTTGATCCTCTCATAGGTTGAGAAGCCAACTGTATTTTGGAACCCTGAGTTAAAAAATATAGATTTAGCATCTTGCTTGGCCATGCTCGCAGTAGTCCGTCGAGATTACATTATAACGAATATTGAGTTTAGCACTTTTTTGGCAGCTCTCAATTTATATAAATTCTCGTTGATCTTAAAAAATATATGATATTATTATTTTTTTAAGTTATTTAAATAATCGTATGTAATTTTGATATCCATAAAGATTTAACCAGTGCGGTAGATTGATATGGCTACGGTAAATTGATATGGCGACTTAGAGCGTTAGGTTTGTTGATTAACACTAAGAAATCAGGTGGTGAAAAAATAGCCACTACACGCGTTGCCATAGTCGGTTTTGGGCTTGTAGGTAACCGCCATGCAATGGCAATCAAAGAAACAGACAACGTACATTTATGTGCAGTGGTTGATCCGGCAAGCGAGGCAGCAGAGAAAGCTGAATATATCGGTGTTCCTTGTTACAAAACTCTTGAGGAGTTAATCGAGCACCAAAGGCCCGATGGCATTATCTTGTCAACACCAACTACTCTCCATGCAGCGCAAGGCATGGTCTGCATTGATTTAGGTATTCCCGTCCTAATCGAAAAGCCGATCGCCGATAATCTAGATGAAGCAGCTCAACTCGTCTCTGCGTCCGAAGCTTCCAATGTGCCAATACTGGTGGGACATCATCGGCGTTTCAATCCTATCATTGAGAGTGCTCATCAGATGATATCGTCGGGTTTGATTGGCGATGTAAAAGCTGTCCATGCAACTTGTTGGTTTTATAAACCTGATAGCTATTTCGACAAAGCGCCTTGGCGAAAGCAGACGGGCGCAGGTCCAGTCTCGGTAAATTTGGTGCATGATATTGATCTAATAAGACATCTTTGTGGTGAGATCACACACATCCAAGCTGCCTCTCGGTCTGCAACTCGGGGCTATGCAAATGAGGAATTCTCAGCAGCAATTCTTAAGTTTGAAAATGGAGGTATTGGAACTGTAAGTGTTTCTGACAGTATTGTCTCACCGTGGAGCTGGGAATACACCTCTCAGGAAAATCCCGTTTACCCGTATTCTGCCCAAAGTTCATATCAAATTGGTGGAAGTGAGGGAGCGCTCTCTGTTCCAGACTTAGCCTATTGGAGGCATGATAAAGAACCTGATTGGTGGTCACCGATCTCATCAAAGAAGATACGGTTCAAAAAAACGGATCCACTCATTAAACAGATAGAACATTTTTCCCGCGTTATTCGTGGGTACGATGATCCACTTGTTTCTGGAAATGAAGGATTGCGAAACCTGGCTGTGATTAACGCAATTCACACCGCAGCTCAGACTGGCCGCTTGGTTTCGGTAGGTGAAATGCCGCAACTGCAGGCATTAAATGTTGAAGCGACTCACAAAAAAATAGCTTTTGAATAAACCACAAAAATCATCAGAGGAGGATTGAAGATGATAAAAAAACTAACCCGACGCAGCACTTTGGCGGGGCTTGTTGCTGCTGGAATGCTTGCCACCAATTCGCTACCATCTGTTGCCGCAGATATGACATTTACTTTGGCGACATCAGGCACCGAAACGGACATGCGTTCTGTAGCAATGGCAAATGTTTTTGCTCCAATGGTGGCGAGTTTCGCAAAGTATAAGCCTGGCTACAATGGGTCTTTATTTGCTCAAGGGACGGAGCTTGAGGCTATCAGCCGCGGAAATTTGACCATGTCGATTGCTTCCGCTCAGGAACTGGCACAATTTTTTCCAGAGTTTTCTATTTTTGCAACAGGCTACGTGCATCAGGATGCAGCTCATCAAGTGCGTGTTTTCAACGATCCACTCATGGACCCGTTCAAGCAAAAAGTCGAGGATGAGCTCGGTGTTAAATTGTTGTCTGTGATGTATCTTGGCCGTCGCCATGTGAATTTGCGTTTCAAACGCGATGAAAAAAACGTCATGACACCCTCTGATTTGGCCGGGGTGAACCTGCGAATGCCTGGCACGGATGCTTGGCAGTTCTTGGGCAAGGCCCTTGGTGCCTCGCCTACTCCGTTGGCATTTAGTGAGGTTTATACCGCGCTTGCATCTGGTGCAGTAGACGGACAAGATAATCCGCTGCCAACAGTTGTAGACAAGAAATTCTACGAGGTTACAAAACAGATTTCTTTGACATCGCACCTCGTAGACTTGAACTATATCGCATTTTCAAAAGAGACATGGGACAGTTTGAGTCCGGATCAGCAGCTGACTGTCCAGCGTGCTGCCGACGCGGCTGCAGCTTACGGTCGTCTGAAACAGCTCGACAAGGAAAATAATTTGGCAGAATTTATCCGTAGTCAGGGTGTTGAGATTTACACGCCAGACCTTGCAGCCTTCCGAAAACATGTGCAGGCTCAGTATGTAGGTAGCGAGTTTGCAGCAACTTGGCCAAACGGTGTTTTGGAAAGAATTAATGCGCTAGGCAATTAAATATTTTACTGCAGTGCGGGAGATAATAGTGTTTAAAACCTTCCTGAAAAGGATGTCCCGCGCCGCAGAATTTATCGCCGCTATGATACTAGCGGCGATATTTATAGTATTTCTATTACAAATTTTTGCACGTTATGCGCCAAAAATTGCCTGGCTAGTGCCTATTCCGCAGCTTGCTGACTGGATGATGACACTTGAACCAATAGGTTGGACAATAAATTTGATTTCACTTCTGTGGGTGTGGTTGATATTTTTTGGCTGTTCCTTTTTTGTCAAAGACAAAGACCATGTCGCCTTCGATATTCTATATCAGGCTGTATCACCACAAACACAAAAAATTATGGCTGTTGTAGGGGCTTGTCTAATAATTGGGGCGATGGTTACTGCATTTCTGCCAACCTGGGAGGCAATTTTTAATAATCGGCTGATGGCGCTGAAGAAAATACAAACCCTCCGTATGCCTATCACAGGTGAAAAGATCGCAATAAAATGGCTTTTTGCACCCTATGTAATCCTAATGGCTGCTGTTGTAGTGCAATATGCATGGCGTATTATTGTTGTACTGCATCGAAACGATCCTGATAGATCATACGATGTTCATCGGCGAGGTGATAAACAATGAGCCTCGATTTGATTCTAGGTCTCTTGGCTCTGTTTTTCACAGCTGCAATTGGTGTCCCGGTAGCCTTTGCGATTATTATAGGGGTGATAACCTATCTTGGTTTTGCCGGACAGGATATCGCAATTGCTGGAGAAACAATCGTTCAACGATTGTATGATGGTTTTTTGCTGCTTGCGGTTCCATTATTCATCGTTTCTGCAAATATAATGAATGCTGGGACGATTTCTGACCGGCTGCTAAAGTTTTGTATCGCCCTTGTTGGTGGGCTTCGTGGTGGCCTAGGCCATGTAAACGTTGTAGCTAGCCTGATTTTTTCTGGCATGTCGGGGTCTGCTGTTGCTGATGCAGCCGGTATTGGCAAAATAATTATTGATATGATGGTCAAAAGTGGCCTGTACACGCGTGGATATGCGGCGGCAATAACAGCGGCGACGGCAACAATTGGACCAATAATACCACCATCCATCCCCATGGTGCTTTATGCATTGGTGTCTAATACATCAATTACCAGTCTTTTTTTAGGTGGTATCGTCCCTGGCTTATTAATGGGGGCTGTGCTGATGGGGATGAATGCCTGCATTTCACATAAGCGGCAATTTGGGCAACAAAGCCGTGTTAATTTAGCTGAACTTCCCTTAGTGACGCTCAGGGCAACACCCGCCTTGCTAATGCCTGCTATATTATTGTTTGGCATATATTCAGGTGTAACTACTCCAACAGAGGCAGCTGCCATTGCTGCACTCTATGCTCTGCTTGTTTCTGCTCTACTTTACCGCGCGCTGCAGCTCCGAACTCTATATGAAGTATTTGTTGAGAGTGCTCGGTCAGCTGCGTCAGTTGGGTTGGTGATCGGGGCATCAATGATACTGACTTACGTCGTTGTCCAAGAAGATGTTCCAAACATGATTTCGGGCGCACTGTCTTTAGTCGATATCAGTCCCCTTGTTTTCCTAATTGCTGTGAATGTGCTGGTTCTTCTCTTGGGCTGTATCCTTGATGCAACGGTAATTATTTTGGTGATTGTGCCGCTTTTTATTCCAACTTGTCAGGCGCTTGGAATCGATTTGGTACATTTTGGGGTTCTAGTCGTCGTCAACTCCATGATTGGTTTGATCACTCCACCTTACGGTATTCTGCTGTTTGTTATCAATGCTGTTACGGGTATCCCACTAAAAGAGATTATTGGAGAAATATGGGCTTTCCTTGGCGTGTTGTTAGCAGCCTTCGGCATCATGATTCTTTTTCCAGATGTTATTCTCTGGCTTCCTGGCACTTTGGGGCACTAAATAGCCCATGGCCTTTTGCCAACAACTGGTTTAAGCCAATATACGGTGCAAAGATTATGAACAACATTATCCGATCAATCACAGAGTTTCTGGTTTTTCTTTGGGCTGCGCTTTCTTGTGCGGTTGCGCAAGAGAAAAATGATTTTTTACAACCGGAAATTGGTGTGGAGATTGGCAACGAATTTTCAGGAATCTCAAATCTAGTAGTACAATCTCTTGAAGCAAAAAATAGTGGAAAATCCGTCGTTGGCAGTGACTGGATGATCGTTACTGCTAACCCCTATGCGTCTGATGTTGGAGCAAGCATACTACGGCGAGGTGGAACTGCTGCGGATGCGATGGTCGCTGCCCAAGCTGTGCTGGGTCTGGTTGAACCGCAAAGTTCAGGAATGGGCGGTGGAGGATTTTTAGTATGGTATGACAGCAAAAGTGGCGATTTAACCACCCTTGATGGGCGTGAAACCGCCCCAATAGAAGCAAACGACCATCTTTTTCAAAATCAGAATGGAGAACCGATGAGATTTTGGGAGGCGGTCATTGGTGGTCGCTCGGTTGGCGTGCCGGGAATGCCCGCTCTTATGGAATTGGCTCACTCAAAATGGGGAAAAGTTTCTTGGGAAAGTTTGTTCAAGCAGGCGGCTGCTCTTGCTGAACATGGGTTTATTGTCTCGGAGAGATTATCGGGTTTGTTGGAGCATGAGTCCGTGCGCATGTCTTCATCAATCAAAGCAAGTTCATATTTTTTTCCTAAAGGCGAGCCATTGGCTCACGGCGAGTTGCTGATTAATCACGAGTATGCAACGCTTATGCAAAAATTAGCTGATTATGGATCTGATGTTTTTTATTCGGGATCAATTGCAGATGCCATTGTTTCTACAGTTCGCGAAAATAATAGAAATCCTGGACTGCTTAACCATGACGATCTCGCAAATTACATAGTAAAAGAACGTCCTGCAATATGTACAAAGTTCAGAAACTACGAGGTTTGTGGAATGGGACCTCCATCATCAGGAGCGATTGGTGTGGGGCAAATTTTGGGAATGGTTAACAAATTTCCAAAGGGAAAAAGAAGAGATCCTCAAACACTCAGATTGATTGGTGATGCAACTCGACTGGCTTTCGCGGATAGAGGCCGATACGTCGCAGATGTTGATTTTGTGAGCGTGCCCACGGAAGAACTTGTGGAAGAGCAATATCTCTCTAAACGTGCATCTTTATTGAATAGGCGGAATGCTATTCCAGTTGTCACCGCTGGTGAACCAATAACTTCTCACACACACAGATGGGCAACTGATTTGAGCATTGAAAAACTCTCCACCACGCATATCTCAATTGTTGACTCATATGGAAACGCTCTTTCACTGACCTCAAGTATTGAAAATGCATTTGGCTCAAGACTAATGACAAATGGATTTTTGCTAAACAATCAGCTTACAGATTTTTCATTCAAATCATATGTTAACGGTATCCCCGTAGCCAATAGAGTGGAGGGTGGAAAACGACCACGCTCTTCAATGGCGCCTACAATCGTGCTTGAGGGTCGCAGCCCTGTCTTGGTTATTGGTTCACCCGGAGGTTCACGGATTATACCTTATGTTTCGAATACGATTGTTGCTATTTTAGACTGGGGTTTGGACGCGCAAGAAGCTGTGTCTCAGCCTCACGCGGTGAATCGTTTTGGCGTATATGAAATCGAAGAAGGTACAAGGCTGACCGGGTCAAAAAAATGGTTGCAGAGATTGGGTTACGAAACTGAAGAGCGTCCGCTCAATTCCGGCCTGAATGTGATTTTGAAAAAGAATGGAAAACTATACGGTGGTTCTGATCCGCGTAGGGAAGGCATAGCTATTGGCGGCTAAAATATTTCGTCCAACTTCATGGATAAATATATACAGAGAAGTCGAGACGGCTCCTCCACGAAAATTGTGGCCATTTCTTGCGTGGTGTTTAGACGGGGCATACGTCGCTTTGCTGATCGCTGCCTGCTCAAGTATTTCGCTTGGCATCATTGAAACTTATATAACAGCTCTACTTGGTCACATTATAGATGTGGTGATTGAAACCGCGCCCAATCAACTTTTTGTTGAGCACTGGCCATTTTTGTTGACCTCAATTGGTTTTTTGATTCTCGTAAGACCAACTTCCTTTTTTGTTTCCTCTTACTTTCAATCAATGGTGGTTAGCCCAGGTGTCAGAACAATGGTCGCAACGCGACTTCATCGTTGGACGCTAGGCCATCAGAAGAGTTATTTTGATAATGATTTTGCAGGAAGAATTGCGCAAAAAGAAGTACAGGCCTCAAATGCTATCGCAGACGTCACGGTGGAAGTTATAAGCACCGTGCTTTTTGCATCTGCCTCAGTTCTGACTTCATTTTTTGTGCTGGCCTCAATTGACTGGAGGATTGGACTAATAATTGTGGCTTGGACTTTTTGTTTTTTCTTACTGATGAAGTTTTTTTTGCCTCGAATAAAATTACACTCTTCCAATCGAGCAAATGCCCAAGCAGTCGCGACTGGTCAAATCGTAGATACTATTAGCAATATCAGTATTGTAAAATTATTTGCTAATTCAAAATATGAAGATAATGCAGCGCTTACTGCCTTCGGTAACCTGAAGAAATCGTTACAGGGGTATGGTAAAGAGCTTGTTCGTTTTCGACTCAGCATGGTTGTTTTTGCAAGTTCAATTTTCCTTTTTGTATTGGCAGCATGCTTATTTCTTTGGGTGCAAAATGCAATTAGCCCTGGTGCGGTTGTCGCTGCAGGATCGGTCGCACTTCGCATTATGATGATGGCTGGATGGGTAAGTTTTTCTTTTATGACAATTTACACAAACTTGGGTGATATCCAAGACGCGATGGAAACGCTTGCAGTGCCTCACGCTATGGTTGACAGGGCTAATGCTTCCACATTGAACGTAAGTCGTGGTGGAATAAAGTTTGACAATGTTTCATATACTTATGGCAGCGATGTTGGTGGTATCAGAACTATTTCACTTAACATAAAGCCTGGTGAAAAGCTTGGAGTGGTCGGAGCCTCTGGAGCGGGGAAGTCTACGCTAGTTGCAACTCTTTTGAGATTGCAGGATCCAGAGAGCGGAAAGATTTTAATTGATGGTCAAAAAATAACCGATGTAACTCAAAACAGCTTACGCCAGTGCATAAGTATGGTCACACAAGACAGTTCGATGTTCAACCGAACTGCTCGAGAGAATATTGCCTACGGTAGACCAGGTGCGTCTGATAAGGATGTTATTAACGCTGCAAAAAAGGCTGGGGCACATGAATTCATAATAGCTCTGGTGGACAATAGGGGGAGGGCCGGTTACGACGCTTATCTTGGAGAAAGAGGCGTTAAATTATCTGGGGGACAACGCCAGAGAATTGCCTTAGCTCGTGCAATCATTAAAGATGCTCCGATATTAGTTTTAGATGAGGCAACTAGTGCTCTCGACAGTGAGGTAGAGGCTGTAATTCAGGAGTCTTTAGAGGCCGTGATGTCAAATAAAACAGTTCTTGCAATTGCCCATCGTCTCTCAACAATTTCTAGAATGGATCGCATCATTGTTATGGATGATGGGAGGATAATAGAGGAGGGAACCCATGCATCTTTATTGAGAAACAAGGGCGTATATGCAAATTTTTGGGATCGACAATCTGGCGGTTTCCTCGGCATCGACTCTGTAGCATAGAGGATGGATTCAGAACTATTTTATCAATAATTTATCACACGATGATTAAACAAATTGGGTCACCGCTATCGCAAATTTTATCAGACACAAAAATTTAATGCTAATTTGATTAATCGATGATTGCGGAAGCCGAGCAGGGCATGCCCAATAATTCGTATAACGTGTGTGCATTGATCAGAAGTTCAATATCTTCATACCGACTTGAGATAAGTTGAATGCCGATCGGAAGTCCATCTGATGTCGTTCCACAAGGTATTGTAACAGCAGGTAAACCGAGCAAGTTTGCTAAAATACAATTTGACGGCCACTCCAATATGCCTAACGTCTCGGTCCCGGCTGGGCGACTGCTCGATTTGAGAAATGGCTTATGCAGAACGGTTGGGCACATAAGCAAGTCCGTATTTTGTAGAAAATTACTAAAGAATTTCTCTAATTTTTCGATTTCCGAGGCTACGTATTTTTCGCTCAGCTTTGGTCGAGCTGTATATCTCTCGGTTTCTTTAATTATTTCTCTATCACCGAACTGGTTAAAATTAGCGACACCGCTTACTTTTTTTGCAATCCCTCCCAAAAATTTACTCTCAAATATTTCATATAATGAGCAAGTTAGCATTGGTTCTGAATAGACAATGTTCATTCCAGCGACATCACAAATCTTTAATGCTTTTTCTATGACACTTTTGACGGCAGCATCGGGAGCTTGTTCGCTTAAAGACCAGAAAAAAATTATTTTTTTATTTATACTATTTCCCTGTAATGGTTTGAGACTGAGCTTGGGTTTTCCATTTGTTTTTCTCGAACTATGATGCTGGTCAGCGGCAACCTCGAGAACCGCTAATATATCGTCGATGGTGCGCGCAATAATTCCAATGTGAAATAAATCTCCAACAATTGGCGGTGGATGAACAGGAATCAGCCCAAAAGTTGGTTTGAAGCCAACCAATCCGCAGAATGAAGCTGGTATTCGTGTAGAGCCACCACCGTCCGTTCCTATTGCAAAGGACGTCACACCAGCTGCAACACTTGCTGCCGCACCAGCACTAGAGCCGCCCGTTGTGTAGTTAAGATTTCTTGGATTGGACGTGATGCCAGACAAGGGGCTATCGCTGGACGCTTTTGCGCCAAACTCGGTCATATTGGTTTTGCCGATTAAGCATCCACCAGCTGCGAATAGACTTTTAACGACTGGGGCACTAACCGTTGGCTCAACAGGCTTTGAGAGTGAACCAAAACAACTTTCTGTACCTCCCACGTCGATATTGTCTTTTATCGAAAAAGGAATTCCTAAAACTTGAGAATTGGTATCACCTGCTAAAAATTTGTTTTCTGCAAGCCGCGCGTACTCCAATGCGGTATCAAGCGTGAATTTTCTAAATGCATTAATTTTTGGCTCAGCGTCTTGAGCTTTCTTAAATGTTTCTTGCAGTAATTCAGCGGGAGATATTGTTTTTGTTACCAAAAGCTCGTGCAATTCACTGATGGTTTGTTTATCGATGTCTACCATTGTTATGTTTGATATTTAATGCGTTCTGACAATTTTTTCCTAATCTCTCTGGATAAGCTGCTTATCTGCAGGCAGTTTTCTGTAAAACATCGAAATCTGATTTGGTGTGGTGATCCAAATTTCATCACGCCTTTTGCATATGTGATTTAGCGCCCTTTTTAGGTGTTTTTGTCGGAACGGTTGTCCCATTATAAAAGAGTGTAGCGAGATCGGAAAAACGATTGGCTGGGGGTTTTTGAGATCCATCAAAACATCAAATTGGTCAATGATCATATTCGCATATTCCTCTGCTGAAACACGTCGTCCAACTATCGCTGGCTGATCATTCAGTTCGATGGGGTAGGGAAGCGTTAAGATTCCACCGTTGTCGGTTTTCATCCAGAAGGGCTGCTCATCACAAAGGCCCCAGTCTAGTAAATATTCATAACCGGCTGCAGACAATATATCCGGCGTTTTTTGACTTGGAGTAAGGTAAGAGGACAACCACCCATTAGGGTGCTTGCCATCGGCCTTGGTCATTATTTCTGTTACTTCGGCGACCATTCTAGTTTCTTCCTCAATGGTCATATCAATTGGCCTTTTGGTGCCATTTGATATACCGTGTCCGATCATTTCATCACCGCGGTTGCGGTAGCGTTCCAAAAGCTCAGGGCTGTGGGAGTAATTGGCCGCATTCACAATAACGCCGACGTTCATTTCAAGGTCGTCAAGCAGATCTGCTAAACGCCAACCACCCACTCGGTTTCCATATTCGCGCCATAACCAGCTTCTCTGGCTCCAAGGTTTTGTCTCGCGATCTAAGTCAATACCGCCACCCTCACCAAACGGAAAATGCTCGATGTTTAATGCTATGTAGAAGGCTATGCGTTTTCTGCCCGGCCATTCAAAAGAAGGCCTCGTCGAAATGCCTGAATAATTGAATCTATTATGGTCTGTAAGCATTTTTAGCGTTCTCCGCGGAAACTTTGCCATAAAAAAAGACCGGCGCAAAGGCCGGCCAAGTTTAGGGAGGACGCACAAGCATTGTGGAACAATCTGCTAGCGAATAAAAATGACAGCTTTGTGTTGAAGTTAAGGTTCTTTGGTGAAACCACCTTGCTTGCCATAATACCCAACATTACGATTGTTACATGACAAAGCGTGTTTGGATTATCTGGGTTGCGATAGAAATAGCTGCAGTACTAATGCTCGCGGCGCTCTGGCCTGAAAATGCCTCTGCCACACCCAAATGGGAATGCACATCTGCAGGTGGCTGGTCTATGGCGATTGACGGCCGCCGAACCTCGATCCCTATTAGCGAAGCTGCAACTGTCCTAGAGTTAAGTGCACCTGATAAAATGCGTGTTTTGAACGCTGGAAGTGACATTGAACGCAAAATCTATCAATCCATGGCATGGGAAGAACGCGGCGGCAAATATTACGGTCATGGCATTCTGCGTGAGGGAGTACTGATACTCAGCGTATCTGAGGTGTTAACTGATACTGGAAGCACCTTCACAGCAACTATTCTGGGACATGAAGAGCCCGTTTGGGCAGGGGGGTCAGATTGTGTTCGTCTAGATCAACAATCGAGCCTCCAAGCAACAATCCAAAAGCCAGAGAAAAAGCAGGGTGAGAGCTTTCTTGATGCAATTTCCAAACGAGATGCCATCACCGGTAAGAGAACGCTAAATTTACAGGATGATACAAAATCTTTTCAAAAAGGGCAGGCTGCTCTCACATCAATCGTATCTGGCTACCGCAAACAGGGTATCACAGTCTTCAAACCGGGTGATGCAGAGTATGACAGGGTAAAAGCCATATCTGAACGAATTATTGCAGCGAGCCACTATGCAAACCGTAAGGGAATTCGCTTTGAGGTTATCGATCTTGATGACAAGAACGCTTTTGCTACTGGGGGTGGTAATTTTGCGGTTTATAATGGGCTAGTGAAGGTAGCAAATGATGATGAGCTTGCGTATGTGATAGCCCATGAGCTTGTCCACAATGTAGCCAATCATGTGGAAGAACAGCTTCCAATGGTGTTGTTGAACGCCAGACGAGGGGTCTCAGCCGCAATTGCCTATACAAATGTCCAAGAACAAGAGGCTGACAAGGTTGCTTTGGTTTATACGGCTCTGGCTGGCTACGATCCATGTGCCAGTGTCTCATTCCAAAGCAAGATGCCGATTTCTTTATGGGAGGCCACTCATCCATCCACACCGAGACGTGCTATTACCAATAAGTTCAATTGCGGGAAGGTTAAGAAATACCGTGTGCCCGGCAAGGTCAGTCCTGATGTTCAGAAGGTTCTTCAATGCAACGAGCTATTTTGTAACAAAGGTGGCTCAAACAGTACCGTAGGTGGGCTACTTGAACTCTTAACAGATACGGCCGAGAAGCAATTACGGCTTGAGCTAGAACGCGAGATTCAAAAGCGTCAGTTTGGTGGTAATTAATTTGAAAATACTTTTTAAATTATTAACAATTTCAGTATTATTTAATTCAATCCTTATGTGCTATATTAATAATGCGAGCGCTAAAACTTGGCGGTGCAGTTTCAAAGATGGATGGACCCTTAATCAAGATGGTACAGAAAAGTCCTTATCAAAAGGCACGTTTTATGGAACGAGGGAGTATCTGCCCCCAGACCGTATGCTTCCACTGCAAACGCATGGACCGATGGAAACACAAATCCTTAAAGAAATGGTTTATCAGCCTGTAGCAACCTCCCTTATCGGGCATGCAGTTGTGGAACTTGAGAGTATGACACTTTCGGTATCAGAAGCTCTCACTGACGAAGAGAGTATCATCACCGTCATATTTCATGATGGAGCCACCAAAGCGCTTGTGGAACGCAACCAATGCACAAGGATACAGTAGATGCAGCTTTGCAACGCAAGAACACGCTCAAGAGACGCCTGCAGGCGCTTTGGTAATTTTAAGAACCGTCGTTGTCATATTTATGGCGGCAAGAGCACAGGCCCGAGAACGGATGAAGGGCGTCAGCGCATTCCGAAGGCACATTTTAAGCAGGGAAGGCGCAGCAAATCATATTTGCAACAAAGACATGATTTGAAGACAGAGCTACGATCCATTGAAGCCGATTTGATTAAGACAGGGTTACTGAAGAAAGATTGAGGTCAGCTTTTCAATTATTAGGATGGGACCCCCTAAAATGGACCTCCACCCTCTATACTCGCCCAAGTGTGATAGGATATTCTGTTAATATTAGTCCACCCTCGTTTCACCTTCAAACAACACAAGCCGTAAAATGACCATGGAACAGACAATAATCAAAGAACTAAATCAAAGATTTAGAATTTACTTTCCCTATGAAGAAATTTCAATTTACCTACAACAATCAAAGTTAAGCGATAGCCCACTGCCTGCGTTTAGAGAGTTGCATTTAATGCCCTTAGATTTTTGTCCTAATAAAATATCATTCAGAAGTTGTTATGCAGAAGAGGGGTTTTCGCCAGATAAGATTACACCACTCATAGAATTTAAGAGGAAGCATCCCAACGTGAGCTATGAAAAACTTGAAATTTTATATGAAAGAAACTTTCTCGCCAAATACGAATGGACTGAGTATCTTGACGCTAAAAAACTCAGTTGGGCTAGTCTTCTCTCGATATGTGATGCTCTAGTAAAACGCTCAGCAACCGAAAATTATGTGTTTTTAAGGTTTTCGGTGATGGACCATGAAACAATAGAGTTAATAACTAATTAACAAAATGATAAATTTGTTTAAGCACATGATTTCTTTATATCTGATAAAAGAGCAATGCATGGATAAAGAGGGTCACGTTTTTCATGCCAATATCATATTCTCTAAGCAGTCAACTTGTACGAAATTTGCTATGGAAAGTGTGTGCAAGCTCTATCAGAAAATCCATCAGTAAAATTGAACAAATCCCGTTCTGATCTTCCTCAGATGTGTTTTGCCAGCTGATCGCCAAGTTGGAACCCTCAAAATATTCAGTAATTTCTGTTTTTAGATCAATAACTACAGACAAGTGAAAAGCAGACTCTTTGCTCTCAATCCGTTTACTTTTATTTAACTCTATCCACTTTTTATACAATGCATCACTGATTTTTGCATGATGATTATCCACGTTCGTCCTGATAACATCCATCAACTCTGAATTTCCAGTCATTTAGATTTCTCAACTCCGTAATTTTCAAATTTTGATTGCTAAAATGAAAATATTATTCGGGAATACGAGAAAATTGAAGAATTTATTGTTTGCTAGGGGTGTGAGATAAAACTAATCAGGGTAACATCAACCGCAGAACCAAAGTCAGGCGCCCAAGAACCAAGTCCCTGTATCTGTCCCCAACCCATAACAGGGATTCAAATCGAAGCAGAAACGTTTCCGGTGACCCCAGTACTTGAATCTCAAAACTCGGATCTAGCATTAGACGGATCGGTAAGCTCAGCTTTCTGTATTTTCGTATGACCTCGCGGATGGTCTTAAAGGCTATTTTTTATCTGCTGCAATTTATGCACCACCAATATGCATTCTTAAACCTATGATGCATCGTTATTGGTCAGTATACCTTACCCATTAGAGATTACTCATCCTCCTCCCAGAGTAATACTTAACACTCCGTTGACTCAACGCCCCGGTCGATTTCTTCCCCTGAAACGATCGGGGCTTTTTTCTCCATTTCAAAAGGATCTATGCCATCTGCCACCTTTAGTAGAGACGCAAAATGGCGCTTTCGCGTCTCAGCAAGTGAAACTTCTGGATATTTACCAAGTCCCATTTCCTTGGCTTTTTTGTTTAGCATATAGCGAAAGGTCCATTTGCCTCGGCCTGGAGAGGATAATGTGAGATATAGCCCGCGTCCGTCATGTACACGCTTGCCGATTGGAAGGTTTTTGATTTTTAAATTTGTAAGTCTCACTGTTAAATCTCCAGCCCACAAACCAGCCCACAAATGAGGCTGAATAAATGTGACTTACAGTGAAACGCTGTGACGCGGGCAAATCAACGTATCCCAAGCTCAGCAAAGGAATTTGACGTTGGTTGACTAAATTTGATGAAGCTAAATGGCGGAGAGGTCCTCCGCCTAACTTCACTGTAAGCCGTTGTTTTCAATATCTGAAAATATCACAAAAAATTACAGCCTACAAATGGGTCTACAAGCATAAAAAAAGCTACGGGCTAATCATCTTGTAACCTGAGGTGCCTGTGATAGCAAAAACTGTGGTCTCAAGAATAAAGCCGATAGTAATAGCAGTAAAAAACCTATTGCGGTCTGATACACCAAAATTGACAAATATCGGTTTGCCAAAATAGTAAACAAAAATAAACACAAATGCGGTCATTGTTTTGTTGCCTTAATGACATGTGATCAGTCTCTCGTCCAAAAGGAGACAGATCACAAATATCTGTCCGATACGGTCTGTGTGGGCATCAAGATTATTTTTGCCACTCTTTTCCGTAACCCCAATCATCGGTCTGGAAACATTCTTTTTCTGGTGGTCCTGCCAATAAGCGCGCAAAGTCTTCCCCGCTTCGCTCAACTCTTTTCGCAAAATAAGTGTTAAAATCTTCCTCGCTTTTCCAAACCTCAGCAAATTTTAGAGTGTTTGTGTCTCTCGACGAAGAAGTGTGGATTGACATGCAGCCCTCAAAACCCCGAGTGAACGCGAGTTCTTCTTTTGCGAGAGCATGAAATTCGTCAAAACAACCATCTTTAGTTGTGATCGTAATATGCATAGTGACTGACATTACTTTACCTTTCGGACATGGTTACATGGGCACAGAGCTAATGAGAGATTAATTATCAACCGTGCCTGTTTAGAACCGTTCTTATCAATGTTACGAATTGACGCAACCCATTATATCAAGAGCCACTGCGTGTTTCTCAACTACGGTCTATATAGCGTTTGCAGAGGCAATGAGAGAGGCTAGGGACACATTTTATTTGCTGTCAAAATCTAGTGCTGCATGAAAGCGTCTGGATAATTTGTGAAGAAGTCGTCTGATATCGGGGTCATAACACCGCTCTCGATAACGGCACCAGCCTGCCTGCGGGTTTCTGTTAATTCTTTGTCAGCGCCAAATGCTTGCATAGCCTCGACGCTCTCAAACTTAATAACAGTGTGAAGTTTTGTTGGATCATTTTTCTCGGTACCTGCAAAGAGAAATTGCATGCCCATTCCAGCCATTTTCTCTTTTTGTGAGAACACCATAGATTTCCAATGATCGAACCCTTTGGTGATCGTGATTTCGCCTTTAACAATTACAGCCATTCCTTTTCTCCTTTAAATGCCATCGCAGAAACCTTGTTGTCTATCTTTTAACTTGTCACAAAAAAAGGACCGCGCAAAGGCGGCCCGAGTCTAGGGAGGAAATTAAATGCTATCCTCACTCAATAACGGCTGATTTTGTCTGAATTTCATCCTGATTGTGATCTTTGTGTGGCACAGGTGCTTATTCTTATGAACTTTTTTCGTTAAACCGTATGGGTTTAATGAAAGACCACCTTGCTTAGGGTGCTGCGTTGAGGAAAACAATACAGATTGTTTTCGCTCCTAAAACACTCACCTAGTATTTCACCAAGCTTTGAGCGTGTAATCTGCACCTGCACCGCCCCACCTTTTTTTACTCGATTAGCTTCATTACTAACTTTCAAACACGGAGTGTTGTACTCTATTTCTTGCCATTCGTTGTTCCTGAGCACGCAAATTTCTTTGGGTGTTAATTCAGTCTCTCCTGCGTCTATTGAAATTAAGGTCGATAGATTGATTTGATCAGCGGGCCTTATTTTAAAATCATTTTTGATTGCCGATATGACTTTAACTTTAAATTCTTCATGGACTGCAGGTATCACAGCGAATTGTTGTTTCTTGCCTGCAGACCCAAGAAGCAAATCAAAAAATGGTAACAAAGCTACTGGTAATAAAGTGAGCCCTGTCAATGATACGAGTAATATTTTTTTCATTTTGATCCAGCAGCGAGTGAATAAGTAGTCAACCGTTTTTGCTCAAATTAAACTAGCAGTTAGGTTAACAAAACGATACGGCTGAAACGTGTTGTCCAAAATTTTAGGTTTTGAGGAATATCATGAAAAAGTTCATGTTTCGGTTTTTGATATTTCTGATGTTATTTGGTGGGCTTGGTCTTTATCGGCTGAATGAGCTCAACAAGATACCAATAAAAGTTGAAAATTTTTCGACTTATAATTTGGTTGAAATTTACGTGCTTGGAATTGTGATGTCAGTCCTTGGGTATCCGCTATATCCAGAGGTTGCCATTGAGCATTTATCTCTTTACGGACACGAAAAGGGCAGTAGGAAGAGCGACTTTTTTATGGACTCTCAAGTAGTAAGAGAAGCCATAGAAAATTATGAAGGCCCTGTAAAGCTGACATGGAGCAATTCGGTATACATGGTAGGGCATCCTGAGGCGAGGGTAGCGCTAGCACTGAATGGCGCGACACTGTTCAAAGATGGTCAAAAAATATCAATTGAAGTGCCCATAAGGTATCCACAAAACGCGGTGGCGCCTTTATTGCCTGGTCTGAAGGTACAGGAAGGTTTGTTCTGGGTCTTGCAGCAGAGAGGCTGGTACCACACTGGTATAATGACTTGGACTCATATGTTACCATAATCACTCACGGAAGTTGACGAAGTTACAACGAAATTACTAACGTTTTTTCATGAAAAAAATTGACTCAAGCAGCAAACGAGGTGGCTTCTTCCTGTTTGGCGACAACTTGTATGTTGCCAATGACGGACGTCCATTCGATCGTAAAGGCGTGATTGCCCTTTGTATGCCTAACCTTAGTGGTAAAGGGGATCCCATTGAAGATGATCACGCTGACACGAGAGACCCAGATTGGATATCAGAACTTAATCAGTCGCAACTCGATTTATATCTAAATCATAGAAACAGGCTGCAAACTGACTTTAAAGAAGAACAAAGTACAATTCGACAGTACGCTGGCAGATGGGTGTTGGAGCTTCTTCAGAATATAGATGACGCGATTGGTTCCGATGAAGAGAGCAAATACATCGGCACCAAAGGGTTGGGCTTTCTCTCTGTGATGGAAATAGCAGACAACCCACAAATCTTCTCTGGAGCCTTCAGTTTTGGATTTTCATGTGCAAAAAATAAAATTGCGCTGAAACAAAGCGGATTGCCCGACAGTTTGCTTGAGAATGCGCCTACTTTCCAAATTCCTTGGCCTGCCGAAACAGACACTAAAGTTTCCGAATTAATAACACGCGATTTTGCAACTGTTATTAAATTGCAAATCAAAGGAGATAGTCTGGAAGATGTAAAGCTCCAATTGCAAAGGCTTGATCACCATTTTCTCCTTTTCTCGCAGAATTTAGACGAGCTCACAATCTCGATTGATGGCAAGTCTAAATCCTATAGAAAGACCGCAAAATTAATCTCAGGTGATAGTGAGCAATCGAAGACAGAAATTAAAATTTATCACACCGAAGACGGAGTAAATGATAAGGACGAGACTTGGGTTAGGTGGCAGAGAAGTTGGATTAGCAACAAGTTATCAAAAAAACGCTCCAGCTGTATGTTCTGCCTTCCTGTGAAGAGTAACAAATGTGTACCTCACAGCAGAATTACGAATGTCTACAATTTTTATCCCACGGAACAATCCTCAGATATCAGAGGCTTTTTACATATTTCATTTGATCTCAGCAGAGACCGTAAACAGTTTTTTATGTGGGGCCTTAAACAAGACGTAGCTTGGAATAGCAAATTTTGCGAGCCAGAAAACAAACGGTTGGTAGATGAAACAAAGCGACTGATAGTTGACGACGTCTTAAATGACCCCAGTGTCCCAGCAGAAACTGCGATCAAAACTTTTGCGTCTCTGAACAAACATGACAGCGAACTGGTCAAAAAAGGTGCTCCGTTGAAAAGAGTTCAAGGAGTCTTGATAAGCGCAATAAAAAGCAACGCATTCCTTCCTCGTTTTGGTGGAGGAAAAACTGACCTAAAAACGATTTCTATTTGGGAGAATGATTTTGTTGGCTGTCTCGTCGAAAATGAACAAATTCAGAATTGGAACCTTGCGCCAAAATTTCTGGAGTCTTGTTTTGGAGAACTCGAAAGATACAAAGTCAACAAACTTAGCCCTCGGAGCGCCATCTCATGTTTGTCTGAAGCAGACTTAAAGTCTGATAATGTTAAGAACAGAAAAAAATTGTCTAAGCTAATTTCTTTCTACATGGAAGAAGGTCGAAGCAATGACTACGTTTTATTGAGTTGTTTTCGCAAAATTAAATTCTTGACCGACTTAGGCCAACGGCCTGTTTGTTTGAATGATGAAGTTTTTGTTAGTGAAAATCTGGCCTGTCCATCGTTCTTTGATACGCCAAAATTAAGTAAGGCCAGTTCGGGGGATCTAACTAGGGATTTTCTGGAAAATGAGAAGATTCGACAACGCGTCAAAGATGATATTCTTGAGTGTTTTATCAGCGGCGAGAAAGACCTTTTTTTAATCAAGTTCATCAAGCTATTAGATAGGAACTCAAGTAATGTTTCACCTGAAGCTTTTTGGGAAAAAAATGGTTTTGCAATACTCACATACGCCTTTGAGTTTTATAGCAAATTTAAAGAGGAGTTTGAGGAGTGCTTAAGCGACAATGAACCAACATTTTTTGTTCCAGGTGACGGCAGGGCATCCAGTTGGGGTGAAGCAAGTTCCGCTTTCTTCTCTCCAAGCTGGCTGGGTCATGGACAATTAAAAGAGTGGTTTATTGAATACAGTGAAGAGGATGAGTTCTTGTTGATGGGGGCGTCGGCCTTTGTCAACAAACTGAAGTTGGGGACTCAAAAAACTTCCAAAAAACAAAAAAGTGATCATAAATCAAAGCAAAATATTACATCATTTCTGTCAATTATCGGCGTAATGCAAACTCCTGCTTTGCGGAAAATTCCATACTGGACAAAATGGTGGAAAACTATTGAAAAAATAGAACCAGATTATTCGACGATACTGGATCAACACGGTTTTAATCGATGCTGGAATGAATACACGATATATGGTTTGCCGACTTTCTTCATGAATTTGACATTGGAGCAATCGTTACCTCTGGCCGCTCAAATTATCGAAACAGCAAAAAATTTTCCTGCCAAGTATAAATGCTTCGATCAACGCTCAGCTCCAGTAAGTCCTCGGAATTTTAAAAATTTAGCGATTTTCCAACTATACAATTTGAAATGGGTAAGAATTGGGAAATCCCCACTCAACCCATCTGGTGTATTTTCCCCGAGAGAATGTTTTACAAGTGAGACAGCAAATCCCGTTTTTCCGTCTCTTGAGTCCAAAAAAATCAAATCAATTCTCGGTGATGGTGCCGACCTTTTTGTAAAAGCTATGCATCTCAATAGCGGTTTATCGGAAGATAGTGTTATCTGGGTAAATTGGATCAGGATTTTAAGGGATGGTTATGAGACGCTTTTACAAGAAGGTTCCAGCGTAGAGAAATTGAACGCTCAAATACAGGAATTCTATAAAACTTTCATTACTCAAACTGATATATCCCTTAGGCTGTTACCACACACTAGAATTCCAGTACTTTCAAAAAATACCGATGATTTGTTTTTTGAATTTTTACCAGCAGCGAATGTGGTTTTTAACAATACTACAATCAGCAATAATGTGCTGTCTGTTCCACTTCGTAAGCTAGGGTTGGGTGTTTTTGTCCTGGAGAGGAGTGATACGGGCAGAAAAAATTTACAGGAAAGACTTGGTCTTGCTAATTTAACTGAGAGGGTTTCTGTGAGCCATGACTTCCAGAGAGTAGATCCCGACATATCGGAATTTACTGCCGAGTGGCTAAAAGACAGGTGGGAGATACTACAAGCGCTGCATAGTCATTTCACCAAAAAATCTTCGACTATTTTATTTGAAGAATTAAAAGAAAAAATATTTATTTGCAATGATTTGAGAATTATTCTTTGCAGAAAAGATGAAGAAGAAGGTGACGCATCTATTTTTATTGAGCAAAATTACTCTGAGGCTTTTTCTGACGAAAAGGCCGATACTCAAATTTTTATTCTTCATGATGAAAATAACCGAAATTTGACAGAATACCTATGCAATCATTTATTCAAATGGAGTGGCTACACTGATCTTGTGTTTAGTTTGATGGAGTCGCCGATCGATCTAAATAGGATCAAAGAGAGGTTACGGCAAAATAATTTGCCAACTAGTCTGATTGATAACTTCAGAGCGCTTCATAAGGTTCAAGAAGAGAGCATTCGTAAAGCTCAGCTTTTGGAAGAGGAAGATAGTAGACGCCAATTAGACCGCATTAAAAAACTTAACAGTGAAAAGCGTTTCAAAAGAAACTCCAACAACAAGCAAGAACCGACGCCAGTAAAGAATTCATCCAAGAAAATAGAAACTACAAACACAACTTACTTGGAGACCGCCACAAAATCAGGTGAGACCCAGCAAGGGAAAAAAACTGCTCCAAGTAACGTATCTAATAAACCCGAAAGATCTCGCAGTGCTTTTGGAACCCGCATTTCTGGACATTTGAGAGCGAGAAATGAGACTGAAATTGTCGGAAGGGCTTATTTTGACGATGAAGATCAATCCAATTTGGAAAATAAACGCGTTGGAGAAAAGGCGGAGAAGATAATTCATGGGCTTATCAAAGCAAAGATAAACCCCAATAGACTGGAACATCTAGGCGGCACAAATAAAGGTTTTGATATTCAATATCAGCTGGAGGGCACTGAGTACTACGTCGAGGTAAAAGGATTGTCTGGTGACTGGAACGATAGTGACGTGCTGCTATCAAGAGCGCAGTTTGAAAAGGCGCAAAAAGAAGGCGACAAGTTTTCAATTTATGTGGTTGAACATGTTGATGACGATCAACAACGTGAAATTTGGGAAATTAAGGACCCAGCCAGTTCTTTTAAAAAGATGCAAATAGATCACGGTTGGCGGGATTTTGCGCTCTCGCATAACCAGCTTGAACCCGAGGAGGGAAAGTATCTACTCTTGAATGGAAAAAGATCGAAAATCACAGCTGTTAAATCTGCAGGTCATTTAAAACGTGTGAGCGTCCAAGGGTCAGATAAAGCAATAATTTACAATCCCAAGACAATGGAAGTCCTTGAGGATGACCCCAACTGATGACTTGCCGTATCTTCCCAAAATTAAGTGATGAGAGTTTGGATGATCTCTCTTCAAATGCGGAAGCAAAATTCTACAGAGCCTGTAGAGATCAATTACCATCAGAGTTTTTAGTTTTACACTCACTTTCCATGATTTTTGAAAAGACAATAAATGACGGTCATGCCATCGGTGAGAGCGACTTTATAATTTTTAATCCACATGGCGGTGTATTGGTTGTGGAGGTCAAGGGCGGCGGTATCAGGTATGATCCTATGCGAGAATCTTCATGGTTTTCCATCGATAGAAGCGGCATTGAATACAAAATCCAGAACCCTTTTGAGCAATCAAAGAACTATCAATTTCGCGTTCTTGATTTAATAAAAAAGCGGGTGAGAGGGCTAAAAAATACTCATTTTCCGCTTGGTCACTCAGTTGCATTTCCTGACGTGAGAAAAAGTGCTTTGGGACAAATAATCTCTCACAACAGACCCAAGGAAATAATTGCATGTGCAGAGGATTTAGCGGATTTAGAAACTTGGTATGACGGCGCACACCGCTTCTGGTCTGGTAAGCAAAAAATACAACCCTTGAGCCGTGAAGGGGTGAGGGAGGTAGAAAGAGTATTTTTAAAACCTGTTTTTGCAAAACCCAGTGTCTCGGCAATTCTTGACGAAGAAGAGACTGCCCGCATTAAATTAACTGAAGATCAGGCAAGATTACTCTTCTGCCTGGAACACCATGACCGTGTAAATATTATAGGTGGCGCAGGTACTGGCAAAACTGTTTTAGCAAAGAAAGCAGCAGAAAAGTTTTCCATTGAAAATAAACGCACTGCTCTAATTTGCTATAACAAAGGCTTGGGTGATGAGTTAGGCACAGCCTTCAGCAATACAATGGTTCACGCAGGCACTTATCACTCGTTTTTCATGGGCCTGTTGGGCGACAATTTGAAAAGCTTTGTCGCGGAAGCAAAAGAGGCTTATCCAAAAGCTGACCTATGGCAGGTTGTGATGCCATTTGCCTTCATAATGGCTCTGGAAAATAACGAAAAACTTAAATTTGACGCCGTAATTATCGATGAAGGTCAAGACTTCAACCCTGAAATGTGGCTGTCATTGGAAATGCTTCTCAAAGATGACGCCTCCAAGATGTTTGTTTTTTCTGATACTCATCAAGGACTGTATTCAAAAATTGATAACATTCCCAAGTTGAGTCCACCATTTCTTCTGCAAACAAACTGCAGGAATACCCTACAAATATTTAAACGGGCATATGAGGACTATGATGGCCCGCCGATAACTCCCCCAAGCATTCAAGGTGAGCAAATCCAGGAAAAAGTTGACAGCTCAGTGAATTCGCAAGTGGACTATATATGCAATACGTTGAATAAGCTTTGTATAGAGGGAGATGTCGACAAAGAGAATGTCGTCATACTGGTCGCTGACTCGCAAAACCTTGAGGGTTGCATGAAGCACTTGGTGTCCGCATGCTCAAAAATTAAATTTGTTGAGCAAGAGCATGTTTCACTGGGGAAGGTAAGAGTCAGCACTGTTAAAAGATTTAAGGGGCTTGAGGCTCCAGTCGTTATTTTGTGGGGTGCGAAAGACATTCCTGGGTATTCAAGAAAAGAGATCTACTATGTTGGTTTAACTCGAGCAAAATCTCGATGTTTTTTGGTCAACTAGGGGGTATGAGGTGTTAGCTAGAACAGCACCAAGAAGAGTTTCCCTGGTTCAAAGTCTATTTAAATAGATTCACCAAATCGTAGTAGACGTCAGGCATACCCTCTATTGACTCGTCGCCACCGCGCCGAATCTTCCTATCGTTCAAAAAGCTCAAGCGTTGAGAGACGACGTGGTAAGCATTCATTTTAGCGCCCACAGCATTAAGATATTTTATCGCAATATTGCCTTTAACGCTGGAAGCGGTCTCATCTCTCAAGAGAATGTCTTTGATTACGATATGACAAGCATTAATTAACGCAACCCTCTCATCCAATAGTTCTAACAGCAGGGCTTTTGTAACTCGGTCTGCTTCGTCCTCGAACTCTGCTTGTGCCTGCCATCTGCTAATTGTTTCTTTGGATATAGATAGCTTTTCAGCCACCTCACTCGGACGACTGCCAAGACCGATCAAATTGGCAGCTATTTGTTGACGTTTATTGAGTTTTGTTGACGTGCGCTCATTCACAGTCGGATTTCCTTCTGGCTCTCTATCCAGACGCGCACCTCTTTTTCCGAAAACATTAATTTACCGCCGATTTTATATGGGCGAGGGAACGTGTCATCGTCGCGTCTTTTTCGATCAACACCAGACAAACTGATGTTGATTATACGGGCGACCTGTTTTTTCGAGATATTATCTGAGTGCATAGCGCGCTGCCTCTCCAATTGGCTCCGTTATTGGAGCTGGGTGGAAGGCATCTGCCCTATGTTTAGATCTAGCCTTATGGCTCTTTACACAATATCAATTCCACATCGATGATTCAATGTTTGGATGTGTTTCATTACTGGTTAAATAATCAGCCCAATCCTGCATAAGCGGTATCCGAGGGCCCACAAGAGTTGACTGTAGGTAGGCTTGTTCTGCCTTGGTATTAAGCTGATGCGCTAACGCAAATTCCAGTACGTAGCCATCATAGTGTGTCGTCTCAGATCCCCATGTGCGAAAGGTCGCGCGAAGACCATGAACCGTCGTGTCATATTGTTTAAGTTGTTTCTTAACTAAACCTATCATTGACATGTTTGATAATGGTTTTTCTGGATTTCTACCATGGAATACAAAAGGTGCGTTATGGGATTTGAGTACATCCTAGATGAGTGTGCAAGCCTGTTCGGATAATGGCACCTCGTGAAGCTTTCGTGCTTTCATACGAGTCTCAGGAACGCGCCACAGCCGTTTATTTAGATCAAACTCTTCTGCTCTAGCGCCCAAGGTTTCGGTTGTTCTAGCTGCGGTGAGCGTAGTGAACTGCAATGCCATGGCCGCCATTGTCTCAATTTGTCTCAAATCAGCGTAAAAAGCTGGAGCTTTGGCATAATGTAATGACCGATGGTGTTTGACCGTGTGAACACCATCAAAAACGGGAAAATAGTGGCATAAATGGTCCTGCCACGCAGCTGGATTATCGCCCTTGTAAAGACCACCAGTCTTTGCATATCCAAAAATCTTTTTGAGACGGTTCTGTATTTTACGAGCGGTTTCATGCTTGGTGTTCCAAATTGGCTTAAGGACCAACAGAATATCTTCTGTTTGGACCTTGCAAAATGGCTTCTGATCAAGAACAGGGCAGGCATAGCGGGTAAGAGAAGAGTTCCAGTCAAAGGCATGTTTGGCATTGGACCATTTGCCCTTGTGATACTCGATGTAATCATCCTTGACCTGAGAGAAGAACAGAGATGCCTCTCTTTTAGCCAGTATGGCGGCTTTTTTCTTCATTTCAACAGGGTCTGTGCCGTCTGCCACCTGAATAAGCGAGGCAAAATGGCGCTTTCGTGCCTCAGCCAGCGAAACTTCTGGATATTTACCAAGTCCCATTTCCTTGGCTTTTTTGTTTAGCATATAGCGAAAGGTCCATTTGCCTCGGCCTGGAGAGGATAATGTGAGATATAGCCCGCGTCCGTCATGTACACGCTTACCGATTGGAAGGTTTTTGATTTTGAAATTTGTAAGTCTCACTGTTAAATCTCCAGCCCACAAACCAGCCCACAAATGAGGCTGAATAAATGTGACTTACAGTGAAACGCTGTGACGCGGGCAAATCAACGTATCCCAAGCTCAGCAAAGGAATTTGACGTTGGTTGACTAAATTTGATGAAGCTAAATGGCGGAGAGGGTGGGATTCGAACCCACGATGGGCTCGCACCCATGCCGGTTTTCAAGACCGGTGCATTCAACCGCTCTGCCACCTCTCCGCAGCGCTTGTGCTAATGGAAAATAGGGGTATCTGTCAACATGATTAACAGCGGCTTTTTATTATTTTATTCATATTGCTGCTATTTCGCGCAAGTTTGTTGTTGTCGGCGACGGAGATTGTCATATGATGCGAGAGGTTTTGGCAAATAAGGACCACATTGCGGTCACCGCATTGCAAACGCTTGTTTATGCGTGCCCTTGCCACTGCCAGCGTTTTTAACATGTTTGGAGACTATTTGCGTGACCCTGGCAGTTTTGTCCGTCAATGCGGCTGTTCCCCGCGCCAAACGCGCTTTTGCCGTGTCTCGGCTGGGCTTGTTCCTATTTGTTACAATTTGTTGGCTGTTCAGCGGATCGATGGCATCTGCACAGTCATCAGGCAAACCACGCGCCACCAAAGTGGCAGTTGCTGAGGTGACAACCGAAACCATCGCCGATTTTGCAGAATTGCAGGGGCGTCTTGTGGCCGGTGCCACTGAGTCTGTAACCGCAGTCATAAGTGCTGAAATTGAAATTTTGGACCTGCAGCTTGGTGATGTTGTCGCCAAAGGCCAAGATATCGCCCAACAGGATCATGCAAAACTGGTTTTGAACCGCGTTATGCTTCAGGCCCAGCTTGCCGAAACAAACGTAAAACACGCGAATATCACTGTCGAGATAGAGAGTGAAACCGCGTTGCTGCAAATTGCTGAGCAACGTGTGGTTCTGCTTGAACGCAAAGCTGACCGCGCCGAGGATTTGGTCGAGAATAACGCCTTGCCAATTGACGCCGCCGAAACAGCGCTGAGTAATAGTTTGGCGGCGCGCCAAAATCTATTGTCACAAAAGAGCAGTTTGGCCCGTAAACGGGCACAATTGGCGGTCGCCACGGTGGCAAAGGACCGGCTCCGCGCCCAAATCAAACAGCTGGATGCGGATATTGCGGCCACAACGTTGCGGGCACGCTCAAATGGGCAGATTATCCACTTATTTGATGATAAACGTGGGTTTGCCCGCGAGGGTGACGTGATTGCCCGTATTCTTGACCCCTCTGTTTTTGAGGTAGAGGTGGAAATGCCGGTAAGCCAATTGGCGTTTTTACAGGATGTTAACACCATCAAGGCACGTACACTTGATGGCTATCAACTAGATTTGGCTTTGCGCGTTATTCTACCAGTTCAAAACACCCGTACAGCCACCCGTGTTGTGCGGTTTCGTATGGAATCACCCCCAGCCGAAGTGATGCTGGCAAATAACGCCGTGGTGACGGTGCAGACCCCGATCACAAATCCGTCCCCAGTCATTATCGTACCAAAAGATGCGGTGATTCCAGTGCCCGGCGGGCATATTGTGTATGTGGCTGTCGATGGGCGTGCCCAGCGACAACTGATCAAACTTGGTACGGCTGTAGCCTCTGGCTTTATTGTCAGGTCCGGACTTGCCGCAGGCGCAGTTGTTGTTACACGGGGCAATGAACAGCTATATGATGGCAAAGCCATTGACTATGGTGGCGATAAAGGCAAATCAACGCCAGAGGCGGAGAGCTGATGGGGCGTCTGATCAAACTTGCCATTGAACGGCCAATTGCCGTTATGGCAATGATTTTAATGACAATTGTGTTTGGCGCAGTGGCGCTGCAAACCATTCCCATCCAGATGAGTCCGGATATCGAAAAACCAGTGCTTGATGTGCGGGTGCGTTGGAATGGCGCGTCTCCGGTAGATGTTGACCGCGAGATTGTAGGCCGGTTGGAACGTGAATTAGCGTCACTAAATGGTGTGGAGGAAATTGCATCACGCTCTAGTCGTGGTTATGCACGGGTTACGCTGACCTATGGCGTTACCCAAGATATGGATAAAGCGCTGGTCATGTTGCTGAGTAAATTATCAGCCGTGAATGGCTTGCCCGATGATGCCGATACACCGCTTGTCAGAACCTCAAATTCCGAGGACAGTCCGATTGCAAGGCTGGCGCTGGTGGCAAAAGACGGCTTTGAAGTGGATCTTGAAGAACTTGGTCAATATCTTGATACAAATATTGTCGAGCCGCTTAGCCGCACCAACGGCATTTCTGAAGTCGATTATCGTGGCGGTGGAAAATATGAAATGCGGGTAATCATTAACCCCGACAAATTGGTGAAATACCAACTGACATTGTCAGAGGTGATGGACGCTTTACGTACATCGTCATCCATGATGAGCGTGGGTATGGTCACCGAAGGAAAGAGGTCCTATGCCGTGCGAACTGAGGCGGTGAATTACACGCCTGAAACTGCCGGGCGGATTGTGCTTCGAACCGATATATCGCCAACAGGTACGATTATTCCCCTGCTGTTAGAAGATGTGGCGACGATTGATTTTAGGGTGCAAAACCGGACCAGTTTTCGGCGTTTGAACGGAAAACCAGCAATCATTTTAAACGCGATACGCGATCAAGGCAGTAACGTCGTCGCCACAATGGTAAGACTGCGCGCGGCCGCAGATGGTCTGAATGAAAGCGAGTTAAATGCCCGTGGATTACAACTACAAGTTGTATATGACGAAACCAAATATATCGCCTCAGCAATCAATCTTGTGCAGCAAAATATGTGGATCGGCGGCATTCTTGCGCTAAGTATTTTATTATTATTTTTCCGTAATTTAATGCCAACAATTATCGTCTTTGCCGCGATTCCTGTCTCGGTGATCGGCACCTTTGTGGCGATTGCAGGTTTTGGGCTATCGATCAATGTGATTTCATTGGCAGGCTTGGCATTTGCCGTGGGCATGGTGGTTGATGCGTCAATTGTGTCGCTGGAAAATATTTTTCGTTTACGACAAAAGGGGATTGATGCCCCAAATGCCGCCTATCATGGTGCGCGCCAGGTATGGGGGCCGATCTTGGGATCGGCTTTGACCACAGTCATTGTATTTGTGCCTGTGCTGATGCTTGACCTCCCTGTGGGTCAGCTGTTTCGGGATATTGGCATAGCGATATCGGTATCTGTGCTCATCTCTGTAGTGGTGTCGGTTACGGTAATTCCCACATTAGCGGCCCGGCTTTTGGCTGGCGCGCCGGACCGTTACACAAGATTGCGCCGCCTGCCAATAATTGATCAACCCGCCAGCTATTTTGCCAGCCAGATTTTGCGCTATGCACGCTTTGCTGTCAGTAACCAGCGCCGTGGTTTTGCTGTTGTGGCGATAATTTTGTTGCTGGCGGGTGCATTTTGCGCGCGGTTCATGCCGCAGCTAGACTATTTACCTGACGGCAATGCCAATTTTGCATTTGGTCGGATCAGCGTGCCTGCTGGCTATTCGATGGATGAGACTTTGCGTATTGCCGAACGTATGGAAAAGGCGGCAAGGCCGTTATGGGAAGGCAAGACAGAACCGAGCGGGCCACCAGAGATTGAACGGTTTTTCTTTGTTGCCTATTCAGGCGGGGCCTTTGCCGGGGCGGCCGCAAAAGACCCGTCACGGGTCAGTGAATTGCAAATGGTATTGGCGAGGCCCGTGTTTGCTGAGCCAGGCGCGCGGGCATTTGTCCAACAGGCGTCGCTTTTTGGGCGATCTGTTGGCGGGTCGCGATCCATCCGTGTGGATATTGTCGGGCCAACCCGGGATGATGTTCTGCCTGTTGCGATGCAGGTTAATGCGGCGCTGGAAGCGCGGTTTTCACGTCGTGACGGTAACCAGATACGTGCGCTTCCCTCGTTGGATTCAGGGGCGGCACAAATCCGCATTAATCCTGATTTAACGGCTCTGGCGCGGGCTGGTGTCACGGTGCGCGAATTATCCGCCGCTGTTGATGTGTTTAATGATGGTGCCAATGTGATACAGGTGCCGATTGATGGCCAATTGATAGATATGGTGCTGTCCGGATCAAACGCCGAAAATCTAACAGCTGGTGAATTGCAGAATATCCCCATTGTCACGCGTAGCGGTTTGGTGTTGCGTTTGCACCAAATGGCTGAAATTGACGTTGTGTCTGCGCCTGAACAGGTGCGCCGCCTTGGCGGTCGACAAGCAATCTCGTTACAAGTACGACCGAATAATGCGCTGGCGCTTGAAGATGTAGTGGCTGTCATTGACAATGAAATTTTGCCAGATATCCGGGCTGATGCCTTACCACAGGGGGTTTCGATAAAACTTGAAGGGGCCGCCAGTGCGCTGGATCAGACATGGCGGGCGATGCAGGGAAATGTGATGACAGCCGTCTTTGTTATTTTTCTGCTATTGGTGATTTTGCTTCGAAGTTTTGTCTTGCCCTTTATCATTCTGTTGACAATACCAGTGGCTGGGGCAGGCGGGATCGCTGGACTTGCTATTCTCAATATATTCATCCAGCAGCAACTTGATATGCTGACCATGCTAGGATTTGTTATTTTGACCGGTGTGGTAGTTAATAACGCTATCTTGATGATTGAACAAACCATGTTGCATCTACGTGATGAGGGGCTGTCTGCTAATGAGGCCATTGTTGAGGCCACACGCAATCGTATTCGCCCCATTTTCATGTCCACTTTAACATCGCTATTTGGGTTGGTCCCGTTGGTGATCTTCCCAGGTGCTGGGTCTGAATTATATCGCGGTATTGGCGTGGTGGTGTTTGGTGGTCTGGGACTGTCCATGTTGGCGACGCTTATTATCGTGCCACCTTTATTGGCGATTGCTCTGAACAGCCGATTTGGCGGGCGTCTTCAACAAAACACCGCATTGTCTGAAGCTCTTTGATTTGTCGTCACGCCCTGGCTTTTGAAAATAACCAACCATCACCGCTGAAAATATTTATTTTCGTGATTTTGACGGTTGCCCCTAAGCCGGCATCCGCTTTACCATGTCAACGCGGCAATTTGGTCGGCGCATGTTCTACCTAAAGCGACCAAAAAACACGGTTTTTCCTCGGGGGCCTGATGGTACGGTATTTTTTGTTTCTAATAGCAACGGCCATGTTAATAGCTGTCGGTCCAGTGATCGCACAGGCGGATAATTTTCAGTCCTGGTTGACTGATTTACGTGGTGAGGCGCATCAACGCGGTGTGTCGGATTCTATTTTTGATGCGGCACTTGGTGATGCCAAGCCAATAAAACGGGTGATTGAACTAGACCGAAGCCAGCCAGAATTTACACTGACATTTGATGAATATTTGAACAAAATCGTATCAAAGACCCGTGCGCAAAAAGCCGCGCAAAAGCTGGTAGAGCATGATGAAATTCTGACAGAAATTTCTAAAAAATACGGCGTTCAAAAGCGGTTTATCGTGACATTTTGGGGGGTCGAGACGAATTTTGGTCAATATTTGGGGTCGTTCAATGTGCCACATGCATTGGCGACCTTGGCCTATGATGGGCGCCGCAGTGCCTATTTCCGCAAGGAACTGTTAAATGCTCTGCAAATCCTAGAAGAGGGGCATATCGCCCCATCACAAATGAAAGGGTCATGGGCGGGCGCGATGGGGCAGAGCCAATTTATGCCCTCAAGCTTTTTATCCTATGCTGTTGATTGGGATGGTGATGGCAAACGCGATATCTGGCGGACCAAACCAGACGTTTTTGCCTCAACAGCCTATTATCTCAAAAAGGCTGGGTGGAATGACCAGCTGACATGGGGGCGTCGCGTGTCTCTGCCTGATAATTTTACCATGGACGGCAAAGACGCCATGACGCTGGCGGATAAAAAAATACGCAAAAATTTACAGCTATGGGTGGCGGCTGGAGTTCGGTCTGCCGATGGTTCCTCCCTACCAAACGCGAACCCGGCTGCAAGATTGGTAATGCCGTCTGGTGCCAAAGGGCCAGCCTTCCTCGTCTATAGCAATTTTGATTCAATTCTGGATTGGAACCGGTCAAATTACTACGCGTTGGCGATCGGCCATTTATCTGACATGCTGAAATAGAGGCTGTGATATGAACACCGTACAACATGTTACAAAAGCCATTTATGTGGCGTTAATGCTATTGATGTTGGCGGGGTGCACATCAATTGAACTCGCCGTGGATCTCTACAAAAAACAAACGCGTGAAGCCGCGGAAGATGGGGTTGTGGTGGCGGCGCCGCGCTACAAGGTTGGCAACCCCTATAAAGTGGCTGGTATTTGGTATTACCCAGAACGCAATCTGACGTATGATGAAACTGGCATCGGGTCATGGTACGGCGATGAATTTGCTGGGAAATTAACTGCCAATGGTGAAGTTTTTGATCCGGAATTGGTCACCGCGGCACATAAAACCTTGCCAATGCCCAGCGTCGTGCGCGTGACAAATCTGGATAATGGCAAGTCGCTCGTTGTGCGGATTAATGATCGTGGCCCGTTTGTTGCCGGGCGCATTATCGACTTGTCTCGTGAGGCCGCGCGCCGCATTGGGTATAAGGACAATGGTTTGGCCCGGGTACGCGTGCAAGTGCTGGCTGAACAATCACTTCGTCTTGAAAAATTGGCAAAGAATGGAGAATTTCCGTCTATTGGCGGTGTGCCAACAACGGAAATGCCAGAAGTCGAGGCGGCCGCTAAACCAACGGTGAATTTAACCGCCACGTCAAACACTGGCAGATCTGCGTATAGCTCAAACAATGGTCAATCTGCGTTGGATTTATTATCTCAATCGCGTGTCGGCGAGGTTATGACAGTCGCCCCGCTGACGACGCAAATTTGGGTGCAGGTCGGGGCGTTTCATTCTGAAAGCAGCGCCGCTTCGGTTTTGGCGCAAGTTGAAACCGTCGGAAATGGAGAAGTTTCATCGATATCCAAAGCTGGCCAGACGCTCCACCGTGTTAGGCTAGGGCCTGTGCAAACTGTCAGCGAGGCTGATAAATTGCTTGATGGTGTGGTGAAAATTGGGTTTTCTGGCGCCCGCATAATTGTTGATTGACACGCCACTCCGCAGATAAATACACATAGGTCAAATTACATATGGCAATGCAGACAAAAAAAGCCGCCAGACGACATAAAAGGGGGATTTCGTGATCGTGAGGTTTTTCATACGGGTTGTGTTCGCAGTAGTATTTATCGGCATGGCATGGCATGCAACAGCTGCAGAAATTCTCACCCCCGCAAAACAGGCGTATATCACTGATTTTGAGAGCGGCAAGGTACTGTTTGCGAAAGATGCAGAAGTGCCGATGAAACCAGCCTCTATGGCTAAAATTATGACTGTGTTTATTGTATTTCAGCGCGTTGCTGATGGATCGCTACAGCTTGACGACAAGTTTCTCGTCTCTGAAAAAGCATGGCGTAAGGGTGGGTCTAGAAGCTTTGTTGAGGTTGGGTCACGGGTTTCTGTGAGTGATTTACTGCATGGGGTGATTGTGCAATCTGGAAACGATGCGGCGATTGTTTTGGCCGAGGGGATTGCCGGTACTGAACAGGCTTTTGCCGAAGAAATGAATTTTTGGGCAGAAAAATTAGGTATGACGCAAACCAATTTTCGAAATGCAACAGGATGGCCTGACCCAGATTTGCAGACCAGTGCAAAAGATCTAAACATTTTAACAATCGAACTGATCAAACGCTTTCCGGTTGATAGCTATCCTGATCTTTATCCAATGTTTGCCAAGCTTGAATTTACCTACAACAAGATCAGCCAGCCAAACCGCAATCCATTAGTCTATGGAACAAAAGGCGCTGATGGGTTGAAAACAGGCCATACCGAAGAGTCCGGCTACGGTCTTGTCGGTTCAGCTGTGCGTAATGGTCAGCGCGTTGTTATGGTGTTAAACGGCATGGACAGCGCGAAACAACGTTCAACTGAATCGCGTCGGTTGATCGATTTGATCTTTCGCGAATATAAATCTTATGAATTTTTCAGACAAGGCCAGCCGGTTGATCAAGCCAATGTATGGTTAGGCACCGCACCGCAAGTTGATCTGGTCCTAGACGCACCACTGAAAATGGTGTTGTCGCGCAAGGATCGCCAGGCCATGGAAATTTCCTTGCAGTGGCTAGACCCGGTGCCAGCGCCAATTCGGGCCGGTGACCAAATCGGCACGTTGGTTGTCATTCTACCTGATGAAGTTACTAAAATGCCATTGCGCGCCGCACAAAACGTCGACACGCTCGGGCTGTTCAACCGTATCGGCGCGGCAGTAAAATATCTTATTTTCGGTGCATCCACGCCGCAGAATAGTGCACAATGATATGACAAGGCGCGGGTTGTTCATCACATTTGAAGGTGGTGAGGGATGTGGGAAAACAACGCAAATTCAGAAGCTTGCTAACAGAATCAAAAGCATAGTGTCAATCCCGTTTGTCGTCACCCGAGAGCCAGGCGGCGCCCCGTCGGCTGAATTGATCAGAGGCCTTTTGGTGAATGGTGATGCCGAAAAATGGCGGCCAGCTACAGAAGGCTTGTTGATGTCGGCGGCACGGCATGAGCATGTAGAACAGATCATTCGGCCGGCGCTGGCGCAAAATAAGCTGGTTATGTCTGATCGATTTGTTGATTCAACGATTGTGTATCAAGGGATCGTTGGCGGCGTGGCACGTAATGATATTGATGCCATGAGTCACATTGCCTGCGGTGACATATATCCAGATGTAACAATTATTCTGGATATCGATAGCCAGATCGGTCTTGCACGGGCCAAATCGCGCAGTGCTGGTGAAGATCGATTTGAGGCGAAAGGCCTGGAGTATCACGAAAAAGTGCGGGCCGGATTTCTTGATATAGCGGCCGATGACCCGTCGCGTTTTGTGGTGATCAATGCCAACCGCACGCCAGATGACATTGCTGAAGATATTTGGCAAGCGGTGCGCCCACTTCTCCAAGCCTGTGGTTTGATTGGCAATGGATAATTCAGTAGCGACCGTCACTGAAGCAGAACTCACAGCGCCGATTCAGGGTCATGATCATTTTTTGGCGGATCTTGCCAAGTCATTATCTGGTGGGCGGATGCATCATGCGTGGTTACTCACCGGACCCGTCGGCATTGGTAAGGCCAGTATGGCCAGATTAGTGGCGGCTTGGCTTTTATCGGAACAAGCGCGGCCGGGAGCACCAGGTGGCATGGACTCCACCAAAATTACCATTGACGCAAGTGATTCCGGCGCCAGCCTTGTCCTAAAAGGGGCACATCCCGATTACAAACTCATCTCTCCACTGGCTGAAGATAATAGATCAGGCCAGATCAAAATTGATCAAATTCGTGAATTGCTTCCATTCATGATGCATAAGCCAGCACGTGGTGGATGGCGTGTCGCGGTTATTGATTCGATGGATGTGGTGAACCGTAACGGTGCAAATGCCTTGCTTAAATTGCTTGAAGAACCACCAGAACAAGCCCTCATATTCCTAATTGCCTCACAAATTGGACATCTACCACCAACGATACGGTCACGATGCCGCCTTGTTCGCATGACAAGATTAGCGCCAGAGGCCTGTTTGATGGCACTACGCCGCATATGGCCAGACGCAGACACAGGCCAGCTTGATATTTTGGTTAAATTATCTCAAGGCGCCCCCGGTCAAGCAGTGCAACTCGCCGATAGTGGTGCCGCCGATCTATATCAGGTGGTATGTGCGTTGCTACAATCATCACCGCTTGACCGACCAGCCCTTGCCAGCGCTTGTGCAAAATGGGGGCGGGGGACAGCTGCCGGCCGAAACTTAAGGGTAGGGGCCATATTTTGTGTAGACAGATTATTGCGCCATGCCGCATTGCGCGCCAGCGATGTTCGGGCAGATCACCTCTGCGATTTCGAAATGCCAGTGATTGAGCGGCTGGCTAGCAACCATACCGCCGCACAATTGGCGCGCTTCCATGATGCATTTGTGACGAAGGCCGCACAAGCCGAGGGGCTCTATCTCGATTTTGCCCGGTTTTTAGAACGTCATCTGACAAAAATATTTGATAAAACCTTGCCCTGATCCGATGTCTGGGCTACCTCAATGACGGGCAGTTAATTATTTTTATCGGCGAACAGTCGGGTACCGCAAATGGCGCAGACTTATTATATCACAACCCCCATCTATTACGTTAATGACAAGCCGCATATTGGTCATGCCTATACAACCTTGGCCTGTGATGTATTGGCGCGATTTAAGCGACTAGATGGGTTTGACGTCACTTTTCTCACCGGGACTGATGAACATGGTCAAAAAGTTGAAAAGGCGGCGTCTGATAAAGGCGTGTCTCCCCAGTCATTTACCGATGAGGTCAGCCAGAATTTTAGAGACCTGACAGCCCAGATGAATTTTTCAAATGATGACTTCATCCGCACCACAGAACAACGTCACAAGCTTGCCTGTCAGGAAATTTGGCAGCGTTTAGAGGAACGTGGCCATATTCGGCTTGGAAATTATGCTGGCTGGTATTCTGTCCGCGATGAAGCGTTTTTTACCGAAACCGAGGTTGTTGACGGAAAAGCACCTACCGGTGCGCCGGTCGAATGGGTGGAAGAGCCATCCTATTTTTTCAATTTATCTGAGTGGCAACAACCACTTTTTGATCACTATGAGGCCAACCCTGATTTTGTTGGTCCAGAAAGCCGGTTTAATGAAGTCAAAAGCTTCGTCAAAGGGGGGTTGCGTGACCTTTCGGTCAGCCGGGCTAGTTTTAAATGGGGCATCCCGGTCCCCGGTGACATGGATCATGTGATGTATGTGTGGCTTGATGCGCTGACAAATTATATCACCGCATCTGGATGGCCAACCGATAGCGAATTGGGAGACCCGGCGAAATATGCAAAATTATGGCCGGCCGATTTGCATATGGTTGGCAAAGATATTTTGCGGTTTCATGCTGTCTATTGGCCAGCGTTTTTGATGGCGGCCGATTTGCCTTTGCCAAAACGCGTTTATGCTCATGGCTGGTGGACGAATGAAGGACAGAAAATTTCAAAATCACTCGGCAACGTCATTGATCCAAACGCGCTGACCGCACAGTATGGTCTGGACCAAACGCGCTATTTTCTTATGCGCGATGTGCCATTTGGCAATGATGGCGATTTTTCTGCCGCCGCCATGACCCGTCGGATGAATGGTGACTTGGCGAATGATCTTGGCAATTTGTGCCAGCGCGTTTTGTCTATGATCTTCAAAAATTGTGACGCCAGAATGCCAGCCGTGCCAGCACAGCCAAACGACATGGATCAAGCGCTACTAGCCGCGGCTGATGATTTGTTAGATCAGGTGCGTGAGTTGCTGGATCGTCAGGCCTTTAATGAAGCGTTAAGTGTGATATGGCAGGTTGTTGCCGAGGCCAACCGCTATGTTGATGCGGCGGCACCTTGGGCACTGAATAAGACCGATCCGGTGCGCATGGCCGAGGTGCTGGCGGTGCTGGCAGAAACCATTCGGCAAATTGCTATATTGACCCAGCCGGTTATGCCGCACTCTGCCAGTTTGATTCTGGACCAACTTGGCGTTGATAATGCCGAACGGGATTTTCGTTTTATATCAGGCAAACGGCGACTTGCCAGCGGGCATCAGATTGACAAGCCATCACCTGTCTTTCCGCGCTATCTGGATGAGGCGCATGCTGATGGCTAATAACGCAATTATTGATAGCCATGCGCATCTAGATTACCCGCAGCTTTCTGATGATCTGCCCGCTGTCTTGACCCGGGCTAAGGCGGCTGGCGTATCGCATGTGATCACCATTGGCGTTAAACTAAGCACGTCACATGCGCCGAAGACAATTGCCGAGACTTACGACAATGTGTGGTGTTCTGTCGGAATTCACCCGCATGAGGCCGGGAACGAGGTTGATGCCTGTAATGTCGATGCCATCAAAGCCGCGGCTGACCACCCAAAATGCGTGGCGATTGGCGAGGCCGGTCTTGATTATTTCTACGATTATGGGCAACCAGATCAACAAGCCGCCAGCTTTCGGGCGCAAATCGCTGTGGCGCGTGAAATGAAATTGCCCATTATCGTGCATTCGCGTGACGCGGATGAGGATATGGCCGCCATTCTGGAAGAGGAAATGCAACGCGGAGCCTTTGCCGGTGTGATGCATTGTTTCAGTTCAGGGCCAGCACTTGCTGAACGGGCTTTGGCGGCTGGGTTTTATATTAGTCTTTCAGGTATTTTGACCTTTAACAAATCGACAGAATTACAAGAAATTGCGGCTGATATACCGCTTGATCGTCTTTTGGTTGAGACTGACTCGCCGTATTTGGCACCTACGCCGCATCGCGGCAAATCCAACGAACCGGCTTTCACCGCACATATCTTGGCCAAATTGGCCGAAATACGGGGCTTGCCAGTGGCTGAGATGGCCAAAATAACGCGCCAGAACACGGCCAGATTATTTTCTAAAATGAGGCTTTCATGAGAGTAACCATGCTGGGCTGTGGCACCTCTGTTGGTGTGCCGGCACTTGGTCATGCAGGTTGGGGATCGTGCGATCCAAATGACAGCCGTAACAGGCGCCAGCGCTGTGCGGTGCTTGTAGAGGTAAACGGTACAACCATTCTTGTTGATGCCGGGCCAGATATCCGCAACCAGCTATTACCGCATCAACTGACAAAAATTGACGCTGTATTGATCACTCATACACATTCGGACCATGTTGCCGGGCTGGATGATCTGCGGGCTTTTTACTGGCCAGAGCGTAATGACATCAAGATTTATGCTACCGCCCATCATGGAAAGGATATTTTGGCCAGATACCCGTATCTTTTTACAAAAAAACCAGATTCGCCGTCTTATTTTGTGCCACCAATGGCGATGTATCAAATTGAAGCTGGCACGCAAATCACCATTGGCGGTTGCAAAATTGATATCCTGCATCAGGATCATGGGAATTCAACGTCGCTCGGTTTTATGTTTGATGACAAATTTGCCTATTCCACCGATGTCATTGATATGAGTGACGAGGTGTTTGATAAATTGAGCGGTGTTGAATTGTGGATTGTCGAAGCATTACGGGCTGATCCACATACGGCGCATAGTCATTTTGACCAGACATTTGGCTGGATTGAGCGGGTTAAGCCAGGGCGGGCAATATTGACCCATCTTGGACTTGATGCTGACTATGAACGGTTATTGCGTCTTTGTCCGGTAGGAACTGAACCGGGTGTAGATGGTCTGCAATTCGATCTATAATTATGTTTTTAGATTTTTGTATTTAATTAAAGTTCAAATCTGTACATTCTGTTTTTTAACATTAATCATCTTTATTTGAAATACATAATATATATTATGCGACAAAAATATATTATGCATTGAATATTTTTCATGGGCTGGCGGTAACTATTTACATGTTTCTCATCGCTTTAGACCGATGACCGTTCTATAGTGATATTTCTTTGTTCACACCTTGGGCCACCTCCCCACAATCACGACATTCTTAAATTGTGTTAAGAAAAAATTAATACAGTTATAATTGAATTAGAATCAGTTCAGACAACCAGACAATGTGGTCAGTGGCCACACCAGATAACTAGCTTTCGGTAACTATTATTTCATTTGAGGATGAGACATATGAAATCAGAGGTCGTTGTCAGCTTATTTACCAGACCACCCGTGGTAGCGCATAGCAGACCATGCGCGTTTCCCGCCACCTCACCCAAGGCATTACAACAAAAAATTACTGACAATATGCGGGCCCATGAGCACTTTGCCCATTACCGCGACGCAATCGGTGCTGTGGTCGCGTTGGACAAATTTGGAGTTCGTGTAACGGTATAGCTTTTTCGCCCTTAAAGCCGGCCATACACAAAGCCCCCGGCCGCTGATGCAGCCGGGGGCGCTTTGTTCCGATGCAACATTCAGGCTATGGTGAGCGCGACAGGATTCGAACCTGTGACCCAGTGATTAAAAGTCACTTGCTCTACCAACTGAGCTACGCGCCCGCACTCGCCCGGATCACGGACCAGCCCTAACGACTTGCGTTAAGGTGCACCTTGTATAGAGAGGACATAAAACGCTGTAAACCCCAAAACCCTATATCAGGCGGAAAAAAACAAGTGAGAATATGGTTTTTTCGGCCCAAGACAGATTGTGTTTGACCGATCCGTTTTGTTTTGGCTGCACCATAATGACGCGTCATTGGTTGTCAAATAACACAGCCGCATGGTACCAACCCGCATCCACCAGCCACAGGCTGATGAATTGACACCACCGCATTTCTTTCCTAGCATTGCGTAAGTTTAGGTTGAAATTTTATACCCAAATTAAACAAACAATTTGTTGCAGGAGACCTCAGGCATGAGCAAAACAACGATCAAAGTGGCCCTTGTCGCGTCTGTACTCGCGTTTGGTGGGTGTTCAACTTATAATTCTTACGCACCAGATTGGGCGAAAATTGGATCATCGAGCACTGAGGCGGAAGCAAGCGGTGGCTCTGCTGAAAAAGAGTCAAAATGGTGGAATCCATTTTCTTGGTAATATAACCAGTGGCGGCTTCTCCCGCCGCACAAAATCGCTTTTAACCAAGCTTGCTTGCCAATTTTCTGGCAACATTTTCAGGCACAAAGCTAGACACATCACCACCGAAACGCGCCACCTCTTTTACAAAACGTGACGCGACAAAATGCTGTTGTTCTGCCGCCATTAGAAATACCGTTTCCAATTCACCATGCAGTCGTTTGTTGATGCTGGCCATCTGGAATTCATATTCAAAATCAGCCACCGCGCGTAATCCGCGGATCACGACATTGGCGCCCTGACTGTCAGCAAAATCAGTTAAAAGACTGGAAAAATTTTTGACAAGAACGGGATATGGCACGTTGTTGGTGTTGTTGATACGCTGGACTTCATCCGCGACGATTTGGGTGCGTTCTTCCACTGAAAACAGTGGCTGTTTGCCGCTATTCTCAGCCACTGCCACGATCAACTGATTACCAAGTCGGGCGGCCCGTTCAATAATATCAATGTGACCAAATGTCAGCGGGTCGAATGTGCCGGGATAGATGCTAATGCGGGGCGTCATGCGGGCGTCTCCTCATTGCCCGTTTCGCCGCCGCCTGTATCTGCTACGGCCCTGGTATTACTGCTATTTTCACCATCGGATGTACCCGCTTCATCGGATGCGCCATCTTCATCATCATCAGTTTCGCGAACAAGACCGGCCGATACAACTTTTTCATTATCATCATCGGCAACATCAAATAAGCGCACGCCCTGCGTTTTACGGCTGGCTATACGGATCGAATCACCCTCGCCGCCATGCACCCGGATACGGATAACCTGTCCCATATTGGTAACCAGCATCAGTTGGTCATCATCTACCACAGCAAATGATGCCATGACCTTGCCATTACGTGGACTGGTCTCAATATTGGCAACACCCTGCCCGCCACGCCCGGACCGCCGATAATCGTCTACTGGCGTGCGTTTGCCATACCCATTTTCGGTCACGGACAAAATAAACTGGTTGGCATTATCATTGATGACGGACATTGATACCACCCGGTCATTCCTTAATAACCGAATGCCACGCACGCCCGTGCTATCACGTCCGCGGAATACCCGCACCGCATCAACGCCAAAGCGGATGGCTTTGCCATCATGCGTCGCCAGCAACACATCATCTGTTTCGTTACATGGCATCACCCCAACCAGATCATCACCATCCTGAAGCTTCATGGCAATTTTGCCATTCCGCTTGATGTTGGTGAAATCACTTAAATTGTTGCGGCGTATATTGCCTGATGCTGTGGCGAACACCACATTTAATGCGCCCCAGCTCGTTTCGTCTTCTGGCATAGGCATAACCGTGTTGATGGTCTCTTCTGGTTCAATTGGCAAAATATTGACCATGGCCTTGCCTAGTGACTGTGGCGCCGCTTCGGGAAGTTTGTAGCATTTAAGCTGATATACCATGCCGCGTGAGGTAAAAAACAGGATCGGTGTATGGGTATTTGTCACGAATAACCGCGTGACAAAATCTTCATCGCGGGTTTTCATGCCGGCCCGGCCCTTACCTCCACGGCGTTGTGCCCGATAAACAGACAATGGCACCCGTTTGATATAGCCACGATGACTGACAGTGACGACCATGTCTTCTTGTTGGATCAAATCCTCATCGTCCTGATCGCCAAGTTGGTCGGTAATTTCGGTGCGGCGCGGATCGGCAAGACGCTCGCGGGCGGCGGCAAGCTCTTCAAGCACAACCTCATTCACCCGGGTCACCGAACCCAAAATATCAAGATAATTCCCTATGCGCCCAGCCAATTCCTGTGTTTCGTCGGTAAGCTTGCTGCGTTCCATTCCGGTCAAACGTTGCAAGCGTAATTCCAAAATAGCCCTGGCTTGTGTTTCGGATAATGTGTAGTGCCCATCGACCACTTCATGCCCCGGATCGTCAATCAGGGCAATAAAATCGGCAACATCAGCGGCTGGCCATGGTGTGGCGCACAACGAGTTGCGCGCGGTTTCAGCATCTGGTGCCTTTTTGATCATCTCAATGATTACATCTATTGATGCCAATGCCACCATCAGCCCGGCCAGAATATGTGCCCGTTCACGTGCCTTGCCAAGCAAAAATGTCGTGCGCCTTACAACAACTTCCTTACGAAACTCGCAAAACGCCGAAATAACATCTTTCAGCCCCATTTGCATCGGTCTGCCAGCATTCATTGCTAGCAAATTGACCGGAAAACTGGTTTGCAGACGGGTATGACGATAAAGCTGATTTAACACTACTTCGCCCGCCGCATCTCGTTTGATTTCAATCACCACCCGCATGCCATTACGGTCTGATTCATCACGGATATCAGAGATCCCCTCAATCGTCTTATCTCGTACCATTTCGCCAATGCGCTCAAGAAGCTGAGCTTTGTTCACCTGATAGGGAATTTCATGAATGATAATTGACTCACGATCCTTGGCATTGGTTTGCACTTCGGCTTTTGCCCGCATGATAATAGAGCCGCGCCCGGTATTATATGCCTCGCGGATACCGTGCCGCCCCATGATCAATCCACCCGTTGGAAAATCTGGCCCGGGGACGATCTCAATCAGTTCTTCGCTGCTAATTTCTGGATTCTGAACATAGGTTTCGCAGGCCGCGATAACTTCTGCCGGGTTATGCGGTGGAATATTGGTTGCCATGCCAACGGCAATGCCATTGGCACCATTGACCAGCAGATTTGGATATTCAGCCGGTAACACCGTTGGTTCAAGCTGTGTCTCATCGTAGTTTTGGGTAAATTCAACAGTATCTTTATCAATATCGCGCAAAAGGCTCTCCGCTGCCCGCGCCAAGCGTGACTCGGTATAGCGCATCGCCGCCGCAGGGTCGCCATCAACCGAACCAAAATTACCCTGCCCGTCAACCAAAGGCAGACGCATGGAAAAGTCCTGCGCCATACGCACCATGGCTTCATAAATTGAACTATCGCCATGCGGATGATAGTTACCCATCACATCACCGACGATGCGGGCGGATTTACGCGGTGGCTTTGACCAATCGTAATTGCCTTCCATCATCGCGTATAAAATGCGGCGATGAACCGGTTTTAAACCGTCACGCACATCAGGAAGCGCGCGTGATACAATCACGCTCATGGCATAATCCAGATAGGATTTGCGCATTTCATCAGAGATGGAGATTGTCGGATTTGCCGGACCAGACGCTTCGTTCACAACCAGATTTCTTTCAGCAACAGCCTGTCAGGATTGACGCGCATTTCATCCTCAATATTTACACGATTCTGATGTGGTTGGACACTAAATATTGTAAATTTATTCAATTAAGCGCAAAAAACAGCACTTCAAAAATTATTTAAAGCGCTAGTTTTTACATGAACAACAACTATCTGATTCAAAACGGAATATCGTCATCAAGATCAGAGGTATCACGCATTGGCGGTGGGGTGCTGGCGCCAGATGAACGGGCAGTATCTGATGACGCAGACCCATAGCTGTTTTGATCGCCGCCAAAGCCACTATCACCCATTGGGCTATCGCCGCGCCCACCAAGCAGGGTCAACTCGCCGCGATAGCGCTGCAACACCACTTCAGTGGTGTATTTTTCAGTACCTTGCTGGTCAGTCCATTTGCGCGTTTGCAACTGGCCTTCGATATAACAGGTAGAGCCTTTCCGCAGATATTGTTCGGCAATACGGCCTAGATTTTCATTGAAAATGACTACCCTGTGCCATTCTGTTCGCTCACGTTGTTCGCCGGTGTTGCGGTCTTTCCAACGTTCAGATGTGGCAAGCGACAAATTTACTATTTTACTGCCATCTTGGGTTGCGCGAACTTCGGGATCACGCCCAAGATTTCCAACTAGAATCACTTTGTTGATGCTGCCAGCCATGACGACATAGTTCCTTTTTGGATGATTGATTGCTTTGGGCTGGTAGAATACGCACCCTGCCCCTAGTCTGACAAGATAATTTCCCGGTATTTTGAGGAAAATGCAAATATGTTTTTTACTAAAAAATCACGCGTAAAAATGCTGGCGAATTAATGAATGCCAGGTCTATAGTCGCGGCCATGAAACATAAGCAACAAAACCCCATTGAAGGTGCCTTGGTCCAGCAGTCCCAACAGCAAACCATGCCGGCAGGCGAACCGCGCCTGATATCGGTGCGTGGTGCGCGCGAGCATAATTTGACCAATGTTGATATTGATTTGCCGCGAGACCGGCTTGTTGTGCTCACTGGGCTGTCCGGATCAGGCAAATCATCGCTTGCCTTTGATACGATTTATGCCGAGGGGCAACGGCGGTATGTTGAGTCGCTATCGGCTTATGCGAGGCAATTTCTGGAAATGATGCAAAAGCCAGATGTTGACCTGATTGAAGGGTTGTCCCCGGCTATTTCAATCGAGCAAAAAACAACCTCGCGCAATCCTCGTTCAACAGTTGGTACCGTCACTGAGATTTATGACTATATGCGGCTGTTGTGGGCCCGCATTGGCATCCCCTATTCACCCGCTACGGGTCTGCCGATCCGTAGCCAGACGGTCAGCCAGATGGTTGATATTTTGATGGCGTTGGAAGACGGCACCAGATTATATCTTCTTGCGCCCATAATTCGTGGCCGCAAAGGTGAATATCGCAAGGAAATCGCCGAATTGCATCGTAAAGGCTTTAGCCGGGTGCGTATTGATGGTGAGCTGTATGATGTTGAAGATACCCCGCCTCTTGATAAACAAAAAAAGCATGATATTGAGGTTGTGGTTGATCGTCTGGTGATCACTGGCGATGCCGATGAACTTGCAGTTAGGCTTGCTGACTCACTGGAAACAGCCCTTAGTATAACAGATGGTCTTGCCTTTGCTGATTATGCGGACCGTGATGAGCGTATTGTTTTTTCTGCGCGGTTTGCTTGCCCCGAGTCTGGCTTTACCATTGATGAAATAGAGCCGCGCTTATTTTCTTTCAACAACCCATTCGGCGCCTGCACCGCTTGTGACGGATTGGGCGTGAGTAGCCATTTTGAACGGCAGTTGGTCGTCCCTGATGGACAAATCAGTCTGCGCAATGGCGCGTTGGCGCCCGCGCCTTGGTCATCGAATAATTCTCGATATTTTATCCAAGCACTTGACTCGCTTGCTAAACAATTCAATTTCTCACTTGATGTGCCGTTTAACAATCTTGGCGAAGACGTGCAGTCGATCATCTTATACGGGTCGGGCACCGTACCTGTTGTTATGGAATTTGACGATGGCATGCGGTCTTATCGCACCAAAAAGCCGTTTGAAGGCGTGATTCCAAATTTAGCGCGGCGTTACCGGGAAACTGACTCATCATGGACCCGCGAAGAGCTCGAAAAATTTAGGGCCAATCAGCCTTGTGAAAGTTGCGATGGCAAACGCCTAAAAGCCGAGGCACTGGCTGTAAAAATTGATAAGTGTGATATTTCGGATGTGGCGCGGCTCTCGATTGCTGATGCGCGCCAATGGTTTGCTGATCTGGCGACAAAGCTACAGGGCCAAGAGTCTGAAATCGCCGCCCGAATTTTAAAAGAAATCAATGAACGCCTTGGATTTTTGGTCAATGTTGGATTGGGCTATTTGGCGATGTCGCGCAATTCGGGCACATTGTCAGGCGGTGAGTCACAACGTATCCGTCTAGCCTCGCAGATTGGGTCTGGATTAACTGGCGTCTTATATGTGCTTGATGAGCCATCTATTGGCTTGCATCAGCGCGACAATGATCGGTTGCTGGCCACTTTGGTAAGGCTGCGCGACCTTGGCAATACCGTGTTGGTTGTTGAACATGACGAAGAAGCCATTTTGTTGGCCGATTATGTTGTCGATATGGGACCGGGTGCCGGGGTTCATGGCGGCATGGTGGTGGCGGCGGGACCCCCGGCCGAAATCATGGCAAACAGCCAATCACTGACCGGCCAATATCTATCTGGAGCATTAGAAATTGCAGTCCCTAAAACACGGCGCAAGGCGCAGAAGGGTCGCTATATCCGTATCGAGGATGCACATGGCAATAATCTGCAAAATGTAACCGTACATTTTCCGCTTGGTGTGCTGACTTGTGTGACGGGTGTGTCGGGTGGCGGTAAATCAACGCTGGTATTAGAAACATTATGGAAATCTCTGGCGCGACGTTTGCATAAATCCAGACAAATGCCCGCCCCGCACAAAGCCATTTATGGTGCTGAATTGCTGGATAAGGTGGTAGATATCGACCAATCACCTATTGGTCGGACCCCACGGTCAAACCCAGCCACCTATACCGGTGCTTTCACCCCGATCAGAGAATGGTTTGCCGGTCTGCCCGAGGCCAAAGCGCGCGGCTACGCGCCTGGTCGGTTTTCTTTCAACGTCAAAGGCGGGCGGTGCGAATCTTGCCAAGGCGATGGATTGATCAAGATTGAAATGCATTTCCTGCCAGATGTTTATGTCACTTGTGACCATTGTAAGGGGCGCCGCTACAACCGCGAGACCTTGGAAATTACCTGGCGCGGCAAATCAATTGCTGATGTTCTTGAAATGACGGTTGAAGAAGGCCTCGAATATTTTAAGGCGGTGCCGGCGATCCGCGAAAAGCTGGAAACGATGTTGCGGGTTGGGCTGGGATATGTGCGCATTGGCCAGCAAGCCACCACTCTATCAGGCGGCGAAGCCCAGCGGGTTAAATTATCCAAGGAATTGTCACGTCGCGCCACCGGACGCACCATTTATATCCTAGATGAGCCAACCACCGGCCTGCATTTTCATGATATTGCCAAATTGCTAGAGGTGTTGCAGGAACTTGTCGACCAAGGCAATACAGTGATTGTGATCGAGCATAATATGGATGTCATTAAGACCGCTGATTGGATTATTGATATGGGGCCGGAAGGCGGAGATGCTGGCGGATTAGTTGTCGCTGAGGGAACGCCAGAAACGTTGGCAGATGTCGCCGGGTCGCATACCGGCAGTTATCTGGCACGTCTGCTTAAAAAGGCAAGGTGATGTCACAGCCCTATCCCCCTATTCATGTCATTGGTGGCGGTCTTGCCGGATGTGAGGCGGCTTTTCAGATCGCCAGCAAAAATATTCCGGTCATTTTGCATGAAATGCGTCCACAGCGCATGACCGATGCCCACCAAACCCAGGGTTTGGCTGAACTTGTCTGTTCAAATTCATTCCGATCAGACGACTCAACAGCCAATGCGGTCGGCGTCCTGCATGAAGAAATGCGCCAGTTAGGATCATTGATCATCCGCTGTGCTGATCGGGAAAAGGTACCTGCTGGCGGGGCGTTGGCGGTTGATCGTGAGCGGTTTTCAGCGGCTGTTGAAACGGTTATTGCGGCGCATCCACTCATTACGATTAAACGTGCAGAAGTCACCACTATTCCAGATAGCTGGGACCAAGTAATCGTCGCAACAGGACCGCTCACTTCGCCGGGACTTGCCGAATCAATCCGGGCATGGGGCGGTGAAGACGATCTGGCTTTTTTTGATGCGATTGCGCCAATTGTTCATTTTGACAGCATCAATACCGATATCGTGTGGTTTCAATCACGTTATGATAAATCAACCGATGGAGGTGACGGCAAAGATTACATCAACTGTCCATTAAATAAGCCTCAATATGACAATTTTATAGAGGCGCTATTAACTGGTGAAAAAATGCAATTTAAGGATTGGGAAGAAAACACCCCCTATTTCGATGGTTGTATGCCGATAGAGGTAATGGCGTCACGCGGTCACGACACGTTGCGCTGGGGGCCGATGAAACCTGTTGGGTTGACCAATGGGCATGACCAGTCGCGGCCGCATGCTGTCATTCAGTTACGGCAGGATAATGCGCTGGGCACCCTATATAATATGGTCGGGTTTCAAACAAAGCTGAAATATACCGAACAGATCCGCATTTTTAGAACAATCCCTGGTCTGGAACAGGCTGAATTTGCGCGGCTTGGGGGGTTGCACCGCAACACATTTATCAATGCGCCGCGTCTTCTTGATGCTCAATTGCGTTTTAAGTCTCGTCCAAATCTGCGTTTTGCTGGGCAAATCACCGGGGTTGAGGGGTATGTAGAATCAGCGGCGATCGGCTTGCTGGCTGGCCTTATGGCCGCGCATGACCGGTTGCAATCTCGCTGGACGCCGCCGCCGGCTGATACTGCGCATGGCGCGCTTCTTACGCACATAACTGGCGGTGCCATGGCAGATAGTTTTCAGCCAATGAATGTCAATTTTGGATTATTTCCTGAATTACCAACTGACCAACGCGGCCGGCGGCCACGCGGTCGTGACCGCAAAGCGGCTTATGCCAAACGCGCGATAGAGAGTCTCGGGCGATGGGCCCGCACCGCCTAGTCTTTGTCTAACACCGCCGCACAGGCGCGTGGTGGCAGGCCAAGCCACCACAATAACACATGCCACCCAAGTAGAGTGAATTCCGGACCATTATCAAGAGGCTGGTTGCCAGATCGTTGATTCAGGCCGAAACATGCCAAAAGATATAGCCATTGGCTTGAGTCTCCGGCGCCGGTATGGCGCAAAGCTAAAAGCCCTTTTTTGTTGGCAATGTCTGGCGGTGGCGGCGCATTTAATGACAGGCAAAACAGCCCGATAGCGGCGACGGTGTCGGTTGGTTGGCCCAGCCGTTCAGCAAGCAACTGCCACAACGTCTGCCATGCCGGTTGGCTGTTGCGGTTTTCATCATGACAGGCATTTTGCCACTGACCAATCACGTGAATAATCCGATCGCGCATGTCCGGCTGGTTCTCGATCAAAATACGTAAATTCTGCACCAATGGGGCATGGGCCGGCGCTGTGTCTTGAATCGTATCAATCCACCATTGAAGGCGGATCACTGCCACTAGCGACTCACTTGGTGTGGTCAAAGCGGCATCAAGGGTCAGTCCCAGCTCAAGACAGGTCGCCCCAACAAATTGCGTGTTGGCCGAGTCGAATACAAAACATAAGGCCAGCGGCCGCGCCAATGGATGCGGGTAATCACGCAGTTTTTGCATGGCATCGCGCGCCAGATCTTTACCAAGAGGCATCGCTGGCATCAGTCCACGGCGTAGAGCGCGGCGGCGGCATTCCGCCCTTCACTGATCAGCACATTCCAGGTCCGGCAGGCTGCCGCCGTTGACATTAATTCAAGCGCTATGCCCTGTTGTTTTAGACTTTTGGCCAATTTCTGCAAAGGGAAAAGCGGTGCCCCGCCAACCCCAAGCAGAAGCAACGGCGGGACCTTTTCTGGCATCAGATCAATAATGGCAGAGGCTGTCAGTTTTTCAGGCGCAGCTGGTGACCATAATTTACTATGTCGCGGCATAACAAAGACCGACCCAGCAAAACGCTGGCCGCTGATGCGAAACCCACCGTCACCATAACCATGGACAATCTGCAAATCAGTGTCAGACGGCATGGTTTTGATGGTTACAAGATCGCTATCGTCACCCATTTTATAACCGTTTGGTTTCCGGCGCCTCACCCGCGTCATTGGGATCTTGCGGCCGGATGTCAAAGCGAGACAAAAATCCAACAGCCACAAAAATTGATGAATAGGTACCGATAACAACACCCCAGATCATGGCCAAGGCAAAATCCCGCAACACAGCCCCACCAAATAATGCAATGGCGCCAAGTGCCAGTAAGGTGGTGACCGACGTCATCACGGTACGAGACAATGTTTCGTTCAGGGATTTGTTGATTATATCGGTAATTTCATACGATTTATACCGCCTTAAATTTTCCCGTACACGGTCAAACACCACAACCGTATCATTGATTGAATAGCCAGCGATTGTCAGGATTGCGGCAACGGTTGCCAGATTGAATTCAAAGTTGGTCAGGGCAAACAAGCCAACGGTACTTAGGACATCATGTGCCAGTGCCAATATTGCCGCGATCGAAAATTGCCATTCAAACCGAAACCAAATATAGACCATGATCGCCAAAAGGGCGCAGGCCACCGCCAACATGCCCTTTTCGGCAAGTTCAGCACCCACGGTTGGGCCAACAAATTCAGTGCGGCGCACATCATAAGCATTACCTAAACTTGCAGAAATGGCGTTTATCGCAGCGATTTGTGCGGCTTCATCACCCTCTTGCCGTTGTACACGCACCAAAATATCTGTATCAACCCCAAATCCCTGCAGGCTGATATCGCCTAGTCCCAAGGATTCCAAATTGCTGCGCAGGCCTGAAATATCAGCCGGACCAGTTGTGTTACGCGCCTCGATCAAAATGCCGCCTCGAAAATCAATGCCAAGATTCAAGCCCTTTGTCAGAACCAGGCCAATTTAACACAGCACCAAGACTATTGAAAAGACGAAGGCGATGCGGCGATGCTGAAGAAAATTAATCGAGGTGTCGCTTGGAACCAGTTTTAGGCGCATGTGACAGTCCTCTCGCTTACAGGAAAATTTTAGATGGCCGCTTGCGCTCAACCCACATAATGATCAGCAAGCGGGTCACCATCACCGCGGTAAAGAGCGATGTCACAATGCCAATAGCCAGCGTGACAGCAAAGCCCTTTATCGGTCCAGACCCAAAAATATACAGGAACAGCGCCGCAAAAAGGGTTGTTAAATTTGAGTCTACAATTGTTGAAAGCGCGCGTTGATAGCCGCCATCAATCGCTGCGAGCACCGATCGACCACGTGCCAGTTCTTCGCGGATGCGTTCAAATATCAATACATTGGCATCAACAGCCATACCCATGGTTAGCACAATACCGGCAATGCCGGGCAAAGTCAGCGTAGCCTGTAATGCCGATAACGCCGCAATGATCAGGATAATATTGGCAATCAGCGCGACATCCGCAAGCGCGCCAAATAACCCATAGCTCGCCACCATATAGGCGGCCACTAGCACCAAACCTATCACTGCGGCAATTTCACCAGCGGCAACCGAATCAGCCCCAAGCCCCGGCCCGATTGACCTCTCTTCCATGACGATTAGCGGTGCAGGCAACGCCCCGGCCCGTAAAATCAATGCCAGTTCATTTGTTTCAGCCACAGTAAAATCGCCGGTGATTTGCCCACTGCCAAAAATTTGCGATTGAATCACCGGTGCAGACACCACTTGCCCGTCCAAGATTATCGCAAATGGCCGGCCAATATTCTCACCAGTGACCTTGCCGAATTTGCGCGCACCAACTGTGTTTAATGCGAAATTCACTGCTGGACGATTATTCTGGTCGATACCCGCTGATGCGCTATCAAGCATTTCACCGCTCACCATCACGCGCTTTTCAACGACATAGCTACGACTATCAGCAGATGCGCTTTGTAGCAAGACCGTGCCCGGCGGGGTGCGCCCACGCTCGATCGCTTCAGCCGCCGTCATGCGGCTATCAACCAGCTGAAATGTGAGTTTTGCGGTACGGCCAAGCAAGCGTTTGACAGCTTCAGGGTCGTCAACGCCGGGCAGTTGTACCAGCACCCGGTCCACCCCTTGACGCTGGATCACCGGTTCCTTGGTGCCTTTCGGATCAAGCCGGCGGCGAATAATTTCGATTGACTGCTGAATCG
>CACHXC010000002.1 GCA_902583715.1 uncultured SAR116 cluster alpha proteobacterium
GCCATTCGGGCCTTTGCCAGCGCACATGACTTGTGGCTGATCGATGATGCGGCGCAGAGCTTTGGTGCACAATGGCAGGGCCGGCCAGTTGGCCAGCTTGCCAATGTCACCTGTACCAGTTTTTTTCCAGCCAAACCGCTTGGTGCCTATGGGGATGGTGGCGCGGTATTTACCAACGATGACGACATCGCTGATATCATCAGATCATGCCGCATTCATGGTATGGGAAAGGATAAATATGAAAATATCCGCATTGGCATGACTGGCCGGCTGGACAGTATGCAGGCTGTCGTACTTGACGCCAAACTTGATATTTTTGAAGAGGAGCTGACATTGCGGCAGGCCGTGGCAGACCGCTACCAAAAGCTGATTGGCGATATTGTAGACGCCCCAAGGCTGGCGGTTGGGGCCACATCAAGCTGGGCGCAATATTGCATTAAACTGCCACAAGCCAGCGACCGGGGTCATGTGATCAAACATCTTGGTGCCAACGGGGTGCCCACCGCGATCTATTATCCAGTTCCGATGCATCGGCAACCGCCCTACCAAAATTTTCCGCAAAGCCAGTGCGGTCTTGGCGTGACCTCTGATTTATGCGGCCGGGTTCTAGCCCTGCCCATGCATCCCTATCTAGACGAGTCGCAACAAAATCACATTGCCGCCGAATTGCATAACGCATTATAAGGCGGCCTTGTGTATCATCCTGGCGATCTGACCGATTGGTGATGCGGGGCCAGCGGGCTGATCTTCAAACCCGGCGCAGATGATCAGATATGGATATTTGCCTCTTGCAAGGTGCTAGCTCTTAGATTATAAAATCGTCCAGCGGTTCGCGTTTTAAGACAATCAGTTTTATCCTTGCACGGGATCGGGCAGATGTATCTCAGACTGACCGAGACTGAGATCAAATGATCTGAACAAAACAGATTTCTATGCACATGTTGCAACGCGGGTGTAGCTCAGTGGTAGAGCACAACCTTGCCAAGGTTGGGGTCGAGGGTTCGAATCCCTTCACCCGCTCCAATTTTTCCAAATTTCAAATTCCCAGCTTCACAAATCCTCAGGTTGTTACCTGATGAACTTCGATGATGTTGCCATCTGGATCATAGAAAAAAATCTGTTGCCAACCCGAGACTGCTGTTTCACCCCAGTCTGAATAGGGAATTCCATTTTCCTCGAGGTGCGCCTTAAATGCATCTAGATCGTCAGTTCGATAGGCTACGTGCCCACGTTCAAGCGGGTTGATGGTGTGACCCGTTTGAAAACTGATATTTAAATCCTTCTGCGCCAAATGAGTCTGAATATGACCATCGGACACAAAGGCGACATTGCCATCATATCCTTTGTTTTTTTCTAGAACCGGCAATCCATCTGTTTCAGCCTTTAGACCAAGCACATCTCTGTAAAAATGTTCCATGCCAGAAACGTTGTTGGTCGAAAGATTGATATGATGCAATTTTAATTTCATTTCACCCAGCGTCCTCCTGCTGTGCAAAAAATGAGGTGCCCGTTGGCTTAGCCGGCAATGGCATCTCATATGGGCTGCAACGCACTTTTCCAGTTGCCACGCCTCTGACCAGTTCGTGGGTAAAGCGACTTGGCAGGTGATTGGGACTAAGTTCAATCGCATCTTCGGCATAATAAGTGGTGATGTAGAGTGTCCGCGCATGGTTCGATAAATTTGGCGCCGATCCATGTAGCAAGCTTGCATGCATCAGACATACAGACCCAGCTTTACCCATACATGACACAATTTTTTCGTTTTGTTCGGCAATGATTTTTGGATCAACAGCGCCGGTAAATACTCCGTCATGCCAATGGGAATATAGCGGGCCTTTATGACTACCCGGGATCACCTCTAATGGGCCATTTTCCAACGTCACATCATCCAGAAACAACAAACAGGTTATGATGTCGTCATTGGTCATTGGCTGGAACGGAAAATCTTGATGCCATTTCACTTGGGTGGCAGACCCAGGCAATTTTGAATTCACTTTACCATGATGGAATTTAAGATTGGGGCCCAGCAAATCTGCGCAATAGTCCACGGTGCGCGCTTTTCGCATTACATTTGCATAAATCTCTGAAACTTCTTCGGGTGATTGCACGCGCCGTAATGCCGGCTTGTCAGAGCTATGTCCCGGCTGCAGGTCAAACCGCGCTCTTCCGTCTAATGTTTCACCATAATCTTTGCTGTATGATCGGCTCTCTTCCAGCCAGCCTTCAAACACCTGCTTTAAATCAGCGAGTTCTTTGGCTGAAACAGCATCTTCAACCACCAGCACGCCATCGGACCAGAATTTATCTACTTGTTTTTGTGTTAATGCGCCCATCATCATCTCCAGCAGTGTGACATATAAATTCTGATAGCGACGCAAATATTGATGTAGCAATTTGTAAAATCCAAGAAAATTTCACACATCAAAATCAGTTAGCGTTGCCTTGGGTAAAGGCGCAGCAAGATATTTCTTGGGTTATCTTTATGCGGCGCTTAATTTTTATTTGAACACAATTGCCATAAATATTTACTAATATGATATGTTATGATCAATTTTCACTGTCAAGCATCTAGTGGGGCATTGGAAATTATATTGTAAGGTTCAGAAATGAGTTCATTTAAAGTTAAAAAAACAGACCCACTTTTTTCAACACCACTGTGCCTTTTGGAAATTGAGAATAGTGCCGTTTTAAATAAAAAACTTATTTCTGAGTCGCGTGCTTGGCGCAAACAACAAAAAGGCGCAAACGTCTCTAATCAGGGTGACAGTTGGCATTCACCAGATGGATTGATGACACGGAGCGAGCCAGGCTTTTCTGAAATTTCCAAAATGATTCCCCAAATCGCAGCGCAATATGCCTCGCAGATAAATCCGCGCCTGGAAATAAAAAACTTTCGGTTTGAGGCCAATGCATGGGTCAATATCAATCGAAAAGGCGGCTTTAATACTACACACCATCATGGTAGTTACCATGTGTCTGGTGTTTATTATGTCAAACAACCAGAAAAAGCCACTGGCCAAAGTGGGATGATCGAACTGATCAACAGTCGCTTTGATCATCATATTTTTAGCCAAATTGGTGGCAACGCCTTCGCTCCAAGCGTAAAAATGCGTCCAGCCGTTGGATCAATGTTGGTATTTCCATCCACTTTACTCCATTTCGTTTTTCCCAACGAAACCGACGAGGAGCGTATTTCACTCGCTTGGAATTTAAGGTTTATCCGCAAATAAAAATCCCAAATTTTATTTGGTACACCGGGACTTTTTCAGGTCAAGATTTGATCAGATATTTCATTCATATCGCAGACAAAGTAACACCGTTTAAATTTATCAATAATTTACTCAAGCTGCCGATAAAGGCGTTTTACCAAGCACCATGTCTGCGCCTTTTTCAGCAATCATCAGAACTCCAGCATTTAAGTTTGCGGATAGCATGGTTGGCATAATTGAGGCATCAATCACTCGTAAACTCTGCATGCCATGCACGCGAAGATTGTCGTCAACAACCGCATGCGGATCCGTTTGCGGTGCCATCCGGCAGGTGCCCATCAGATGATAAACGGTGGTGCTTCGCTGGCGCGCAATATCGAGAAGCTCATCGTCGCCCTGGACAGCATCGCCGGGGTAGGCCTCGTGGTCAAAATAAGGGGCCAGTGCCTCGGTCCGCATCAGCCGCCGCGATAATTTTATACCGGCCAACAATACCGCTTTATCTTCATCGGCAGACAGATAATTTGGTTGAATAATTGGCTTGTCAAATGGGTTCGCACTGCGGGCCTTCACCCAGCCCAAACTTTCCGGCCGCTGTTGCCATGTGGCCAAGGTAAACCCTGGTTCATCATCAAGCCACGCCTGCATACCTTCTTTATAGCTGGCTGGTGTAAAACTGATCTGCAGATCATTATTTTTAATCGCCTCATTCGAATGCCAGAAGCAATAGACCAGTGTTGGCCCTAATTCGAGAATCGATTGTTTGCCAAAAAAATATTTGGCAATTTCACTAAGTAGGCGCGGGCCACGTGCCAGCTCGTTAATCGTGCGTACATTTTTGGCGCGGGCCGTCAGCCGGGTGCCATAATGATCGCGCAGATTTTCGCCCACACCCGGCAACGCATGTTTTACCTCTATCCCAAGGCTGCTTAATAATTCCGGATTGCCGATGCCAGAAAGCTGTAACAAATGCGGCGAATTAATGGTGCCACCAGACACAATCACCTCGCGCGCCGCATAGATTTTATGGATCGTTCCATTGACACCACCACGCTGAAAGGCGACGCCGGTTGCGCGTTTACCATCAAGAAGAATTTCGGTGGCATGGGCGTTGGTGATGATCGTTAAATTGCCACGTTTTTTCGCTGGTTTCAGGAAGGCGCGGGCTGCACTCATACGGATTTTGCCAGTCGATGTGCGCTGGACATAGGATGTGCCGAGCTGGGTCTCACCATTATAATCCGGGTTGCGCGGAATACCGAGACTGGCGGCCCCTTCAATAAAGGCCTCACATAAGGGATCGCGCCAGCCCAGATTAGTGATGGTCATTTCACCTGTTTTGCCGCGGAACTTGTCATCACTTTGATCCTGATGTGACTCATAACGCTGAAAATAGGGCAATATATCATCATATCCCCAGCCTTTATTGCCGCGTTGCGCCCAGACATCAAAATCCATTCTTTGGCCGCGGTTAAAGATCAGCCCATTGATCGAACTTGACCCGCCAATAACCTTGCCGCGCGGGGTCGGGATGCTACGCCCATTGGTGCCCTCGCTTGGTTCCGATTGATACATCCAGTTCACATTGGGGTTAACCAGTGTCTTCATAAAACCTGCAGGAATATGAATAAAGGGGTGCCAATCATTTGGCCCAGCTTCCAAAACGCACACACGATAGCGGCCACAGGCGGTCAATCTATTCGCCAAAACACACCCAGCTGAACCAGCACCAACAATAATATAATCAAACTGGTCAGTCATGATCGCCTATATCCTGATTGTTTGTCTAAAAGCCATTTTTTGGTTATGCGGTCCATATTGGCCAAACCCGTGGCTGTTGCCAAGCCCCAGAGTGATGTTTGCACAAACAATCAAGATAAGCGCCCCTAACGGCCCGATGAGAGTACAAGGCAAGATCACTTGCAAATCGCATCACTTCCTTGGCATGATATTTGGCCTTGGGTTTAGCTATGTTTTAATGCGGACCAGCCTGTTAAATTGGACAAGCAATGTCAGCTATCAGTTTACACGATTGTTACACGCAAGATGTTGGGCGGGCCTTTGCCACCGGCACGCAGGCATTAGTGCGGTTGCTTCTTGAACAAGCCCGGCAAGATCGGCAAGCCGGGCTCAACACCCGCGGTCTGGTATCGGGCTATCCCGGATCACCACTTGGCGGGCTGGATCATGAACTTCACCGCGCCAAATCATTTCTGGACGATGAAGGCATCTTATTTCAGCCAGCGGTTAATGAAGAATTAGCCGCGACTGCATTATGGGGTAGTCAGCATATTCACCTATATGACCAACCTGATATCGATGGTGTATTTGGTCTGTGGTATGGCAAAGGGCCAGGGCTCGACCGGTCGCTTGATGCCTTGCGCCATGCCAACATGGGTGGCGTTTCTCGGTATGGTGGGCTGGTGTTTGCTGTTGGTGATGATGCCACTGGAAAATCATCAACTGTAGCCTATCAATCAGAACAAACATTGATCGCGGCTGGGGTACCATTTTTCTATCCACGGTCGGTGCATGATATCATCCCGATGGGGCTACAGGCCTTTGCACTATCACGGCATGCCGGCTGTTGTGTTGGGCTGAAAATAGTTGTCGATACTGCAGATACCAGCGCGATAATTGATCTAGGTGCACGCCCCCGTCTGAACGAAGCAGACGATGACACCCGTCCGGTCTACATCGGCAAACATGATGCCGCTTTATTGCGCGAGTCACGATTATATGATGTGCGTTTGCCAACGGTCATAGATTTTCAAATACGGCAGGCGATCAATCATTGCATCAGCCCAGACCCGAAACAGCCAGTAACAATTCGCGGCAAACTTGGTATAATCGCGGTTGGCAAAGCTGTTCTGGAAGTGATCGAAGCACTAACAAGTTTAGACGCGGCGAATTATACCGACCGAGGTATTGGGCTTTTATCTATTGGCATGCCATGGCCCATCGCCCCACAAATTCTGACCGATTTTGCATCGCGGTATGATGAAATTCTGGTGGTTGAAGAAAAACGACCAATTGTTGAAGACCAGCTGGCACGCGCCGTGGTAAATATAGAAAAGCGGGGCGTTATTTCCGGCAAACACTGTCCGCAAGGCACGCCGCTGATCCCCCAAACCGGAGAATTAAGCCATAAGCTTCTGTGCCAAGTCATTCATGCACGCGCCGCAAGTCACGCCATTCAATTGGATGCCATATCCGTGACTGAACAGCCCGAAAAACTGCCCACCATTGCCACACGTACACCGTGGTTTTGTGCCGGCTGTCCGCATAATTCCAGCACCAAACTTCCTGATGGTGAAATCACCGGCATGGGTATCGGGTGCCATTCGATTAGTGGGTTTTTAACACCCGACGCGATCACTAACTACACGCAAATGGGGGGCGAGGGGGCGTTCTGGATCGGCCGAGCCCCATTTTCCAGCCATCAGCATAGTTTTCAAAATATGGGTGATGGCACCTACGCCCATTCAGGTTATCTAGGAATCCGCGCCGCCGTTGCCGCCGAAGTCAATATGACCTTTAAACTGCTTTATAATGGCGCTGTTGCGATGACCGGCGGTCAGGCGGTTAGTGGTGGCCAGACACCATGGATGATTTCCGCCCAACTTGCCGCCGAGGGTGTGCGCGATATCGCCATTGTCACTGATCAGCCAGATGCATTTCCAGCTGACGCTGTTTGGGCCAAAAATGCCAAAATCTATCACCGCCACGAGCTGATGGATGTACAAAATCGGTTAAAAAAAGTCAAAGGCGTTACTGCACTCATCTATGTGCAGAGGTGCGCCACCGAATTGCGGCGTGGTCGCAAGCGCGGCACCATTGCTGATCGTGCTGAAACCATTGTAATCAATGATGCCGTGTGCGAGGGCTGTGGTGATTGTGCTGAAAAATCAAATTGTGTTGCGGTGAAACCGCTTTGGCGCCCAGAAGGTGATAAAAAACAAATTGATTCTTCGCTATGCAATAAGGATTTTTCTTGCATCAACGGATTTTGTCCAAGCTTTGTGACGCTGAAAGGGGCCAGCCAGCCCCAGCCAAAACAAATTGGTTTACCGGATCACATCATCTTGCCAGAGCCGACATTGCCGTCAGGCATCAGCAATATATTTATTGCGGGCATCGGCGGCACCGGGGTGTCCACCTTGTCGGCTATTTTGGTTATGGCGGCGCACATTGATGGGATCGCCGGACAAGCGGTAAATCAGACCGGGCTATCGCAAAAAAATGGTGGCGTAACAAGTCAGGTAAGGCTGTCGCGTGACCAAGATTTGACCACGCGCATGGTGCGATTACCATCCCACGGTGCCTCGCTGTTAATGGGGTGCGATGGTGTTGTCGCGGCCAATGATCTGGCGATGGCCAGTCTCAACAAAACCACTACTACAGCCATTGTGAATACCACTCTTGACCCGGTCGGGGTGGCCGGTGTTGGGATTGGCATTTTGGTCGACGAAGATCTGGTCCTTGGCCGACTTGCGGCGGTAATGGAACGGCAAAAAATTCATCAAATTGACGCGTCAGACCTCTCTAACCGGCTGTTTGGATCGACAACAGCCAGCACCATGATTCTGCTTGGCTGGGCGGTCCAAAATGGCCACATACCGCTCACAATAAATGCCATTGAGACAGCCTTGCGATTGAATGCGGTTGATATCGATCAAAATATTGCGGCATTACAATGGGGACGGTTACTAGCATTTGATGAAGAAATGGTATTGTCATTGACCCAGCCTGCGCCCAGCCCCGACATACCGCAATCTGCCGCATCGCTGGTCCGTTATTTTTCAACACAGCTCACCGCCTATCAAAACGCGGCCTATGCGGCTGAATTTTCATCTGTCATCACAGCTTTTATCGACAGGCTGGATCGTGCCGGGCTAGATGTTGATCACTTTGGGCGCAAGGCGGCGCGTGTCTTGTATCGGGCGATGGCCATAAAAGACGAATATGAAGTGGCCAGATTGTTAACCTTGCCTAAATTTCGGCAGAATCTTGCCAAGACAGCTGGGACCACGGCCAAGATCACCTATCATCTGGCTCCACCCTTGCTAAGCTGGATCAAAGACAAAGACGGACACCCACGCAAATTGCGCTTTGGTGGATGGATCACCGCTTTATTGCGCGGCGTTGGCGCCATGCGGTGGGTGCGCGGACATTGGTATGACCCATTTGGCTATGGGCGGCATAAACGACAGGACCAACAACACCGCGATGATGTAATTTGCTGGCTACAACAACTGGCAAATCTGCCGCACCCTATCGCCGCAGACCAACTTGATGCGCTGTTAGATGTGATGCTTTCGATACGTGGTTACGGGCATGTGAGGGACAAAAATTACAACGTGGCTCGCCCACAAATTGACCACCATATCAATGCCATCATCATGGCCGGCCCGTCCGTGTCTACCGCCGCAGAATAGGCTTTAGATATAATTTGAAATTTCGATAAGATTGCCATCCGGGTCACGGATATAGAGCGACATAAGCGTGCCGTTTGCACCGGTTTTACGCATCGGTCCATCTTCAACAGACACACCATGATGGGCCAGATGAGTCTGCCATTCATCAAGCGGTTGGGCGCTGATAAAACATAAATCAACACTGCCGGCCTGCGGTGCTTTGGCATGCGGCACATAGGGTGACGCGGCATCATGAAGATTGATTTTTTGCGTGCCAAAATGCAGTGACTTTCGTCCGGCGCCCCCCGTTGGCGGTACAAATTCAACTGCCGTTGTTCCCAAAACCGAACAGTAAAAATCAATCGTTTTTGACATATCAGCAACGGTCATCACGATATGGTCTATTTGGGCAATTTCACATTTTGACATTTTTACCTCGCCTTATCGGCCGATTGAGAAATAATTGATGCCGGCTACACGCATCTGGTCTGGCTGGTATAAATTGCGCAAATCAATCATTGTGGTGCCACGCATGGTGTCAACAAATTGCGCCGCTGTTAACGCCCGGAACTCGTTCCATTCAGTAACGATGACAACAGCATCTGCATCAGCGATACAGCCCAAAGCACTTTGTTCATAACGCACGGTCTCTGGTAACAGCGCTTTTGCCTCGCCCATTGATTTTGGGTCATAGGCCGTCACCTCTGCCCCGCCAGCAAGTAATGGCGGGATGATATCAAGTGACGGGCTGTCTCGCATATCATCAGTTTCTGGCTTGAAAGCCAGTCCCAAAATAGCGATGTGCTTGCCACTCACATCACCCCTCATGGCGGCAATGACCCGCTTTGCCATGGCTTTTTTCCGGGCGTCATTATAGGCCACCACCCCATCAACGATCGACATTTTTTGGTGGTGATCTTCAGCCGTTTTGACAAGCGCCAGCGTATCTTTTGGAAAACACGAACCGCCATAGCCAGGCCCGGCATGCAAAAATTTACTGCCAATACGTTTATCCAAACCCATGCCTTTGGCAACATCATGCACATTTGCACCAACCGCTTCGCATAAATCTGCCATTTGGTTGATATATGAAATTTTCACCGCCAAAAACGCATTGCTTGCATATTTAATTAATTCTGACGTTTCCAGCGAGGTAAACAAAATGGGTGTTTCGATCAAATATAACGGGCGGTAGAGCCCGCGTAAGACATCCCGCGCCGCATCGGTTTCAGCCCCGACAACCACACGGTCAGGCCGCATAAAATCAGCAATGGCCGCCCCTTCACGTAAAAATTCTGGGTTTGATGCCACGTCAAAATTTGCATCCGGATTTGTTGAGGCAATAATTTTTGAGACTTCCCGGCCCGTACCAACTGGCACCGTCGATTTGGTGATAACAACAGTATATCCCTGTAAACAGGGGGCCAATTCACGGGCTACCGCATAAACAAACGACAAATCAGCATGACCGTCACCACGGCGCGTTGGTGTGCCGACCGCAATAAATACCGCATCAGCCGCCGCCACGGCTGTCTTTAAATCTGTGGTAAAATGTAACCGTCCCCCAGCTGCATTCCGCTCAACAAGATCGGCAAGGCCCGGTTCATAAATAGGCATATCGCCAGCCATAATTCGGGCAATTTTATCCGGGTCGTTGTCGACACAGGTCACATCAAACCCGAATTCAGAAAAACAGGCCCCCGAGACCAACCCAACATAGCCTGTTCCAATTACCGCGATTTTCATAGCACCAACCTCTTGGTTATCTAGTGATGTGATAGCTGGCTTTATTCAGACTTTCAACATATCTACGTGCTTTGCCGCAGAATGAAACTGGTGTCGCATCATTTTAGTGGCCATGATCTCTAGCACCGGCTAGGTCCTTGACCAGCGTAACATCTGCCTCTAAGTCTTAGGGATCGCTCAGGCGCTGAACCGACTAACCAGATGAGTTACTGACCACATAATTTCAGGATGTTAAGATGCAAAAAGTGCGAAAAGCTATTTTCCCAGTTGGTGGTCTTGGCACAAGGTTTCTGCCAGCGACAAAAGCCTTGCCTAAAGAAATGTTGCCGATTGTTGACAAACCCTTGATCCAATATGCCGTTGAAGAAGCCGCTGAGGCTGGTATCGAAGAATTTATTTTTGTAACTGGCCGCAACAAATCTGCCATCGAAGATCATTTTGACCATTCATTTGAGTTAGAGGCCACGCTCACCGCCAAAAACAAACAACAAGCCCTCGATACGGTGCAACATATGGTGCGCCACCCAGGTTCGGTGATTTATGTCCGCCAGCAAGAACCAGCAGGATTGGGACATGCGGTTTGGTGTGCCCGCCACATTGCCCAATCAGAACCGGTTGCGGTGTTGCTTGCCGATGATCTGATTTTAGGCAAAAGCTGTCTTGGTGAAATGCTATCAGCCTACACCAGTGGGAATATGGTTGCGGTGATGGATGTGCCGGAAAATGAAACCCAGTCTTATGGCATCGTGGCACCCGGAAAAGATGACGGGCGGATTGTTGAAGTTACCGGATTGGTTGAAAAACCAGCCCCAGCACAAGCCCCGTCAAATCTTGCCGTTGTTGGCCGATATATCATCGAACCGGGGGTATTTGCCCATCTTGACCGACAGGACCGTGGCGCCGGCGGCGAAATTCAGCTTACTGACTCTTTAGCCAGACAAATTGGTGTGGTGCCTTTCCGTGGCTTTCGATTTTCTGGAGAGCGGTTTGATTGTGGGTCGAAAATTGGGTTCTTACAGGCCAATATTGCCTTTGCCTTACAGCGCGCTGATTTACAACAACGCCTGCGCGGGTGGCTGGATGAGCGCACCACATGAACATCCATAATTTTGCCCCGACAATTCTGCGTGCCTATGACATCCGCGGCATCTATCAAGATACTCTGACCGAGGCTGATGCCTATGCGATTGGCATGGCCTTTATCGCCTGTCTGCGCGACCGCGGGCATGGGGTCACGGTGGCTGTTGGCCGCGATGGCCGATTGTCATCGCCAGCCTTGGCCGCGGCATTGATAGACGGATTGGTCAAGGCTGGCGGCAATGTATTGGATATTGGCTGTGGACCAACGCCCATGCTGTATTTTGCGGGGGTTACATTGCAGTGTGATGGGGCCATTCAGGTCACCGGATCACATAACCCACCCACCCATAATGGCTTTAAAATGGTGATGAATGGGCGGTCATTTTTTGGCGACGATATCCAACAACTTGGTGCCATGAGCGCGGCCGGTGTGATCCCAGTCGGTGGCGGCAAGCTGACCCAAACCGCCGTATTTGATGCCTATGTAAACCGTCTGTTACAGCAGGCTGATGCTGGTGATTTATCATTGGTGTGGGATTGCGGCAATGGTGCCGCTGGTCCAGCAACCACCGCCATTGCGGAAAAATTATCTGGCACGCATCAAGTATTATTTGCCGATATTGACGGGCATTTTCCCAATCACCACCCAAACCCGGTCGATCCAGCAACATTAGATATATTGCGGCGCGCAGTGGCCGGGTCCGGGGCGGCGATTGGTATTGGGTTTGATGGTGACGGTGACCGCATTGGTGTCATTGATGCCAAAGGCAGACAAGTGCCCGGCGATTTTTTGACCGCCTATCTGGCACAAGATATTTTGCAAAGAAAGCCGAATAAGCCCGTTATCCTGGATGTCAAATCATCCGATATGGCGCTCGATCTGATTAAAAACGCCGGCGGCGATCCACAAATTTGGAAAACAGGTCACAGCCATATGAAAAAACGCATGGCTGAAATTGATGCGCCTATTGCTGGTGAAATGTCGGGGCATATATTTATTGCCGATGATTTTTATGGGTATGACGATGCGCTTTATGTCGCCACCCGCGTAATTAGCCAAATGGTGCGCACTGGCCAGTCCATAACCGATTTTGTTGACACCTTGCCAGACCAGCACGCCACCCCGGAATTACATATTGCCTGTTCAGATACCGAAAAATTCCCTCTTATGGAGCGATTATCAGCGTTTGCCAGAACCCATTATGACAAAAAAGACCTGACATTGATTGATGGGGTGCGGGTGCGTACGATAGATGGATGGTGGCTGGTACGTGCCTCAAATACTGAAGCAGCACTGGTGGTGCGCGCCGAAGGCACCAGCGTTGGTGCGCTTGACCGGCTTGTCAAAAATATTGAAACAGCGCTTGGCATAGCTGGTCTCAATTGGCGGGCCTAATGCGGACTTGAAAGGCCGGATTTCATAGGCTAGAAAGGCGCTGCAAGCAGCAGCTTGCTGGCAAAGCCACCTCGGACATTTCTGACCTCAACAGGGCCAAGCTGGAGCAAAATATGAGCACGACAACATCTCATGGCGGTCTGACGATTGCGACGGAACTTTACAATTTTGTAAATGACGATCTTTTACGCGGCGCGCCGATTACCGCACAAGCATTTTGGGACGGCTTTGATGCCGCTGTGCATCGGCTGGCACCAAAAAACGCAGAATTGCTCGCCCAGCGCAGTAAATTGCAAGCGCAAATTGACAGCTGGCTAAAGGACAATGCCAGTGGTGGCATCAATCAAACAGACTATGAAGCGTTTTTGACCAAGATTGGCTATCTCTGCGCAGAAGGCCCCAATTTTGCCATCGATACAGCCAATGTTGATGACGAAATTGCAACAATTGCCGGCCCGCAACTTGTCGTTCCTGTCACCAATGCTCGCTATGCCTTGAATGCGGCGAATGCACGATGGGGCAGTTTGTATGACGCGCTCTATGGTACGGATGCCATTTCAGAAGATGGTAATGCAGACCGCAATGGCGGGTACAACCCAGTCCGCGGCGCCAAGGTTATTGCATATGTGCGCGGCGTTTTAAATGATGCTGTCCCACTGGCATCGGCAAATTGGGATGATGTAACCGGCTTATCGGTTGTGGACGGGGCTTTGCAAATAGCTACAGACAGCGGTAGCAGCGCGCTGGCAGATGTTAGCCAGTTTGTCGGCTATACCGGCGCGCCAGCGACCCCAACATCAGTGATCCTGATCAATAATGGTTTGCATTTTGAACTTATTTTTGATGCCAGTAGCGCGATTGGCGGTGCAGATAAAGCCCAAATTAATGACGTACTGGCTGAGTCCGCATTGACCAGCATCATTGATTTAGAAGATTCCATCGCCGCCGTTGATGCAGAAGACAAGGTTTTGGCCTATCGCAATTGGCTAGAATTAATGCGCGGCACATTGACTGAGACATTTGAAAAAGGCGGTAAATCACTTACCCGTAAGCTGAATAGTGACAAACCATATGTCGCCGCTGATGGCCAGCAAAAACAGTTGCGAGGGCGGGCTTTGATGCTGGTGCGCAATGTCGGGCATCTGATGTCAAACCCAGCTATCACCATGTCGAATGGCGCCGAAATTCCCGAAGGCATTATGGATGCCTTTATGACCGTTGCCGGTGCACTCCCAGATTTTGCCGATAAGCGCAACTCACTGACCGGGTCAATTTATATCGTCAAGCCGAAACTGCACGGGCCAGAAGAAGTCGCCTTTACCGTGGAGATTTTTGAAGCGGTCGAAGAGCTGTTCAAACTGGCGAAGAACACCATTAAAATTGGCATTATGGATGAAGAACGGCGCACCACGGTCAATTTGAAAGAATGTATCCGTGAAGCCAAATCCCGCGTCGCCTTTATTAATACTGGATTCCTAGATCGGACCGGCGATGAAATCCATACATCTATGGATGCCGGAGCGATGATCCGGAAAGGTGATATGAAGGCGTCAACATGGATTGCGGCGTATGAAGACTGGAACGTCGATATTGGTCTCGCCTGCGGGTTTGGGGGGCGCGCCCAAATTGGCAAAGGAATGTGGGCCATGCCCGATATGATGGCCGCCATGATTGAACAAAAAATTGGCCATCCACAAGCTGGTGCCAATACCGCTTGGGTGCCGTCACCAACCGCAGCGACATTACATGCGTTGCATTATCACAAGGTTGATGTGTTCGCCCGGCAAGCTGAATTGGCCGGCCGTACCCGCGCCAATCGCAGCGATGTGCTGACCGTACCCGTCGCCAGCCGGCCAAATTGGAACGATGAAGATATCCGCGCTGAATTGCGTAACAATGCACAAGGCATCCTAGGCTATGTGGTGCGCTGGATTGATCAGGGTGTTGGCTGTTCAAAAGTGCCAGACATCCATGATATCGGATTGATGGAAGACCGCGCGACCTTGCGTATCTCATCACAACATATCGCCAATTGGTTGTACCATGGTGTCTGTGATGAAGCGCTGGTTATGGATGTGATGCAGGAAATGGCCGCGGTTGTTGACCACCAGAATAGCGGTGATCCAGCCTATCAACAAATGGCTGGCCGGTTTGACGAGTCCGTTGCCTTTAAAGCGGCTTGCGATCTGGTCTTTAAAGGCCGCGAGCAGCCATCAGGCTATACAGAACCAATCTTGCACGCCCGGCGTCTAGAGAAAAAGGCTGAAGATCAGGCGGCTTAATCGCCACCTAACGGCTCTATCAATCGAAAGATGAAGACATGGGCGGCGCCAGTTTTTGTCGGTGCTTTTTTCTTATATGTCTTAAAGCTTTAATGCGTGGTTGAAGATTCATTTTCGATGCGGATCTGATTACGCAGATCATCAATCACCATCGTTCTACCAGCTTTTTCCACATGCCAGAATGTCCAACCATTGCAGGAAGGCAAATTTTGCAATTTGGCCCCCAGAACATGGATAGACCCAGATTGTTTATCTTTGGCAACCAACGACCCATCTGCACGCACCTTTGCTGAAAATCGTTTGCGTGAATCAAACAATTTGTCACCGGGGTTTAGCAACCCCCGCTCAATCAAACGGCCAAACGGAATTTTTGGCAAAGTCCGGCGCGGTTGTGTTTCCAGGAGGTTTTCGGAGTCAATCGGGGTCACCGCGGCAATGCGTCGGCGAGCAATATCCACATAGGTGGCATCCTGTTCAATACCAATAAACTTCCGGTTCAGCTTTTTCGCAACAGCCCCCGTTGTACCAGTACCAAAAAACGGGTCTAGAATGACATCATCGCGCCGTGTCGATGCCAGAATCACTCGGGCCAAAAGATTCTCAGGCTTTTGTGTCGGGTGAGCTTTTTTACCATCCGCCTGTTTCAATCGTTCGCCGCCCATACATAATGGCAATTCCCAGTCAGAGCGCATCTGCACATCATCATTCAGCGCTTTCATCGCTTCATAATTAAATACATGCCGGGATTTTTGCGACCGCGCCGCCCATATCAGCGTTTCATGGGCATTGGTAAACCGCCGTCCCCGAAAATTCGGCATCGGGTTGGTTTTGCGCCAAATAACATCATTCAAGATCCAATAGTCAAGATCCTGTAAGATCGCCCCCACCCGAAAAATATTATGATAACTGCCAATGACCCAAATCGCGCCATCTGGTTTTAAGACGCGCCGAGCTGCGGTAAGCCAGAGTTTGGTAAATGCATCATAAGCGGCGAATGAGTCAAACTGATCCCACGCGTCTTTCACCGCATCTACATGCGTTTGGTCAGGACGCGATAAATCGCCGGACAATTGCAAATTATAGGGCGGATCGGCAAACACCAAATCAACCGAATGATCGGCAAGCCCGCGCAAGGCGGCAATGCAATCACCATGTATAATTTTGTTTTCTGCCACGAATCCGGCCCCATTGACGCGTTTTAAAAGATTAATCTGTTGCTATTCTTCCTCTAAAAGAATCACATAATTGATATAAGTCAACAAGTTATCAGCTTTTCTTCAAGTGACACAATATATAGTGGCTAAAATTTACACCACCGCATTTATATAGTGGGTCGCCAGATCGATGGGCGGCGCTTTGTCACAAATCTGCGTGAAAAAACCAAAAAGACTTGGCTGTGTCGCTAGGCCTTGTGGTCACCAAGGCTGGTCGCCATCAGCCGCTTTATCGGTGCAAAGCTGCGACGGTGATGCGGTGATACCCCATAGCTGGCGAGGGCCTGTTGGTGTTGGCGGGTGCCATAACCTTTATTTTGGCGCCAGCCATATTTTGGCCAGTCCAAATCGAGGCCCTGCATAATCACATCGCGGCTGTGTTTTGCGATAATTGATGCCCCAGCAATTGATAATGACCGGCTGTCACCACGTATAACGGCTGTGCTAGGACAAGGCATCTGTTTTGGTAGCAACGGGCCATCGATCAAAACATGGGTTGGCCCGTCAATGCCGGCCTTGGCCATCAGATCAATTACCCCTTTGGCTGCCTCTGCCATCGCCATCAAGGTTGTCTGCACAACACCGTGCTGGTCAATATCATGAACATCTTTAGACATCGTACAACTTAAATGTGGCGGCATCTGCAAAACACTAGCAAGGCAAGCCCGCCGATCTGGTTTTATTTTTTTCGAATCATTAATGTCGTCTGGCAACGAATCATAGGCATGCGGGTTCAGCCATAATGCAGTGATCGTGACCGGCCCGGCCCACGGGCCGCGCCCAGCTTCGTCAATCCCGATGACATGACCCTGACAGCTATTTTCAAGCGATAAATCGGGCATTATCCGCCACGACGCACAGTCGCAGACTCGCCAAGACGCGGCATAATTTCAACAAAATTACATGGACGGTGACGCACATCGAGCTGATAGCGCAAAATTTCATCCCACGCATCGCGGCAGGCAGATGGCGACCCCGGCAAAGCAAATAAATACGTGCCGCCGGCAACACCTGCCACAGCCCGGGACTGAATGGTTGAAGTGCCAATTTTTTGAAATGATATATAGCGGAAAATTTCACCAAACCCTTCTATTTCCTTTTCAAAAATAGATCTAAAAGCTTCCGGTGTACCATCACGCCCGGTCAGGCCGGTGCCACCAGTTGCAATCACCACATCGATTGTGTCTGTTTTGACCCATTCGCAGACAACAGCGGTGATGGCATCAAAATCATCGGTGACAATACGGCGATCCGCCAGATGATGGCCATCTTCAGCTACCCGCCCGGCCAATAGATCACCAGATTTATCATCTGTCAGACGGCGCGAGTCAGACACGGTTAAAATGGCAATATTAACCGCGATAAAGGGAATTGATTTATCAATGCGTTTTTGATGATCCATTGGTCTGTTGCCTTTCTAGCTTTGGCTATTTAGTTGCGGTAGCCACACCGGGCACAAAGATGCCGCCTGTGCCAGCCGCAAGGCTATTCAACGCTGGGGCTGTTTCATTAAACCGCAATCGATACATGCCAAGATTTGAAATGACATTTTTGACATAATAGCGGGTTTCGCGGGCCGGCATTGATTCAACAAGCAAGAACGGGTCATCCTGATGATCAACGTTGCGCAACCATTTGCGCAAATTGCCCGGCCCACCATTATAGGCCGCCAGTAACCGCACCAGAGATTTTTCGATCAACGGCTCGTCCAGCAAATGATGCAAATAGGTTTGTCCCAAAGTTAAATTGACTTCTGGGTCAAATAGCTGGTGGCGTTTAGGGCCACGATAGCCACGATCTTTGGCAATAAATGAGGCTGTTGCCGGCATTAATTGCATCAAGCCAGCCGCCTTGGCGCGGCTTTTGGCGCGTGGATTAAATCCCGACTCCTGACGCGAAACCGCCCAGACCAGCGCTTCATCAATGCTGAAATCAGCCTTGAACAGTGGCAATGGATAGAGCGCACCATACCAGTTTGTGCCTGTCTCTTTGCGAATGATTTCGGCAATCCGAAAAGACAAACCCGCCATACCCTGTTCAGCCGCCAATCGCATAGCGCTGTGGTGAAATTTTTCAGGCATTTCCATCCATAAATAGCGCAATTCACGTTCCGCCAGATGCGTTTTGCCAATCTGTAATAAGGCAAAAAGCCGTTGACCACCCGGCCGCTCAGCCAACCATGGCATAAATTCAGCGTCAAATGGCGGCAAATCAAATGACAATTTTGCTTTTTGGCCAAGGGCTTCACGCGCCACAACGCCATAAAAACTGTCAACTTCCTGCGCGGCCAATGTCAAATACTCAATCGATTTTGACGCTGAACCGGTGCGTAGTTCAACACGGTGTGCCCAAAATGCCGCCGCACTCCGCCGCCCGGGGGATATATTTGGCAGATCCACAAGGCTACGGAGAAACTGCCCAGCCAAATCATGTTGGCCACTGCGCCATGCCGCCAAGCCACCTGCCCAATAGCCAAGCCATGCATCTGATTTTCCAACACCAATGGCATGACGTGCCTCGCGAATGGCTTTTGCATCAACACCAAAAATAAAATAGGCATGGGCGATTTCTCCGCGCAACTGGCCCTCTTCAGCTTTTGTCAAATAGCGCTTGTTATCTGGATTTTTGAGCACATCAAGCGCCCCTGATGGCCAGCCCCGGCGGATCGCCCGGCGCACCTGCCGGGCCACATTGGCGGTACGTGACGGCGAGGCACGACCCGCTCTGTGAGCAGGAATTTGCGGCAGATAACCATAGAGGCCCGCATGGCCATAGCCATTTAAATAGCCGGGTTTCGGGCTTTTTGGATCTTTCGTATTTTTTGGCTTGCGGCGTTTGGCCAACCAAAAAATACGGCTGGCATCAGGATGATCATTATAGAGTTTCAACCAGTCAGATAATTCAGCATAGCTCGAACGCCAGGCTGTTGGGTGCAAATAGCGCTGTGACAGAAGATGGCCCTTTAACATCGGATTTTCCAAGCGCCCCATTTCGCGCGTGGCTTGTTTCATATTGCCCTGCTGTTGCAAATCGAAAAGCCGAATATATTGCGCCACGGCAAAATCGGATAATGGAGCGGGTAGTGCGGCATTAGCTGAGCCCGAGATGACCAGCATGAATTGGCCCAATACCATGACCAAAAATCGCAGCATTGCCGGCTTTAGACCCAGCGCACATCTGCCGTTGCCAGCGGTTAAAGGCTGAGATAAAATGCTGAATATCATCATGCTTTGTCCATTATCACGCGACCTGCATGACCCACTTCTACACCCACAATTTGATACCCGGCAACGCTGCGATATGCAATCATTTTGGTCATACCATACCAGCCCTAGACCACTGGTGGCGGCGTATTGCCAAGACGGTGATAAAGCCCGCACCAATCTTCAAAGGCCAGACGTTTTTGTGCAGGAGAACGCATCAGATAGGCCGGATGCAAGCTGGCCATGGTTGGCCGCATCACACCATCACCATAATCTATATCTTGCCAGCGCCCCCGTAGTTTTAAAATATTATCACTACTCTTCAGCATGGTTTTCGCCGGCATTCCACCAAGGATCACCACTAGTTCAGGGTCCGCTAACTGGATATGACGATATAAATATGGCAACAGCATGTCGGTTTCTTCGGCTGTTGCGGAGCGGTTGCCAGGCGGTCGCCATGGCAAGAAATTAGTCAAATAAACAGCACTGCGATCAAGGCCAATGCTGGCCAGCATATCATCAAGAAAATGCCCAGCAGCACCAACAAACGGTACCCCCAACCGGTCTTCATCCCGGCCAGGCGCCTCGCCGATAATCATCAACCGCGCCCCTGCATTGCCATCAGCAAAACACATCGTGCTTGCGGTATGTTTCAACGGACAACTATCAAGCTGGCCAAGCGCCGTGGCAAGATCAGACAAGCTGTCTATATGATGCAGATGTACCGGCACTGTTTGATTTGGTGGAGCGGGGGCCGGTACCGGGATAGCCGATGGCGCAGTGCTAGTTGGCGCAGATGGTGGCTGGCTGGCAACGGATACTGGCGTTGGGGTTGATCCGGAAATATCATCAGATGATTGCGGGGGTTGCAGATCATTTGACGGCTTATCAAGCACCGCCTCATCAGCCCCCATTTCAACCTGCCACGCCAGCATGGCGATAAGCTGTTGTTGTGTGAACTGTTGCGCTATCATACAAAAATCCGTCGAATTTTGAGGGGTCTTATGCGATTTCACTGACCAAACTTATGGTCGCATGATAGGGAAAATTTAGCAATTATCTTGAAGCTTAAATCAAGGCTGATAAACTGCTTTTTGGAAAAGCATATTTTACAGGCAGGACAGGCGCGGTCAGCGCATAAAAGGTGAACGAGCAATGGAACGCGAAGTAATGGAATTTGATGTTGTTGTGGTTGGTGGCGGTCCATCTGGATTATCTGCCGCCATCCGCTTGAAACAGCTGGCCGCCGAGGCTGGCCGCGACATCGAAGTCTGTCTGATAGAAAAAGGCAGTGAGGTAGGCGCGCATATTTTATCTGGTGCTGTGTTAGAACCGCGTAGCCTGAATGAGCTGATCCCTGATTGGCAAGACCGAAATGCACCGCTTGATACGCCGGTGACAGCTGATAAATTTATGTTTCTGACAGAAACATCAGCCATCAGTATGCCAACACCGCCAAGCATGAATAACCACGGAAATTACATTATATCGCTGGGTAATTTCTGTCGGTGGTTGGGTGAACAGGCCGAGGCATTGGGCGTTGAAATTTACCCAGGCTTTCCGGCGGCCGAAGTATTGCATGATGAAAATGGCGCAGTCAAAGGCATTGCAACTGGTGATATGGGAATCGGCAAAGATGGCCAGCCGACCGACAATTATATGCGCGGTATGGAACTTCATGCCAAACAAACCATTTTTGCCGAGGGCTGTCGTGGACATCTGACCAAAACATTATTTGAAAATTTTGATCTTCGCGAAGGCAAGGACCCGCAGACATTCGCCATTGGCATCAAAGAATTATGGGATATTGATCCAGAAAAATCCAAACCGGGGCTGGCATGGCATTCGGTTGGTTGGCCGCTGGCCAGCGACACCTATGGCGGGTCATTTTTATATCATCTCAACGGCAATCAAGTGGCTGTTGGGTATGTGGTGGGTCTGGATTACAGCAACCCGCATCTCTCTCCTTTTGAAGAATTTCAGCGGTTTAAAACCCACCCGGCGGTGCGTGATGTATTTGAAGGGGGGCGTCGCGTCTCCTACGGCGCACGGGCATTGAATGAAGGTGGCTTTCAATCTGTGCCAAAATTGACATTTCCGGGCGGTTGTTTGGTAGGGTGCACCGCCGGATTTTTGAATGTGCCAAAAATCAAAGGTACGCATACCGCCATGAAATCTGGCATGACCGCCGCCGAAGCCATTTTTGAATCGCTTGAATCAATGCAGGCAGGGCATGAACCGGCAAGCTATGCTGATAAATTGCAGAAAAGCTGGCTATGGTCAGAATTATATAAAGTGCGCAATATCCGGCCTGGATTCGCCAAGGGATTGTGGCTGGGGCTGGCCCATGCGGCAATAGACACTTATCTTTTTTTTGGTCGTGCCCCGTGGACATTGCATCATCATGCCGACCATCTGGCGCTGAAAAAAGCCAGCGAGGCGCCAAAAATTGCATATCCAAAACCAGATGGTGTGGTTAGTTTTGATCGCATTTCATCTGTATTTCTGTCTGGGACCAATCACGAAGAGAACCAGCCAGCGCATCTGACATTAAAAGATACATCTGTGCCTATTACGCACAACCTGGCGTTATACGACGCCCCGGAACAGCGTTATTGCCCAGCCGGTGTTTATGAAATTGTGCGCAATGGTGATGGCAGCGATCCCAGATTGCAAATCAATGCACAAAATTGTGTGCATTGCAAAACTTGTGATATTAAAGACCCAACGCAAAATATTGTGTGGGTCAGCCCGGAAGGGGGTGGCGGGCCAAATTATCCGAATATGTGAGGCTGTTTTGCAACATAATGAGACAGACCACAACGGCCCATCCGGGCAAAGATTGTCGTGGTCTGTTTTGATCTGGCTGGCGATATTTCTGATGCCGAGCGCCTGCCAAACACAACAAGTCACGTCAGACCCGGTAATTACAACCACCAGCCCGCGGCCAGTTCCGTTACATGCTGGCCGTTTTTTAGCGGCACGTCATGCGTCTTATTTCAACGATGTCAAAGCCTCTGCCGATTTTTATCTCGACGCGTTGCAACAAGATGAACGCAACCCAGAATTATTACAGCAAGCCTTTTTGACGCAATATCGTAACGGCAATATTGATATGGCGGCGGCATTGGCACGCCAGCTTGAAAGCATAAATATCAAAGCACCCTTCACGGTTGAACCAGCAATTGCCCAAGCTGTTTCCGCCGCTGATTGGGATGCGGTGATTGTGTTATCAGACCAATTGGCCGAAGACATCACCGCCACCCCAATAGCCGGGGTGATTAAATCATGGGCCCTTGTTGCCACCGGGCAAGGCGACGCGGGGCTGGCACAGCTTGCTGATTCTGGTAAAATTTTGGCACATGACAAAAATGGACTGCCGTCTTTTATAAAGGTGCAATCGGCATTAATGGCCGAATATCTTGGCTATCAGGATGAGGCCGTTGATATCGCGACGCATCTCGCCCGGTCACCAGCAGTGCCGGCAAAAACAGCCATGCAAACCGCTGGTATATTGATTCGCGGACAACAGCCAAAAACCGCAAATAATCTGCTGGACAAACTGCCTTACAGCTTTGATCCAAACATGATTGGCACCCATCAATTTGACCCGCCAGGCAATCTGGCTGAATTTATTGCTAACGCCATTATTGATGCAGCCTTAGCCTATCGTGACCCGCAATTTATCAGTATGGTGCCAGCACGTCTGCAACTGGCACTCTACCTTGACCCGACAAATGATGCCGCGTGGTTTTTTCTGGCGAAATCATGGTTTGCATTAGAGCAATATGATCGTGCCAGGTCCACATTATCAAAAATCACCGACACCAGCTTATGGGCGCTACCTCACTTATTGCTTCTCAATGACATTGATATTCGAACCGACAATATAAACACAGCCATAGAGCAGTTTCATGCCTATGTCATCGGACGCCCAAACAATGGATATCTTCTCAAAGAGCTTGGTGATTTATACCGGCGCAACGAACAATATGAACAGGCCCGTAATGCCTATCTTCAGGCCATTGAAACAGGGTTCGATTCGGCACATTTATATCGCAATCTGGCCATATCCCATGAAAGGCTGGATGAAGACGAACAAGCAGAAATACATTTCAAAGCAGCATTGGCACGTGACCCTGATGACGCTTTTACGCTGAATTATCTTGGCTATTGGTGGGCAGAGTCCGGACGGCATCTGACACAGGCCATACAACTGATTGAACAAGCGGTGCGATTGCAGCCCGATAGCGGATTTTTCGTCGACTCGCTTGGTTGGGTGCATTATCAGCTTGGCAATTATCAGTTGGCTGTTGAATTTCTGGAAAAAGCCACAATGCTTGAACCTGAAGATGCGGTGATCATTGCGCATCTTGGCGATGCTTATTGGCAAACAAAACGCTATAGCGAGGCGCATTACAAATGGCGTTATGCGGCACAAATAACCAAGGACAATGCATTACAGGCTGAATTGCAAAATAAGCTAGAATCTGGATTATCAATAGCGGGGCAATAAAAAAATGGTCGAAACATTGGCCCCAGCCAAAGTCAATTTATGTTTGCGCATTTATGGCAAAACCGACAGCGGGTTACATAATCTTGATTCGATTGTTGTGTTTTGCCAATTTGGCGATAAAATTTCTATCAGTCCTGCAGACCATGACAGCTTTTGCATCCGTGGCCGGTTTTCCCCGGCATTGACCGAGCCAGATAACGGCAAAAATTTGGTTATCGCAGCGCGTGATGCTTTTCGCAGCAATGGCGGTGTATGTGGGGCTGTGGCCATTCGTCTTGATAAGGAAATTCCGGTGGGGGCCGGTCTTGGTGGTGGATCAGCCGATGCCGCGGCCACATTACGCGCACTGAACAAAATGGCCACAACGCCGCTTAGCGATGACCAGCTTTTTGCCATTGCCGCAAGACTTGGCTCAGATGTGCCGGTCTGTTTAGCAACGACACCGCACCGTATCAAAGGCACCGGTGATGTGATCTATCCGCTAAATGAAATCCATGCCGGCGCCTTGGTCTTGGTTAATCCGCTTGTCACTTTATCAACAGCCGCCGTGTTTAACCAGCTATGCCCACCCTATAATCAACCATTACCCGACATAAATGATCATGATGCAGTGCGTTTCTGCGGGTTTGGCAATGATCTGGAGAGGGCCGCCGTCACTTTTGTGCCAGAAATAAATGATCTGTTGCGTCGATTGCGCCAAACACCGACATGCCGGGCCGCACAAATGTCAGGCAGCGGTGCCAGCTGTTTTGGCATTTTTGACGATATCGCCGCGGCGACCCATGCGGCCGCAGCATTTGAAACCGCAGGTATATGGGCAAAAGCGACAAAATTGTACCGGTCAGATGCGGCAACTGATGGCGTTTTATCATGATCTTGCACATCATTCGGCAAATAAGCCACATTTTGCCAGTGCCAGAAGTAAGAACAGGGTTGATTGCCAGACACTTGGTCGCTAAATTGCACCATCCAATCGGATTGGGGCGTGGCCAAGTGGTAAGGCATCGGTTTTTGGTATCGTGTATCGTAGGTTCGAATCCTACCGCCCCAGCCATTTCTTTACATCTACTAGACCTGACCAGCGCGCCAGAGCACCGTGCATTATGACCGCACATATTGCGCTCATTAAAGGTGATGGTATTGGCGGAGATATATGTGATGCCACATTATATTTAGTCAATCTAGCGTTGCGACAAGTGGGAGCAGCGGCGCTTAGCGTCACCCCTATTGATGCAGGTGCCGCCTATTTTCAAGATACTGGAATGGATATAGAGCCACATGGCGAGGAAACCGCCGGTGCTTGTGATGCTATTTTTTTGGGCGCAATTGGCTTGCCGTCGATCCGCCACCCAGACGGTACTGAAATATCCCCGCATCTACGGCTTCGTGAACGGTTTCAACTCTATGCCGGGGTGCGGCCGGTAAAAGCCTATCCAAATATCCCGCAAAAACTGGCTGACCCGCGCACCGCTTCAATTGATTTCATTGTGATCCGTGAGTCAACCGAGGGTCTGTTTCATACCGCCGCGGTGCATAACCGTAGCCATATTGAACCAGATAGTGCGGTTGAAGAAACCATGCGGATCACCCGAAAAACGACCGAAAAACTGCACCGGTTTGCGTTTAATCTGGCACGCAAAAGACGGGCCGCTGGAAAAGCTGGATGTGTCACTTGTGTTGACAAGGCCAATGTCTTTACCGCCATGGCGTTCTTTCGCAAAATTTTCGATGAAATCAGTACGCTCTATCCGGATGTGGACACAGCCTATAATTATGTCGATGCACAAGCACTTGATCTGATCCGGCAACCTTGGAATGCCGACATATTGGTGATGGAAAATATGTTTGGTGATATTTTGTCGGATCTGGCGGGCGGGCTTGTAGGCGGTATGGGCATGGCTGCATGTGCGGAAATTGGCGATGAGACCGGGCTGTTTCAACCAGCCCATGGCAGCGCCCCGGATATTATGGGTATGGACCGTGCCAACCCGATGGCAGCCATTTTAAGCGGTGTCATGATGCTTAACTATCTGGCGGATAAATTAGACTTGCCAGCTTATGGCGACGCCAGCCGCTTGTTGGATCACGCCATCACTGCCGCTTTTGAAAATAACAATGTGCGGCCGATGGAATTTGGCGGCGATATGGGCACAAGAGCTGTCACAAAAGCCATTGCTGAGAGCTGTCAAAATTTGCCAGCGGGCCTATAATTCTAACCGATATCCATTTTCTGTGGTGATCACAATTGGCGTTTTTGTCAGCCGCCCTATTTTTTGCCGTAGCCGGTAGATATGTGTTTCCAGCGTATGGGTGGTCAAGCCATTTTGCAGGCCCCATACTTCGGTTAATAATTCATCCTTGGTCACCGATTCTGGAAATGCACGGTATAAAAATTTTAAAATAGTAGTTTCTTTTTCAGTCAGCGCCTGCATGCGTCCACATTCAATATTATGAAGCATTTTATTGGCCGGCACAAAATTCAGATCTGCTAATTCAAAACAGGCATCATCCAAGGCTTTATATTGCCGCAATTGGGTATGAATACGTGCCAATAATTCATCCATACGTAACGGCTTTGTGACATAGTCATTCGCGCCGGCATCAAGGCCCTCAATAATGTCAGATTCGGCATTTTTCGCTGTCAGCATTACAATCGGTTTGGCAAACCCCTCACGACGCAAGCGTTTGCATATCTCCACCCCATTGCCATCTGAAATTTGAATATCTAACAGAATCAAATCTGGATTAGCTTCTTTCAGAGCAGTGTTTAATCCGGTTGCCGAACCAACATCAAAAATATCGTGAAACCCTTCAGCAACAAATTGCTGACGCAGACTTGTACGCAAATAAGCGTCATCATCAACAATCAACAGGCGTGACGAATTACCTGACTCTTGGGAGGTGCGTTTGAACAGACCTTGCATTTTACTTTACGACCCAATACATCAACAGCCATGAATTAAAATGTTAGAATAACCAGAAAAACACATTTACCGAAACATATTATACATTAGCATAACTCGGATGAAAGGCAGTCCATTCCGATGCAGGATCAACAGCTAAAAAATGCTTTGACGCGCGCCGCCCGCGGCGGCACCGAATTACGGCGCGGCGGCATCGTTATGGTGCGGCTAGCAAGTGGCGCTTGTGGGTTATGCCGGGCCGCTGAGTTAAGTGATTGTGATGACATGATCCGGCTCAGCCGCCTGGCCGGTTCAGCGCCATTGCTGATTTTAACCGCACCGCGTCTATCCAGCCTTGGGCGAGATCTACGTGATGGTTACCCTGTTGCAACCGTGGCCTTGCCTGACTCCCACCGCGATGTTTTTTTTGATCTGGCCTTTGGACAAAATGACCAAATGAACGGCAATCATTTTACCATTATTGCTGAAAAACCTGGGTCGCTGGCTGATATGGCGGCACAATTGTTACGCAGTGCAAAATTAATTCCAGCGGCACTATTTGTACGCTTACCATTGCGTGATATCGCCGCACAAGACCGCTTTGCCCAGCAACATAATATGATGGTCGTCGAATCACGCGATATTGACAAATATAGCCACGAAGCGGCGTCATTCGTTAACATTGCGGCTCGAGCGCGGGTGCCCTTAGCGGTATGTGATAATACAGAAATTGTTATGTTTCGTGCAGAAATCGGGGGAGAAGAACATTTTGCTGTGTTGATTGGCGATGGGGCGAGTAGTGACACACCGCTGGTGCGACTGCATTCGCAATGTATCACCGGTGATATACTTGGCAGTCTGAAATGTGATTGCGGTGACCAGTTGCAAGGGGCGATGCAATTGATGGCCGATAACGGTGGTGGTATTTTGGTCTATCTGGCACAAGAAGGGCGTGATATCGGTCTTTTAAATAAAATGCGCGCTTATGCGCTACAAGATAATGGCCTGGATACGGTAGATGCCAATCACGCGCTTGGTTTTGATACGGATGAACGGCTTTTTTTGCCAGCCGCCCGTATTTTGCAGGCATTAGATGTGTCAAAAATTCAGCTGATTACCAACAATCCGGACAAAATCAGCCAACTTGAACAACACGGTATCCATGTTACCAAACGGGTGCCACTTGCGCTTGCTACAAACCCGCACAATCATAATTATCTAAAAACCAAAAAAGCCCGCACAGGGCATCTTATTGACGAAATTTAACGCTCACGCGCCCCAAAAATAGCTGACCCCACCCGCACTGAAGTGGCCCCAAATCCAATTGCCTCAATATAATCACCGCTCATCCCCATCGACAATTTTGGCAGACTCAGGCGTTGTGCCATCCTGTTTAACAAGGCAAAATGCATAGCGGGTTCTTCATCTACAGGCGGTATGCACATCAACCCAATGACGGGGAGCGCCAGTTCGTGTTTGCAAAATTGCGTAAACTCGTCAAGTTGGTCGGGCAAAATGCCCGATTTTTGAGGCTCTTCACCGGTATTGACCTGAATGTAACAAGGCAAAGATCGGTTTTGGCGTTTCATTTCCTTGGCCAGCGCCCGAGCTAGCTTTTCCCGGTCAACAACTTCAATGATATCAAAAAGTGCTACAGCTTCGGCTGCTTTATTGGTTTGCAGCTGGCCAATCAGATGCAGGGTCAAATCACTGTAGGCCGTGCGCCGGCCCACCCAACGCTGATTGGCTTCCTGTACGCGATTTTCGCCAAAAACCCGCTGGCCAGCTATCAAAGCGGCATCAATTTTATCATCTGACTGGCGTTTGCTAACCGCCACCAAAGTCACCGGTGCGTCTCCATAACGCGGAGACCGATGGTCTGTGGCCGTCTTAATCTGTGATTGCACCGCGGCAAGCTGATGCGCCACATCATGCGGTGTGGTTTCTGACTGTTGCCCATTTTCAACAGCGGGCGGGGGCATGTCATACTGGTATTTGCTCATAACAATGTTCTTCATAGCTCTGTTTTTGTGTGGATTTTCTTGCCTTTGATTATAACACAACCAAAACTGTTGTAAAAATATCACACCTATTAAAAACTTTTGATCGGAAGTTTCATCATAACTTGTCTAAATAGAAAAATTTAATAGTTTAGTCCTGTTGTCAATGGTGGCAACGATTTCTCTAAGGGAGATTCAACATGCGTAAGGTTCTTCTTACAACAACCGCTTTGGTTGCTCTGGGTGGTGTTTCAACCGCCTCAGCTATCGAAGTTTCTGGCGGTTATAATTTTGACTATCGCGACACAAGCAACACCGGCGTAAGCGCTGATGCTGCAAACGTAAGTGGCAACACTATGGGTAGCGATGGTAACATCGATTTCTCAGGTTCAGTAACAACTGACGCTGGTCTGACTTTTGGTGGCATGATCCGTATAGAAACAAACAACACCACAGGCCGCACAGCAGCGATTGAAGATCAGGGTGCTTACATTTCAGGCGACTTTGGTTACATCATGATGGGCCAAACAGACGGTATTGTTGACGGCATGGACAATTTCATGACATCAGGCAATGTCCAAGAAGTGGGTAATACGACAACACGTGCAACTGCAGTTGGCCTAAATGGATCAAGCAACGTTAGTGACAACGAAGCAACCGGTAAAATTGGCTACCGTTCACCTGAAGTCAGCGGTTTCCAAATTGGTGTTAGCCACGAAGATGCAGGTTCTGCTGCTACTGCTAACAATGACCTGACGTCATGGATTGTCACTTATGATCTAGGCGTTGCAAAGCTTGGTTATGCTCAAGCAAAGATTAAGAATGCAAGCAACACTGGTGCAGACGTTACTCAAACACATTACGGTGCAAGCACATCAATGGCTGGCATCGGCTTGAACGTCGGTTTTGGCACAGACAAAACAGCTGGCGCTGCAGGCGCTGCAGACACTAGCAAGATCGACACAGTCGATTTTGAACTCACTTATGACGTAAGTGACGCTGCCTCACTTTACATCACAACAGTGAAATCTGAAGAAAAAACTGGTACCAACGCTGGCGACAAGTTGGATGGTCAAAGCTACGGCCTGTCATACTCAATCGCCCCAGGTGCTAGTCTGCTCCTTGAATACACAAGTAGTGATTACGAGGATGCAACTGTAAATACAAACGGCGATGGCAGAACTACAACTGCTGTAAGCCTGAACGTCTCATTCTAATTTAGCGTTTGCTGTTTTAGATACGAGGGAGGGGTTCGCCCCTCCCTTTTTTCTTTGCAGAATAGATCATAATTTGCGATTGTTCATTTTTCGAGTTTTGATAGTGACACAAGATATGCGAACGTTAACCCAGTATTTTTCTTTACTATGCTTTGCTCTATTTTTTATACATTTGGGCGGGTGCGCTGACACACAGTTCAAAACACCAGAACCAGAGAAAAAACCAATATCCATTCTAACTGGCAAACCGCAAGGTACGCCAATTGATGAGTTGTTTGGTAAAAAAGGTCTAACCGGTAGCATGCCAATTAATGCGATTTTATGGCGGGCAGCTTTGGACATTGCCTCTTTTGTACCACTTGATGATGTGGATACATTCGGTGGCAGTATCGTGACCGAATGGTATGTCCCCGAAGACCAGCCAAACCGGCGACTCAAACTGGCGGTATTTGTTGTTGGACTTGAATTACGCTCAGATGCTATTCAGGTTCGAGCCTATGTCCAAACCCGCAACGGCAATAATTGGACAAATGCCGGACGGGATAATGTACTTGGTCGTAAAATAGAGGACCTGATTTTGACCCGTGCTCGTGAATTGCGCGCGGCAGCTGTCAGCGAGACCAGCAACTAGAATCAATTTTTGTCAGCAAGAATAGCACGCACCATCACCGCCTGGACGCATCACTGTAAAGGAATAGGTTATGAGCCATTATGATGCGCCAGCCATTGAAAAAAAATGGCAAAAAATTTGGGAGGACACTGGCTGTTTTACCGCCAGTAGCGATCACAGCAAACCAAAATATTATGTGCTGGAAATGTTTCCCTATCCGTCTGGCCGGATACATATGGGACATGTGCGCAACTATACGCTTGGCGATGTTGTGGCCCGTTACCGGCGCGCCAAAGGGTTTAATGTCTTGCATCCGATGGGATGGGATGCGTTTGGCTTGCCAGCCGAAAATGCCGCCATGGAGCGCGGGGTGCACCCCGGCAAATGGACAGTTGAAAATATTGCCAGCATGCGTACGCAATTACGCAGTATGGGATTGTCTTATGACTGGACGCGTGAATTTGCCACTTGTACACCAGATTACTATCAGCATGAACAGAAAATGTTTCTCAAATTTCTTGAGGCAGGTCTGGCCTATCGTAAAGAAAGCTGGGTGAATTGGGACCCCATGGAAAATACGGTTCTTGCCAATGAACAGGTGGTAGATGGATGTGGCTGGCGATCTGGCGTACCGGTTGAACGCCGTTTATTGTCCCAATGGTTTTTAAAGATCACTGAATTTGCCGATGATTTGTTAGCCACCATTGATGGGCTTGACCGCTGGCCGGACCGGGTTCGCCTCATGCAGGCCAACTGGATTGGCAAATCTGAAGGGGCGCGGGTAAAATTCCAGTTAAATGACCCAACTGACAGTGAAATAACCAGCATTGAGGTATTTACCACCAGGCCAGATACATTATTCGGTGCCTCATTTATTGCCGTGGCTGCCAATCATCCACTTTCCCGGAAAATCAGTGAAACCAATCAGGCCGCCGCCGATTTTATTGCCGAATGCGCCAAGCTGGGTACATCTGAAGCGGCGGTTGAAACAGCTGAAAAGCACGGCTTTGATACTGGTCTGCGGGCGGTTCATCCGCTTGACAAGTCCATCACCTTGCCGGTGCATATCGCCAATTTCGTACTGATGGAATACGGCACCGGCGCGATTTTTGGCTGCCCCGCCCATGATCAGCGCGATTTAGATTTTGCCAATGCCTACAATCTGCCGGTGACACCCGTGGTCTTGCCAGACGGTGAAGACGGGGCCAGTTTTGCCGTTACCGATACCGCTTATACTGGACCCGGCCGACTGATTAATTCAGGCGACTGGAACGGGCTTGATATTCAGGCTGGCAAAAAAGCCGCCATTGCGGCATTGGAAGCGGTCACTGCCGGCCAGGGCGAAACCACATTCCGGCTACGCGATTGGGGTGTATCGCGCCAACGCTATTGGGGCTGTCCAATACCCATCATCCATTGCCCATCATGCGGCGCGGTACCGGTACCAGAAGTGGACCTGCCGATCACTCTGCCAGAAGATGTTGATTTTTCGATCCCCGGAAATCCGCTTGCCAATCATCCAAGCTGGAAACACACGCAATGCCCAAAATGTGACGGCGTCGCCGAACGCGAACAAGACACGTTTGATACATTTTTTGAGAGTTCCTGGTATTTTCTGCGTTATGCCGACCCAACACATAAAGACGGATTTAGCCCGGCCGCCGCGGCATATTGGATGCCGGTGGACCAATATATTGGCGGTGTTGAACATGCGGTTCTGCATCTTCTCTATTCTCGGTTTTTCACACGCGCCCTCAGCCGCGTTGGCTATCTGGATTTGGATGAACCATTTGCTGGTCTAATGACACAAGGCATGGTGTGCCATCAAACGTTTAAAGACAAAGATGGAAAATGGCTATTTCCGACCGAAGTGTCTAAAAATGGCGATCAATGGATTGAAACCGCCACTGGCACCATTGCCGACGCTGGGCGCATTGAAAAAATGAGCAAATCTAAGCGCAATGTTGTTGATCCGGAATTGATTATTGAAACCTATGGGGCCGATACGGCGCGGTTGTTTATGCTGTCCGACTCACCACCGGAACGTGATATGGAATGGACCGAATCCGGCGTAGAGGGGGCGTCACGGTTTCTTAAACGTGTATGGCGGCTAGCCCATGACGACAGCCTTGCCGCTTGCGGTACGCCAGTCCCCGACACGCTGGGCGAGACCGCAACAGCGGCTCTGCGGATGGCGCATAAATCAATTCTGGCTTTATCCGCTGATATTGAAAATTTCCGCTTTAACCGGGCGGTGGCCCAGCTTCATATGCTGACCAACGCTATAAGCGATATCAAAAGTGACGAGGTTGGTGCACCAGCCGCCAAAAGATTTGCTATTGAAACGCTTGCGCAATTGCTCAGCCCACTGACCCCACATCTGGCCGAAGATATGTGGCAAGCATTGGGACACAAGACGCTGTTGGCACAATCTCAATGGCCAGAAGCCGATGCTGCATTAGCAAGGGATAACGAAATTGAAATTGGTGTTCAGGTAAATGGTAAACTTCGTGATACCATAAAGCTTGAACGCGATTGTCCGAATGATGTGGCGGAAAAACTGGCACTGGCATCAGCCTCGGTCCAAAGATATCTGGGGGGCAAAACGCCTAAAAAGGTGATTGTGGTACAAAACAGGATCATCAATGTGGTGGCATAAATTAAAAATCATAGGGAGCATGGTCTTTTTGCTGGCGTTTGCCGGGTGCAGCACGGTCATCATCGGCCAGCTTGATGAACGTGTCAGCGCCAAGCTCAGCTCTGTCTCTGTGGTGGATACAGGTGGGCGGGCTGGACAGCTCTATAGCCGTGCGTTACGCCAAGCCCTTTATATTTATGAACAAGCCAGTCCGGCTTATGATCTGACATCATCAATTTCCGTTTCATCCAGCAGCACCTTATCGGTAAGAGGAGTCACCTCAACTTTCAAGAAAATGAGCATGGTTGCCAATTTTACGCTGACAAAACAAGGCGGCGGCGATGTGTTGTTGCGTGATACAGTTACGGCTGATGCGACGCTGGGCACGGTATCGTCGCTTTTTGGTCAGGATCAATCTGAATTACACGCGCGTGACCGTATGGCCACTTTATTGGCACAACGTGTTGCCCAGCGGGTACAATTATATTTTTTAGAAAATGCCGACAAATAGATACAGACCGAGCTGATGAAGATTGCGCCACGGCAAATCACCAGCTTTCTCGCCAAACCACCAGATGAAATATGTGCTATTTTGTTGCATGGCAGTGATGCCGGGCTTCGATCCAGCCGAAGCCAACAGCTCGCCGCCCTTTATAGCGATGATCTAGACGATGTATTTTCTGTCACCCGCATCAGCGGTGCGAGTCTTGGCGGCGAAGCTGGCAAAATTGCCGACGCGGCGGCGGAAATATCCATGTTTGGCACCAGATTAGTGCTGGTCAAGGCAAGCGGGACAGAACTGCTTGACGCCTGCAAACTGCTTCTGGCCCAGCCGGTTAATGATGCCATGGTGATCATTGATGCCAGTGACACCACTACAAAACATGCGGTGGTAAGATTATTTGAAACATCAGATATCGCCGCCGCGATAGGCTGTTACCCTGACAATGACGAGGATATCCAGCAATTGGCACAGTCCATTTTTCGGCAGGATAATGTGTCTTTTGATCGCGATGGGCTTACGCTTATCACATCAAGGCTTGGCAGTGATCATGCGGCAACCAGAACGGAGCTTGAAAAACTCGCGCTTCTGGCCGGTCCAGGGGGTACGCTCACGCGCGACATGATATCACAAGCTCTTGGTGATAGCGCGGTGCTGGCAGTTGACGATGTTGCAAATGCCGTTGCCAATGGACATGTGCCAGCGTTATCAAACGCCTTGCGCAAGGCTTGGCTTGAAGACGCCAATTGCGTGATGATTATACGGGGGTGTCAAACCTATTTTAACCAGCTGGGAACGCTGGGATATGCGGTCAATGCCGGACAATCGCCGCAAAACGCTGTTCGTGGCTTACGCCCCCCGGTGCATTTTAAAATGCAAGATGCGTTCATGCGGCATCTTAAAAACTGGCAACCTCAGCGTTGTATGGATATGGTGAACCGTTTACAAGATATTGAAATTAATCTTAAATCTAAAACCATTGATGACCGGACGCTAACCTCACAAAGCTTGCTCGGGTTATGTTTACGCGCCCAGCGTTAACATAACACACCTTATTAAAAATCAACCAGCATCTGCCTAGCCTTCATCAGACAGGCCAAGCTTTTCAAGAATCAGTGTCATTTGTTCCAGCGAGTGGCAGTCTATCTGCACCCGACCTGTTTCGGCGTGTTCGTTCCAATTTATCGACAGGGCCAGCCCCAATTCAATCGCAGCTCGCTGTTCAATGGCTTTTATATCGGCTGATTTTTCAGCTGTGGCCGGTTTTGTGGCCGCCAAGGTGGCCCCACTCACCGCCGTTTTCACCAGCGCTTCGGCCTGACGTGCCGACAAGCCTTTTGACACAATTGTTTTTGCTAATAATGCGGCTTGTGGATTGCCAATTAATGGCCGCGCCTGGCCCATGGTTAAATTACCATCGCGCAATAAGGTCTGAACCGATTCTGGCAGGCCAAGAAGCCGCAGAAGATTGGCAATATGACTGCGCGATTTACCAATAATTTTAGATAGTTGGTCTTGTGTATAGCGATTGATCTCAAGCAGGTTGGCATAACCCTGCGCTTCATCAATCACCGACAAATCTTGCCGCTGGATATTTTCAATCAGGGCAATTTCATAACATTCTGCATCGCTTAAATTACGAACAACCGCGGGGATTTCATGAAGTTGCGCCATTTGTGCCGCGCGCCAACGCCGCTCACCGGCGACAAGTTGAAACCGGCCGGGCTGATCAGGTGTCGGGCGCAATAAAATCGGTTGGACGATGCCTCTTTGACGGATCGAGTCAGCCAATTCCGTCAACTGTTCACGGTCGAATTGGCGGCGCGGTTGCCACGGGCCAACATTAATCCATTCCACCGGAATTTGTTGATATTCACGTTGGTCTGCCGGTGCCGCCTGATTGGCCGCCGCAGCAATACCACTATCACCAAGCAAGGTTGATAAGCCGCGTCCCAGACCGCGCGCTGTTGCGGTTGATTTTGCAGCATTTGCTGATTTTTGAGGAGGTTTAGACACCATCAGACCGCTTCCTTTTCCTGCGATAATAATTCGGCGGCCAATGCCACATAAGCCTGCGCACCGGCACATTTAAGATCATATATCAACACAGGTTGGCCAAATGATGGCGCTTCCGAAATGCGAATATTCCTAGGAATTACAGTGTTATAGACAAGATTTCTAAAATGTGCACGCACATCATTTGCGACCATTTCAGATAATTTATTGCGGCTGTCATGCATTGTCAAAACAATGCCTTGAACAACCAAATGACGGTTCAGCCCCTGCTGGACCATTTGAATCGTACGCATTAATTGCGACAAGCCTTCCAGCGCATAAAATTCACATTGCAGCGGCACAATCACACAATCAGCGGCACACAGTGCATTGATCGTCAATAGGCCCAGCGATGGCGGACAATCGATAAAAATATAATCATAGTGGGCTACCACTATCTGCAACGCCGTTTGCAAACGAAATTCACGTGCATCCACTTCTGCCAGCTCAATTTCTGCCGCCGATAAATCTACAATGGCGGGCAAAACATCAAGCCCTGCAATATCGGTTTTATAACAGGCTTCGCGGGCCCCAACCTCGCCAGTTAGTAGCCGATAACTATTGGCATCGCGCCGCGCGTCAAGTTTAATGCCAAACCCAGTGCTGGCATTGCCTTGCGGGTCAAAATCCACGAGCAATACCCGGCGCCCACATGCGGCCATGGCAGTGGCCAAATTGACCGATGTTGTGGTTTTACCAACACCACCTTTTTGGTTTGCAATGGCAATGATGCGGGCTGTATCAGTCATAAATTTCACGTCTCAGTCAGTTAATAATGATTGCTTTTGACACAAAGCACGGCGGTAATCCCCATCAGATCATCATTGCGGCGCGGTTAGCTTTACAATCACACCATCATCATTTGTCACGCTGGGATAAAGATGGGGTGTCATAGTGGAATAAGTTTGAAAATTGGTCAATTCTTCATCGACTGATGCACCTTTCAAAAACAGACAAGTTAATCGTTTGTGAAGTTGCGCGTTAATCAATGACATTAATTTTGGCAGAGGCGCGAGCGCACGGGCTGTAATCACATCAGGCTGGCACGCTGGCAGACGCTCAATGCGCTGATTAATAACTCTGGCCGGCAGCGCCAATTCGCGAATGACCGTTTGCAAAAATACCGCCTTGCGCTGATCTGATTCGACAAGCTGAACTTCGCCAGCCCCAAGAATGGCCAATACCAGCCCGGGAAAGCCGGCACCGCTTCCAATATCTAGGATTTGACAAGGCTGGCCAGAGGGTAGCGTTGGCAGATGCGGCACCAGCTGTGCTGAGTCCAAAATATGCCGGCGCCAAATATCCGGAAGAGTGACAGGTGATACAAGATTGATCCGCAGTTGCCATTTTTCTAACAGGGCCACAAAGGCCGATAGTGATACCAATGTTTCACGTGAAACATCAAAATGTGTGGTGAATTCTTCTGGCGTCACGATTTAACTACAACTTTTGCCGCCATTTGTTGGCGTTTTACATGCCGCAAAACAGACACAACCGCGGCCGGGGTCAAGCCCGGCAAACGATTCGCTTGGCCTATGGTTTCTGGCTGATATTTCGCCAAAATATCACGCGATTCAGCTGACAGACCACCCACCATGGTAAAATCAGTCTGCGAGGGGATCATTACCGCCTCATCACGCCGCAGGGCGTCAATATCAGATTGCTGACGGCCAACATAACCAGCATAGCGACAGTCAGCCGCCAGTTGGGCATGTAAATTATCCGGAATCACCGCCAATTCAGGCCACAATAACTGAATCTCAGCAAACCCAACAGTTTCAAGCGCCAGCAAATCAGCGGCAGTTCGTTTTGCGCCATCGCGGGGAACTGGTAGACCAGCAGAGGCAATGGTTTTAGCTGATACGGTAACCGTAGACAGAAGATCTCGGGCCTCGGTCAATTTTTGTTTTTTATCACCCCAGCGCTTTTGCCGTTCGGGCCCGACACAGCCACACGCAATACCGCGATCGGTCAAACGCTGGTCTGCATTATCTGCCCGTAAAGTTAAGCGATATTCAGCCCTTGATGTGAACATACGGTAGGGTTCGGGGGCACCTTTGGTTACCAAATCATCAATCATCACGCCGATATAGGCATCCGCCCGATCCAAAACAAATGAATTTGTATCAACACCGCCAGCGGCCACCATGGCAGCATTAATACCGGCAATCAGCCCTTGGGCCGCGGCTTCTTCATAGCCGGTTGTGCCATTAATTTGTCCAGCCAAATAAAGGCCTGGCAAATTTTTAACCTCAAGCGAGCGACGTAATGCCCGTGGATCAACAAAATCATATTCAATGGCATATCCATATTGCAAAATTTTTGCCCGTTCCAGCCCCGGAATGGTAGCAATCATCGCGTCTTGTACATGGCGCGGTAAAGAGGTTGAAATGCCATTTGGATAAATCGTCGGATCATCCAACCCTTCGGGTTCCAAAAAAATCTGGTGCGATGATTTATCGGCAAAACGATGCACCTTGTCTTCGATTGATGGGCAATAGCGAGGGCCTGTACCAGAGATCTGCCCACTATAAACCGCAGATAAATGAATGGAGTCAGCAATAATTTGATGTGTTTTTGCCGTTGTACGGGTAATGCCACAGGAAATTTGCGGCACGGTAATCCGATCGGTCAGGGTAGAAAACGGAATTGGTGGGTCATCAGCAGGCTGCATATCCAGACTGGACCAATCAATGGTGCGCCCATCAAGCCGCGCCGGTGTGCCAGTTTTTAACCGGCCAAGCGGCAAATCATAGGCTGCCAGTCGCGCCGCCAGCATATTTGACGGTGCTTCGCCAATCCGGCCCGCCGCGGTGCGTTCGTCGCCTAAATGGATCACGCCGCCCAAAAATGTGCCCGCAGTCAACACCACAGCTTGAGCCACATAATGATCGCCCGTTTCGGTGATCAGTCCACTGACACAGCCAGCCTCAATTTGCAAATCACCAACTGCCGCCTCAATAATGGTCAGATTTTGATAGCCCGCCAAAACATCCTGAATGGCTTGGCGGTAAAGCGCCCTGTCAGCTTGTGCCCGCGGCCCATGCACCGCTGGCCCACGTGATTTATTTAACATGCGGAATTGGATGCCCGCCCGGTCAATAGCCCGGGCCATGATGCCATCCAGCGCATCAATTTCCCGCACAAGATGGCCTTTACCAAGCCCGCCAATGGCCGGATTACAAGACATCTCTCCAATACGATCACGGCGCATTGTGACCAAAGCAACCGACACACCCATACGCGCCGCCGCTGCCGCCGCTTCGCATCCAGCGTGGCCACCTCCGACAACGATCACATCATAGCGTTTGCTCATTTTGCTTCTTACCTATCAAAAAATGACCGCTAACAGGCATCCTTATGACGCGTTTTAGGCTATTTTCCAATACAAAAGCTTGAAAAAATCTGCCCCAGCAATTCTTCAACATCAACGTCACCGGTAATACGACCAAGCGCCACCGCAGCTTGACGAAAATCTTCTGCCGCTAATTCTGGTACCTGATGAAAATCATGCTGCAAACCAGCATGTAAAGCGTCATGCGCGTCAACCAATGACTGGCGGTGCCGTAATCTCGTAATAACCGCATGATTTTGTACCTGATTGTGCGGCATAATCATATCACCAAGCCGTGCCATCAATTTTGTGATGTCTTTGTCATTTTTTGCCGATAATAAAATAGCTTCTGGTGGGGCGGTGCCTGTCATGCCTTTATCTGTTTTATTCAAAATAAGAAGATCGGCGTGGCCCATACGGCCGGTAATATCGTCGGCATCCTCTGACCAATGACTGGATGACCCATCCACAACCAAAATAACCAGATCGGCATGCTGGGCCGCTTCCAAACTACGCCGGATACCCTCTGCCTCAATCGTACCCGGAGTGTCGCGCAGGCCAGCTGTGTCCAGAATTTGTGTTGGTACACCATGAATATCAAGCCGCACCGACACAATGTCACGGGTGGTTCCCGCCTGATCAGATACGATGGCGGCCGCCCGCCCAGCTAACCCATTTAAAATTGTTGATTTGCCTGCATTAACCGGCCCAACAAGCGCCACCACAACGCCATCACGGGTTAATTCGCCCGCGCGATTATCATCCAAAATAATGGCGATATCGGTAATCAACGCCGCCGTTTGTTGCCGCAATTTGGTTTCCAAATGGGCTGGCAAATCCTCATCAGCGAAATCAATCAATGCCTCTAACTGCGATGCCACAGAGACCAGACCTGCCCGCCATTTCGTTACCGGGCCGCGCAACGCGCCATCTATTTGTGACCATGCCTGATACAGCTGTTGCGGTGTTTCAGCCTCTATCATATCCGCCAGCCCTTCCACCGCCAGTAAATCCATTTTATCATTCATAAAAGCCCGGCGGGTAAATTCTCCGGCATGGGCAAGGCGGAACCCGGTGGTTTGCGCCAATTTATCAAGTATCAGTTGCCTAACCGCTATACTGCCATGACAATGAATTTCACAGACATGTTCACCAGTGCTGGAATGTGGTGCCGCCATAAATAAAATCACCACCTCGTCAATGACCTTATCACCAACGCGCAAACGGGCCACACGAAATTGCCCAGCGGCTGGACAGCTAGCGGCAAATAATGCAGGCGCATCACCAGCTTGCGACCCGGATATACGGATTACCGAAATCGCTGATCGCCCGGGCGGTGTTGCCACTGCAAAAATCGTATCGACAGACGTCATTGGCTCATGCTTTGCAAAATTACAGGGCAGTGCTAGGATTGTGGTAAAGTGAAACGCCGCCCACAACAAGACCCAATTTAAGACCGTTTTCAGATAAGCCGGCTGTTTCCTGCGCAAATCTGACAAAAAGGAACGGTTACTATGCACAATTCAAACACGCAACGATTTCATCTAAGCTGTAAGACACCAGTTGGCTGGCTTCGTGCCATATCAGATGGGTCGTATCTGATTCACCTTGATTGGAACCAAATTGGTTGGACAGACCCAGATCGTCCCGACCATGTTTCACGTGAAACAATCACACAATTAAAGGCTTATTTTGCCGGTCAACGTACTAACTTTACCATGCCACTACGCCCCGCCAACATCAGCCCGGCGCGCCAGCTTTGGCTTAACATCATGGCAAGCATTCCGTATGGCACCACCATCAGCTATGCTGCATTTGCCGCCGCCGCCGGCGCGCCTAACGCCGCCAGGGCCGCCGGAACCGCTTGTGCCACAAACCCCATACCCATCATTTACCCTTGTCACCGAGTCGTACGCAAAAATGGCGCGCTAGGGCATTATGGCGGCGGCAGTCAATTAGCGCCCAATCATAAAGACAATTTGGCCCGCAAAGAGTTTTTAATTGCACATGAAAAAAGCCAGCTAGATGAGGGCCAGCTTATTCTGACCTAGCTGTTCATTTGGTCGAAGAAATCATCATTGCTTTTTGAATTTTTCAGCTTATCGACCAAAAATTCCATGGCATCGACTGGCCCCATTTGCATCAAAATGCGGCGCAATACCCACATTTTGGCCAATGTGCCCTTATCAACAAGCAATTCTTCCTTACGTGTACCAGATTTGGTGATATCAATCGCTGGGAATGTCCGTTTGTCAGATAATTTACGATCCAGAATGACTTCACTATTACCAGTGCCTTTGAATTCTTCAAAAATAACTTCATCCATGCGCGATCCAGTCTCGATCAGCGCGGTGGCAATAATGGTCAATGACCCACCTTCTTCGATATTGCGAGCTGCACCAAAAAACCGTTTTGGTCGTTGCAAGGCGTTTGCGTCAACACCGCCGGTCAATACTTTACCCGAAGATGGCACCACAGTGTTATAGGCCCTCGCCAAACGTGTAATAGAATCAAGCAAAATCACCACATCACGCTTATGCTCAACAAGCCTTTTCGCTTTTTCTATAACCATTTCAGTGACTTGTACATGTCTTGATGCGGGTTCATCAAAAGTTGACGAAATCACTTCACCGCGCACTGACCGTTGCATATCAGTCACTTCTTCCGGGCGTTCATCAATCAAAAGAACGATCAGATAGACTTCTGGATGATTTTCAGAAATCGCATGGGCGATGCTTTGTAGCATAATTGTCTTACCAGTGCGCGGCGGTGCTACAATCAATCCACGCTGGCCTTTACCCATGGGTGAAATCAAATCAATAACCCGCGGGGTATTGTCCTTTTTATCCGGATCAAACGGCAATTCTAATGTCAGTTTACTTTCTGGATAAAGCGGCGTCAGATTATCAAAATTGATCCGGTGCCTTACAGCTTCAGGATTTTCAAAATTAATTGTTTCTATTTTTAACAGAGCAAAATAGCGTTCGCCATCCTTTGGCGCGCGGATCTCGCCTTCAACCGTATCACCGGTACGCAAGCCAAACCGCCGCACCTGACTGGGTGATACATAAATATCATCTGGGCCAGGTAGGTAATTCGACTCTGGGGCACGTAAGAATCCGAACCCGTCTGACAACACTTCCAAAACGCCGCTGCCATAAATGGCAACATCATTATCAGCAAGCTGTTTCAAAATGGCGAACATCATATCTTGCTTACGCAAGGTACTGGCGTTTTCGATCTCCAAATCTTCAGCATAGGCCAATAAATCAGCGGGAGATTTCGCTTTGAGTTCCTGTAGATGCATATTTAGGGCTCGAATGGGGAAGTTTAGGGCTCGAATGGGGAAGTTTAGGGCTCGAATGGGGAAAGAATGCAAACAATACTGTAAGCCCCGCAGGTTTGCGGATTACTGATTATTGTGCTGATTTACCAAAAAAGTCAATCCGGCTTCTTAGCAAGATAGAGGAAACGTCTGATCTTCGCGCTTTTTACCCTAAAATGGCTTTAATACAGCCATGAATATGATAATTATCATCAATATAGTCGGCACTTCATTCCAGATTCGGTAGGCTTTCGACGATAATGGCTGCACATCATTTTCAAGCAATCGCCGCATTTTGGAAAACTTACCATGACATCCGGCCATAGCTAATACCGCGAAAAATTTAATTTGAAACCATGTTTCAAACACCAAACCATGATTTAACGCAATCATCCAAATACCAAATATAAAACTGAAAATCATCGCCGGGGTCATGATAACTTTCAGCAATCGCCGCTCCATCACTTTGAATGTTTCGGAACGCACGGTGCCAATTTCAGCACTTGCATGATAGACGAACAGTCGCGGCAGATATAACAGACCAACCATCCAGGAAATCACCGATACAATATGCAGTGCTGTAACTATATCATAATACATTTGGTCACTATCCTAGTGGTGACGCTGTCTCACATGGTCCAACATCAATTGCACATTTTCGATCGGCGTTGGCGGTGTAATGCCATGCCCTAGATTGAATATATGTGGTCTTGATGCAAAAGCGTCAAGAATATGGTCGATATCTTTAAACATATTTGGCCCAGCTTGAAGCAAGCTTAATGGGTCTAAATTGCCTTGTACGGGAAAATTTTTAGGTAAATTTTTGTCAACCCACACTGGGTCAATGCCATGATCTAAACCAACCGCATTAACTGATGAATGTTCAACATAAGCAATCAATCCTTCACCAATGCCTTTTGGAAACCCAATAATTGGTTGAAAATGCCCTTTTTCACGCAAGCCAGTAACAATTTTTCTGGTGGGTTCAATCACTAACCAATTACGTTGGGCGGCGGGTACTGCACTTGCCCAACTATCAAACAACATTAATGCATCAGCACCAGCTCTAGCCTGTAAAGATAAAAAATTGATGGTTGATTCAATGAGGCTGTCCAACAACCCATCCATCTCTTTTTGATACTGCCACGCCCAGCCCCGCGCTTTTGCAAAATCACGTGAAGACCCACCTTCTGCCATATAGGTTATGATGGTCCAAGGTGCACCAGCAAATCCAATCAATGCTGTTTGAGGTGATAATTGCGCTTTTGTTAGACGTATGGCTTTTGCAACGGGGGCTAATTTTTCCGAAACGCTGTCGATTAAATCATTGCTAAACATAGATGGCTTATCGAGTGAGTCAAGTAATGGGCCAATATTTGGTTGAAACCGGACATTTTGTTCCAATGCCCATGGTACCATCAGAATATCTGAAAATATAATAGCAGCATCAAATCCATATCGAGTAATTGGTTGCAAAGTGACAGCTGATGCTTGTTCAGGATTAAGGCAAAATGAAATGAAGTCTTTTTGGGTGGCACGAATCGCACGATATTCTGCTAAATACCGACCGGCTTGGCGCATAATCCACATAGGCGTTTTATTTTGTTTGTGACCATTAACGGTTTTTATGAACAGGTTGTCGGTCATATATCTCTCTAGTCACTATATAAATATATATATAAAAGTAGTTGTTTTAGTCGGTCTTGTGCAGAAGTGCAATTATCCATTTATGCCGGTTTCTAACACAATATTATCCCCATTATGATTTTGTTTTTTATATTTAAAACAATGGATAAAAAAGTTATCCGCAGAATTTTGCGGTTGCTGATCTGAACTTATCCACCTGTTCGTAAAATAGAGCTTTATTTGTATAACCGCTTGGCTGTATCTGGGTCTTTTAAATAATCCCCAGTGAGATGTCCATTCTACACAGGCTCTGTTTATATGTCTTTGCGGTGTCTATTAGTGAATCAGTTTAGCATTGTCATGAAACAGGTGACAAAGATCATCGATCGGCCTAAACCAATTTGTATGACGACAAAACAAACATTGCATATACATCTTGTATCTGACTCAACAGGTGAAACAGTCCATCAAGTCGCGCGTGCTTGTGTGGCACAATTTCCGAATGTGACAACAGTTGAACATGTTTGGACGTTGGTGCGATCAGAGGCGCATTTCGATGCGGTTTGTGCCGGGCTCGATCGTAATCCCGGTGTATTGCTGATGAGTATTGTGAATGATGACATGCGCGACATGATTGCCAATGCTTGTCAGTCGCGCGGCATTCAGGCTGTGTCAATTTTAGATCCTGTGGTGAATTTATTAGGCCGGGTTCTTGGTCAGGCCACACAAAATTTACCTGGTGGCCAGCGGCGGTTAAATACGGCCTATTTTGACCGTGTTGCTGCAGTTGATTTTGCCGTCAGCCATGACGATGGGATGAATATGGGACAGTTGGACCGGGCCGATATTCTTCTTGTCGGGGTGTCGCGTACGTCTAAAACACCCACTTCTATGTATTTGGCGCATCGGGGTTATAAGGTTGCCAATTACGCATTGGTGCCGCATGTACCCTTTCCCTTGCATTACCTTGACGGGCTCAATTTACTTGTCGTTGGTTTGACCAATGACCCCAAGCGGCTAAGCCAAATACGCCGTACCCGTCAGGTGGCGATGGCTGATACCGATAATCAGACTTATGCTGATATTGACCAGATTACTGAAGAAATCCGCAACGCCCGCCGGTTATTCACTAAACAGGGATGGCCGGTGATTGATGTGACACGTCGTTCGGTTGAAGAAACGGCTGCTGCTATTATCCAGCTCTATACAAATTGGAAAGAAACGCAGGGATGACAAGGCCAGCTGTAACAGCGTTTCTTGGTTTGCCAAATGCCTCGATCATATTGGCATCGGCTAGTGTCGCGCGGCAAAATATTTTGCGGTCTGCCGGTATAGATTTTGACATTATGCCGGTCGCTGTTGATGAGGCGCAAGTGCGCGAAGGTGCCTTGGCAGATGATATGATGCCAGCAGATATTGCTGTTCTTTTGGCGCTTTTAAAGGCGCAGGCCGCATCACAACAAATAACCACCGCACTATCAGCAACATCGTCAGCCTATGTGATTGGTTGTGACCAAATTCTCATTTGTGAGGGCCAGATTATAAATAAGCCAGACACTATGAATACTGCGAAAGACCAGCTATGTGGTCTGGCTGGCAAAACGCATAAATTGCTCTCAGCCATTGTGTTACTGCGCGATGGGCAACGCATATGGCATCATCTGGCGGAATCATCCTTGACCATGCGCGCATTTGATATAGCTTTTGCCGAAGCCTATATCCGGCATATTGGTGACGCCGCTTTATTCTCGCCGGGGGCCTATCGGATTGAATCTGTCGGCACCTCACTTTTTACCAAAATTGAGGGTGACCATTTTGATATTTTGGGTTTGCCGTTGTTACCATTGCTCGCCATATTACGCGAACATGGATTATTGCCGTTGGAGTCTTTTACATGATTGTTATTGGTCTAACAGGCAGTGTCGCTTCGGGTAAATCAACGGTGGCAGGCTGGATGAGCGAAAAGGGTATTGCCGTTCACGATGCTGATTTAGCGGTCCATAGCTTGTTGGCGGCAAATGGACAGGCGGTACCAGATATCAAAGCCAAATTTGGCCCAGATATGGTTGCGCCTGGTGGCAGTGTTGATCGCAAAAAACTGGGCGGTCATGTGTTTTCTACGCCAGCTGATCGCAAGATTTTAGAATCAATATTGCACCCGTTGGTACGGCAACATCGCGATCAATTTCTGCAAGATCAAAGGGCTCTTGGCCGTCAGATTGTCGTGCTTGATGTGCCGTTATTATTTGAAACCGGCGGTGATACCTCATGCGATTATGTGATTGTGGTATGTGCCGCTGAGGACACCATCCGGCAACGGGCATTATCCCGCCCCGGCATGACTGAAGAAAAATTGGCTGGCATTTTGGCCACCCAAATGCCAGCCAGTGAAAAATGCCAGCGTGCCGACTTCGTTCTTAACACAGATTTGGACCCAAACACTACGCGTCAGCATCTATTTGCCTGGCTAGATTCGTTAACCAGTGCTCACCCTAGTTTAGAAAGGTAATCCCGCATGCGAGAGATTGTTTTGGATACCGAAACCACCGGTATAAATCCGCGTGATGGGCATCGTATTATTGAAATTGGGGCGCTGGAGTTGATGCATCATCTGCCAACCGGCAAAGAATTACATATTTATATCAATCCAGAGCGTGAAATTGATGATGGTGCTGTGGCGGTGCATGGCCTGACAAGTTCATTCTTAAGTGACAAACCGGTATTTGCCGACATCGTTGATGAGTTTTTGTCATTTATTGGCGAGGCACCCCTAATCATTCATAATGCCAGCTTTGATATGGGTTTTATTAATGCTGAGCTTGATAAAATACAGCGCCCACCACTGCCAATGGACCGGGCAATTGATACATTGGCCATGGCCCGCAAAAAATTTCCTGGCGCACAGGCTAATCTAGATGCCTTATGCCGCCGTTTTGAAATAGATAATAGTCACCGTGATCTACACGGTGCTCTGGTTGATGCTGATTTATTGGCCAGCGTCTATGTCGAATTGCTTGGTGGCCGCCAGCCTGGCCTGTCTTTGGGGGCTGACAAAAAAACTGACATCCCGGTAGCTGTGATCACCGCTGACTCAGCTTCGTCTATGTTGCAAATTGATCGTGATAACAAGCCGGTCCGGCCAATTCGCCCACATGCACCATCTGCTGAAGAACAGGCCGCGCACGACGCGTTTTTGGCAAAATTAAATGACCCGATTTGGCTAAAGACCTAATTGGCTGGCTGGTCGGCTCCTGCCGCGGCTTGTCGTTCTAAATTATGCTGATACACAGCGACAAAATCGACAGGCTGAATATTGAGTGGCATAAACCCACCATCACGCGTGGCATCCGAGATCAGCGCACGCGCAAACGGGAATAACAAACGTGGTGCTTCGATCATAATTAGCGGATTGATATCATCACCCGTAACGCCTTGTGGTGATACCAGCCCAGCATAGGTTAAATCGACCAGAAACATAGGTGTTTCGCCAGCAACAGCTTTGGCACCAAGATTCAACAACACTTCATATTGATTTTCACCAATCAGCTTTGCCGCAACACTGACATTGATTTGAACATCAGGCTGACCAAGATTTTCAACTAGAACTTTTGGGGCGTTTGGATTTTCGAAAGAAAAATCCTTTATATATTGGGCGTGAACAATAAGTTGGCGATCAGCTTTTTTTTGTGCATCAGCTTGGACGCCATTTTGCGCGCTGTTCTCAGTTTCGGCCATCATGGATATTCCTTTATAAATTTATCTAAAGCTGTTTTGGATTTTTGGCTCTTATCATGGTTGATTAGGCGGCGGCAAGATCGCCGTGATCGTGATTAGCGGTTATTTAAACGGTCTTTGGGTGGCTGATGTTCGGTGGCATCACCTTCTATAACATCATCAGTATGATGAAAAGGCTTGGTGTGCCGTGTTGAAAACCCAGCCTGTCCATCGACATGGACGAAGCCTTTAAACCTGTTACTTGTGACCAAATGGTGCAAAATCCACGCGCCGGCAATTGTACGCACTCCCGGCATAAATAACAAAATGCCAACTGCATCGGTCACATAGCCGGGTATAAGCATCAAAATACCACCAACCGCCAGCGACAGACTATCGGCTATGGATCCCACTGGGGCGCGCCCTTGTGCTAAATCAGAGCGGATTTTGGTCATCACCGTGCCGCCCTGACTTTTTAACAGTGACAACCCAATAATGGCGGTAACAAAAATGCCCAGCAGAGTGAACAACCCGCCAATTTCACCACCAATATAGATAAAGGCGGACATTTCTGCCCATCCCCATAAAATAAATCCAACAAGGATAAAAAGACCCATAAATGCGTTGCCACCGCTATTTCAAAGTTTTTGACATATGATTTATAGCTACCATCTGGATTTCACCACTCACATATGCCATCTATAGTTAAACATCATTAAACTTGGTTACAATGATGTTCGTCAAATTTTGATGGAAACCCGGATAGAGGGGGCTAACTTGCCATTCATTGATATTCTTATCTTTGCTGTGATTGCTGTTCTTTTGGTTTTGCGGCTACGCTCAGTTTTGGGCCAGCGCACAGGCTATGAGGAACCGCAGGACAAGCAGGCAAAAGAGGGTTCTGCAGACAAGCCGAATGCGCCCATTCCGTTTCCAAAAGCGGCAGATAAAACCGCAAAAATATCTGGCAGCGGAATGGATGTTTTGCGCCAGGCTGACCGTCAATTTGATGAAAAGGACTTCATTCAAGGGGCCACCGCGGCCTTTAACATGATTCTGAAAGCGTTTGCCGAGGGTGATCAGGCACAGCTTAAACGGTTGCTTAGTTATGATTTACTTCAAAGCTTCATGCAGACAATTCATGACCGGACCGCGGCCAAAGAAACACTGGAAATCACTGTTGATGAGATTTCTGAAGTCAGCATCTTGAATGTTGAACTTGCTGAATCAGTCGCCGCCATCACCGTTCATTTCCATACCACGCAAACCCGCATTGCACGTGATGAACATGGTGCGGTCATGGATGACAGCGATACTGAACCACGGGAATTCATCGATATCTGGACCTTTGAACGCGACCTCACCCTGGCTGATCCAAATTGGAAACTGGCTGAAACAGAATCGGCTGACGACGATAGCTGATACCAGATTGATGTGATGCGACAAAAACCTCCCGCCAATATAGATTTGGATGAAGATCAAATCTTGTGGCAGCGTGTGACGCAACGCGTGACCCCATTGCCGGGCCGGCAACAGCGCCTATCGCCCCCACCCATTTTCAAACAACTGGCTAAAGCAGTAAAGCCGGCGGCCAAAACACTACAAAATATGCCAACACCGGCGCCGCCTTCATCACCAACTGCCAAAACACCATCTCCGGTTGATTTGCGTGAAGGTCATCGGGCCGGATTAGATGGCCGCACCCAACGCCGGTTGTTTCGCGGTGATGTGCCGATCGACCGTCGCCTTGATCTTCACGGTCATACCGCCGCGCGGGCGGAAGTGAAATTACAGACTTTTATCGAAGATGCCGCTTATGGAGGATGCCGATGTGTGCTGGTGATTACCGGCAAGGGTGCAGGTGTATTAAAGAGCCATGTGCCCGGTTGGTTGAAACGGGCGCCATTGTCAGGGCTGGTTCTTGCATTGGCACAAGCCCGCCCAGCAGATGGCGGCAGTGGGGCATTTTATGTATTGTTGCGGCGGCGGCGTGGATGACACCTTTTGGCGCAAAAATCCGTGACTGGCGTCAACGCAAAGGCCGTACATTATATCAACAGGCAGAAGTGCTTGGCGTGTCGGCGGCCTATTTATCTGCGCTTGAAACCGGCACCCGTGGCCGACCATCGGCTGTTCTTGTTGATCAGATTTGTGTGTGGTTAGGGTTGATTTGGGATGATGCGGAAGAGTTAAAACGGCTCGCGGCTTTGTCACATCCCAAGCCGACGATAAACGCGCGTGGCCACAGTGCGGAAGCTGTCCTTATGGCAAATTTGTTGGCACAGAATATAGACCGTTTATCTGCCGCTGACTGTCAGATGGTCGCCGACTTAATTGCCACCTGCCTGCATCAAGGCGATGATGAAGGTGCGCAACATCTCTAGGTCATTTTTTCAATTATTTTGATATGAATATCGGCCAATTTTTTATTTAGGTGATGCGTGCGGTCGCGGAAAAACCAGCTAATCGGGCTTTTTAAAATCCGTTTCCTGTGTTAAAAAGCCGCATTATCTAACCACAGCGTTTATACTCTGTTGCAGCTCTGTAAACAGACACGCCGGCCTCGCCATTTGGTGAAAACGTCAAAGGATTAAACCAATGACTGCAGAAATTATGCGCGATCATGTTGCAAAATTATCAGTGGAAACAGCTGATCAATTGACCACGCGCGATATTCATGAATTATGTGACGCCGCCGAAGAAGCCATTCTTGCCGGAGGTGGATTTGGCTGGCTGTCACCACCACCAAAATCAGTCATGGAGGATTATTGGCGCGGTGTGCAGATGATTCCCGAACGCCACCTCATTATTGCCAGACTTGACAAGGTGATTGCTGGCAGTTGCCAAATTGTAAGGCCACCCCGCAATAATGAGGCACAGAAATTCGCTTGCCAGCTCACCACATTTTTTGTTGCCCCGTGGGCCCGTGGTCATGGGTTTGCGCAAATGATTGTCGCTGAAGCCGAGGCTTTGGCAAAAAGCCAGGGATTTGCGATGATTAATCTTGACGTGCGCGCCACGCAGGATCGCGCCATCCAATCATTTGAGGCGCGCGGTTTCAGCAAATATGCAACCAACCCGTTTTACGCGAAAGTCGATGATGGCTATGTGCCGGGCTTTTATTATCATAAAGAACTGTAATGATGGCGTATGACGATCAAAATGTGTTTGCACAGATTTTGCGCGGAGAAATTCCTTGCACAAAAATCGATGAAGACGATTATTGTCTCTGCTTTGCTGATGTAAACCCGCAAGCACCGGTTCATGTGCTGGTCATCCCAAAAGGCGCTTATGTTGATTGGAATGATTTTGCCGCCACTGCGAGCCCCGAAGAAATCACCGCTTTTACCCGTGCCATCCGCCGGGTTGCCGAAAAAACTGGTATTGTGGATAGTGGTTACCGGGTGATTTCGAACATCGGACAACATGGTCACCAAGAGGTGCCGCATCTTCATATGCATGTGCTTGGTGGCGCCCCGATTGGTCGGCTCGTCACAGTTCAGTGACCGTATTTATTTGAGATATCTAATATACTTGATGACGGGTAGATAGATTGCCAGACCCATTATCTGATTGGACTACCTTTTGGTAGGGTCACATGCATGCATTGGTTCAGACGATCGCGTTTCGTGGTATTGATACCACATCGGTAGATGTGCAGGTTCATATCGCGAATGGATTGACAACCATGGCCATTGTTGGTTTGGCAGATAAAGCGGTTGCTGAATCGCGCGAGCGTGTGCGGGCGGCTTTGTCATCGATTGGACTGGCCCTGCCACCAAAACGCATTGAAGTATATTTAGCACCGGCAGATGTGGTGAGAGAAGGCGCGCATTTCGATTTACCCATCGCGCTTGGCTTGTTGATAGCGATGGGGGTTGTGTCACCGGATGCCATTGCCAATCGTGTGGTGTTGGATGACTTGGCCTTGGATGGGTCAATTCAACAGGTATCTGGTGTGTTGCCAGCGGCAATTGCCGCTGCGGCGTCGGGTCAGCATCTAATTTGTCCGGCAGCTTGTGGTCTGGAAAGGGCATGGGCGTTAGGCCTTGATATTATCGCGGCACCGAATTTGATGAGTTTGCTCAATTATCTAAAAGGGGTACAAATCCTCAGCCCGCCAGAACCAAAATATCTGTCCGTTGATCGCAATTACCCGGATATGAGCGATCTAAAGGGCCAAGACACAGACAGGTGTGTATTGGAAATTGCCGCCGCCGCCGGTCATAATCTTCTGATGATTGGTCCGCCGGGTGCTGGAAAATCAATGCTGGTGACACGGCTTGGCGGGCTATTGCCAGCCTTATAAGCGGCTGAAGCCTTGCAAGTTACGATGCTACATTCGGTTGCTGGGCAATTGGATGATGGCGGGCTTATCCGCACCCGGCCATTTGGTGAACCATATCATTTGGCGTCCATGGCGGCGCTTTTTGGTGGCGGCCCGCGGGCCAAGCCCGGGAAATATCGCTGGCGCATAATGGGGTGTTGTTACTGGATGAATTAGCAGAATTTGCCAGATCGGTGCTTGATTCACTTTGGCAACCGCTGGAAACCGGCAAGGTCGTCGTGGCTCGTGCCAACCACAATGTCACATAACTGGCCAGACTCCAATTGGTGGCGGCGATGAATCCATGTCGATGCGGCTATCTTGGCGACCCAGCGAACGCATGCGGCAGTGCGCCAGCCTGTGGCCGCCGCTATGCGGCCCGCGTATCAGGCCCGATGATTGATCGGTTTGATCTGATTATTGAGGTGCCAGAGGTAAAAGCTGATATGTTATTGGCACCAACAGCAAATGAACCAAGCCACGTTATTGCACAGCGTGTAGAGGCCGCCCGGGCCTCTGCCGCGGCGCGGCAAAATCAGGGCGCTGATTGCGTAAATGTTCTATTACAGCCAGATCAGTTGGCCGATATCATCAATTTTGATGAGGATGCCGCGTTACTATTGAAAACGGCGGTTGTACAGTCACACTTGTCCGCCAGAGCCTATCGCAAGATACAGTGGGTGGCGCGCACCATTGCCGATCTTAATGCTGAGGCAATAATTAGCCGCGCCAAGATTGCTAAGGCGCTGGCCTACCGGGCGATGCCATTACAGGCGTGAAGCGGATGTTGTTGTTCGATGGCGTCAATTGTGAGGGCCGCGATATCCACACCTGATAGCCGCTGAATTTCACGAATGCCTGTTGGTGAGGTCACATTTATCTCAGTCAGATAATTACCGATGATGTCGATGCCAACAAATAACAAGCCACGGCGTTTTAGTTCAGGACCAATGGTGGCGCATATGTCTTTGTCGCGCGCTGTTAAATCTGCGTTGGCTGCGGTGCCACCAACATGGAAATTTGAACGGGCCTCGCCCGCGTTTGGAATACGGTTGACCACGCCAACCGGCTCGCCATTTACCAAAACAACCCGTTTGTCCCCATTGCGTACGGCTGGCAGATAGGCCTGTACCATCACTGGTTCACGGCTGTTGCCAAAAAACACCTCAAGCAAAGAATTTAAGTTTTGATCATTTGGCTGAATACGAAATACACCAGCCCCTCCATTGCCAAAGAGTGGCTTGACAATAATATCCTTATGTTTCGCCCGAAAGGCGCGAATTGCATCACTATCGCGGCTGATCAGTGTGGCTGGCAATAAATTAGGGTAATGTGTGACCAATAATTTTTCCGGTGCGTTTCTCACCTCAGCTGGGTTATTCACCACCATTGTACTGGCTGGCAACCGTTCAAGAATATGTGTGGCTGTAATATAGGCCATATCAAATGGTGGGTCTTGGCGCATCAAGACAACATCAAATTCGTCTAACGCGCGGGTTTCAATGGGACCGGTTTTAAAAAAAGCATCAGAGATATCGAAAAGCTGTAATGACTGTCCGCAGGCGGTAATCTTGCCCTCATCAAAGGATAGTTTATCGGGCGTGTAGTACCATAAATTATGGCCGCGCGATTGGGCTTCTAAACCCAGTGCAAATGTGGAATCGCCAGCAATATCAATACCAGCAACAGGGTCCATCTGGATGGCAAAAGACAGGTGTTTTGTGGTCATTAGTCGCGCTGGTCTTGTGCAAGAATGATGTAATTTACCACTTCTTGCGCAAAACGCAGATTTTCGGCATGGCTTATCACTTTATCCATTTCTTCGAGTGTTGAAGCAACACCTGACAGATAGACAATGCCATTGACCACATCAATACTAAAATTAAGCGATGAGATATCTTTATCGGCAATCATTTTGCCGCGCAATGTTGCGCTTGCCGCCAGATCTTTGGCGATATCTTTGATCGAAGAGGTGTCTGTCACCTGCAATTCATTGACCACTTCACGAACGCCCTTGATTTCCCAAGCCAATCGGGTGGCCTGAATTTTGTCTTCTGGTGTTTTGACCTTGCCGGTAAATAAAACCGCCCCGTCATTCACCGACACATCAGCTGATGTTAACAAAGACGCATTTTGCTGAATAAACCGGTCTTTTAATTTGGCAAATATCACCCCATCAGACACCGAGGTAGAAAACCCCTTTTCGGTCGTTGATGCCGCAACTGCGGCGGTACCAACACCAACCACGGCCCCGGCGCATCCCGATAAAGCTAATGCACAAAGCAATAAAACGCTCGCAATTAAGGGTGATGTGTTGTGAGAATTTTGGTGCATATTCCGCATCCTAGGATTTGTCTGACATTCTGAGTGTTAATGTGGCGTTTTGTAATTCATCGGTCAAGGTTATATAGCGTTTATGGCCACGCATTCTTGATATGGGCGATGCGGCCTGCAGGCAGGATATTACCATGATTAATAATAAACAAATCAAACTGGCATTGGTAATCGGAAAAAGCTGTATATCTAGCGAGGAATAAAGAAGCTGTTGATCTGATTCTTTGATGTTGACGTGGTGTTGGTGCGGCAATGTACTGGCTGTCAAACCAGTACTTAACTTCAACAAACACCAACAGACGCCGCCGCTTTGCAATCAGGTCAATTTAGCCTGTGACGGCACACCAGCGCTGGGCAACGATCTGATAACCAGCAAGCCGTAGCCACCAACATGTGATGCGTTGAGCAAAATGACCACGACGGTCGGCACGCACGCGCATGTTTATGGTTTTTTGTTCTGCTTTCCATTCAAGCATTGTTGTTTTTACAACGGGTTTACATATCCAATTCAATAGCTAGTTGATAGATTTTACGGCGGGACTGTCCGCTCATTTCAGTCACTGTTTTCACCGCATCGCGCAGACTGCTATTTTGCATTTCTTCGGTCAGCATGTTTTTGAGCATTGCATCATCAAATATAGCCGTTGTCTGACTGGCACCTTCAACCAGAATCACCACTTCACCGCGCGGTGGGTCTTGCTGCGCATATAGTCTGGCCAATTCATCAAGTGGTGCGCGCTGAAGGTCTTCGTGAAGCTTGGTTAATTCGCGGGCCACAACGGCAAGGCGCGGTCCAAAAATCTCTGCCATCAGTGACAGGCTAGCGGCCATTCGGCGCGGCGATTCAAACCATATGGTGGTCACCTGCAGATCGACAAATTCGCTGAAGGCTTTTTGTGCCCCATTACGGCTATGTGGAATAAAGCCGGCAAACAGAAATCGGTCACTTGGCAAACCAGCGCAGGATAGCCCAGCCAGCACCGCGCTTGGCCCCGGGATGGAGGTAACGCTGAAGCCTCGTTCATGGGCTTCTGCCACCAGTTTATAGCCAGGATCAGATACCAAAGGCGTGCCGGCGTCACTCACCAGCGCAACATTAGACCCATCGGCCATGGCGGTCAATAATTTCGGGCGCATGCTGTGGCCGTTATGGTCGTGATAGGGCATGAATTTTGCTGCTGTCTGACGCCCGCTCAAGGCCAGTAATTTACGCGTCATGCGGGTATCTTCACAGGCTAGAATATCAGCTTTTTCCAGAAATTCTGCGGCACGCGGGGACAAATCACCCAAATTGCCAATTGGTGTTGACACAACGGCCAATTGTCCGGGTTTTACCGCCATAATCATCCTTTCTTGATACTGGTTCTGGTCTGATACGGGTCCAGCATGGGCCATTGCCCTACCGCATCAGTGCGTATTTGGCAGAGTATAAAACCGCCATTTCACGCACCACAAGCTTATAATCCCCGCCTTGCGCTATCCGTCCGGTAAAAAATTATCTTAAATCGCTGGGCTTGTTTATCTCTATAGGCCTCATGTAGCATAGCGCTGGTTTAGAATTTCGCAGCGGAACAGGACATGCGGCTGGGACAGGTCAAACGGAAAAAGGGTAATGGGAGGTGCGGTGTTAATAGGGCCAGCCAATTTTTGGCCCTCAGATCAGTAGCAGGCAAGCTTTTGATTGGCGTGGTGCTGAGCACGTCACTGCTGGCGGCATGTGCGCCTGCAAAAAACCCACCCGCATTATCATCTTCTGCTGGCACACCCTCATCAGATATCGTGACCCGGCAATCCGCTATAGCGCTAAGCGCAATATCGACAAACCCCCAATCATCAGGGGTTGAAGGTGATAATGACCTGGCAGTGAACAGCAGTCTTGATGCTGGAAATCCGTTGCAAAAAGGGTCCGGCGCCGGTTTATCAGATGACAGTCAAATTGGCGTCGCCACCAGTGTGATTGATACGATTATCTGGCAGATTCAAACTGGCCCGGCGCCGTCATCACCGGTTGATCCTGTTGTTCCAGAGGGCCAAGACCCATCCTTGACAGAGGACGCTTTAGAAGCTGCTTTTACGTTACTTTCAAGTCAGGTGGCCCCGCCTGCATTAGAACCGGCATTTAAATTGCCAGCAAAACAAGATGGGCAATTGCGTGTTGGCCTTTTGGTGCCGTTAACTGGGCCCTATGCGGCGCTTGGTGATGAAATCAGGCGTGGTGCTGAAATGGCGCTGTTCCAAGCAAAAAATAAAAACGTGCAAGTATTATTTTTAGATACAATGGGCGGCGAAAAGGCGGCTGATGCGGCGCTGACTGGGGTGGAAAATAATGTTGATATTTTCATTGGTCCGTTATTTACCCCAGCGGTATTAGCGGCGCGTTCTGTTGCCGCACAGCATCAGACCCCCATGTTGTTGTTATCGAATAACCGGGCGGTGGTCGCGCCTGACAGCTGGCTTTTGGGATATCTTCCAGAACAACAGCTTGATGGTTTGCTCGGTTATGCTGTTGGTCTGGGCAAAAGTAAATTTGCCATTATCGCGCAGGACGCGGCGTTTGGGCAGAGATTGCTGGCCCATGCCACCAGCCGGCTGGATGATTTTGGTCTGCAGCCTGAGGCGGTGCGCATTCTAAGCGATGCTGAAGTGACGGATGAGAATAGTTTGAAACAAGCCATCCGTGAATTCAGCCGATATCAGCCGCCAGCCCCAGATGAATTACCAGCGGACAGTCCGTTTGATGCGGTTATTTTTGCTGGCGATCCGGAATTTGCGCTGCGCACCGCGCCGTTGTTGGCGTATTATGATGTCGGGCCTGACCGGGCGCTGTTTCTTGGCAATGCATTGTGGAACCAAGCGCAATTGTTGAATGAGCCCTCACTTCAAGGCGGTATATTTGCGATCCGTCCTAGCCAGTTTGACGCAAAATTCATTACCAGCTGGCAGGCTATTTGGCAGCAAACTCCAGGTGAATTAAGCCGTTTAGGGTTTGACGCCTTGGCGTTGGTAGCCGCCTTGTCTAAACAAGATGCTGGCCCAACATTGTCACCTGCTGGCTACTGGGCACAAAAGCTGGTCACAAACAAAGGATTTCAGGGTTATAGCGGCGCGTTCAGGCTATTGCCTGGCGGCAGTAATGTGCGCGCGTATGAATTACGGCAAATTCGAAATGGTCAGTCAAAAATTATTAAAGCCGCCCCGGATAAAATCTGACCCGGAAAAAATCTGATTTTTGCGGGGCAAGATCAGCGTAAAATCATCGCAATGATGTGGTTCAGGCGTAACCGCCCGGCTTCCGTGGCACGTAAAGCTGTCACCATGCCGTTGTCAGCAGTTTGGTCTCCATCCAGCCACCCGTCTTCAATCGCTTGCTTCACCGCGCCGTGGTCAAGCCAGCCATCCCGCGGCCCACAAATATTTTCGATCTGCTGAATATGCACACCATCGGTTAGTCTGAGCCCCATCATGATCATTTCGGCGGCAAATGCATCGGCGGCATCATGGGTATGGCTGTCGATCCCGTGGCCCTGTGTCTTAACAGCCTGCAACCAACCGGCTGGGCTACGGCGCGTGGCTGTGCCAACACGTTGCAGATTTGCGGAATTATCAGCGTTTATGGTGAACCGGCCATGCGCGCCTGGGCCAATGCCAACCCAGTCAGCCGCCCGCCAATAATTCATATTATGCTGGCATTTGGCACCGGGTTTGGCATGGTTAGAAATTTCATATGCCGGCAAGCCGGCCGCCGCTGTCATATGTTGGGTTAAATCATATAAATTAGCCGCGCGATCATCATCAAGATTGAGCGTTTCACCATGGCGCTGGCGGGTATAAAACACGGTGCCCGGTTCAATGGTTAGCTGATAAAGTGACAGATGTGGCACATCAAAAACCAAGGCTTGTGACAGGGTATTTTGCCAAGCCTTTATGGTCTGCCCAGCGGTTGCATAAATCAGATCAATCGAGAGATTTTCAAAACTATGCCGGACGGTTTCTAGTGCTGACAATGCTTCGGCCACACTATGTTCACGCCCTAAAAATTTTAATATGTCATCATCAAGAGACTGAACACCCATCGAGACGCGGTTCACCCCAGCATGGTAAAATTCGGTCATTATGTTGGCTTCGACAGATGTTGGGTTGGCCTCGGCGGTGATCTCGATCATCGGGGCAAATCCAAACGTGTTTTCTGCGTGGGTGATAATTTTGCCAATAACGGATGGTGGCATCAAAGATGGTGTTCCGCCACCAAAAAATATGCTTTTCAGCGCGCGGCAGTCAGGCAACATGTTGGCCATATGAGACATTTCAAGACATAACGCTGTGCCAAAGGCGTCGCTGTCATCTGTCGTACTGACATGTGAATTAAAATCACAATAGGGGCATTTTTTCCGGCAAAATGGCCAGTGGACATATAAACCAAGGTCTGGTTTTGGCGCGCTAGCTGGCATGTTGTGGGGCAAAAACCCGCGCGATTAGCTGGGCAAATGCATCGGCGCGATGGCTCATCGCATGTTTGGTGGCAGGATCCATTTCGCCAAAGCTCTGGCTATGGCCGTCAGGTTGGAAAATCGCATCATAGCCAAATCCAAACGCGCCACGCGGTGGCCATATGATCTGGCCATCAACTCGGCCTTCTACGCATATTTCGTCACCATTAGGCCAGACAAGCGCCAGGGCACAGATGAAATGCGCTGACACATCACTTAAATTGGTTTTTGTCAATTCGTCACGGACACGTTGCATGGCGGTATCAAAATCACCATCGGGGCCAGCCCAGCGGGCTGAATAAATGCCGGGCGCGCCATCAAGTGCGGTAACCACAAGGCCTGAATCATCTGCCAGTGCAGGCATGGTTGCGGCGCTGGCGGCGGCGCGGGCTTTTAGCAAGGCATTACCCCGAAAGCTTATTTCGGTTTCTTCAGGTTCGGCCAGACCAAGACTGCCAGCTGATATAACGGCAAAGTCAAACCTGTCAAATAACGCCTTTATTTCGCGCAACTTGCCTTTGTTATGGGTGGCAATGACCAATTTATCTTCAGCAAATTGGCGGATTATTTTCATAAATCTTGGCTTTCACAGTCAGCAATTTGGGATGAATGATATTATTGGGCGGCTCTTACGGCTTGTTGCTGTAGTTGGAAAATTTCGTTGCATCCCGCACTGGCTAGATCGAGCATGGCATCAAGCGTTGCCCGCGAAAAGGGATGGGCTTCGCCTGTGGCTTGCACTTCAACGAGCTGATTATCCGCGGTCATGATAAAATTGGCATCAATTTCAGCGGCACTGTCTTCATCATAATCAAGATCGAGAACCGGCGTGCCTTGATAAACGCCGCAGGAAATGGCCGCTACCTGACTGGTTAAAGGTAATTTTGTTATGGCCCCGGCAAGAAGCAATTTTTCACTGGCAAGGCGCAAGGCAACCCATGCACCGGTGATGGCCGCTGTGCGTGTGCCTCCATCAGCCTGGATAACGTCACAGTCGATTTTAATTTGCCGTTCACCAAGTGCTTCGAGATCAGTAACAGCCCGCAATGATCGGCCAATCAGCCGTTGAATTTCCAATGTTCTGCCAGATTGCTTGCCGCGGGCCGCTTCACGATCCATCCGGCTATGTGTGGATCGCGGCAACATACCATATTCAGCAGTGACCCAGCCGCGGCCACTGTTGCGCAGAAATAGAGGCACCCGTTCATCAAGCGAGGCCGTGCAGAACACGTGGGTATTGCCAAATTTAGCGAGGCAAGACCCTTCCGCATGTAACGCAACCGAAGGGTCTAATGAAATTGACCTGAGCTGGTCAGTGGAGCGGCCTGATGGACGTGACATGAATGGGTTCCTATCGTGAAAGGTCAAAGATTGGGCTTCGGGCCATGATTTGTTGCCGTCAAAAAAATAAAACCGCTACAACAGGTTTATGTAATTGACCGTTGCAGATGCGCTAGCATAAATTTTCTCTATGACAGATGCCAGCATAAAGGGCTTAAAGCCGCGCAGTTTAGAAATTTTCCATGAAGTCGTGTCAGCCTATCTGGAAGATGGTTTGCCTGTTGGGTCCAGCCGCTTGGCAAAAACCTCTAAACTTGACCTATCGCCCGCCTCAATTCGAAGCAAAATGAGCGACCTTGAAGAGGCTGGGCTGTTATATGCACCGCATACATCGGCAGGCCGCGTGCCAACCGAGACCGGACTGCGGCTGTTTGTTGACAGCCTTATGGAATTCAACCGAGATTTGCAGTCTGATGAGAGATCAACCATCGACAGCGAATGCGCCGCGCGCGGTATCAGCCTGAACCAGCTTTTGGACAACGCCGGCAAAACACTATCTGGCTTGTCAAATTGCGCCAGTCTGGTGTTATCACCGACAAGCGAGGCTGATCTACAGCATTTTGAATTTGTGTCAATTGGGGCGAACCGGGCATTGGCGGTTTTGGTGCGGACTGATGGACAAGTTGAAAACCGTCTCATTGATTTGCCGGCTGGCCTGCCATCTTCGACGCTGATCACGGCTGCAAACTATATGAATGCCAAATTAGCAAATCGTAACATGAGAACTGCCGCGGCGTTAATCCGAGAGGATATTGCTCTGCACCGCGCTGAACTTGATGAAGTGACAACCAATTTGGTGCAACAAGGCATTGGCATTTGGTCTGACGGTGAGGGTGGGACAGGTGCCGCCTTGATTATGCGGGGTCAAGCCAATCTGCTTGATGATATTCAGGCGATGGAGGAGCTTGCCGAAATCCGCGGGCTGTTTGATGCGCTTGATGCGCGTGAAAATGCCTTGCGTTTGCTGGATGCAACCCGCGATGGTGATGGGGTGAAAATTTTCATTGGCGCTGAAAATAAATTATTTGCATCAACCGGCTGTTCGCTGGTGATCTCCCCCTATCGCAATGCCGAACGTTCAGTGATCGGGGCGGTAGGTGTGCTTGGCCCCCGCCACATGAATTACGCGCGGATCATTCCCATGGTCGATTATACAAGCAAAGCCATCGCCCGCGTATTGGGTCGCTAGCCAAAGGGCTTTTATAAAATTTGGCGTTTTATGATGCTTTCGTGGCTTTTTTCGAAGCGGTTTTTTTAACAGTCGCCTTGTTAGCAACTGGCTTTTTGCCTGCTGCTTTTTTCGTTACTGCCTTTTTGATGGCACTTGTTTTGCGTTTGGTGCCGGCTTTTGCCGGTGATGTTTTGCCGGGTGCTGGTTTTGGTTGGTGGCTGGTCTCGGCTGGCAATGTGCGGATGGCTTCGCTGACCGCATCACGCAACATTTGTGGCAATTCAGCAGTCATCACCGCGGATACGGTGCGCCGAACCTCATCGGCAACGGTGGCTGATAACGCGTCCATATCAAATGGGGCGGTGGGATTATGACTGGCATCGGCTACAACCGTGTCAACCACTTGTTGCCGTGCCTGATAAATAGCCGCGGCAATATCCGCTATTGCTTGATCTTGGTCAGCAGAGGTTGTTTCAGTGGGGTGATCAGCCGCTATATCATCGGTCTTGATATTATTGGTCTTGATATTATCAGTTTCGGCGTTATCTGCCGTATCATCTGGGGCGCTGTCCGGCGATTCATGTGGGCTGGTCATATCCGCCTCATCGGTGAGGTCCGGCCTCCCAGAAATGGGTGGATTATCGGTGGCTGTGCTATTGGCACGATCATCCGCGCCTGATGTGTTTGTCTCAGGCCTTTTGGCTGGCGGCGGCGTGATGACTGTATCATCTTCCTCATCAAGTTTTTTAAGGAGGTGATCAATACGGGCCATGATATCGTCATCATCGGCTGCTGGCGCATTTGCCGATGATTCGTGAGACGACTTGCTTGCGTTTATAATGACAGTCGGAGATGACACGGCCACGCCACTTTCGCTGGCACTGTCAGGCGTTAGGGCAAGCGCTTCATCATGCAGCGCTTCAATCGATTTCATCACGAGTTTATTTTGCAAAATTGGCATGCCGGTCCACTGCGATTTGACAATATTGTTTTGACACCATTTTGTTGGCCTGAAAGCTTAATCTCTCACAGCTTGCCGCATGATACAACCAAACTATCTGAATGGTTAGGGCCTCTAGCCGGGACAATCTATCGTCTGAATGGCTGTTAAAAAGCCAATATGTCTATAAAAAAACAAAATTTTTCATTTTTAGTACTTGGCGAACCTCTTTGTGATACCTAGATATGTCACGCGTAGCAGAATGTGTGGAATAGCGCCTTTACGATGACGAAAAAAACCGACACAAAAATTGACCCGGAGATGCAGATGGGTGACGCACCACAAGATGGTGCGGCCATCAGCGATGATGATCTAAAAGATGTGATCAATAATGCCGCGGTGTCTGATGCTGGAGATGCAAATGCGGCCGGAGCACAAACAAGTGATGCCGAGACTGGTGCACAGTCAGACCCGTTGACTGCCATGATAGCTGAGCGTGACGCGCTTAAAGACCAGCTGTTGCGGGCGCTTGCTGAAACAGAAAATATGCGCCGTCGCAGTGAGCGCGAGGCGGAAACCGCCCGAAAATATGGGCATACACAATTCGCCCGTGATTTGGTCGGTGCCGTTGATAATTTGGCACGGGCGTTGGCATCGGCACCCGAAGAAAAATCGTCACTGGATGAATCGGTTCAATCCTTGCTTACCGGAATTGAGCTAAGCTGGACAGAAATTCAATCAGTGATCGAAAAACACGGGGTCCGGCAGATCAACCCGCTGGGTGAGAAATTTGATTATAATTTCCATCAGGCGATGTTCGAAGTGCCAACAAATGATCAGCCACCCGGCATGGTTTTGGAAGTGGTTCAGCATGGTTATGCACTCCATGACCGGCTATTGCGCCCAGCCATGGTTGGTGTGTCAAAAGCTGCTGATAACGCAGATACAGTGTCAGCAGAAAAACAATAATCAGAACTTGTCTGGGGACGAATAGTAAAATTGATTGGGGGAGATTGGCAGGCATCAGACGTGGTGAAACCGCGTTGGGGCAAATGCTTGGGTTCACGGACCGTGGCCTACCCCCTTGTATCAATAAGATAATGCCCTATATGGACATTAGATATCGGAAATTTGCCATTGCGTGCTGGCGCGGTATGCGCGGTACCAATGTCGATGGGCCATGATGCTGTAGCGTTCTACGTCACATATGGTCAGGGAAAGGAGCAGAGATTATGGCAACAGTAATTGGTATTGACCTTGGCACAACAAATTCATGTGTTGCGGTAATGGATGGTGCAGAACCGCGGGTAATCGAAAACGCCGAAGGTGCACGTACAACCCCGTCAATGATCGCCTTTGCTGATGGCGAACGGCTTGTTGGCCAACCCGCCAAGCGGCAGGCTGTGACCAACCCGGAAAATACATTATTTGCGATTAAGCGGCTGATCGGACGGCGTTTCAAAGATAAATCAACCAAAGATTTTGCTGATCTGGTGCCGTTTGAACTGATTGGTGCCAAAAATGGCGATGCGTGGGTTAAGGTACAGGGGGAAGAATATTCACCTAGCCAAATATCCAGCTTTGTGTTGCGGAAATTGAAAGAAGATGCCGAAGCCTTTTTGGGTGAAACCGTCAACCAGGCTGTTATCACTGTCCCGGCCTATTTCAACGATGCACAACGTCAGGCCACAAAAGATGCGGGTAAAATCGCTGGTCTTGAAGTTCTGCGGATTATCAACGAACCGACAGCGGCGGCACTTGCCTACGGGCTGGATCGCAAGGAATCAGGTTTGGTCGCTGTTTATGACCTAGGTGGCGGTACTTTTGACGTATCCATCCTTGAAGTTGGTGACGGTGTATTTGAGGTAAAGTCAACCAATGGTGACACCTTCCTTGGTGGTGAGGATTTTGATCATGCCATCATTGAATATCTTGCCGATGAATTTAAATCGAGCGATGGCATAGATTTGCGCGGTGACAAATTGGCACTGCAACGGTTGAAAGAAGCGGCAGAAAAAGCCAAAATTGAATTGTCATCATCGGTGCAAACTGATGTTAATCTGCCCTTTATTACGGCAGATTCAACCGGCCCAAAACACCTTAATATCAAGCTTAGCCGGGCCAAGCTGGAACAGCTCGTTGAAGATCTTGTCACCCGCACAATGAAGCCATGTCAGGCTGCGTTGAAAGATGCCGGGGTGAAAGCATCAGATATCGACGAGGTGATTCTCGTTGGTGGTATGACCCGCATGCCGAAAATCATTGATAAGGTAAAAGAATTTTTTGGCACGGATCCGCATCGTGGGGTCAATCCAGATGAAGTGGTTGCCTCGGGCGCGGCGATCCAGGCGGGTGTATTGACTGGTGATGTGAAAGACGTATTACTGCTTGATGTGACACCATTGTCACTTGGTATTGAAACATTGGGCGGTGTTTTCACCAGACTGATCGATCGCAACACCACCATTCCAACGAAGAAAAGCCAGGTGTTCTCTACCGCTGATGATAACCAGTCTGCGGTGACCATTTCGGTGTATCAGGGCGAACGTGAAATGGCGGCTGACAACAAGCATCTTGGTCAGTTCAATCTTGAGGGCATTTCGCCAGCCCCGCGCGGCGTGCCACAAATTGAAGTTACGTTTGATATTGATGCAAACGGTATCGTCAAGGTGAGCGCTAAGGACAAAGCCACTGGCAAAGAGCAGGAAATCCGTATTCAGGCATCGGGCGGTCTGGATGATGCTGATATTGAACGGATGGTTCAAGAAGCTGAAGCCAATGCTGAATCGGACAAAAAGCGCCGGTCTGATGTGGAAACACGCAATCAGGCCGAAGCCTTGGTGCATGGTGCTGAAAAAGCCATGGATGACCTTGGCGATAAAGCGGATGCAAATGCCAAAGCTGAGGTTGAGGCTGGTGTCGAAGCACTTCGCGAGGCGCTGTCTGGTGATGATATCGAAGCCATTTCAGAAAAATCAGCGGCTCTGTCTCAATCGATGATGAAAATGGGTGAGGCAGCCTATAGCGCCGAGGGTGATCAGGCGGATGCAAATGCGGCGGCTGACAATAATGACGAGTCTGTTGTCGATGCTGAATTTGAAGAAGTTGATGCCGACGACGACAAAAAGTCAAAATCATAATAGTTCATACCGGCGCCTGTCAGGGCGCCGGTTTTTTTCTTTATCGATGATGTGGCGAGTATGAGTAAGCGCGATTTTTACGATGTTCTGGGCGTGTCTAAAGATGCCGATGAAAAAACATTAAAAGCCGCTTATCGCAAACTGGCGATGGCCAACCATCCGGATCGCAATCAGGGCGATGCGGCGGCGGAAGAACGATTTCGTGAGGCTAGTGAAGCCTATGAGGTATTAAAAGATCCCCAAAAACGCGCCGCTTATGATCGCATGGGTCATGCCGCGTTTGACCAGTCAGCTGGCGGCAGTGGCTTTGGCGGCGGCGGCTTTGGTGGCGGCGGTTTTGCCGATATATTTGACCAGATGTTTTCTGAATTTTCTGGTGGTGCAGGCGGTGGCCGGCAACGTAATAGCGGTGGAAATGACCTGCGCTATGACATGACAGTGTCATTGGAAGATGCGTTCACCGGCCTGCAGGAAGATATTTCAATCACCGTACCGGCAAGCTGTGATAGCTGTTCAGGAAGTGGTGCGGCAGACGGGGCCAAGCCCAGCACCTGTGGAACCTGCGGCGGGTCTGGCAGAGTCCGCGCTCAGCAAGGATTTTTCGCCGTTGAACGCACCTGTCATGCGTGTCAGGGCATGGGACAGGTGATTTCGGACCCGTGCCGCAATTGTGGTGGTGAGGGCCGTGTCCAACGCAACAAAACCTTGTCGGTGTCGATCCCGGCTGGTGTTGATACTGGCACCCGAATCAGGCTGTCTGGAAAAGGCGAAGCGGGTGTGCGCGGCGGCCCGGCTGGCGATTTGTATATTTTTGTCACAGTGTCACCGCATCCAATTTTTACCCGTGATGGGAATAACCTCTACACGAAAATTCCGGTGCCTATGACTGTGGCTGCCCTTGGTGATAAAATTGAGGTGCCAACCATCGAAGGCAAGTTGGCGCGGTTGTCAATTGAAGCTGGAACCCAATCTGGCCGGCAATTCAGAATGCGCGGCAAAGGCATGCCCGTATTGCGGCGCGGTGCTGTTGGTGACCAGATTGTTGAAGTACAAGTGGAAACCCCAACCAATTTGTCAAAAAAACAAAAAGACCTGTTGCAGAGTTTTTCCGAAGCTGGAAATGCCAGCCCTGAGTCAGATAGTTTTATCGAACGGGTAAAACGAATCTGGGCTGACAACTAGACCAGCTGACCTCGCAACACCTGCCGGACGGGTCCTTGCCAATTTAGGCTTGCCGAACAGGCATTGCAGTTTATATGCTGGCCGACATGACCAGCTGGGCGTTATGATTATGACATCACATGGAATTACTATTGGCCTTCCGGGAGGCGGCGGGCGTATGGGCGGCATGCTGATCCGTGAAATTGCGCGGGCCGATGATTTGCATCTTGTTGCCGCCACTGACCGGGCAGACAGTCCGCATATAGGACAAGATGCTGGTGAGATGGCTGGCGTCGGGTCAAATGGCGTGGTGCTTGACGTTGATCCGGCACGGCTTTTTACTGACGCTGATGTGGTGATTGATTTTACCGCGCCAGAGGCCAGCTTACAGCATGCGGCGCTGGCGGCAGAAACAGGTACGGCGATGGTGATAGGTACAACCGGCCTGACGCCAGACCAAGAAGAATTGCTACGGCAAGCTGCTAAAAAAACGGCCATTGTCTATTGTGCCAATACATCAGTCGGTGTGACATTGCTGACCCAGCTTGTTGAACAGGTCGCCGCGAAATTGACAACTGGCTGGGATATCGAAATTTTGGAAACGCATCACCATCACAAAGTCGACGCGCCATCGGGTACGGCGCTGGCACTTGGTAAAGCCGCCGCCCGCGGCCGGCAGGTCGATTTGGACAGCGTTGCCGATATGGTGCGCAAAGGCCAAACCGGGGCAAGAACTGTGGGCAATATCGGTTTTGCGGTATTGCGCGGCGGGGATGTGGCAGGTGAGCATTCGGTCATTTTCTATGGCGAATCAGAACGGGTGGAAATCACCCACCGGGCAAATGACCGAGTTATTTTTGCACGTGGTGCGTTGCGCGCCACCAGATTTGCCGCCACGGCTGCACCTGGGTTTTACGATATGCATGACGTGTTGAAGGACTAGGGCTAGGTCATGCCAGCCAAAATGAAGCTCGCCGATATTGATCGTTGCTTTGCGCTGTTATCCCAGCGCCAGCCTGACCCCCAAACCGAACTTCATTTTACCGACCCCTACACATTGTTGGTGGCGGTGGTGCTCTCGGCACAAGCCACCGACGTGGGGGTAAACAGTGCTACCAAAGGGTTATTTGCCGCGGCCAGCACCCCGGCGGCAATGGTTGAACTTGGCGTTGAGAGGATCAGCCACCATATCCGCACGATCGGTTTATTTAATACAAAAGCTAAAAATGTGCATAAATTATCCCAGCTTTTGTTGGCTGAGCATAATGGCGTGGTACCGACAGACCGCGCCGCGCTAGAGGCATTGCCGGGGGTTGGCCGTAAAACCGCTAATGTTGTTCTAAATGAAGCTTTTGGTCAGCCGACTATTGCCGTTGATACGCATATTTTCCGGCTTGGTAACCGCACCAGAATGGCGCCGGGCAATACACCGGATGCGGTAGAGGCTGAATTATTGCGCCGGGTGCCAGATAAATGGAAAAAAGGCGCGCATCACTGGTTAATTTTGCACGGCCGTTATGTGTGTAAGGCCCGCAAGCCAGAGTGTGGCGCTTGCGTGATCCGTGATTTATGTCTGTTTCGGGAAAAAACCGCCTAGTGGAGCTGTCCACCGCTATGCCTGGGGTCTATTATGACGCGGTTTTATTGGGCAGTGTTTATTGGACGCCACCCGGGGTTTGGTCGATTTTGAAAAGCGCAAGCTTGCAGGCGGCCTCGTCTAGTGCGCCCCCCAAAAACGGGCTTCGCATATTGGTATGGGTGGCCACCACTGTTCCGGCTTTGTCATAAAAAAAGAAATCAATCACACATTCCGGCAATTGATATTGCCAGATATTTACTTGGCCCTCTTGTCTGAGGGTTGTGGGCGCGCCAAGGCGGCTTTTGAGTTGCGCAGTCGACTGTTCCAAAAAAACCCGCGGATCTAAATCTTGCGGGGCCACTGTCATCACCGGCAATTCTGCTTCAGGGATTATGGCAGACACAGCCTCATCGATATCCACTGCTTCGGCTTCAATATTTTCATCTGGCTCTTTTGAGGTTGGCACATTATCGCGCTGGATGGTCAGACCCTTCCAGCTGATATTTGATGAGTCTGTCTTTGGGCCAACCGCCCCTGGCAGTTGCTGACAGCCAGCCAACCCCACAACCAGAGGCAAAAGCCATGTATTATAATGGTGAAAAACGCGACGCACGAGATTGGCAAACCTGACTTGAAACACACTGTTAGTTGTATTTAGCTGAATTTATCTTTGATTGCATCTTTTGATTTTCTGAGAGTGTGAAAAAGCATCTTGTGTTGTCGGTTCAAGCCGATGGCTTGTTATTCGCGCGGCTTCGGCTTATGGTCAGCCGCGTTTTACCAAGATAGAGGGCTACCATGCCACAAAAATCATATGATGTTCTGGCCGTAGGAAATGCGATCATTGATGTATTCAGCCAATGTGATGATGAGTTTCTGCAGCAATATGGCATTGAAAAAGGTGGTATGAATTTGGTAGATGCGGCAACGTCACAATCGATTCTTGCGGCCATTTCGACGGTTGCGCCTCCGCAATTAATATCGGGCGGATCAGCTGCGAATACCGTGGTTGGACTAGCGGCACTTGGTGGCAAGGCGGCGTTTGTTGGCCGCGTTCATGATGATGAACTTGGCGCCGCATTTTTCCGCGATATCAAAGCTGCTGGCGTCACATTTGCCGCAACCCCGGCTAAAAATGGCGCGCCAACTGCCTCGTCAATTATTCTGGTCACACCAGATGCGGCGCGTTCGATGAACACCTTTCTAGGCGCGAGTATCGAATTTCAACCAGAAGACATAAATCTTGCCGCCGCTGCCGATGCTGCGGTGATTTATCTGGAAGGTTATTTATTTGATGCGCCGGCCGGCCCAGCTATTTTCGCACAAGCCGCGCAATTGGCGGCGCAACATCAGGCGCGCATTGCCCTTAGCCTGTCTGACCCATGGTGTGTTGATCGGCATCGGGCTGATTTGCGGCACTATGTGACAGATCATGTGGATATCCTGTTTGCCAATGAGGATGAAGCCATCAGCCTTGTCGAAGCTGACCATCCGACATCAGTACAGATGCTGCGCGGCCTTGTTGATGAAGTGGTGATCACCCGCGGCCCGCTTGGCGCGGTGATTTGTCAGGCTGACCAGCAAATATTGGTGGATGCCATGCCGCAAGGCCCAGTGATCGACACAACTGGGGCTGGGGATTTGTTTGCCGCCGGGTATCTTTTTGGCCGCACGCATGGCTATGATGTGGAGATGTCCGGCCAAATTGCCAGCCTGCTAGCCGGCGAAGTGATTTCGCACATTGGTGCGCGGCCTCATGCCGATTTGCAGGCCTTGATCAAATCACTTATCCGCTAATTGCCGTTCACCTAGCGAATGGCATCATAGGCGGCGATTGCTGCTGCCTGGATGATATCATTGACCGATGCCCCCATCTGCACGATTTGAAATGGAAATTCACCACCAAGCATCATTGGGCCGATGACGGAAACACTGCCAAGCTGATCAACCAGTTTAAAGGCGATATTCGCCGAATGCAGACCCGGCATCACCAGAATATTGGCTGGCCCAGACAGGCGGCAGAACGGATAGCGCGACTTCATCAAATCATAATCGAGCGCGATATCGCCGGTCATTTCACCGTCAAACTCAAAATCAACCTGGCGTTGTTCAAGGGCGGCAACCGCGGCCCGTGCCATTTCGTTGGTTTTTGATTCAGGGTTGCCAAAATTGGTATAAGACAAAATGGCCACCCTTGGCGTATGCCCCATTTGCCGGGCTTTATTGGCCATGGTTATGGCAATATTTGCAAGCTGCTCGGCATTTGGCCGTTCATGCACCGCTACATCACCAATAAATACCGTGCGTCCGCGTGAAATAATGACTGACGTGGTCATAAATTGGCTGTCTTTTGCCGGTCCAATCACCCGCCTGACATGTTCAAGGCTTGGTTGAAAGGCGCGGGTCACACCTGTCACTAAGGTATCCGCGTGACCGCAACTCACCATACATGCGGCAAACACATTACGGTCAAGATTGACCATCCGCTGGCAGTCCCGGTGCAACTGGCCTTTACGCTGTAATTTGCTGTATAAAAAGTCAGTATATTCAGCATTATGCTTGGAAATTTTGGCGTTAGTGATGGGCAAGTCCTTGGCGTCATCAAGGCCAAGTTTCTGAATTGTCTCTTTGATCCGCGATTCCCGACCTAACAAAATAGGGTGGCCGTAACCGGCATTGCGAAAGGCGAGTGCAGCACGAATCACCCGCTCTTCTTCACCTTCGGTAAAAACCACACGCTTTTTCTGTGTGCTGACCCGGTCAAGAATGATTTGCAAAGTCGAAGCTGTTGGGTCAAGTCTTGCTGACAGGTCACGCTGATAGCTCTCAAGATCTTTTATTGGACGTCGCGCCACTCCAGAATCCACAGCGGCTTTGGCAACGGCAGACGATACGGCAGAAATCAGTCGTGGGTCAAAAGGCGCTGGGATGATATAATCTTTGCCATAGGCCATGACCTGACCGCCATAGGCATCTGCCACTGCATCTGGAACATCTTCACGTGCCAACATTGCCAGTGCATAGGCCGCAGCGATTTTCATTTCGTCATTAATTTTGCTGGCGCGGACATCGAGTGCGCCTCGAAAAATATACGGAAAACCAAGCACATTATTCACCTGATTTGGGAAATCAGACCGCCCGGTTGCGATAATAGCGTCATCCCGCACCGCTTTTACATCATCGGGCATGATTTCCGGGATTGGGTTTGCCATGGCAAAAATAATCGGTTGTGGGGCCATGCTTTTTACCATCTTTTTCGTGACGGCATCTGCAACTGAAAGGCCAAGGAAAATATCAGCGCCCACCAATGCCTGTTCTAGACTGCGGGCATCTGTGTCTGCCGCATGGGCTGATTTCCATTGGTTCATCGACTCTTTGCGGCCCTTATAAATCGGGCCGGCACGATCGCAAAGGATGACATTATTAGCTTTGACGCCCATGACTTTTAACAATTCAACACAGGCAATTGATGCCGCCCCCGCACCATTACAGACAATTTTAACATCGCCAAGGTCGCGGCCAGTCAGATGCAAAGCGTTAATAATGCCAGCAGCGGTTATGATCGCGGTGCCATGCTGGTCATCATGAAAAACTGGAATATCCATGCGTTCGCGCAATTGCTGTTCGATGATAAAACACTCAGGTGCCTTGATGTCTTCAAGATTGACGCCGCCAAAAGTAGGCGCCAGCGTTGCAACCGTCTCGATGAATTTTTCTGGGTCAGTGGTGTCAATTTCCAGATCAATGCCATCAATATCGGCAAATTTCTTAAACAAAACCGCCTTGCCTTCCATCACTGGTTTGGCGGCTGCCGCGCCGATATCACCAAGACCTAATACAGCGGTGCCATTCGAAATGACCGCAATGACATTGCCTTTTGATGTATAATCATACGCGGCATCTGTATTGGCGGCGATTTCCATACAAGGGGCTGCAACGCCAGGGGAATAAGCCAGCGATAAATCACGCTGACTGGTCAGCGGTTTGGTTGCATTGATTTCGAATTTGCCGGGCCGCCCTTGGGCGTGAAATGCCAGGGCTTCGGCATTTAACGGATCATTTTTATCTATCATAACGGGGCCTTTATCATTGCCTTGGTTTGCTATCGCACAGCTGCGCATATCGTTGTAGATGCTGTGTTGATAAAGCTGAAATCTGCCCGGAAATGACTTGTGTTAAATCTTGTCCTGTTGGTCAAGATCGGGCAATGTCACAACATCATGATGTTATTTCCTTCTACAACAAATCCGCCAAAAGTGAAAGCGCCGACCCCAATGATGGCGCAATATTTACAGGTGAAAGAAACTCAGCCTGACGCATTGCTTTTTTATCGTATGGGTGATTTTTATGAGATGTTTTTTGGCGATGCTGAAATCGCCGCTGCCGCGCTGGGGATTGCGCTGACCAGACGCGGCAAAAATGACGGGCAAGATATCCCTATGTGTGGGGTGCCTGTCCATGCGCTTGATGGGTATCTGGCACGGTTGATCAAAATCGGTCATCGGGTTGCGATTTGCGAGCAAACTGAAGACCCGGCAACGCAAAAACAGCGTGGTGGAAAAGGGCCACTGAGACGCGAAGTGGTGCGCGTGGTGACCCCTGGTACGCTCACTGAAGATGAATTATTGCCGCCGCGTGCGCATAATTATCTGGCGGCCATTGGTCAGGCTGAAGAGCAAACAGCGCTGGCATGGGCAGATATGTCTACAGGCGATTTTGCCGTTCAGCTATGTCCAGAAGATGGGGTTGATACGATGTTGGCGCGGCTTGACCCAGCCGAACTGATTTTTCCGCAAGATCGAGATTTGCCATTTGATCAAACAGTGGCCAGCATGTGTCTTACACCGCAAGCACCAAGCTTGTTTGATTCTGCTCGTGCTCGTCAGGCACTGCAGGATTTTTACGCTGTTGCCACCCTGGATGGTATGGGCGATTTCAACCGGGCGATGGTATCAGCCGCTGGCGCCCTGCTTGCCTATATCGAAACAACACAAATTGGCAATATGCCAAGGTTGCGGGCCTTGCGCCAGATCACCGAGAGCGGGTTGCTGGAAATTGATGCCGCAACGCGCCGGTCACTAGAATTAACCCGTACTCTGGCCGGTGAACGTCGTGGCAGTTTGCTTCACGCTATAGACCGTACCCTTACCGCGGCAGGTGGCCGGTTGCTTGGCGAACGCCTTGCCGCGCCATTGGCAGATGTGGCGGCAATTGATGCCCGGCTTGATCTGGTTGACTGGTTTCTTGCCCACCGCCAATGTTGTGATGATGTACGCACGCAATTGCGGGTACAGCCTGACATGCAGCGCGCTCTATCACGCTTGTCGATGGGGCATGGGGGGCCGCGTGATTTGGCAGCCCTTGCCGCTGGGTTGAATGGCGCCGCGACTATCGTTGCATTGGTGCGCACGGTTTTGGCATCTGGTTTTGTAACGGTTGGTCAGCCTGATGATCTGCCGGTTTTTCTTGATCAGATGCACAATCCAACGCCGCTTGCTAGTAAGTTACAACCCGCCTTGGCAGATGATTTGCCATTGCTTACCCGCGATGGTGGCTTTGTCCGGCAGGGATATGATCTGGCGCTTGATGAATTGCGCGGGCTTCGTGATGAAAGTCGCCGCCTGATCGCCGCTTTGCAGAACCGCTATAGCGATGAAACAGAAATCGCCTCGCTGAAAATCAAACATAATAATGTCTTGGGCTATCATATTGATGTGCGCACAGCTCATGCCAGTAAATTGATGGACAGCCCGCTATTTATTCACCGCCAAACCACGGCCCAGGCGGTGCGGTTCACCACGACAGAACTTGCTGAAATGGAACGTGATATGGCTAGCGCCGCGGATCGTGCTGTGGCGCATGAGTTGGAAATTTTTGACAAACTATGTCAGCTGGTGGTCGATTCTGCCAATGCGATTGGCGACGCGGCACAGGCCATAGCGGCTATTGATGTGGCCACCGCGGCCGCTGATCTGGCGTATTCTGCTGACTATTGCCGGCCGGTGATGTCGGATGATTATGCCTTTAAAATTGTCAATGGGCGTCACCCGGTGATTGAAACCATGCTCGATTCACAATCCCAGTTTATGCCAAATGATTGTGATTTAGCGGCTGGACAAATCTGGTTGCTGACCGGGCCAAATATGGCGGGCAAATCCACGTTCCTTCGCCAAAATGCCCATATTGCGATTATGGCGCAGGCAGGATTGTTTGTGCCGGCACAAAGTGCCCATATCGGGATTGTTGATCGTTTATTTAGCCGCGTTGGTGCGGCTGATGATCTGGCACGCGGCCGTTCAACCTTTATGGTGGAAATGGTTGAAACAGCGGCCATATTAAACCGCGCCACGCTCCGGTCGCTGGTTATTCTTGACGAGATTGGCCGCGGCACCGCCACCTATGATGGGCTTGCAATTGCTTGGTCGACATTGGAATATCTACATGATGTCTGCACCTGCCGGACGCTGTTTGCCACCCATTATCATGAATTAACGCATCTAAAAACTGTCCTTAATCGGCTTCATTGTCATGCGGTTGAGGTTCGTGAATGGCAGGGCAGCATTGTGTTTTTGCATAAAGTCATTGCCGGGGCTGCGGACCGGTCTTATGGGGTGCATGTGGCACGGCTTGCCGGCTTGCCAGATAATGTTTTGCATCGGGCTGAACAGATTCTGAAACAGCTTGAAGCTGGCCAGCATGGCGCCGCTGATGCCGCTAATCTGATTGAAAGCTTGCCATTATTTGACCATGCAGAAGCGCCAAAAAAATCTGTCCTGCCAGCCGCAATCGAGGCTGAACTTGCCGAAATTCGGCCTGATGACCTGACACCGCGTGACGCAATAGAGCTTCTCTATCGTTTAAAAGCGGCCTATGATGACAGCCGTTGATAAACCAGCTTTGTTTCATGTAACGGGTGACAGATTGTCAAAAACCCAAACAGCCAAAAATGATCTTTCTAACAGCCCATTATGGCATCGCTGGTTGCAACCATTGTGGGCGGTTAAACAAACCCTGCCAGCCGTGTTTGATAATGCAGACCTAGCCGAAGAGTTAGCCACGATCGATCGTAGCGATGCACCGGCATATCGGGCAAAATTGCTGACTGTACTGCGTCAGCATTTGGCCGCTACCAAAACAAAAATAGAACAGGATTTTTACCGCAACAATGATGGTGCGATTTATGTGGGCCAGCATGCCCGCTGTATTGATGATTTGCTGACCCTTTTACATGACGAAGCTGGCACGCTTATGCCGCAAAGTCATGATATCGCAGTGATTGCGGTTGGCGGCTATGGCCGGGGTGAAATGGCTCCGTTTTCCGACATTGATGTGATGTTTTTGATGCCTGCCAAGACCAGCAAAAAACATGAAGCCGCGATTGAGTTTATGCTGTATCTGCTCTGGGATCTGGGGTTGAAGATCGGTCATTCGACACGCAGTATCACCGAAGCCATCGCGGCTGGGCGCGACGATCAAACTGTTATGACAAGCTTTCTTGAGATGCGTAATGTCTGCGGCAATGCGGCATTATGGACAAAATTATCAAAGGCGCTGCGAAGCGAAATTAGCAAAAACAAACCGCTTACTTTTGTTGAAGAAAAGCTTGCCGAGCGTGATTTGCGGCATAAACGTTTTGATGATACGCGCTACGTTGTCGAACCAAATGTAAAAGATGGCAAAGGGGGGTTGCGGGATTTGCACAGTCTGTTCTGGATTGCCAAATATGCATACCGGGCGGATGGCATTATGGATGTGCTTGCACAGGGCGTGTTGCGTGATGCCGAGGCCCGGCGCTTTGCATCGGCACAACGTTTTTTATGGACGGTGCGCTGTCATTTGCATTTTCACGCTGGCCGGGCTGAAGAGCGGCTAGATTTTGATGCGCAAATGGCGATTGCGCCGCGCATGGGATTTTCTGATCGGGTGGGTTTGCGCGTGGTAGAGCGGTTTATGAAACGTTACTATCTGGCGATCCGGCATGTTGGTGATTTAACGCGTATCTTTTGCGCAGTCATGGAAACAGATTTTCGTAAACAACTAACTTTCTGGCGGCCAGATTTCCTGCGTGCCAAAAATCTTGATCCCTTTTATATCGAAAGTGGTCGCGTCCGCTTGAGTATAAATTTACGGTTTCGCGATGACCCGTTGCGCATTTTCAAGCTGTTCGATATTGCACAGACCTATAATGCCGATGTGCATCCACAAAGTTTGCAACGGGTGACAAGAGGCTTGCCTTCGGTTGGCACAAAAATCCGTCAAGACCCGGAAGCAAACGCATTGTTTCTTGATATTCTGACCGCCAGTAAAAATTCCGAACGGGTTTTGCGTTTGATGAATGAATGCGGTGTTTTGGGGAAATTTTTGCCCGATTTTGGGCGCATTGTCGCGATGATGCAATTTGACATGTATCACAGCTACACGGTCGATGAACATACATTAAAGGCAATTGGTATTTTACAGGCTATTGAAGCTGGTGATTTAAAAGCCACGGCACCGGTGGCGACAGAAGCCATGCCGGAAATTCAATCGCGGCGGGCGTTATTCGTCGCCACCTTGTTACATGATATTGCCAAAGGTCGTGGCGGCGACCATTCGATTTTAGGCGCGGAAGTCGCGTTGCTTGTCTGTCCGCGTTTGGGGCTGACGCCAGAAGAGACCGAAACCGTAAGCTGGCTGGTAAGACATCATTTGCTGATGAGCAAAACCGCGTTTCGCTATGATTTAAATGATCCTAAGACCATTCAGGATTTTGCCGCCATTGTGCAATCGCCTGAACGATTGAAATTATTGTTGGTGTTGACGGTAGCTGATATTCGTGCTGTTGGGCCAAATATCTGGAATGGTTGGAAAGCCGCATTGATGCGTGATTTATATCATCGCTGTGACGCTGTGTTGCGCGGTGCAGACCCGGTTGCCGTTGCGCTTGGCAATGCCGACGAAGCCCAGCGCAAAGCCCGTGCCATGCTAACCAAATGGACTGATAGCGAATTTGAATCGCATGTTGATCAGCTTCCGCTTGTTTATTGGACAGGGTTCGATAGTGATAGCCATGTGCGGCACGCTGAATTATGCGCAAAATTCCGCCAAAATGATATGACCCTATTGATTGATTTTCGACCTGATGCTGCCAAACGGATGACTGAATTGACGATTTTAACAGCTGACGACCCAGGATTATTCTCACGCATTGCTGGGGCTGTTGCAGCGGCAGGTGTGAATATTGCTGGTGCGCGTATCACCACTTGCCATGATGGCACCGTGCTTGATGTGTTCTTCCTGCAGGACATGAAAAATGCGGCCATTGATTCGCCGGAAGAGCTTAATAAGATTCACACTATTCTGGAAAAAGCTTTGCGCGGTGAATTCCGGCTTGAAAAGGCACTTGATGCCCGTTGGGAACAAACCCCATTGCGTGTCCGGCAATTGCCCGTGCCATCGCGCGTTATGATGTCCAACAAAATCAGCACAACCCATACTGTCATAGAGGTTAATGGCCGTGATTTTCCTGGGCTGTTGCACAAAATCACTGCTAATCTGGCCAGCCGTGGTCTACAAATTCAGACAGCCAGCGTTTCAACCTATGGTGAGCGGGTGGTGGACGTGTTTTATGTTAAGGATATTTTTGGATTGCAAATCCATAACGAAAGGCGTCTTCAAGATATCCGCCAAGGTTTATTGGAGATTTTCGACAGCGCCAATGAGGCCGCGGCATAATGGCGGGCCTGCCCCTGGGCCGGGCGTTTCGGCAAATTGGTAGTTTGACGGCATTAAGCCGCATTATGGGGTTTGTGCGCGATATCTCCTTTGCCACTTTTTTGGGGGCGGGTGCGGCGGCTGATGCGTTTTTAGTGGCGCTGAAATTACCAAATATGTTTCGCCGGTTGAGTGCTGAAGGCGCTATGACAAATGCCTTCTTGCCAAACTATGCCGCGATCCGCGAGACATATGGGCAAGCGGCAGCATTAAAACTGGCGGCTGAGGCACAAATTTTTCTGATTCTTGGTTTGTCTGTGTTAGTGATCATTGCCGAAATATTTATGGCAGATTTAATTTTACTGCTGGCGCCCGGATTTGCGAACACCCCGGACAGACTGGCCGCCGCCACCGATTTAGCGCGGATCACCATGCCCTATCTGCCGCTCATTTCTATTGTCGCGCTTTGGGCGGCCATTGCCAACGCCCATGATCATTTCAAAGCAGGTGCGGCGGCCCCCATTATTGCCAATATTTGTTTTATTGCTGGCGCGGTGATGATCCCGTTTGTTGCCAGCCATCTAGATTCGTTGCGGGCTATGCCAATCGCGATTGCGTTGGTGGGGGCTGGATTTGTCCAGCTTATTTTTCTGTATCGTGCATTGTCCCGGCTTCATGCCGTCCCCGCCTTGATCTGGCCACGTCTAACAGACGCCGGGCGTAAGATGTGGCGAAATTTTTTACCAGCCGCGGCTGGTGCTGGTGGGATGCAGATGAATTTGCTGATTGATCTTATTTTGGCGTCATTACTGCCAGTTGGTGCTATCTCATGGCTCTATTATGCCGACCGCGTTGCGCAATTGCCGCTTGGTGTCATTGGTATCGCGCTTGGGACAGCGCTGCTACCAAAATTGTCAGCGGCGGAAGCCGCCGGTCAGCCTGCCGAGGTGCGCAATAACCTATCCGAGGCGATTGGTTTTGCTGGATTTTTTGTGATACCGGCGGTGACTGGGCTGGTGCTGTGCGGCCTACCAATCATCAAAGGGTTATTTGTGTATGGCGCTTTTACTGTTAGTGACGCAAAAATGGCCGCAATGGCATTGGTGGCTTATGGGTGCGGCCTGCCCGGATTTGTCATGGTGAAAATTTTGCAAACGGCATTTTACGCCACCGGCCAACCAGCTGTGGTGCTAAAAATATCATTGATCACGGTGGCAATTAATGTGGCCGGGTCTTTATCGCTGATGCCCATTTTGGGGCATGTTGGTTTGGCATTGGCCACGGCTGTTTCTGGGACAGTGGCGGCGGCGATTATGCTTTATCTACTGGCCCAACAGCATCGTTTGTCTGCATCCTTCTTGCCTGTATGTGGTAAAATCATGCTGACCTCTGCGGTTATGGGCGCGGCGATCATAGGTTTGCAATTGGGTGTGGACAGGTTTGTCACGGTGCCAGCGGCGGTTGGTCTGGCGGTGATTGTTGGCGGCGGCGGCGCGGTCTATTCCGTGACTGCCTATGTTATTGGGGCGATACCACCTCGTCTTTTACCTACGCGCCATGACCGAAACACTTGACCAAAACCGCCGCAAAAGAGATAACCCACCAACAAGAAGATCACGAACCAGACGTATCGAATGGCGCGGGTGATCAGGGAATGGGTGATGATGAATGATACAAAAAGCAACAAGCCAATGAATCGTATTTTTTCTGGCATTCAGCCAACGGGTAATTTACATCTTGGCAATTATCTTGGCGCCATTCGCAACTGGGTGACACTGCAAGACAGTTTTGAATCGATTTATTGCGTGGTCGATTTGCATGCCATCACCGTACCGCAGGACCCTGACATGTTGCGGGCCAGCACGCGCGAAGTGGCCGCCAGTTTAATCGCCGCCGGCATTTCTACCGAACGGTCAATTTTGTTTAACCAATCATGTGTCCCTCAACATGCTGAATTGGCATGGATATTCAACTGTACAGCGCGACTTGGCTGGCTGAACCGAATGACACAATTTAAAGAAAAAGCTGGCAAGAACCGGGAAAATGCAACGGTTGGGCTTTATGCCTATCCGAATTTGATGGCGGCGGATATTTTGGTGTATCGGGCCACGCATGTGCCAGTTGGCGAAGATCAAAAACAGCATCTTGAACTGACCCGTGATATCGCACAGGCGTTCAATTCATTTTATGAAAAAGAGGTGTTTCCGATTCCTGAACCGCAAATTTTTGGCAGTGCAACGCGGGTGATGAGCTTGCGTAATGGCAGTGCCAAGATGAGCAAATCTGACCCGTCTGATTATGCGCGGATTAATATGACTGATGATGCCGATATGATCGCACAGAAAATTCGCAAAGCCAAAACCGATGCGGATGCATTACCGTCGGAAAAAGCCGGTCTTGCAGGCCGGTCTGAGGCTGAGAATCTTGTCGGGATTTATGCGGCGTTAGCAGATTGTGAGATCGACTCAGTTTTGCAGGAATTTGGTGGGCGGGGCTTTGCCGATTTCAAACCAGCGCTGGCGGATCTTGCCGTGGCGCAATTGTCACCAATGGGGCAAAAAATGCGCGAATTGATGGAAAATCCGGCAGACATTGATGCGATCTTGGTAGATGGTGCCGCCCGCGCCGCTGCCATTGCCCGGCCGTTAATGGCCGAGGTGCGTGATATTGTTGGCTTTTTGGGGTCCAGCAGCGATCACTAGCCAGACACCCGCCAATATGCGATAATTCATTCGCTATAAACCTTGCCATAGATAGCCGGTGAACCCATCTTTAGGGTATAATCATCACGGCCATGGCCAGGTCACGTTACAACCGGGGCCTGCAATAATGGCAGGCAGGAGATAACCGTCATGTTTATTCAAACTCAGGACACACCAAATCCAGCAACATTGAAATTTATTCCGGGCGTTCCTGTGATGCCGCAGGGCACCGCTGATTTTGCTGATATGGATGCAGCCAAGCCATCGCCATTGGCGCGCCGGTTATTTCAGGTTGATGGGGTCACAAATGTATTTTTGGGGGCAGATTTTGTGGCTGTCACAAAAGCTGAGTCGTTTGACTGGTTTGCGCTGAAGCCTGCCATTTTGGCTGGCATTATGGAGCATTATGCGTCGGGTCTTTCGGTGATCGAGGATGGTGCAACGGTGGAGGACCCGCACCAAGATTCTTCGGACAGCGAAACGGTTCAACAAATCAAGCAGCTTCTTGATACGCGGGTGCGTCCGGCAGTGGCAATGGATGGCGGTGATATTGTGTTTCAGGGGTTTGATGATGGTGTGGTAACGTTGCAGATGCGTGGCGCATGTCAGGGCTGTCCCAGTTCTACCGCGACGTTAAAGATGGGCATTGAAAATATGTTGCGTCACTATATCCCGGAAGTCAGAGAAGTTCGCGCCGCAGAAATGTAAGCCGATTATGTAACGCAACAATTCTGGTTTGATTGAGGTCCGTCCATTGCCCATGCTTTTTTTACGCCGGATTGAAAACCAGCATATTTTATGGACAGCGCTGTCGCTGGTGGCAATCGGCCTGATTGTGCCTGGTGGATTTGGCATCAAGCCACCGCAATGGCTTGATGACCGACAGCCGCAAGATGTTGCGTCTGGGCTGGCCGGCGATCTAGATGCCGACGACCTGTCAACATCAGCTGTGATCAGCCGTGAGACTCTCGACGTTGAAGACGGTCTACTACCAGCACAACAGGCGCTGGCGCCAGCCCGATCCAAACCAGATCAAGCCAAACCAGATCAAACCAGTGTGGTGATCGTGCCGTCAAAATTTGCCAGATATGTTCCGGCAAAACATTTTGAAACGAATGGCGACGCGCAAAAACAGTCTTTTATCAATCTGGTATTGCCATTGATTTTGGCGGCAAATGATGAGTTGCTCCAGCGCCGTGAAGCGGTGCAGGCTGCGGTGCAGGTGCATGACCGCGATAAGCTGGACCAATGGGCGGTGCTGTATCGCATTGAAGCGGAAAAACTTGACGATACCGGGTTGGCTGAACGTTTGTTGCGTCGGGTTGATACTATCCCTGTGGCGCTGGCCCTTGCACAGGCCGCGGTTGAGTCAGGATGGGGCACATCACGATTTGCCCGGCAAGGCAATGCCTTGTTTGGCCAATGGGCATGGACCGAATCAGCCGGCATGCGGCCCTTGGCGGCCAGCAATGATCGGGCCGTGGTGCGAAGTTTTGGCAGCTTATTGGAATCGGTACGGGCTTATATGCATAATTTAAACACGCATCGGAACTACAAGCGGTTTCGGGATGCGCGTTATCGCCTGAAACCGCAGACTGAAGCGGTCAAGGCGCGCCGCTTGGCCGCTTATCTTGATAGTTATGCTGAAATTGGTCAGGCCTATGTCGAAAAATTGCTGGTTATTATATCGTCAAATAATTTTGATCACTATGCTGAGGCAAAGCTTGGTTAGCTAGGCCCAGGCTCAAAATCGCCAGCTGCCCGTTAGGGGATTAAAAATTGGCGTCCAAACCAGCGCCAGCGCCCATCACTCGCGGGCATGGTGCAATTGATCCGGGCACGGCCTGATTCGAACGGCCCCGGCAAGCGGATCTCAGCACGCGGCCCCAGAATATTCACCTCCAGCTTGCCATATAGGCTGTTGAAACAGCGTAATTGTCTGTCATTTGCGATCTCTGGTGCCAATGTAAAACCATAATTTGGGGGGTTGTTGGCATCATCCAAAACGACATCTTCAGGCACGATCTGGTCAACTTTTAGCGGCAATCCGTCGATTGCCAATTGTAATCGCTCAATCGTTCCATATTGTTCATTCATCGCAAAGCGCGGCAATTCAAAAAACCCATTATAGCCATGAGCAATGCCAGAATTTTGGCCGAAAGCCGCGTCAAAACCAGCTTGTTTCACCGCTTCGATGACATCTAAATTATATTCGCCATACGGGTAGGCAAATAATCTTGGCCGTTGGCCAATTTCTGTTAGAAACCGTTCATTAGAGCTTGTTAATTCATCTTCAGCATCGGTTATGCTGATCTGATGCATGTGCGGATGCGACGTGGTTTGGCTTCCAATTTGCACGCCCTCATCCTGCAATATGCGGATTTGATCCCAGCTCATATAGCCTCGTTGATTTCGATCAACCGGCTGGGTCGCAACAAACACAGTATAGGGAAAATTGCGGGCTTTCAGCCGTGGTCTGGCTTCGGTAAAGACCGATAGATAGGCATCATCAATGGTGATGGCGATGGTTTTGTCTGGCATGTCCAGACCCTGTTGGAGATGGTCCACAATCTTGCCAAGGGGCCAGATGTGATAGCTGCCACTCGCCAGCATATCGAGATGAGCTTCAAATTGTTCAATGCGGATATTTGTGCTTGGATATTGGTCCTCGCCAAACCGATGATACATCAAAATGGTGGCATAATCGGCGGCAAGGGCCGCGCCGCTGGCCCCCCCGTAAATCACCAGAGTCAGCCACAGCTTGATCTTTGCCAAATAATGGCAAATAGAGGGCTTCATGCCTTTCGGTGGCTGTGGTAGAGCAATGTGCAACGTTAACATGGCAATGTTCCAAAATATCAAATAAGCCGAATGGTGTCGTTATGTTATTGTATCTGCCGTCTGGGCGGGTATGGCCCCAAGTCAGATGCTAAATATTAATGCCGCCTTCTATACCAAGAGACAAGATGAAAAAACCACCGCCTGCCCCATCACTGCTTACAACACCGAATATTCTAGCCATAGAGGCCAGCGCAAACCAGCTGTCAATTGCGGTGATGATGAAAGGCGAGGTGGTAGCCGAGCGCCGGCATTTAGCCGCACATGGCCACGCGGTTGGCATCGTGCCCTTGGCGATTGAAACAATCAATGCGGCTGGCGTAAAGTTTGACACAATGACGCATATTGCGGCAGGTTGCGGCCCCGGGTCATTCACCGGTATTCGCGTTGCGCTGGCGGCGGCTAAAGGGTTTTGTATGGCGCATCAGGCAATCGGGGTTGGGGTATCTGGCCTGCAGGCATTGGCCTATGCCGCCAGCCATGCGGCCGCAGACGTAACAACGCCCTGTTTGGTTCTGGCCGATACGCGCCGCGGGCCGCTCTATGCACAAATATTTGATGCCAAGGCCCGGCCCATGGGCGCGATTTTTGAAGCCTCTATTTATCACCTGCCACAGTTGATTGATGCTGACATATCTGCATCGGGGCTACGCATCATTGGCATGGAACGCATTGCTGTGGCGGACGCGCTAGATACGGCTGGGATCATTACTGACTTGCCAGCAATTGATGAAATGCCAAGTGCCAGCATGGTGGCACGTCTTGCCAGCGAACAAATTGCACAACATCAAACCGCGCCCCTGCACCCGCTGTATCTGGCTGATCCGAGGCTTGGACCAAAGAAGAAATCAGGCTGATGACAGCCCGTCAGCTCACCCTTGATGATTGCCAGGCTGTGGCTGATCTAGAGATACAGCTTTTTGACGGGCGCTTTGATGCGGCGGACCTGCATGCCTTGCTTGGCAAGCCGGCATTTTATGGCGCGGTGGTGCAGGCCGCTGATAGGCCAACCATCATTTATGCCTATTGTCTGGCCTATATTACATCTATGCAGGCAGATATTATTGCCATTGGTACAGACAAAACCCAGCAAGGCCAGGGATTTGGCCGGGTTGTTTTACAGTATGTGATCGCCTTTGCAGAGCAGCAAAATGTGGCAGAAATCACCCTAGAGGTGGCGGCTGATAATCTGCCCGCCAGACATTTATATGAGACCTGCGGATTTAGCGTGTCCGGGGTTCGTAAAAATTACTATCAGCGTGGTGAAAATCGCTGTGATGCGGTGATTATGGTACGCCGCTGTGATTCGGCTTTTCCTTGACCAAAGCTGTGCCCAGCGGCTACAACCAGACAAGTTAGTATTAGCGCCAACATGTGATGTATCGCACGTGACCAAAAAACTCTATATCAAAACTTATGGCTGTCAGATGAATGTGTATGATTCTGACCGAATGTCGGATGTTCTGGCACCGCTGGGATACGCCCCAACAGACCTGCCTGAAGGGGCCGATATGGTGATTTTGAACACCTGCCATATCCGTGAAAAAGCCTCGGAAAAAGTATTTTCTGAGCTCGGCAGATTACGCCAGTTCAAAGAACGGGCGCGTGACCAGCAAGGCCGGCAGATGACAATCGCGGTGGCTGGTTGTGTGGCGCAGGCAGAAGGTGCAGAAATTACCCGCCGGGCACCGTGGGTGGATATTGTTGTCGGTCCGCAAACCTATCATCGGTTGCCAGAATTGGTCAGCCAGATCGATCCAATGGCGCGCAACCGGGTGATTGATACTGATTTTCCCGAAGAGGCGAAATTTGACTTTTTGCCGGGTGAACATGCCCCGCGCGGGCCAGCGGCATTTTTGAGTGTGCAGGAAGGATGCGACAAATTTTGTGCATTTTGTGTTGTGCCCTATACGCGCGGTGCTGAATTCTCGCGGCCGGTGGCAACTGTCCTTGCAGAGGCCCGCCGTCTTATCGCTGGTGGCACGCGCGAGCTTACTTTACTTGGGCAAAATGTAAATGCCTATCATGGCGAGTCACAGGATGGCAAAAGCTGGACACTTGGCCGTTTGATCCGCGCACTAGCAGAAATTGAAGGCCTTGATCGTCTGCGTTACACCACATCGCATCCGCTTGATATGGATGACGAACTGATCAGTGCCCATGGTGATGTACCGCAATTAATGCCTTATTTGCATTTGCCAATCCAGTCTGGGTCCAATCATGTTCTTGCCGCCATGAACCGGCGTCATACCAGTGATGTTTACCTTGCGGTGATTGATAAATTGCGCGCTGTCAGGCCTGATATTGCCATGTCAGGGGATTTTATTGTCGGCTTTCCTGGCGAGACTGACCGCGATTTTGCTGAGACGTTGCAACTTGTCAATCAAGTTGGCTATGCCTCTGCCTATTCCTTTAAATATAGTCCCCGCCCCGGCACCCCAGCGGCGACCAGTGAAGATCAGGTTGCAGAAGAGGTGAAGGCTGAACGGCTGAAAAGCTTGCAACAGCTTTTGAATACCCAGCAATTTGCCTTTAATAAGGCGACCGAAGGTCAGGTTGTTGATATTCTTGTTGAACGCACCGGCGGGCGGGCTCGGCAGATGGCTGGGCGTAGCCCCTATATGCAGGCGGTGAATTTTGTTGGGGATGAGTCACAAATTGGACAAATAGTCCCATGCAAATTATCCGCCGCGCGGCAAAATAGCATGACTGGCGACATAGTGGCGATCAAGGGGGTAGCGTGAACGCGGACAAAGTGACGTCAATTCGCATGGATTTTGAAGATAATGATATCCTTGCTCTGCTTTCTGGTGAACATAACCACTATCTTGCCCATATCGAAAAATCACTGGATGTATCGCTCGACTCATTTGGCAATAGCATTAGAATTACCGGCCCGGCCAAATCAACTAAAACTGCGTGCCGTGTGATTGAGGGTTTATATAAAAAAATTCACGCCGGAGCGGCTACAGATTTTGACAAAAGCATGGTCGATGATGCCTTGCGCTGGGCGATGAATGGCCACCCAGCTCAAGCCACAGCCGGAGCGGCCACCATTGATACTTGGAAAAAGAAAATTGTTGCCAAAACCAAAGGCCAGCATGATTACCTTGGGTTGTTGCGGTCAAATGAAGTGGTATTTGGGTTGGGTCCGGCAGGCACTGGTAAAACCTATATGGCGGTAGCGCGCGCGGTTGAAGCGCTGAAAAAACGCGAGGTTGAGCGTATTATTCTGTCGCGTCCGGCAGTTGAAGCTGGTGAGCGTCTGGGGTTTTTGCCGGGCGATATGAAAGAAAAAGTGGACCCTTATTTGCGACCCTTATATGACGCGCTCTATGACATGATGCCAGCTGATAAAGTTGACCGAATGTTGGTCAGCGGTGAAATCGAAATTGCGCCACTAGCCTTTATGCGTGGCCGTACCTTGAGCAATGCCCATGTCATTATTGATGAAGCCCAAAATACCACGCCGGTACAAATGAAGATGGTGCTCACCAGACTAGGTCAAGATTCGCACATGGTTATCACTGGTGATCTCAGTCAGATCGATTTGCCAAATGGACAGCCATCTGGACTTGCCGAGGCGGTGCGCATTCTTGAAAATATCCGCGGTGTTGGCATTCTTCATTTATCGGGCGAGGATGTTGTACGGCATCCTGTTGTGGCGCGTATTTTGCAAGCTTATGAGGCTGGACAAAAACCGCAAAATAAGAACAAATAGTATAATATAACTGCCGTTAATCGTGCCCAGAGGGTTGGTCTTCAAAGTAATGGTACATGACACAAACGCAAGCGATACTGCACCGGATCCTGACAGTCCGGGTGATGATGATATTTCATATAGTGACTGGCAAAGTCCCGCCGGTGCGGTGATCGAAGCCAGCATTGATACAAAAATCTGGCCGGACGCGCTGGTAAACAGCTTTCAACAAACTGCCCCCAAAATTTTTGATGAGATGCTGGCCATGCATGATAGTGCCTTGGCCAGCGTCAGCCTGTGCCTTTGTGATGATCTCCAGATGCAGCAAATAAACCGTCAGCATCGCCAGATTGATAAAGCAACGAATGTGCTGTCTTTTCCGGCCTATGACATGTGTAGCGATAAAATTGACCCGGCCCTCCCAGCGCTGCTTGGTGATATTGTTATCGCCGCTGAGACTGTTGTACGCGAAGCAGATGCGATGCAGATACCGGTGGCAGATCATCTTATGCATTTATTCGTACATGGTATGCTGCATCTGTTTGGCTATGACCATATTGAGGATGATATGGCCGAAGCCATGGAAACGCTTGAAATACAGTTTCTGGCTGGGGTGGGTATAGCCAACCCCTATCAAAATGCGCAATTGGAGGGTGATCGCTGATGGCGGCTTTGCTTGGTAAATTATTTCCTGCCTTGGCACGCCCGACGTCGCGGCGAGAGGAACTGACCGAATTATTGCAAGAATCGGTTGGCGATAAAGCCAGCTTTGATAGTCATGAAGGCGCATTATTACAAAATTTCTTGAGCCTTCGTGATTTGACAGCTGTTGATGTGATGATCCCACGGGCTGATATATTTGCGGTGTCCTTGAATGATAGTTTTGATAATATTATTCAACAGATGAGCGCGGCCAATCACAGCCGCGTACCGGTCTATCGTGACACGCTTGACGATGTTGTTGGCATTATTCATATCAAGGATTTATTTGCCCATCTGCCAGCAGGCATCACCCCGTCAATTGATCAATTATTGCGCCCGGCATTATTTATTTCGCCAGCGATCAGACTTCTAGATTTGTTGCATGAAATGCGTTTGCGGCGGCGGCATCTAGCCTTGGTTGTTGATGAATTTGGTGGCGTTGACGGCCTGATCACCATTGAAGATCTTGTTGAGCAGATTGTCGGTGAAATCGAAGATGAACATGACAAAACTACAACGCCTCGGTTTGAAGTCAAGGATGATGGCACAGCCATCGCCGATGCAAGGCTCGAGGTTGAAGATCTCGAAGCGGTGGTGGGCAATCTGCTTGATGATGATGAACGTGATGAGGTGGACACGGTTGGTGGGCTGGTGTTTGCGCTGGCTGGACGGGTCCCAAGCCGTGGTGAAGTGGTGCGCCACCGACTGGGCATTCAGTTTGAGATTCTTGACGGTGACCCGCGCCGAATTACCCTGCTGAAAATTCGGGGATTGCCGCGTGCAGCTGCTAAACAAGCTCAGGACTAAACATCGCTTTGCCGGGATTGTAATTGATACCACCTGCGGCGCTGCCGCCAGTCTGGCATTGCCGCCTTTTTTTATGTTGCCTGCTTTGTTTTGTCTGGGACTGCCAGTCTGGCGCGTGATCCATGCAAACAGCCGGTTTGAGGCAGCCAGCATCTTCGGGAAGGCTGGTCTCGGCTGGTTTTTGGCGTCAACATTTTGGATATCGCATGCGCTGATCGTCAGCGCCCCATCATTATGGTTTCTAACGCCATTCGTGGCATTGGCGCTGGCGCTTATCTTGGCGGTGTTTTGGGCGGTTGCGGCGGCGGCAAGCTGGCTACCAAATCGATCTGCCGTGGTGCGTCTCTTGTGTTTGCTTGCAGTGTTTGCTGTGATTGAATGGACCCGTGGTTTTGTTGCCTCTGGATTTCCCTGGAGCCTTATGGGCGGCATATTTGCCGTTCATCTTAGCAGTCTGCAGATGGCCAGTATAATTGGCGTGTACGGTCTAACATTGCTTGCTTTTGGTTGTGTTGTTGCGCCGCTCTTATGGGTTTTATCAGCACGCCGGCTGGCTCTGATTTTGCTGATGCTACCGGTTGTTGGAACTTTCTGGGGCAATGTGCGGTTAGACAGCCAGCCATTTGCGCAAGCGGCCATAGCGCCTGTGATACGGCTTGTGCAACCGGCGGTACCCCAACAAGATAAATGGAACCGCCAAAAACGCCCGGCGCATCTCGCTACTCTGATCGATTTGTCTCAGGCCGGTGAAAACAAGCCGGATTTTTTGATTTGGCCAGAAACGGCATTTGCCGGTTTGCCAAGTCAAAACAGGCTGTTGCTTGCCGATACGGTGCGGGCCGCTACGCATCCCGATGGGTTTTTGCTTACTGGTATACCGCGGTTTAATGGTGATAACAGGCCGCTAAATTCAGCGTTTTTATTTGATCATCAGGCCGGTTTGCGGGGGTTTTATGACAAACGTCATTTGGTACCATTTGGCGAATATGTGCCGTTTCGTTCATGGGTACCGTTTTTGGATATTATTGCTGGTCCGGCAGATTTTGTTGCCGGCGAGCATAATCATCTGATTGTAGTGCCGGGGATCGGACAGGTCCAGACCCTTATTTGTTATGAAGTGATTTTTGCCGGTAAGGTGATTGCGCCGACTAATCGGCCTGATGTAATGGTGAATATAACAAATGATGCGTGGTTTGGCACAACGATTGGCCCGTGGCAGCATCTCTATCAGTCGCAACTGCGCGCGGTAGAGGAAGGCATACCGTTAGTGCGTGTTGCCAATACCGGTATCAGTGTCGCTTTTGACGGGTTTGGGCGCCAGCTCGGCACTATTCCGCTTGGCATGCGGGCCTATCTTGACATTGCGCTTCCGTCCGTATTGACTGCACCGATATTTGCCCGTTTTGGTAACGCCGGATTTTTTGCTCTGTGCTTTGGGGTGTTTGGGGTCGCCTGGGTGTTATATCAGCGTGAGAGACAACAAGCGTATAAAGCATAAAGGCATGCCAACGGCGTAAGCATATTTCTATAGAACAAGGCTTTGAGGCAAAAGAATGAGCTATATTTTTACATCGGAATCTGTTTCCGAAGGACATCCAGACAAATTATGCGACCGTGTTTCTGACACGGTGCTTGATTTGTTTTTGGCGGCTGAACCAGAAGCCCGTGTTGCCTGTGAGACATTTGCCACCACCAACCGGGTGATTTTGGGCGGTGAAGTGCGTGCCCGCAAAGATAATCTGGCCAGCATAATGGCAGCAATTGAACCAGCGGTGCGTGCGGCGGTAAAAGATATTGGCTATGAGCAGGAAAAATTCCATCACGCGCATTTTAAGTTTCAAAATTATTTGCATGAACAATCGGCTGATATCGCAATGGGGGTTGATTCGGGCGATAATAAAGATGAAGGCGCTGGAGATCAGGGCCTGATGTTTGGCTATGCCTGCCGCGAAACAGACGCCTTGATGCCGGCGGCTATCCATTATTCGCATCAAATATTAAAGCGGCTAGCTGAAATGCGCAAAGGCGATGCTGATTCTATCCTTGGGCCAGACTCAAAAAGTCAGATCAGTCTCATTTATGATGATGAGGGGCGGCCCACCGGCGCGCATAAAATTGTGCTGTCAACACAGCATGACGAGGCCGCCACACAGCGTGATATCCGTGCACTTGTAACACCGGTCATTGCCGATGTGATGCCAGATGGTTGGATGGTGGGCGTAGATGATTTGCTGGTCAATCCAACGGGTCAATTTGTCATTGGCGGCCCGGACGGCGATGCTGGTCTGACCGGACGTAAAATCATTGTTGACACTTACGGGGGTGCCGCACCGCATGGTGGGGGAGCGTTTTCCGGTAAAGACCCAACCAAGGTCGACCGGTCGGCGGCTTATGCTTGTCGTTATTTGGCAAAAAATGTTGTGGCCGCCGGGTTCGCTGAAAAATGCACCATCCAGCTGGCTTACGCTATTGGCGTTGCTGAACCTGTGTCGCTTTATGCGAATACGCATGGCACCGGCAGCATTGATGATGCCAGACTGCAAGATGCGCTGGCACAATCCATGAATTTGACGCCGCGCGGCATTCGTCAGCATTTGTCCTTAAACGCGCCGATCTATGCACCATCTTCTGCTTATGGGCATTTTGGCCGCGCTGCTGGTGAAGCGGGCCCGGGCAGTTTTAGTTGGGAAGCCACCGATTTGGCTGATGCGTTGCGATCAGCACTGGCCTAGGCTGGGCAATGCTGATCAAGTCGCAGGGTTTAGGCCCGACATAATATGACAAGCAAACCCACCGGCCCACGCTTTTACGGGCGCCGCAAGGGCCGTCCATTGCGCGCCGGCATGCAAGCCTTGTTAACCGATATGCTGCCAGCTTTGCGATTTGATGCAACGCGGCCACTGGCCGCACAATTTGGATCAGCTAACGGCCCACAGGCTGAGCTAGCGCTCGAAATCGGTTTTGGTGGCGGTGAACATCTGGCTGGCCTTGCCGAAGCCAACCCTGCGACCAATTTCATTGGTGCTGAACCTTTTGTGAATGGCATTGCAAGTTTACTGCGTCACATCCAAAAACGTCATTTATCCAACATTCGGATTTGGGATGATGATGTGCGGCTGATTTTGCCGGCTTTGCCGGTGGCTGGTTTGTCTCAAGTTTTTATTATGTTTCCTGACCCGTGGCCAAAAAAACGGCATGCGGCACGGCGTATCTTACAACCAGAGATGATGGATATTCTGGCACGATTAATTCGGCCAGGCGGTCAATTGGTAATGGCAAGTGATGATCCGACAGCCAAAATCTGGCTTTTGCAAACGGCTATGTCGCATCAGCATTTTTGTTGGACAGCGCGCTGTCCAGCAGACTGGCGTGACCGGCCGTCGCATTTGCCAGCGACCCGTTATATGGCCAAAGCAGAAAAAGCATCCCGCCGCCCTGCATGGTTTATTTTTGACCGATGCGGGTAACGCTGGCGTTGTCCTTTTAGAAGGCTTGCATTATGGGCCGATAGTGGGTATACACGAACGGACATGACTGTCGTTTTTTATGGTGGGCCGCTGGCCCATTTTTTTATTGTGGGCTGTTGTCATGAGATGACCGCAAAAAGGCGCATAACAATTGATATGGGGCATCATGTCCATATCAATCAATAGGAAGACGAAAAGGGTATCTGTTGGTCGAGACCAAGATTAGTCAGATCATTGAAGCGGCCATCGAGGAGTTGGGGTTTTCGCTGGTGCGTGTTTTGTATTCCGGCGGACAGGCTGGCCGTAATCAATTACAGATTATGGCTGAGCCAAAAGTGGACCGGGAGATGACGGTTGAAGATTGTCAGATGATCAGCCGCCATGTTTCGACCTTGCTTGACGTGGAAGATCCGATTTCCAGTGCCTATGTGCTGGAGGTGAGTTCACCCGGTATCGACCGGCCATTAACGCGCTTGACTGACTATGAGCGGTTTCAGGGTGAGCTGGCAAAGATCACCTTGCGCCTGATGCAGGATGGGCGGCGTCGGTTCAATGGTAGGCTTGGTGGTGTGAGCGATGCTGGGCTGGTGATATTGGATACATCATTCGGCAAATTTGAATTTGCCTTTGAGGATATTGAGGTGGGGCGCATTGACCCGTCGGAAATTTTGGAACGACACGGTAACGCCTAGGCGGACCGTTGGGAAACAACGAAAAGAAGTGAGATAACAATGGATACATCATCAATCCCGGGACTTGAATTGATTCAGGTTGCAGATGTTGTGGCGCGCGAAAAATCAATTGAGCGCGAAGAAGTAATGCTAGCCATGGAAGAGGCAATCCAAAAAGCGGGTCGTGCTAAATATGGTCTGGATCGCGATATTCGGGTGATGATTGACAGAAAATCTGGTGCGATTGTGCTGGAGCGTTGGATGGAAGTCGTTGACGAGGTCGAAGACGAAGCCACCCAAATGAGCGCCGAAGACGGTGCCAAGCTATCGCCACCACTGGCTGTTGGTGAGTTTTTAAGGCAATCATTGCCGCCGATTGAATTTGGTCGTATTGCCGCTCAGACCGCCAAGCAGGTGATTTCACAAAAGGTCCGTGATGCCGAGCGTGTGCGTCAATTTGCCGAATATAAAGACCGTGTTGGTGAAATTGTCGTGGGTACGGTCAAGCGGGCGGAAAGCTATTCGATCACCGTTGATCTTGGTCGCGCTGAAGCGGTGATTCGCCGTGAAGAAATGATTCCACGCGAAAATTTGCGCCAAGGGGACCGTGTGCGAGCCTATATCATTGATGTGCGCGAAGAACCGCGCGGCCCACAAGTTTTTTTGTCGCGCGCCTGTAATGAATTTATGGCCAAGCTTTTCACTCAGGAAGTGCCTGAAATTTATGATGGCATCATTGAAATCAAGGGCGTTGCCCGCGAAGCCGGTAGCCGTGCCAAAATAGCCGTTCTGTCAAAAGACCCTGGCATTGATCCGGTTGGGGCTTGTGTTGGGATGCGGGGAAGCCGCGTGCAGGCTGTTGTTGGTGAATTACAGGGTGAAAAAGTTGAAATCATCCCGTTTACCGAGGACCCTGCCGCGTTCGTGGTGAATGCGCTAGCACCGGCTGAAGTTGCTAAGGTGGTGATGGATGAAGTGGCCGGCCGGATGGAAGTTGTGGTGCCGGATGACCAACTCAGCCTGGCGATTGGTCGACGTGGTCAGAATGTCCGTTTGGCATCGCAATTATCTGGCTGGTACATTGACATTCTGACTGAGGCAGAAGAGTCAGAGCGCCGTCAGGAAGAGTTTAAAACCCGCTCGGCACGCTTCATTGATGCTTTGAATATTGATGATGTGATTGCCCATTTGCTGGTAGCAGAAGGCTTTGTGTTCCCAGAAGATGTGGCAGAAAGTTCGATTGATGAATTGGCCAATATTCAGGGGTTTGATGAAGATATTGCGGCTGAATTGCAAAATCGTGCGACCGAATATGTGACGCGTGAGGCTGATCGGATCAATGCCGCTTTGGATGAATTAAGAGTGTCAGAAGATCTGCGCGCTTTTGAATATATCAGCCTTGGGATGATGCTGACGCTTGCGGAAAATAATGTGCTTACGCTTGATGATCTGGCCGATCTCGATAATGAAGAATTGATCGAATATCTCGGTCAACACGGCCTGACCGATGACACTGAAGCCGGCGATATCATTATGGCGGCGCGCGCGCATTGGTTTGCCGATGAAGATGTTGATGAAGGTGCTGATGCATTAGACAGTGATGTAGCTCCAGCTGCAGCTACTGATAGCTAAGTCATGTTTAGGATTAACGCATGGCAGAGCGCACCTGTATCACCACTGGGCACACCCTACCGCCGCATCGGTTAATCCGCTTTGTTGCCGGACCGGATGGCTATGCTGTAGCCGATGTGGCAGGCAGTTTGCCCGGCCGAGGGGCATGGGTGACAGCATCTGAAGATGTCATTCGTAAAGCGGAACAACGTGGTCATTTCAAACGTGCACTAGGCAGCGGCTTGCAGAGTGACGACCAGACAATCAATGTGATTGCCGCGCAGTTGCGAGCGCGGGTGTTGTCGATTGCTGGGCTTGCGCGGCGGTCGGGCATATTGCTTGGCGGGTCTGGCAAATTGCTAGCCGAAGGACAATGTGTTGGCCTGTTTGCGGCCGATGATGCCTCACCGCGCGAAACTGAAAAATTGCGTTCAAAGCTGGCCGTGGATTGGGTGGCGCGGAATTTTACGGCCACTGAATTAGGACAGGTTTGTGGCCGTGACAGCATAGCTTTTGTTGGTGTGCGGGCATCTACGGCGCCTGGTGCTGGCAAATTAAACGAAATTTTACATCACGAGATTTTAAGATTAGACGGGTTTTACAGTGCTGTGGGTTGTAATGACCTACCAGACGGGTGTATCACCTAAACGGAGCGGTGCGATTGGCCGCCATGCCCGTTCAGGGTGCGGTGTGCTGATGCCAGGAAAGGTTCAAAATGAGTGACGATAGCGGGAAAACAAAAAAGCTGAGCCTGTCGAGCGGCAAGCTGACACTGGGTGCGATTGATGCCAGTAAATTGCGGGCTGGGCCGGCAGTTGGTGGCGGCCGCAAGACAGTGCAGGTTGAAGTGCGCCGCAAGCGGGCGCCTGCCGCGCCATCACGCACCCAAACCCCCGCCGCGACTGAACCATCTGCGGCGGCACCTACCGCAACGCCGGCGCCCCTGCCAGCCGCCGCGCCATCTTCAGACTACCGCTTAACAGCGCAAGAACGCGCCGCCCGGGTACGTGCGCTGCAAGAAGGGCTTAAAAAACCAGCTGCTAGCACCCCATCGGCAGATGCGGCGCCAACCGAAGACACTCCAACCGTTGCCAGCGATGATGCGGCGCCAGTTGCCGAAGCTGTTGCCGCAGAACCAACAGCAGCACTGGATCCAGTGGCGCAAAGACGCGCGGCTGAACTGGCCGAGCTTGAGGAAATTGAAGCCGCTGAAGCCAGTCGACGCGACGAAGAAGCGCGCCGTAATTCAGAACATGTGGCGCGCCATCAACAGGCGGTTGCTGACCGGGACAATGCAAATCTGTATAGAACGGGACCGCAAAGCCCGCTACCAGCTGATGTGGCATCACGTCGCCGCCGCGAAGCTGATGAGATGGCACCGCGTCGCCCCGCACCGCGCCGCGAAGGTGCTGGCCGTCGCCAATCTGGAAAAATGACCATCACGCAGGCCTTGTCAGGTGATGATAACCGGCGCCAACGGTCCTTGGCATCGGTAAAACGGCAACGCGAAAAAGCGCGCATGCGGGAAGATCAGCCACAAGTCAAGCAAGTGCGTGATGTTGTTGTGCCAGATAATATTACCGTTAGTGAATTGGGAAACCGCATGGCAGAACGTACGGCCGATGTGGTGAAAGAGCTCATGAAGCTTGGCATTATGGCCACCGCGACACAAACCATTGATGGCGAGACCGCTGAACTTGTCGCTGGCGAATTCGGCCACCGCGTCCAGCGGGTATCTGAATCAGATATCGAGATTGGCTTGTCAGGCAGTGATGATGATCCAGCAAGCCTGCAACCACGTCCACCTGTTGTCACTGTCATGGGACATGTTGACCATGGTAAAACCAGCTTGCTTGACGCCATTCGGCGTACCGATGTTGCGGCTGGCGAATCAGGTGGCATCACCCAGCATATCGGTGCTTATCAAATCAAAACCGCTGCTGGCAATGTGATCACCTTTATCGATACACCGGGCCATGAAGCCTTTACCGAAATGCGGTCACGCGGGGCCAATATCACGGATATTGTGGTTCTGGTTGTGGCGGCGGATGATTCGGTCATGATGCAAACGATTGAAGCCATCAATCATGCCAAGGCCGCTGGATGCCCAACGATTGTCGCGGTGAACAAATGTGATAAGCCAGAAGCCAATCCGCAAAAAGTGCGGAATGATTTGTTGCAGCATGAAATTATCACCGAAGATTTTGGTGGCGATGTATTGTGTGTCGATGTATCGGCGGTGACCGGTGCGGGCCTCGACAAGCTTGAAGAAGCCATTATGCTACAAGCTGAATTGCTGGAATTAAAAGCCAACCCTGATCGCCATGCCGAGGGGATTGTTGTTGAATCGAAAGTCGAGCGCGGCAAAGGATCGGTGGCAACATTGTTGGTGCAGCGCGGCACCTTAAAGAAGGGTGATATTTTTGTAGTTGGTGCAGAAAGTGGCCGGGTACGGGCGCTTCTTGATGACCGTGGCCAGACATTGAAATCGGCTAGGCCAGGTCAGCCTGTTGAAATTTTGGGGCTGAACGGGACACCGATGGCTGGGGACAGCTGTGTGGTTGTTGAAAGCGAAGCCCGCGCCCGTGAAATCGCTGAATACCGTACTCGGGTGAACCGTGATAGCGAAGCGGCGCGCGGTGCGCGTGGTTCAGTGGAACAGATGTTGTCAGCCATCGCCGCTGGTGAAGCTGCCGAACTGCCGGTTGTGATCAAGACAGATGTACATGGCTCACTCGAAGCCATCCGTGTTGCTCTGGAAAAGCTGGGCACCGATCAGGTGCAGGTCAGAACCCTGTCATCAGGCGTTGGTGCGTTGAGCGAGTCAGATATTTCCTTGGCAACGGCGTCAAATGCCATTGTCATTGGCTTTAATGTGCGGGCGATTCCACAAGCCCGCGATCTTGCCAAACGGGACGGTGTTGAAATTCGTTATCACTCCATCATTTACGAATTGATTGACGAAGTGAAAGCGGCCATGAGCGGTTTGCTGAGCCCAGACACACAAGAAGACTTTATCGGCTATGCCGAAATACGGCAGGTGTTTGGCGTCTCAAAAATTGGCAAGGTCGCTGGTTGTATGGTCACCGAAGGCGTTATCAAGCGTGGCTGTAAAGTCCGCTTACTGCGTGATAATGTGGTCATTCACGAAGGGTCTTTGAAAACGCTCAAACGCTTTAAAGATGAAGTACGCGAAGTCCGAGAGGGTTTTGAGTGTGGCATGGGGTTTGAAAATTACTCAGACCTGCAAGAGGGCGATATGATCGAATGTTTTGAAATTCGTGAGGTTGCCCGCACGCTTGACTAAATTGTGATGCAAACGGCGGTGTGACCGCGTGCCACAAATTGATGTTTTGGCAGAGGGTTTAGGGTCATGTCATCAAAATCACGCCGTCAAGGCCAAGCATCAGGACCAAGCCAGCGTCAGTTGCGGGTTGGCGAATCATTGCGTCATGCCTTGTCTGAAATTCTGATGCGTGAAGATTTTTTTGATCCTGATCTGGCAAATGTGTCGATCACAATTTCGGAAATTTCAGTTAGCCCCGACTTAAGTAACGCCCGCGTTTACACCATGCCGCTAGGCGGAATGAATGTGGATGTCATTTTACCCGCACTGAACAGACTGGCGCCGATGATCCAGTCGCTTGTGGCCAAAAAGGTGCATTTGCGGCGCACCCCACGGTTGCGGTTTTTGCTGGATGACAGTTTTGAAAACGCCGCCAGAATGAACCAGCTATTTCACGCCATTAAGCAGGAATCATGACGCAATGGCAAAGCGACGTGGTCAGCCGGTGCATGGCTGGGTCAATCTAGATAAACCTCGTGGCATTAGTTCGGCCAAAGCAGTGGCGATTGTCCGGCGGGTCTTCGATGCGGCAAAGGCTGGGCATGGTGGTACGCTTGACCCGCTGGCCAGCGGCGTGTTGCCGATTGCGCTTGGTGAAGCTACAAAAACTGTCTCTTATACGATGGTCAAGAGCAAAAGCTATGAATTTTCGCTGGCATGGGGGTCTGAAACCAGCACGGATGACACGGAAGGTGAGGTGATACGCCACACTGATAGACGACCCTCAGATGACGATATTGACCGGGCGCTGACACAGTTTCAAGGTGTCATTGACCAGGTGCCGCCAGATTATTCAGCGATAAAAATTGAAGGCGCGCGGGCATATGATCTGGCCCGCAGGGCGGGTGCCGGCCAGCCCTTACCAACGTTAAAACCGCGGCAAGTGCGCATTGATGAATTTCAGCGTCTTGACTCTGATCAGATGGAGGCCCGGTTTTTTGTTGTCTGTGGGAAGGGCGCATATATCCGCGCATTGGCGCGTGATCTGGGGCGGGCGCTTGGCAGTGCTGCGCATGTGACCAGTTTGCGGCGTTTATCTGTTGGACAATTTCATGCCGATCATGCGATTTCGCTGGATTTTTTGGAAAAGCTGACGCATAGTGCCGCCGCTTTCGAGCATTTGCACCCGGTTGTGCGTGCGCTGGACGACATCCCGGCGTTACCCATTTCTAGGGTCGAGGCAACAAAGCTCCGCCAGGGCCAGACATTGCCAGCCTTAAGCGCATCTGCGCAACAACGGTTTGCTATGTTGATGGCTGGTGACACCGCGATTGCGATTGAGGGTCAAACCCCGGTGGCATTGGTGATGGTCAAGGCAGGGGCGGTATGTCCGGTCCGTGTGCTGAATTTGTAACACACACCCACAGGAGGTTTTGATGTCGATTACGCAGGAACGTAAAGCGGAACTCATCAAAGAGTTTGGCAAAAATGACAAGGACTCTGGCTCAGCGGCTGTACAGGTTGCTATTTTGTCAGAGCGGATCCGCAATCTGACTGAACATCTAAAGTCACATAAAAAGGATTTTGGATCGCGCCGCGGTCTGCTGACAATGGTTGGCCAGCGTCGCAGCCTTCTTGATTATATCAAGGCGGGCAATCAGGATGCCTATAAATCGCTTATTGAAAAGCTTGATCTGCGCCGCTAAGCGCCCATTCATTCTCAATAAAGCTAAAATCAAATACACAGCGTTACGATGGTCGCGCTGTTTTTTTTGTGTTGGCTTAAATGACGAATTTTTATTGCTTTTTGTCGTTGTCCATGCGAAAAGGGCGACGAAACCAGAGGGAAATGTGACAAAACTGGGCACGGACAAGGCCGATTGAGGGTGCCCCTGGAAACCGGATGCAGACAGAGCGCCGATCCAATTCTACACCTTCGAAATCACCAGCCCTTTTGTTTAGTCGTAAATCATGCTGATTTGCGGCCAATGCTGTGATGTTGTCTGGGCAAAGGATGCGCCAGATATTTATTTGAAAGAGATGATTAGATGTTCAAAATATTCCGTAAAGAATTAGATTGGGGCGGCACCCGTCTGGTGTTGGAAACCGGCAAGGTGGCCCGGCAGGCCGATGGCGCCGTGATGGTCAGCCTCGGTGAAACCACCGTTTTATGTACCGCTGTTGCCGCACAAACCGCGAAGCCGGGACAAGATTTTTTCCCATTAACAGTAAATTATCAGGAAAAAGCATTCGCCGCTGGTAAAATCCCAGGTGGATTTTTCAAGCGCGAAGGGCGCCCGTCTGAAAATGAAACATTGGTCAGCCGCCTGATTGACCGCCCAATCCGCCCGTTATTTCCAAAGTCATTTAAATGCGAAACACAGGTTATTTGTACTGTTTTGGCGCATGATATGGAAAACAACCCGGATATTGCGGCGATGATTGGCGCCTCTGCAGCCCTCACCTTGTCTGGCGTACCCTTCTTTGGGCCTATCGCCGCCGCTCGGGTTGGCTGGATCAATGATGCCTATGTATTGAATCCAACGGTTGAACAGATGGAAGACGCCGCGCTTGATCTTGTTATGGCAGGCACGCATGAAGGTGTGTTGATGGTTGAATCTGAAGCCCAAGAATTGTCTGAAGACATTATGCTTGGAGCGGTGAATTTTGGTCATGACGCGATCAAGCCTGTGATTGATGCGATTATTGACCTGGCCGAAACTTGCGCAAAAGAACCGCGCCTACTGCCAGAAGAACCCGCCGAGAAAAAGGATATCGAAAAAATCCTCAAGGGTTTTGAAAAGGCGTTTACCGCGGCTTATAAAATTGCCGACAAAACCGAACGTCAGGCGGCATTGGCGGTTGCCCGTACTGAGGCGAAAGAGGCCATTGGTGAAGATCATGATGCCGTTCTTGTTGGTGGATTGATCAAGGATCTTGAAGCTGATGTGGTGCGTGGTGCCATTTTGAAGACCGGCGTTCGAATTGATGGCCGTGATACGAAAACAGTCCGTCAAATTGTTGCCGAAGCTGGCTTTTTGCCGCGTGCGCATGGTTCGTCATTATTTACCCGCGGTGAAACACAAGCAATGGTTGTGGCCACGCTTGGTACCGGTCAGGACGAGCAGATTATTGATGCGTTGGTTGGCGAAAGCCGGTCAAACTTCATGTTGCATTACAATTTTCCACCTTATTCGGTGGGTGAGGCTGGCCGGGTGGGCTCGCCGGGTCGCCGTGAGATTGGTCATGGCAAGCTGGCATGGCGTGCGTTGCGTCCGTTATTGCCGAAAAAGGAGGAATTTCCTTATACCATTCGGTTGGTGTCAGAAATCACTGAATCAAATGGATCATCATCAATGGCGACCGTATGTGGCGGTTCGCTGGCTTTGATGGATGCTGGCGTGCCGGTTAAGCGGCCCGTTGCCGGGATTGCCATGGGTTTGATCAAGGACGGCGATGATTTTGCCGTCTTGTCTGACATTCTTGGTGACGAGGACCATCTTGGCGATATGGATTTTAAAGTGGCTGGTTCGGACGCAGGTGTGACATCTTTGCAGATGGATATTAAAATCACATCGATCACCCCAGAAATTATGAGCATTGCCCTTGAACAGGCCCGTGACGGCCGGTTTCATATCCTTGGTGAGATGGCCAAGGCGCTAACCAATGCGCGTGAAGATCTGGCCGATAGCGCACCAAAAATCACCACATTGAAAATTTCGGTGGATAAAATCCGTGATATTATCGGACCGGGCGGCAAAATCATCCGTGAGATATGTGAAGAGACCGGCGCGAAGATCGATATTGAGGAAGATGGCACGGTTAAAGTTGCAGCTGTGAGTGGCCCATCAGGTGAGGCCGCAGTGGCGCGGATCCGCGATATTGTGGCGGAACCTGAACTTGGCGTTATTTATAATGGCAAAGTGGTCAAAACGGTCGATTTTGGCGCCTTTGTGAATTTTCTCGGTGCAAAAGATGGGCTGGTGCATATTTCTGAATTGCAAAATGGCCGCACCGAAAAGACCATGGATATTTGCCAAGAAGGCGATATGGTCAAGGTCAAGGTCATTGGCTTTGATGATCGTGGTAAAGTCAAATTGTCGATGAAACGGGTTGATCAGGAAACCGGTGCGGATCTTGAGGCCGCTGCCGACGCTGAATAGCTGTTTCATGATATCTCATAAAAGCAGGGTCAGCGGCCCTGCTTTTTTTGTGCCTCTATCTTGTTGATGCGCGCCATAGATTTTGATGGTAACCATATACAGTGCCGGTAAAACGGGTGCGTCATAGGGTGGAAAAAGGGTGGTTGTATGTCTGATCATATGACAGTTTTGGTAACTGGCGGGGCGGGGTATATTGGAAGCCATATGGTTTTGGCCTTGCTTGATGCGGGTCATCAGCCGGTCATTCTTGATGATTTTTCAACTGGCCATGAACAGCTGGTGCCAAATGGCGTTCCGGTGTTTCGCGGCAATGTGGCTGATGCGGGGCTGGTGGCGGAGATTTGCAACAGCTATGAAATTGATGCGGTAGCGCATTTTGCCGCGTCAATTGTGGTGCCTGAATCGGTGAGCGACCCGCTGAAATATTATCTAAATAACACCGCGTCAACGACGCGCTTTATCGCCGCTTGTGTAGAGGCAGGAATAAAACGATTTGTCTTTTCATCCACCGCGGCGGTCTATGGGAATCAAGACCACAACCCGATCAATGAAGACGCCAGCACCCAGCCAGAAAATCCATATGGGACCAGCAAATTGATGTCAGAGACGATTTTGCGCGATTGTGCCCGTGCCGCTGATCTATCTTATGTGATTTTACGTTATTTCAATGTGGCTGGTGCCGACTCCAAGGGGCGGGCCGGTCAATTGTCACAGCCGGCCACGCATCTGATTAAAATTGCAGTCGAAGCGGCGGTTGGCAAACGTTCATCCATACAGCTTTATGGAACAGATTATCCAACCCCGGATGGCACCTGTATTCGGGACTATATCCATGTGTCTGATCTTATTGGGGCGCATATGGCGGCGCTGGCCCATCTGCAGGCGGATGGCGAGTCGATGCTTGCCAATTGCGGGTATGGACATGGGGCATCAGTGCGTGATGTGCTGGATGTTGTGGCTACGTTAGCTAGAAAGGAGCTGGCCATTACCGATGCCCCGCGCCGCGCTGGTGATGCGGCTATTTTGGTTGCTGATTCGAGCAAATTACGGCGCAAATTAGGCTGGACACCAGTTTATGATGATTTGCAAAAAATTGTCAGTGATGCATTAGCGTGGGAGCAGGCAAATCCGTGATGCCACTATCGTTATGCGTAAATGTCGGCCAGATCCTGTTTAGCTCTGTTCGCGCGGAATCGCTATGGCATTAAAGCCACCATCGACAAAATGCACCTCGCCGGTAACGCCAGATGATAAATCTGAAATCAGATAGAGGCCAGAGCGTCCCACCTCGTCCAAACCCGGGTTGCGGCGCAAGGGGGCGTTGTCTTCAGAATGCCGAAAAATGTGACGTGCCCCGCCAATGGCGGCCCCGGCAAGTGTTCGCATGGGCCCAGCAGACAGCCCATTAACCCGAATATTTTCACCGCCAAGATCTACCGCCAGATAGCGCACCGATGCCTCTAATGCGGCTTTGGCAACACCCATGACATTGTAATTTGGGGTGATGCGCTGGGCTCCGATGTAGCTGAGCGTAAGCAAAGCACCGCCAGCCGGCATCATCGGCCGGGCGGCCCGCGCTACCTCGGTAAAGGAATAAGCAGACACCATCATGGTGTTGATGAAATTGTCCCGGCTGGTGTCGAGATACGCCCCTTTGAGTTCGGCTTTATCTGAATAGGCTAACGCATGAACAACAAAATCTATTTGCGGCCAGCCCTTGGCAAGCTGGTTAAAAAGGCTCTCAACCGAGCCATCAGCGGCTACATCGCATTCGATTAACAAGCGTGATCCAATCGAGTCAGCCAGCGGTTTGAGCCGTTTGCCAAATCCCTCCATCTGATAGGAAAAGGCAATTTCGGCCCCTTGCGCGGCGGCGGCGGCGGCGATTCCCCAGGCGATTGATTTTTCGTTGGCAACGCCCATAACAAGGCCTCGTTTGCCAGCCAGGAGTTGTCCCTGCTGCATGTTACGACACCTTTTTTAGTGCCAGAGTGGCATTGGTGCCACCGAAGCCAAATGAGTTTGATAACGCTAGTCCGATGGAGACATTATCAACCCGCTGTTGTGGGATCGGAATATCACCAATGGCCGGGTCTGGATTGCTGATATTGGCCGAGGCGGCAATAAAATTATTCTGCATCATGATCAGCGTGTAGATGGCTTCTTGTACACCTGTCGCGCCAAGCGAATGCCCGGTTAGTGATTTGGTCGAGGTGACTGTTGGCAAATATCCGCGGGGGCCAAAAACACTGCGCACCGCGTCCAATTCCTTGACATCTCCAACCGGTGTCGACGTGCCATGGGCATTGATATAATCAACCTTGTCGGCTAATGTATTACCATCAAACCCAGCCAGCGCCAACTCCATACAACGCACCGCGCCTTCGCCAGATGGGGCGACCATGTCATCACCATCAGAATTAGCGCCATAGCCAACAAGTTCGGCATAAATTTTTGCTCCGCGAGCAATCGCGTGATCCATATCTTCCAGCACCACCATGCCGCCACCGCCAGCGATCACAAATCCATCACGATCCGTGTCATAGGGGCGAGAGGCTGTTTCTGGGGTGTCATTATATTTGGATGACATCGCGCCCATGGCGTCAAACAGCACGGATAAGGTCCAATGCAGTTCTTCGCCGCCACCGGCAAACACTATATTTTGGCTACCACTGCGAATGGCATCAGCCCCGGCTGTTATGCAATGCGCCGAAGTCGAACAGGCCGAAGAAATCGAATAATTGATGCCTTTAATTTTGAAAAATGTCGCAATACATGCTGATACCGTTGACGACATGCAACGTGGCACCATGTAAGGCCCGATCCGTTTCGGGCCTTTTTCGCGGGTAATGTCAAAAGCCGCCAGCAAATTGGCTGTTGACGGGCCACCCGAACCGGCCACTAAACCTGTTTTCACATGCGATATCAGATGATCGTCAAGGCCGGCATCGGCAATGGCTTGTTCCATGGCCAGCACGGCATATGCTGCACCTTCCCCCATAAAGCGCAATTGTTTACGGTCAATATGTTCAGTTACATCAAGCTTTACCGTGCCATGAACCTGGCTGCGAAACCCCAGCTCGGTATATTCGGGCGCGGCGACAATGCCGGATGTGCCATTGCGCAGTGCGTTGGTGACTTCTTCAACATTATTTCCAATCGACGAAACGATGCCGATTCCAGTGATTGCAACACGACGCATAATGATTAATTTCCTTCTGGCGTAAAAAGACCAACGCGAATGTCGTTGGCTTCAAAAACAACCTCGCCATCGCAAAACACTTTGCCATCAGCGATGCCCATAACCAACCGCCGCATGATAACGCGTTTCATATCAAGGCGGAATTGCACGCGCTTATTTTTTGGCAGAATTTGTCCGGTGAATTTAACCTCGCCAACAGATAATGCCCGGCCGCGTCCCAGCCCTCCTGACCATCCCAGAAAGAATCCAACCAATTGCCATAATGCATCCATGCCCAAACACCCCGGCATCACCGGGTCACCCTCGAAATGGCAGGGAAAAAACCACAAATCCGGGTGAATATCTAATTCAGCTTCTATCAGGCCTTTGTCAAATGCGCCGCCAGTATCATCAATATGGGTGATGCGATCGCACATCAACATGGGGGGAAGCGGCAATTGCGGGTTACCTGGGCCAAACATCTCTCCCTTGGCACAACTGATCAGCTCGTCATAGGTGAATGAATTTTGCTGTTTTGGTTGCATGTCTGCGTTCCTTAATACGGCGCTGTAAACCAAGTTTGACAACAGGCGCGGTTACTCAACTCACCGGCACAAATGACCACCACAGCCACTACGCCAGACACTCTGTCTTTGTGCTATACACAAAGGCATAAAACGCATTAAAAAAGCACGAAACACCCCCGTTAGCCAAGGTAATATTGACAATTTCTGGCAAACTGCGCATTTTGGTGTGGCTATGTCGATGAATGTACCGCCCGAAGAAAATAAACCTCCCGCGCCAGCAACTGTGGTGACGATGGCGTCTAAATTGCGCGTGGCTGGTTTGCGTCCAACCCGCCAACGAGTGGCCATTGCTTGTCTTTTGCTTGATGGTCGGCACCGACATGTAACCGCCGAAAGCCTGACCGCTGAAATTAACGCCACCGGACTGCATGTGGCTGGTGGTACGGTGTATAATACACTGAACCAATTTACCAACGCTGGGTTTTTGCGGCGGGTAACGGTGCATAATGAATATAGTCTGTTTGATACCAACACGGCACACCATCATCATTTTTATGACGCGGCGGATGACCGGCTGATTGATATTCCGTCTGATCATGTGGTGTTGTCGCGCTTGCCACAGGCGCCGGATGATCGCGATATCACTCGCGTTGATGTGATTATTCATGTCACTAAAAAATAGGGGCTGGGCGTACTGTTTGGCCGCTATTTTCGCCTCTTGGTTTCTAGTTTGAAATTGTTCTAAACAGACTTGACCCAAATCATGCCAATGCCTATTTTTATTGCACAGTGTTTGCATGATGGAGGGCCAGCTTGTTTTGTGCAGGCCGCCATTACTGAATAGGTCTAATTATTGTTTCTGACACGACAAATATTGCCAAGGAGAGTGACCCATGGATGAAGCCAAATGCCCGGTAATGCACGGCGCCGTTGCGCGTAACAGCGGCGGTGGCACCTCAAACCGCGAATGGTGGCCAAACCAGCTTAATCTGAATATCCTGCATCAACATGATAAAAAATCCAGCCCGCTTGATACTGATTTCAATTACCGTGAGGCGTTTTCAAAGCTTGATTATGCAGCGCTGAAAAAAGATCTGCTTGCGCTGATGACAGATTCGCAAGAATGGTGGCCAGCTGACTATGGTCATTATGGCCCATTTTTCATTCGCATGACATGGCATGCGGCCGGCACTTACAGAACAGCCGATGGTCGTGGCGGTGGCGGTACTGGCGCGCAGCGTTTTGCCCCATTAAACAGCTGGCCGGATAACGGCAACCTAGATAAGGCACGCCGTCTGTTATGGCCCATTAAAAAGAAATATGGCCAAAATATCAGTTGGGCGGATCTGTTGATCCTCGCTGGTAATGTGGCGATTGAATCAATGGGTGGTAAGACGTTTGGATTTAGTGGTGGCCGTGATGATATCTGGGCCCCTGAAGAAGATATTTACTGGGGGGCTGAAGGCGAATGGCTTGGCAATAAGCGCTATTCTGGTGAACGCGATCTGCAGCATCCATTAGCGGCGGTGCAGATGGGCCTGATCTATGTCAATCCAGAAGGCCCAGATGGCAATCCTGATCCCTTGGCCAGTGCGCATGATGTACGTGAGACATTTGCCCGCATGGCAATGAATGACGAAGAAACAGTGGCTTTGGTCGCTGGCGGTCATACTTTTGGCAAGGCACATGGGGCCGGTGATGCAGCTTTGGTTGGCGCCGAGCCTGAAGGTGCTGACATTGAACAGATGGGCTTGGGCTGGATCAGCAGCTTTGGGTCAGGTAAAGGCCGCGACACCATCACCAGCGGTATCGAGGGCGCTTGGACCGCTAATCCAACACAATGGGATAACGGCTATTTTGATTTGCTGTTTGGCTATGAGTGGAAATTGGTCAAAAGTCCAGCGGGGGCGCATATTTGGCATGCGATTGATCCGAAGCCAGAAGATCTGGCACCAGATGCTGAAGATGTATCAATCCGTGTACCAACGATGATGACAACAGCCGACATGGCCATGCGTGAAGATCCTGCCTATCGCAAGATTTCCAAGCGGTTCCATGAAAACCCGGATGAATTTGCTGATGTATTTGCGCGGGCGTGGTTCAAATTACTGCATCGTGATATGGGTCCACGTACACGCTATATTGGCCCTGAAGTCCCATCAGAGGAGCTGATCTGGCAAGATCCAGTCCCCGCTGGCAAAAGCAATTATGATTTCGATGCGGTGAAGGCTGAAATTGCGAAATCTGGTCTCACCATTCAAGAAATGGTTGAAACCGCTTGGGCCAGCGCCTCAACCTATCGCGGTACAGACATGCGCGGCGGTGCCAATGGCGCACGTATCCGTCTGGCCCCGCAAAAAGACTGGCAGGCAAACAAGCCAGACCAGTTACAGCGGGTGTTATCAGTTCTTGAGCCGATTGCCGCCGCCGCCGGGGCATCGGTTGCTGACGTGATTGTGCTGGCTGGTAATGTTGGCATTGAAAAGGCCTCTGGCCTATCTTTGCCATTCACCCCGGGACGCGGTGATGCCACGCAGGCACAGACCGATGTTGACTCTTTTGCCGTGCTGGAACCTGTGGCAGACGGTTTCCGGAATTTCCAAAAGGCTGACTATAGTGTGAGCCCAGAAGAAATGCTGTTGGACAAGGCACAATTGCTTGGCCTGACCGCACCGGAAATGACCGTTCTGGTAGGGGGCATGCGCGCTCTTGGTATCAGCACAAATGGCCATGGTGTGTTTTCTGCCACCACGGACAAGCTGACCAATGCGTTTTTTGTGACCTTGTTGGATATGGGTGTTGAATGGAAAGCCACTGGTAGCAACTCATATGAAGCTGTTGACCGCAAAACCGGCAAGCCGGTCAGAACCGCAACACGCGTGGATCTGGCATTTGGGTCAAATTCGCAATTGCGTGCCCTTGCCGAGGTCTATGCGGCAGATGACGCACAGGACCGGTTCTTGCGCGATTTTGCGGCGGCTTGGGTCAAGGTGATGAATAACGACCGGTTTGACGTCGCTTAATTAAGCATCGTTGGGGCTGTTATGATGGCCTCACTCCCGCCAAATAAAACGAGGCGCTTCATCATGGTGAAGCGCCTTTTTTCGCGGCCTTAGTCATCTGATGAAGACAATTCTGTATTGGCCGTCTATTTCAGGCTTTCATCTTTTAAAACACCCCAGATAGCGGTGCGCTTTACCCAGCCTTTGACGGTGTCTGTTGTGACCCGGCACCAATTTTTCGGGCAGGATTCAAGCTCTAGAAGGGCGTTTTTCTCGGCAACCGCCACCACGCCGGAGTCGCTGTTATCCCGTTGATAGATTTTTGCCATGCCCTCGTGGATAAAGGCCATGCGCCGCAAGGACAGGCCAGCCCCGTGCATCCATCCAGTTGTGCCGTCTGCATCTCTGACTTTGCGCCAGACACCAAATTCAGCATCCACCAACAATGGCAACCCAGCTTGTCTATATTGCCATAAAACCGGATATTCACTGCCCGGACCTGCCCGCAGATTCGCCTCATTAAATTTCAGTGAGACAAACCGTGGTACGGGCAACCCACTGCCGCGCACGGTCAATTTGGCTTCTTGTGCTGTTGCCATAAAGGGGGCTGGCAGGAGGGCGCCATAGCCAAGCACGGTAAGCAGACTAAAACGGATCAGAAAAAGACCAGCTTTTTGATATTTTTTTTTCATGGAATTTGCTGTTCTGGTGGTGTTTCGGTGCGTTTTGGTGCAGATTAAACGCGTCTGTCGACGTAATCATCTGACCTTGGCAGAGCATAATATGTTTTACCAGCGAATGCCAACAGCAGATCCGCTGTGGCTTAAAGCCAGAAGGTGTGGTGATGAACCAGAGCAAGCCCCGAGTCATTTTGACACGCAAGCTTCCTGAAACGGTAGAAACCCGTATGCGGGAATTATTCAGCACCAGTTTGAATGAGACCGATATCGCGCTTAGCCGTGCCCAGCTTGAAGACGCGGTGAAAACGGCTGATGTGCTGGTGCCGACGGTTACGGATAAAATCGATTCTGATTTGATTGCTGCGGCTGGTGATCAATTGCGGTTGATTGCGTCATTTGGCACAGGTGTTGACCATATTGATCTGGCGGCGGCGCGGGCACGCGGTATCACCGTGACGAATACCCCGGGTGTGTTAACCGAGGATACAGCAGATGTGACGATGGCATTGATTCTTGCGGTGCCGCGGCGTATTGCGGAAGGTGATGCGCTGGCCCGGTCTGGCAAATGGCGGGGTTGGGCGCCAACAGGTATGTTGGGGCATCGAATTAATGGCAAACGGTTGGGCATTGTGGGCATGGGCCGCATTGGCGAAGCCGTGGCACGGCGGGCCCGTGGGTTTGGCTTGTCGATCCATTACCATAACCGTAAACCGGTGCATCAGCAGACCGAGGCGGAGCTTGAAGCCACCTATTGGGAATCGCTTGAACAGATGCTGGCGCGGGTTGATATTGTATCGGTAAATTGTCCGCATACCGCGCAGACAAAAAATTTACTATCGGCTGACCGGTTGGCCTTAATGCAGCCATCTGCCTATCTGGTGAACACTTCGCGCGGTGATGTTGTTGATGAGGCGGCGCTGACCGAATTGCTGGCAAAACGGCATATCGCTGGGGCAGGGCTAGATGTTTATGCCGAAGAGCCAAAAATTTCAGAAAAACTGCGCACCCTGCCAAACGTGGTGTTGTTACCGCATATCGGTTCGGCAACCATCGAAGGGCGTCTGCAGATGGGTGATAAGGTGATTATCAATGTGCAAACATTCTGGGATGGTCATACCCCGCCAGACCGGGTGATAGAGGCGATGCTCTAGCTAGCCAGCCGCTTGCTGATCGCCGCAACAACTACAATCGTTGCGCGGTGCGGTGGCAATTTTCATAAAATCAGTTTGTCCAGCCTCGATCAGCAAAAGCGATCCGGTCAGGCCACTATCATGGCCCATACATAATTTCACCGTTTCTAACGCCTGCAAGCTACCAACAATGCCTGTCACCGGGCCCAAAATGCCCGCTTCAGAACATCCCGGCGCCTGTTTGGCATCAGGCATGGACGGAAATACACAGCGATAACAGGCGGTGCCGGCATGCCCCGCTACACTGCTTTGAAACACCGCCAATTGACCTTCCATTCGCACCGCCCCGCCAAATACCAATGTGCGTTCATATTGATGGGCAGAATCGCCCAACAAATAGCGGGTGGCGGCATTATCTGAACAATCGACAACAACATCATGGGCGGTGACCAAATTCTCAACATTGCCTTTGGTCAGGCGGGTGATAAAGTGAGATATTTGTATGTCTGGGTTGATCGCCTGCGCCGCCTGTGCCGCTAGCTGTGCTTTCGCCCGCCCAACATCTTCTTCGCGATAGATAATTTGCCGATTAAGATCAGTGCGCGAAACCATATCGTCATCAATAATTGTGATATGGCCAATGCCGGCCGCCGCTAGATAGAAAATAACCGGCGCACCCAACCCGCCGGCCCCAACCACAAGCACTTTCGCACCCAGCAGTTTTTCCTGCCCGTCTTCGCCGACATGCGGCATAATTACTTGTCGGGCATAGCGCTCTAAATCGGCATCGTTTAACATAGGGTCCTCATAGGCCGGTTGATCCAAATCCACTGGCGCCACGGTCCGACATATCAAGCTTTAATGTGTCTTCAAAACGGCAATGTGTAGCCGGCGCAATCACCATTTGGGCAATGCGCATACCGGGTGTAATGGTAAAATCCTGCTGGCTCAGATTGATTAATATCACCGCCACTTCTCCGCGATAATCACTATCGATGGTGCCGGGGGCATTGGCGACTGTCACCCCATGTTTCAGCGCAAGGCCAGAGCGCGGCCTTATTTGCGCTTCATAACCAGACGGTAATTGCATGGAAAAACCGGTGGCAATGGCGGCGCGCGCAAATGGGGCTAGGGTGACCGCTGTATCCAAATGCGCGGCAATATCCATACCTGCAGCACCGGGGGTCGCATAATCTGGCAGAACCACATCATCAGCATGACGCTGAAATTTGACCGTTACAGCGCTCATGTTCCAAATTCCATTGCAATGCGATCCGCCAATTTGTCTGCCAGTTCAGTTTTCAGCATCCGTGGCCAGTTTTCAACTGCTGTTTCGGATATCAGCATAATATGATTTTGGTCACTGCCAAAAACTGGGTCATCGGCGGCGCCAACTTGATTGGCAACGATCCAGTCACATTGTTTGCGGTGTCTTTTGGCAGTGGCATTTTCCAGTACGTCTTCAGTTTCAGCGGCAAAGCCGACTAGCAGTGTGGGGCGCTGGTCTGATTGTCCAAGCGCCGCTAAAATATCTGGGTTTTCAACAAGGCTTAGTTGCATCTGCGTGTCGGTGCGATGATCTGGTTTTTTTAATTTTGCATGGCTTGCTTCGGCAACGCGCCAATCGGCAACCGCGGCGGCGCAAATCGCAATATCTGCTGGCAAAGCGGCATGTGCCGCCGCTTGCATGTCTCGGGCGGTTTGCACCGAAACCAGCTGTAGCTGTGGCGGGGCTGGCAGGGCCACTGGCCCACTGATCAGTGTAACTGATGCGCCCCGCGCGGCTAGTGCCACGGCAATCGCATAGCCTTGTTTGCCTGATGAGTGATTGGCAATAAATCTAACTGAATCAATGGGTTCTACTGTAGGGCCCGCGGTCACAATGGCGGTTTTGCCAGCTAGTGATTGTGGGCGTTTGACTGCCAGCTCAAAGGCGGTGGCGGCGATATCGGCAGGTTCGCTCATCCGCCCACTGCCAATTTCACCGCAGGCTGTGTCGCCCTCGGTTGGGCCAATCATATGGATACCACGCTGGCGCAAAATGGCCTGATTGGCGATGGTGGCAGGATGCGCCCACATGGCTGGATTCATCGCCGGCGCCATTAAAATAGGCGTGGTAGTGGCCAGCAGAATGGTTGTTGCGAGGTCATCGGCGAGCCCGCATGCGGCACGGGCCATTAGATTGGCGGTGGCTGGCATGACCAACACCAAATCAGCTGACCGAGCTAGCCTGATATGACCCATTTCCGCTTCATCAGTCAGCGAAAACAGATCGTCATAACATTTCTGGTTGGTCAGCGCCGCAACGCTGAGCGGGGTAATAAATTGTGCCGCTGATTTTGTCAAAACGCCGGTGACATCAAGCCCAAGCTGTTGCATGCGCCGGGCGGTTTCTAACGCTTTATAAGCGGCGATACCGCCCCCGATAATTAACAGCACCATCGGTTTTTTTATCTGGCTTGTGGCCGCATCTGGGCCGCATAAAATAGATAAATCATCTAGCCGGACCTGGTAGCCGCGGGCGGTGAGGGCATTATAGAGTTTAGAACGTACATGCGTTGGTACAGACCCGCGCGCGATATAGTTGCTGATCGCGCTGGCGCCCACCCCCAACACATCCTGCATGGCTTGTCGACCACCAAGAGCGGTCATAATCGCCGTTAAATCAACATGATTCGCCAACGCCGCTCTTTCCCTCGATTCACGAATTTACACAAATATCCATATCAATGAAAATGCGTGAAAAAGCTGGCAATAGCAAGCCCAATCGCAATAACGGCTAGACGCAAGGGCCAGGGCGATGGTGGCGGGGTGCCTGGCTGGGGGTATTCGAGCGTATCTAAGAGTGCTGGCAGGCGTGTTGTCAGCGCGAAAATTGCTTTGACCGCCTGTTCGGCCTGCTTTGTCAAGCTGGCTTCTTGGGCCATCCAGTCTTCGGCCAATGGCTTGGCTAACTGCCACATATCGGCTTTTGGATTGAGTTGCCGGGCAACGCCTTCGGCCATCATCATGGTTTTTTGCAACAAATTAAATTCTGGCTGCACTTCGATTTCAAACCGCGTGGAAATTTGTAAGATTTGCCCCAAAACAGTGGCTAATGAAACCTCGCCAAGTGCCTTTCCCATTACTGGATCGGCAACTGCACGAATGGCTTGTGAAAACTGGTGAACCGACACATTATTTTTCAGCATACCGGCATTTTTATGGAGCAATGCGACTTCGTCATAATCGCGCTCCAGCATGGCGCTCAACAGCTGGGCTAAAAACAATCGGTCGCCAAATTCCAGATAGCCCATAATACCAAAATCAATGGGCACCAGAACACCATCTTTGCGAATGAAAATATTACCAGGATGCATATCGGCGTGGAAATAGCCATCGCGGAACACCTGATTAAAAAAGCTACTGGCGGCGAATTCAGTGACCTTGGCGATATCGTGGCCGGCATTCATCAACCCATCAACATCATCAATGCGAATGCCATCAACCCATTCGATGATCAGCATTTGTTTGGTGCTATGTTCAAGATCAATCCACGGGACATAGATGCCGTGATCATGCGCCAGATTATCGGCCAGCCGTCCGCCAGCGGCCGCTTCAAGACGAAAATCAAGCTCTGTTTCAGAAATTTCACGAAATTGCGCCACCGCTTCAACGAGTTTCAGTCGCCGAAGACCGGGTGCCACCCATTCTAGAATATGCGCGAGTGAGTCAAACAGGTCGGTATCCGCCCGCATGCGTTTTTCAATGCCCGGGCGGAGCAATTTAACCGCCACTTCGCGCCCATCGCATAATGTTGCCCGGTGCACTTGTGCGATTGACGCCGCCGCCACCGCTTCATCGTCAAAACGGGCAAAACGCTCCTCTAAGGCGTTGCCGGATTGGCTGGCCACTAGGCGCCGTGCCACTGCCGCTGGAAATGGGGGCAAGCGGTCCTGAAGCTGGGCCAGCGCGTGGCTCATATCGGGTCCGATCAGATCGGCCCGGGTTGATAGGGCCTGACCAAATTTGATAAAGCCCGGCCCCAACCGCACCAGCGCATGTGCCAGGGCACCGCCCGCATCGGCAGTGGCAGGCCCCGACCGGATGATTTTATCCAGAACATGGCACAATTGCCTGAGCCACGCTGGTAATAACGGCACTACCGCCAGATGCCCCAACACCCCGGCGCGGCCTAGATGCCAAGCAATGGGTGGCAATCGCAGTAACGCCAGCAATAAAGACAAAGGCCGCATTAATCGAGTTTCCAGCCGGAATGAATACAAGCGATACCCGCAGACAGGCTGCGTACACGGATTTGCGCGAATCCGGCCGCGGCAAACATATCTGCCAGCACTTCTTTGCTGGGAAATTGGCGAATTGATTCTACAAGGTAGCGATAGCTTGCCGCATCACCAGCAATGACTTGTCCCATCACCGGCAACAGGTTGAACGAGAAGGCATCATAAAGTTTTGCCAAAGGCCGGTTTTGTACATGCGAAAATTCAAGACATAAAAATCGTCCGCCAGGTCTCAAAATTCGATAGGCTTCCGTAAGTGCCGCCTGCCGGTCGGTGACGTTGCGCAAGCCAAAAGCAATGGTGACAAAATCAGCTGTGGCGCTGGCCAGTGGCAGGGCTTCAGCGTTGCCCACACACCAGCGTAATTGGGCAGCATGGCGTTGTAATTGCGCCCGTTGCTGGCCAGCTTGTAGCATGGCTTGGTTGATATCTGTGATGCAGGCGGACCCACCCCCGGCTTTTAAAAACCGCAAGCTGATATCACCGGTGCCACCTGCCAGATCAACTAGATGCTGGTTTGGTTGCGGCGCCATCCAATCGATCATTGCGGTTTTCCATAACCGGTGGACGCCGCCGCTCATCACGTCATTCATGATGTCATAGCGGCTGGCAACCGAATCGAACACCCCGCGGACAAGCCCGGCTTTTGCCGCACGCTCGACGGTTTGAAAGCCAAAATCTATGGTGTCATCTTGCGCCATGCTATACGCGTGCGCGGCGGCGGCATCATCGCGTTTTCTGTCTTGTGAATTTTGCATAAATCGCCTTTAGTTCACCATACTGGCTTCTTCTATAACAGCCCTCGGCAAAATACGAAACGGCGTTGACAGCATTTTTACGCCCTAAATCTCATCCATTGCCGTGTCAGACCAATCAAAGAGGATCCATATGCCAGAACTGCCAGAGGTTGAAACGGTACGCCGGGCGCTTGCGCCTGTATTGACCCAGCATTATGTCACGGCGGCTTTTGTGGGCCGTAATGATTTACGCTGGCCGTTACCAAAAAATTTGGCTGAGCAGTTGGTTGGGCGCCAGTTCACCAATGTCGACCGCCGCGGAAAATATGTGCTGATGCATCTAGACCAACAGGATATTTTATTGTTGCATCTTGGCATGTCCGGGTCCATTCGCATTTATGACACCCCGCCCAGCCTTAGGAAACACGATCATATCATGCTGACAATGGCGGCCAGCCCAACCGCCGCCGCCCGCCATTATATTGTGCTGAATGACCCGCGCCGGTTTGGCTGGGTGGATTTATTTTCTGCGACCCATCAAGACCATCACAAATTGTTGCGGCATATGGGTCCGGAACCGCTTGGCAATGCGTTTTCAGCCACGCATCTGCAAACCGTGTTTGCAGGCCGCCAAGGCCCGGTGAAAAATGCGTTATTAAACCAGCAACTCATCGCCGGCATTGGCAATATATATGCCAGCGAGGCGTTGTTTCATGCGGGGGTTTCACCGCGCCGCAAGGCGGCAACAATTGTCGGACAACGCGCTGAAAGGCTGGCCACAGCGATTGTTAAAACATTGCGTGCGGCGATTGAAGACGGGGGGACATCGCTGCGCGACCATGTCCAGCCCGGCGGCGAGATTGGCTATTTTGTGCAACGCTTGGCGGTGTATGGGCGGGATGGTCAGGCCTGTCAGGCTTGCACAACCCCGATTAAAATGATTGTGCAATCGGGCCGGTCAAGTTTCTACTGTCCACGTTGCCAACGCTAGCGGTATCATGCGATAGTTTGTCAGGTGCGCATATCCGCACACAGACTGATTTTTGAAAACAGGCAATTATTATGAGCACTCAAATCCTTCCCCATCCCACCCAGTCGCGGCATTTTGCTGCCCCTACCCCGCGATCAGCGGCGGGTAAATGGTTGACGATTCTTGTGGTTTTGGCCGGTTTTACGGCGGGGGTGTTTGGCAGTTTAACGCCGGCAAAGGCCGTGCAAAGCCAACAGCATAGCTGGGTTGGCGATGTGCCAATTATGGCGGATTTGTCTGTCGAGCCAGCTCTTGGCTTTGCGTTTGACTCACCAAATGGCCGTATCGTTATGATTTTTGCTTCCAGCACGGCAAAAGCCACCGATATTATAGGGTTTTATAATGACTCATTGCCGGCAATAGGCTGGGTTGGTGGTGATGGTACATGGCGCCGGGGCCCGGAAACATTGGTCATATCTGAAGTCAGCACAGCGGCCGGCCAGTTATGGCGGCTGATGGTGCGGCCGCATTAAAATAGCGGTGCTGGCAAATCCCCAATGCCATGCCGATAGAGACAAATATCATGGCAATTGCCAAAAGGCTTGACCTACCGCCCCAAAAGCGCCTATAAGCCCGCTCTAGCTTAAAAATTTGAAAAATTTAGGACACATGTGATGGCAAATCATAAGTCTGCGAAAAAGCGGATCATCCGCAACGCAAATCGCGCATTGATCAATGGCGCGCGTATCAGCCGTATCAGAACATTTGTGAAAAGAGTTGAAGTTGCGATTGCCTCTGGCGACGCCACTGCCGCCCGCGAAGCTCTGCGCGCGGCACAGCCAGAATTACAACGCGGTGTGTCGCGCGGCGTTCTGCACAAGAACACAGTGTCTCGAAAGATTTCGCGTTTGGCCGCACGGGTAAAGGCGCTCGCCGCTTAAGCCCACATCGGATAAACAGCCGCGTGTGACCAACCTGCACAAAACTGGCGCGACAGATATATGATCCATAGCTCGAATCGGGCTGTGGGTTTTTTCTTGCCTTTGCCCCAGCCGGGAAATTTGTTGCCGTCATCTGCCGCCGCAGGGCTTGCCGGTCTTGATCACCTCTACGGCTTATTGCCAAGCATTCGTCCAGTATCTCACCTCTTGCCGATTCGGTATCTGATTACACGTCATTTTTTTGCAATCAACGCAAATCCGGGGCATTTAAATGTCAATAAAAATAACTGCCATTTTACCCGGTTTATTTTCTGTTTTGGCCGGTTTGGTATCTTGCCCGACTGGCTGAATAATCGTTACTATCCGAAATCTCCTTGACGCGGGCATGGCGCTGCAGGGTCCTGTTTGAAAAAGCACCGCCACCACAAAGGACATCTATTTTTATTTCAGCTAGCCGAGGGGAGCGCATATGTCTGACATACTGACAGCTATGATGACCGTTGATATGCGCTTTTATGTGTCGTGACAGATCTGCCTGAGGATAATGCCGCGCTGGTGCAATGTTGGGGGCGGGTCACGCAACGTATGCGCCACGATATTGGCGATGCGGCATGGCGCAACTGGATCAAGCCGTTGCGGGTCAACCGGCTGGAAGCGGGCACATTGACACTTGAAACCGATTCGACCCTTACACGTGAGCGGGTAAACAGCCAATATGCTGATCGGTTGCGGGTGATTTCAGCGGCTGAATTCAAAACAATGGCATCTGGCGTTAATCATGTTGAGGTGCGAATCGCCAAGGCGCTGGCCCAGCGGACCGATCGCCCACACCGTATGAGCGAACAAAAGCCAGTTCAAAAAACCCCGAGCAAAGACAAATCCTATGATCTGTCTGCCGGTCTCGACCCCCGATATACCTTTGCTAATTTTGTTGTTGGTAAACCGAATGAACTGGCATTTGCTGTGGCGCGCCGGACAGCGGAAAGTGAAAAAGTCGCGTTTAATCCGTTATTTTTATATGGCGGTGTTGGTCTTGGCAAAACCCATTTGATGCATGCCATTGCCTGGCATATCCGCCAGCGAAACCCGGCGCGAAAGGTGATGTATCTGTCAGCTGAAAAATTTATGAACCGATTTGTTCAGGCGTTGCGTTTCAGAGATACCATTTCTTTTAAGGAACAATTTCGGTCAGTCGATGTATTGATGATCGACGATGTGCAATTTATCAGTGGTAAGGAATCTACGCAGGAAGAGTTTTTCCATACCTTCAATGCGCTTGTCGAAGATGGGCGTCAGGTGATCGTTTCGGCAGATAAATCGCCAACTGATCTTGAAGGCATGGAAGAACGCCTACGCTCGCGGCTTGGCTGGGGCATGGTGGCCGATATTCATCCTGCTGACTATGAGTTGCGTTTGGGCATTTTGCAATCAAAGGCAGAGCAAGCACAGGTCGAGATATCAGACAAGGTTTTGGAATTTATGGCGCATCGCATCGTCAGCAATGTTCGCGAACTAGAAGGGGCGCTGAACCGTATTTTGGCCCATGCCATGTTGATTGGTCGGGAAATCACTATTGACAGCACGGCTGATCTTTTGGCCGATCTGTTGCGCGCCAGTAGCCGGCAGATCAGCGTTGATGTTATCCAAAAGCGGGTAGCGGCACATTATGGTGTGCGGGTGTCTGAAATGTTTTCAGCGCGACGCGCACGCAACATTGCCCGCCCGCGTCAGATTGCCATGTATCTGGCAAAAAATCTGACCTCGCTGTCCTATCCGGAAATAGGCCGGCAATTTGGTGGCCGAGATCACACAACCGTGATGCATGCGGTTAAAACCGTTGAAAATCTGATGAAAAGCGATGCCCAGCTCAGCGAAGATGTTGAATTAATAAAATCTATTCTTGCCAGCTGATCCGCAAGGGCTGTCTCGCACTTCAAAATCACCCGGTAAAATGGCCATAAAACAAGCCGATTCGCCATGTGTTGCGAACCGGGATTTTAACAATATTTTGATGCTTGTTTTATTATCTCATGCTATATTTTGTAGAATGGGCAAGGCGGAATGCCACCCCTATCCCTACGAGTCGTAGCCGCGGCGGCGAATCGTGATAAACACTAAAGAGAGAGCTGATGAAACTGACCATTGATCGTATGAGCTTGTTGCGGCCCTTGGGTCACGTCCAATCTGTTGTCGAACGGCGCAACACCATTCCCATTTTGGCCAATGTTGTGTTGCGGGCCGAAGATGGGCAATTGTCGCTGACGGCAACGGATATGGATATGGATATTGCCACCGAGGTTGGCTGTGCCGTTGCCACACCTGGCACCACTACATTGTCAGCGCATATGCTGTATGATATTGCGCGCAAATTGCCAGATGGCGCTGAGGTTGAACTGACCGTATCAGACGGGCATGCCAACATTAGTGCTGGTCGGTCTAGCTTTCGCTTGCCAACCTTGCCAGTGGAGGATTTTCCGGCGATCAGCAGCAGTGACTTGCCGGTGAATTTTGCGCTAACAGCGGCTGATCTTCGGGATCTGATTGATGCAACCCGGTTCGCTATCTCCACCGAGGAAACCCGTTACTATCTCAATGGCATTTATTTGCATAAGGCAGGTGATGGTCATTTATGCGCGGTGGCGACAGATGGCCATCGCCTTGCCTTGACCCGCCAAGCATTGCCATCTGGTGCATCGCAAATGCCGTCGGTGATTTTGCCGCGTAAAGCTGTTGGCGAATTACGCAAGCTTCTTGATGATTTTGATGGTGACGTGTCGGTTGGTCTGTCTGAAACACGGGCGGAATTTGGCTTTGGTGCAGTGCGCCTGACAAGCAAATTGATTGATGGCACATTTCCAGACTACACTCGGGTGATCCCAGCTGGCAATAACCGCATCATGCAGGTTGATGCCGCATCTTTTTCAGCCGCAGTTGACCGGGTGTCGACAATTTCATCAGAAAAATCACGGTCGGTGAAAATGGGGCTGAAGAGCGGCGTCTTGATCCTGTCGGCAAGCAATACTGATGCGTCAAGCGCAACTGAGGAGATCGAAGTCACCTATGATGGGCCAGAAATGGATATTGGCTTTAATGCCCGCTATCTGCTGGATATTGCTGGTCAGGTGAATAACGATATTGTTGAATTTGCGCTGGCTGATCAGGGATCACCAAGCCTGGTGCGCGCCCCTGGTGATGAAGCCAGCTTGTTTGTATTGATGCCCATGCGTGTGTGAGTAGGATGTGAGCGGCCTGTCGCAATCTCTATCAGCGCCAGCGGCGCTTGCGGTTGATAATCTGCACCAGCAGAAACGCTTATGGCTGTCAAAATTGATGGTTGATAATTTTCGAAATTATCAGCAGGCACAGTTACAGCTTGATGCCCCGGCAGTGGTGTTAACCGGGCCGAACGGGGCAGGCAAAACCAATTTGCTGGAAGCAATATCATTATTAGCACCGGGGCGTGGCATGCGGCGGGCACGGCGTGAACATTGGCCAAACGCCAGGGCTGAACCCCCCCATTGGGCGGTGGCGGCAACGTTGCAGTGCGCTGATGGCGAAGTGCAGATTGGCACCGGGGTAACGGCGGATACGACACATGGCGGGCGGGTGATGCGCTTAGAAGGGCAAACGGTGTCGCAAACCGAAATTGGTGATTATATCAGCGTGTCGTGGTTGGCCCCGCATATGGATGGTATTTTTGCCGATAGTCCTAGTGCCCGGCGCCGCTTTCTGGACCGGTTGGTGATTGCCTTTGACCCGGCGCATATTGGCCGCATGGCACGCTATGAAAAAGCACTACGGCAACGCGCCTATTTGTTGTCCGAGGGGCAGGCTGATGCTGGCTGGTTACAGTCACTCGAAGCCGTATTGGCAGAGACCGCGGTGGCAGTGACGGCCGCGCGGCAGACATTAATTCGCGATCTCAATCAAGAAGCCGAAAAAGGCTGGCTTGGGTTTCCGGGGATGCGGCTAGACCTTGTTGGTAACACCGAACAATGGCTGGCGGAAATGCCAGCGTTGCGGGTTGAGGATAAATTGATTGCGGCGGCAAAAACAGCGCGCTTGGCCGGAGATGCGGCGATGCCCGGGCCGCATGCCAGCGATGTGCAGGCGGTGCATCTGGCCAGCCAGACACCGGCCTATCTGGCCTCAACCGGCCAGCAAAAGGCGCTATTAATTGCGGTGGTGCTGGCACATGCCAGATTGCAGGAGCGGCGCCTTGGAAAATCGCCGTTGATGCTTTTGGATGATGTGGCCGCCCATCTTGACGCAGACCGTCGTTCTGCGCTGTTTGAGGCGGTTGGCCTGCTTGGTGGGCAATGTTGGTACAGCGGCAGTGATGAACAACAATTTGATGGTCTTACGGGCAAGGCCCAGTTTGTTACGGTTCGACCAGCGTCGCGGTCTGACCAGACACCAGAATTTGAGGTGAAGTGATGGGTGAAGATGATATGCCAGCAAATGACGTCGACTATGGTGCCGACTCGATTAAGGTGTTGCGTGGGTTGGACGCCGTTCGCAAACGGCCGGGCATGTATATTGGCGATACGGATGATGGGTCTGGCCTGCATCACATGGTTTATGAGGTTGTCGATAATGCCATTGACGAGGCACTTGCTGGCCATTGCGATATTGTCAATGTCAGGCTGAACAAAGGCGGGTCTGTCACTGTTACCGATAATGGGCGCGGTATTCCGGTTGATATTCATCCAGAAGAAGGCGTGTCTGCGGCCGAGGTGATTATGACCCAGCTTCATGCTGGTGGCAAATTTGACAATAATTCCTATAAGGTGTCAGGCGGTTTGCATGGCGTTGGTGTTTCGGTTGTGAACGCGCTGTCGGAATGGCTTGAGCTGACCATCTATCGTGACGGCAAAAAACATCAAATTGGGTTTAAAATGGGTGATGCAACTGGCCCGTTATTGGTGTTGGGTGAAGCTGACGGGGAGAGTGGGACGCATGTCACCTTTATGCCATCGCAGGATATTTTCGCGCATGTCAATTTCGATTTTTCTACGCTCGAACACCGGTTACGCGAACTCGCATTTCTCAATAGCGGTGTCAGAATTCGTCTGACCGATGCCCGGCCCGCCGAACCAGCAGTGTCTGAATTTTATTTTGATGGCGGGTTGACCGCCTTTGTTAACTATCTCAACCGGTCGCGCAATGCCCTCCATGAAACCATCATCGCTGATTCAAACCGTGATGATATTACGGTCGAGTTGGCGCTAGCCTGGACCGACTCATTCCATGAAAACACCCTGTGTTTCACCAATAATATTCCGCAACGAGATGGCGGGGCGCATCTGGCTGGTTTCCGAGGGGCGATGACACGTGTGGTGAATAATTATGCGCAGGAAAGTGGTATTGCAAAGCGTGAAAAAGTTCAGCTGACGGGTGAAGATTCGCGTGAAGGGCTCACCGCGATTGTGTCGGTGAAAGTGCCAGACCCAAAATTTTCATCGCAAACCAAAGACAAGCTGGTGTCGTCTGAAGTGCGCCCGGTCGTTGAAACGGCGGTGGCCGATTGTTTGAACCAATGGTTTGAAGAACACCCGGCCGAAGCCAAACGAATTGTCTCTAAGGCCTATGAAGCCGCCGCCGCCCGCGAGGCCGCCCGTAAAGCCCGCGATTTGACGCGCCGCAAGGGGGTTATGGATGTTGCCAGCCTGCCTGGAAAACTAGCCGATTGTCAGGAGCGTGACCCAGCCAAATCTGAGGTGTTTCTTGTTGAGGGTGATTCGGCTGGTGGGTCGGCCAAGCAGGGCCGCGACCGGGCGAACCAAGCCATTTTGCCGTTGCGGGGTAAAATCCTGAATGTTGAACGGGCCCGTCTTGATAAAATGCTGTCATCTGCCGAAATTGGAACGCTGATCACCGCGATCGGTGCCGGGGTTGGTAATAACGATATGGATGTCGAAAAAATCCGCTATCACAAAGTCATCATCATGACAGATGCTGATGTTGATGGCAGTCATATCAGAACATTATTGCTGACCTTTTTTTTCCGGCATATGCGCCCGCTTATCGAAAAAGGCTATCTCTACATTGCCCAGCCCCCCTTGTTTAGGGCAAAGCGTGGACAATCTGAGGTTTATTTGAAAGATCAGCGAGAACTGGATGGCTACTTGGTGGATGCTGGCTTGAAAGATGCTGTTTTAACCACCTCTGATGGTCAGCAATTGGCCGGACCAGATTTGACCGCAATCACCGGTCAGGCGGTGACAGCCAGCCGCATGATCGAGGTGGTTGGTCGGCAGGTGGGCAACCGTGATGTTGTCGAACAGGCGGCCATCGCCGGCCTGTTCAATATCGGCGTGCTGACAAATGATGAAGCTGCCGCCTATCTTGCAAAACGGCTTGAAGCCATTACCAGTGTCTTGGAAAAAGGTTGGCAGAGCCATATTGAAGACACCCCACATGGCAAAGCCATTATTGTCGAACGTCGTTTGCGTGGCATTACCGAACGCCATGTTATTGACCAGCGCATTATCAATCTTGTCGAAGCACAGCATCTCGATCAGATGGCGGCGCATCTGCAATCACATTATAGCAAGGCGGCGCAGTTCCGTTTTGGAGCGCAGACATTGGTTATCAATGGCCCTACAGAACTGGCGCAAACCGTGTTTCAAACTGGGCGCAAAGGGGCGCAGATTTCCCGATATAAAGGCCTTGGCGAGATGAATCCGGCGCAACTTTGGGAAACCACGCTTGATCCAGACCAGCGCATCTTATTGCAAGTGACCATTGATCAAGAAGATGATGCTGA
>CACHXC010000003.1 GCA_902583715.1 uncultured SAR116 cluster alpha proteobacterium
GCATGGGTTGAAGGCAATTGCCCGCATTGTGGTCAGCGCAACGGCTGGTGTGGCACCGCGCGTCATGGGAATTGGTCCAGTGCCAGCCAGCCAAAAGGCATTGGCCAAAGCTGGCCTAACCATTGATGACATGGATGTGATTGAAATTAATGAAGCCTTCGCCGCGCAGGCATTGGCCTGCCTTCGCGCGCTTGGTATTGCCGATGACGCGCCGCACGTAAACCCAAATGGTGGGGCGATTGCACTTGGTCATCCGCTTGGTATGTCTGGGGCGCGGTTAGTGCTGACAGCGGCTTATCAACTGAAACGCCGCGGTGGCCGCTATGCGCTCTGCACCATGTGTATAGGTGTAGGTCAGGGCATGGCATTGATTCTTGAGGCCTGCTGATAATACTTTGGGCTAACAATAAACCAATTTTTAGCTAAAAATTTATCCATGATAACTTACGCAAGCGAATTTGGGTCCTTTCACATTTGGTTTTTATTTGGCCTGATTGATTGTGCGTTGATTTGCCATTCACTGTTTGTTCCTATGTACTACCAAATTGATTAATTCCCATTCTTCAACGTGCCTTGAGTCAAGTGAGACGGTGGAACGAAGATGAAAGTAAGATTATAGTTTTATTGAGATGTTGTTTTTAAAATTATTTTTGTGAGGTTAATGTTGTGACGTCATCCAGCGCAAACAATCTGGACACCAGGCCTTTGCTTTTCACTCCCATAAAGATATGCGGATTGGTGATTCGTAATCGGATAATTGCATCGCCAATGTGCCAGTATCTGTCAGTTGATGGAGCGCCGAATGACTGGCAACTGATGCATCTCGGCAGGCTTGCGATTGGCGGTTGCGGAATCGTTTTTGGAGAGGAAACAGCTGTTGAGCCGGATGGGCGTAAAACGCATAATTGTGCAGGACTTTACAAGCAAAGCCATGTCGCCTCTTATCGCAAGATTACTGATATGATAAGGTCTAATGGTGCCTTGCCTGCCATACAGCTCGGTCATTCTGGTCGCAAAGGTTCATGTCACGACGCGATGAGAGATTGGCGCGCGCTCAACAACTCCGATGCAGAAAATGACCTTCCGCCGTGGCAGGTGATGACGCCGACAGCTGCTCTTAGTCCACCTCGGCCAATTCCGCATAAAGAAATGGACCAAGATGATATAAACCGTGTGGTTGACGATTTCAGAACAGCAACAAAGCGAAGCATCGACGCCGGGTATGACATTGTAGAGATCCATGGTGCGCATGGTTATTTAATCCATCAATTTCTATCGGCAACGTCGAATCAGAGAAAAGATAATTATGGTGGCTCATTAGCTAATCGAATGCGATTTGCTGTCGAAGTAGCCGCTGCAGTGCGTGAGGAATGGCCAAAGCAAAGACCTGTGTTCTTTCGGCTATCAGCTGTTGATGGGAAAGGTGGTAGCTGGACATTAGCCGACTCTATCTCACTAGCTGCGGCTCTGCGCGAAGTTGGCATTGACATGATTGATGTATCGTCTGGTGGCATCACTGGATCTAGCAATATGCCAATGGTGCCGCGTATACCTGCCTATCAAGCTCGTTTTGCTAGCCGGATTCGGCATCAAGCCAATATTGGCACAATTGCAGTTGGCGGTATCACAACACCGCAACAAGCTGAGGATATTCTGAGATCGGGTAAAGCTGATATGATCGCTATGGCGCGCGAGCTTCTATGGAATGCTGATTGGCCGGCGCACGCGGCTCAAAGTCTAGGACTTGACGACCCATTTTCATATTTGCCAACTGGATATGCCCATCGCTTGCGACAGCGTGAAAGTCAGAAACAAATGAACATTAATCAAGATGCCAAGCTGATTGAAAAAAATTTTAATTTTTTTCTGCACGCCAGCAAGTCAGATAGTGGTCCATAATGCTCTTATGATATCAGCGAAGTTCTTTTTGAACTGGCACTTGTATGCAGATCATGCTGGCGCTGCAATTCTGATCAATGCGTCGACCATTACAACCTTATTCTCACAAATAATTAGTGGGTTAATTTCTGCCTCTATAATTTGATCAAATTGACTGAATTGTGAAATTGCAGTTATGGCTTGTGCCAATTTTTCAAAATCCGTAGCGGGCCCCCCTCGATAGCCCTTCAGGCCAACAAATCCTTTAACCTCGGCAATCATTTCATGCGCGGTAGCAAGAGTTACGGGGGCTGGACGCAGACTGATATCCTGGTAGATTTCTGTGAACACACCACCGGCGCCAACTGTGATTATTGGACCGACTAAATTATCACGGTGAAGTCCTATTATTGCCTCACCAAGACCAGAGACCATTTCTTGTAATAAAACGCCTTCAATATGAGCGCGTGGCGCACTGGTTTGAATTGTATTTAACATTTTTGAAATGCCGATTGAGAGTGCTGATTTATTTTCTATGTTGAGAATTATGGCGCCATGTTCGGATTTATGAGGTATATCTGACGACACTAACTTGACCGCGAGCGGGTAACCAAGGTTACTGTCCGCTGCCCTTTGCGGCGCAATTTCAGACAAGTCGTCCTGAGTTGGAATAAACACCTGATTTGGCCCGGCGATTCCAGCTGCAGAAAATAATGAACGACTATCAACCTCATTCAAAATGCCACCAGTGCTAGTTCTTGTTTTATTGATAATGCCGTGAAACGCACGATCTATCGCTGCTGTATCAAGGTTGCCAATGTCAGATTGGCGTGGGTCAATTTTTGTTTGAGAAAGAAACATAGAAATACAATCTGCACAGCTCTCAACAGTTGAAAAACATGGTATGCCCTCTGCTTCAAGCATGGTGATTGACTCTCTCGCAATTGGAAGAGGGAAGGCGACAACTGGAGCGCCAGTGGGCATTTCTTTCACAGCATCGATGATTGGTTTCACTGCCAATTCAGGGTTGAATTGTGCTGATGAGCCAATTGCTACAACAATCAATCCGGATTCAGGATCGCTTATCAGCTGGGAAATTGCCAGCTTCATCACATGATACTGCGCGCCAGCAAGTGTCACATCTACGAGTTTGCCAGTGCCGTGGGGAATATTGTGTTCACGAAAGAATTTTTTTGAGTTTGTGCTTAGTCCGACGACATCAACACCTCTGAGGCAAAGCTGATCAACGACCATCGCGCCGCCACCACCTGTTGTTGTGATTACGATAGCGTGGTTTGGTCGCCCATGAAATTGAGAACATTTTTTGAGCAGTGCAGGCGCCTCGAATAGCGCGTCAAACTGGCTCACCTCAGAGACATTGTGGTGGGAGAAAAATGCACTCACAGCCGCGGCTTCACCAGTCATAGCGCCAGTGTGTGATACTGCCAGTGCCTGCCCTTCGTGAGATTTGCCGAGCATATATGCCACAATTGGCTTGCCAAGACATTTTGCTGCAGCGGCAAAAGCCGCAAATTTTTCAGCGTTTCGTAACGTTTCTAGAAACAGCACGAACCCATCAATTTCTGGATTTTCGACCATGGTCATACCAATCGATCCCACACATGATTGGGCTTCGTTGCCTAGCGATATCAACGCGGAAAATCCGATATCGCGCGCCTCGCCTCTGGAGAGCAACGTACCGATTAGGCTACCACTATGCGATAAAACTGCTAATCGGCCACGCCGCAAACTGTCAGCTTTAAATGCTGCATTGGTGGTGCAAATAAATCCATTTTCCGTATTAGCTACACCCATTGAGTTGGGCCCAATCATCATCAAATCGGCAGAGTTTGCCTTAGCAACTAATCTTGCTTGACGCTCACGACCCGTTTCACCCGCTTCGGCAAAACCATCAGCGAGAATGGTTACTACTGATACACCAGCAGCAATACAGTCATCTAATACTGCCTCGACTAATTCTGAGTTGAGTAAAATATAAGCGTGATCAACTTTCTCAGGAATCGAAGAGACAGTTGGGAACGCAGTTTGACCCTGCACCTGCTTACGTAGTGGGTTTACAAGATAGATATTGCCAGAAAATTTGTGCTGTTTGCAAAATTGTAGAGGCCTTGCCGTCAATTTTTTTGGGTCATTGGATACGCCAATCAAAGCGACGTTATGAGGCGCGATAAGCGCTTGAGCATGATCAACCGTCATGGCGTTTTTGTGAGGACGGTTTTGACGGTCTCTGAGAGAATCGTCGCTCAAAAATTGCCTCAGCAATCCGATTTTTGAGAATTTCCGTTGACCCTCCTGCAATCATCCAGCCGCGGGTACGCCTAAGGCAATATTGGACAATGCTATCATCACTGAACCCAAGTGCGCCCATTACTTGCAGTGACTCGTTAGCTGCAAAGAAACCAGCATCATTACAGGCTAGTTTAGCAAGTGCTGACTCGTGTGCGGATGGTAGGTCGTTTTCAGCGTTTGTAACAGCTCGCATCAGCAGTAACTGAGCTGCTTCAAGCCGCATTTGCATTTCGGCAAATTTCCATTGCAGGCCCTGAAATTCACACAAGTTACGACCAAACTGTTTCCGAGTTTTTGCGTGTTCACAAGCCTCCATAAAGGCCTTTTTCCCCACAGCAACAGCCCGCGCCGCATTACCCAGTCGCTCTACATTAAATCCAGAAATCTGCTTTTTGAACCCACCGGGTCCGAGTAGAATGTTGGTTTTTGGAATACGGCAATTGTTAAAATAGAGTGGAGACCAAGACTCTCCATTCATATACCGATATGATGGCCCAATATCAAATCCCCCGGTGCCTTTCTCAACTATGGCTGAGCCTATGTTATCAATGCCTGGGCCAAATCTTAGGTATATCAGAAATAAATTAGCTTCGACGCTGTTTGTCCCAAAAACCTTGTTACCATTTATTAGAAAATCGTCACCATCTGGTGTCGCGGATGTTTGAAGATCTGTGACCGATGAACCTGCATCAGGCTCAGACATGCCAACAGAGATAATCCCTTTTCCAGCCAGTAATTCAGGTAAAAATTGCTTCAGTTGATCCTCGCTTGCATATTCGGCAAAGGTTCGTATTGCACCAAAATTTCCAGCTTGAATAACATCAGCACTTCGTGGACAAAACTCTGCAACGGCTTGAATGGCTAGAACGGCATCCATGAGGGTGCCACCAACCCCTCCTTTATTCTCGGGAATTGTTATCCCAAGTAAGCCCATTTTGCTAAATTGTTGTGCCACATCCCATGGATAACTATCACTATTTGCTCTCGCCACAGAGCCTGCAGCAAGCTCATTTTCTGCAAATTTTCTCACTGACTCATAGAAAATATTCTGATCTTGGGTAAATTCAAAGTCCATGTGAATGTCAAGCTGTTGTTTTCATAAGGTGGAGTAACTGTCTTTGAGTGGCCTTGGCGTTTTTAATATTATTAGCGCAGATAGCTTGTTGCGCGCGACGAAATAAAAGATAGAGATTAAACTTAATTAATATCATTGTCACCGCTCTCCGTAAGTTTCATCATTGGGACGCACAAAATGGAATTGTTTCCCTAGTTGATGAGGATCACTAATCCCCAGCGAATACTGAAGGTGCGTAAATGACTGTAACCGAACAAATAGCAGAATACATTTGTGATGAGTTTAGCCGCCCGTTGTCAGATACAACAATACACCATGCTAAGCGCGCAGTTATAGATTGGTTTGCTGCTATGTATTCTGGCTCGATACAAGAGCCAAACCCAATGCTACGTGAGTCATTGATAAATACAGACGACGCTCAACAAGCACTTATTTTTCCAGAAGGCCAATTTTCGACTGCCAGAACCGCTGCTTTTTTAAATGGTGCTAGCGCGCATACCTCAGAATTTGACGATATTTTCCGAGATGGCGGATTTCATCCGGGATGCGCAACGATCGCTGCAGCTTTGGCAGTGGCTCAGCACCATAAACAGGCAGGCTTAGTTTTTTTGCGAGCAGTTATCGCAGGGTATGAGGTCAGTAGCCGTATAAGCTCAGCAATGGGGCGTGATCACTATCGTTTTTGGCATACCACTGGTACCATCGCGACCTTTGGTGCCGCAGCCGCAGCCGCGTTGTTGCTTAAGCTTGACCGCCACCAAACGGCGCATGCGTTGTCAACATCGGCAACTCTGGCAGCAGGGTTGCAGCAGGCATTCCGATCAGATGGCATGAGTAAACCACTGCATTCTGCCCATGCAGCTGAAATTGGTGTAATGGCGGCGATGGTCGCAGCCAAAGGGGTGACGGGCGCCCTTGATGTTCTTGAGGGGCCAGTCGGTATGGGCATGGCTATGAGTGGCGCTGCTGATTGGACAAAAGCAACCGCTGGGCTCTCTGAGAACTATAATATAGAGGCAATAACTTTTAAAAATCATGGTTGTTGCGGGCATACATTTGCCGCCATTGATGGAATCCTTGCACTTATGACATCTACGCAGATTAAGGCGCATGAGGTTGCTAGCATTGATATTGCGACTTATGGGCCGGCAGTTTCTGTGACTGACAGATCAAATCCACAAACATCCCAAGAGTGTAAATTTTCTATGCAATATGTGGTTGCACATGCCGCCTATTTTGGTAGCGTACGGATTGACGCGTTTGAATTGGTGCGCATGCAAAATCCAGAAATTAGGGCGCTAATGCCAAAGATTAGTTTGACTGTTGACCAAGAGATTGACGATCAATTCCCAACTCGTCGGGCGGCCCGGGTTACTGTCATCTCAAAGGCTGGTGATGTTTTTACTCATGATCAGCATACGCGAAAGGGCGACCCTGACCTGCCCTTAAGTGATGAAGAGCTTGATGAAAAATTTGTTGAGCTAACATTGCCGGTTCTGGGAACTCAATCGGCAGATAAATTGCTACAGCATTTGTGGCGTTTAGATCAAATTGATCTTTCGGCATGTCTTACGTATGCAATCCCATCAGAATGAGAATTCCCATTTTTAATTAACATATCGCAGCGATCGTCCAAGTCCGGATCGATTGGCGCAGTTTCTGCAAACCCAAGTTAGAATCAAGGCTAAACAAATAAATTTGCCCATTTGAGCTATGTTTCTTTTATTCGAATAACAAATACTAATGGTAGGTTTAATTACGATTTATCCTCAATGCTCGGAATATCAAAGGCTTTAATTGTCATTGAGATGAGGGCGTAATATCCAAGTAGCCCGATGAGATCGACGGTTGCTTCGACACCCAAAATTTTGACTACCTGATTGTAGGTATTGTCGGAGAGTTGTCTGGTTATGTTTATCTCCCGTGTAACTCTATAAACTATTTCTTCATCCTTGCTGACAAAACTGGGTGTTTGATCCGCATAGAGAGAGTCAACGATTGAGCGATCAACACCCCCAGCGAGAGCATGTGGGACATGGGCTTGCCATTCAAATCCAGCATCCCAGATACGCGCGGTTGTTAAAATCGCCAATTCAGACAACCTAGGCTCTAAACTCGTGTCGTATCGACAATATTGGCCTAGGCTTTGTGCTCTATCTGCCAGTTCTGGTCGATAGAGCCAAATAGCCAGAGGGCCTCTGACCTGACCACGTGGGCCAGATACTATTTCGTCATGAATTTGCTTTTGCCTCTCTGTCATATCATTATTTTCTATTGTTTGAAGCCGTGCCATTACGAAATCTCCGTCAGTTTGGGATCATAATTTTAAATGCTTTCAGAATAGAGAATAATTTTGCCGATATGCTCGCTTGACTCCATCAGTCTGTGAGCATCCGCAGCTTTTGAAAAAGGGAACGTAGCAAATGTCTCGGTGGTAATTTCAGAGTTTGCGAACATTGGCCAAACGGCTTTTTCCAATGCTCGGCATATATTTGCTTTTTCATGAATTGACCGCGGCCGCATTCGTGAGCCGGTGATAGTCAAATGTTTACTGTGGACGAGGCCAAAATCCACCGTTGCTGTCTTGCCAGCTGGTAGATTAATGATCACCAATCGACCACCATGCGCCAATAGGCCAACTTCGCGGGGCAAATAGTCACCACCAACAATATCGACTACAACATCAACACCTCGACCATTTGTCTGATCATAACATACTTTGGCAAAGTCTTGCTCGCGATAATTAATGGCATAATCAGCTCCAAACCGGCTAATGGCCAAACACTTTTCTGCTGTCCTTGCCGTTGCAAATACAATCGCGCCAAATGCCTTTGCCAATTTTATGCCGGCATATCCAATACCGCTTGTACCGCCCTGAATCAAAACAGTCTCACCAGCTCTTAGTGCACAACGATCAATCATATTGGCCCATACCGTGCAGAACACTTCTGGTATGCCGGCGGCATCAATAATATCAACATTTTTGGGCACGGGCATACACTGCTCCTCTGGCGCGACAGCATAATCTGCATAGCCACCTCCAATCAAAAGCGCACATACCTTGTCCTCTGGTTTAAAACGCTTACAGCGGTATCCTGTATCAACAATCTCCCCAGATACCTCTAGGCCCATTATGTCCGGTGCACCGGGTGGCAACGGGTATTTGCCCTGACGCTCTTTTAAATCTGCGCCATTCACGCCGGCGGCATATACTTTTATTAAAACCTCATTTGGCTGCATTTTAGGAACTGATTTTGTTGCCAGAGTTAGAACATCGGGTCCGCCGGGTTTTGACGCGACAATTGCTCTCATGGTTTTAGCTATATTTTTAGACATGTTATTTAACTTGCCAGATGTCGGGGTTCAGCATGTTGACTGGGCGCCCACAGGTCCATGATTTGACCTGCTCAAAAACTTCAGAGAATTGCATTTCAAATTCGTCATCAGTGACAAAGCCGGTGTGGGGCGTTGCGATGATATTTGGATGACTTGCAAGCTCATCCTGTTGCCAGGTGATTGGTTCTTCATCAAATACATCAACTGCTGCCTTGCCGGGTCGTCCAGAATTGAGTGCGTTCAGTAAAACACCTGAGCCTAAAAGTCCGCTCCGAGATGTGTTTACGAACAAACTGTTTGGCCTCATCTTGCCAAGGTCTGCCGCAGTGATTACGCCCTCGGTTGCAGAGTTGAGCCTGACATGCACTGACACGATATCATTCTCGGCAAAAAAAGCGGTGCGACTCTTAGCAACTGCATGGCCATCAGCCTTTGCCCTAGCTCGACCCTGATCAGAACCCCACCACTCCACTTGCATATTAAATGCTTTCGCATAATCTGCGACTTGTTTTGCGATACGTCCATAGCCATAAAGCCCAAGGCGTCGGCCGTACAATCCTCTGGCCATACCTTGCTGCCATTTACCATTTTGCAGGTTTTGCATCTGTTGTGGAATGTCTTTTACTGTGGCCATGATTAACGCCCATGTGTGTTCAGCTGCTGCAAAAGAGGGAGCGTGGGACCGTTTGCCAGCAGATACCAATACGCGATGATCTGAACAGGCCTGAATGTCTATATGCGGGCAGCTGCCAAACAAAGAGATGAACTTTAACTTCGGCAAACCCTCCAATAATGCGCGTGTGATTTGTGTACGCTCACGTATCAAAATAACAGCGTCGAATTGATCCAATTGTGCAATCCGATCTTCAGTCGTGCTGATGTAGTCTGAAAAAATTTTTACATCAAGATTGTTCAGCTTTGCAAAACAGGGCAATGTCCGCAATGACTCGGACCAGTCGTCAACTATCGCAATCTTCAAGTGACGTCTCCATCCCAAACGCTATTTGGAACAAAAACTTTCCCCTCGGCCAGTTTTCTCGCTGTCCTAATAATACCAGCCGACTTATGAACAAACGTATTATCGTTCAGACTGTAATCAGTAATTACATCCATAGTGCCCATGGGATGATGCAAAACCAGATGTGCTGGTATGCTGTCTGATCTTGTCATTAAAGGATAAGCCACAGTATCAGGTGTCAGGGCACAGCTGGCTATGCATTGGCTGCCAGTGACAGCTAAGGTTGGGTGTGTCCTCCAAGGCATGAAATAACGCACTGTCAAATGATTGATTTGATCATTTGGCGCCACGATCCCAAATTTTGGCGTCACTGATGCTGTACAGTCACCCATGCCCATTTTTTTTGCCGCTGCAAGTCGGACTTTTTCCATGCGTTCAAAAAAAGTATTGTTATTGTCCAGTTCGTCCTGTGTCTCATTGCCTACTAAACCAAAATCTGAAGCGCGTGCAATCACCATCGGCATGGCTACATCCATACACGTGACCTCGATACCATCAATATTGTCTATTGTCTGGCCGGTTGGCAGAAACGATCCGGTTGATGAGCCAGCGACATTCAAGAATTGCATTTCAACTGGTGCGGCGCTTCCAGGAACGCCGTCAATTCTTGCGTTTCCATCGTAAATTACTTGGCCGTTATGAGTCTGCACCTTGACCAAAATGTTAGCGCCGGTGTTTACTGCGCGCACCCTCAAAGTTGTCAAATTTCCGTTAGCAGGCATTAAGCCCATTTCGATGGCAGCAGGCCCAACAGCGGTGAGCATATTGCCACATGTGGGTTTATAATCGACAAGGGAGTCAAGGACACTGACTTGTGCAAAGAGGTAGTCAATGTCAACTTCTGGATCGGGTGATTGTGACAATATAGCGACTTTTGTTGTCACCGCATTGCCCCCACCAATACCGTCAATATTCAACGGATGGCCAGACCCTAGCGCGGCAATTAGCACTTCACTCAACTCATCTCGGCCCGCGGGCAGATTTTTACGCTGGAAAAATGGTCCGCGTGAAGAGCCGCCACGCATAAAGAGGAATGGAATTGATTTTTGCATATGCCGCCCTGACTTGTTATGCGTTCATCGCACAATAATTTGCGTTGGAACGCAATATCCATAATGCTGAATATTTTTGGAAGTTTTCGCTTAGGCCTTTTTTCGTCACGGATTATTGGTATGTTTATGTAAGAAGAGCTGAGAATTTAGCGGCAGATCAAAATATTCCAGGAGACATTAATGAGCCCCCTTCGCGATGATGAGAAAAGTTTTAGTGATTTTGGTGAACGCACACTTCTGCCGAGCACAGCGTTAAGCGATTATATGGTACTCGACCTTACAAGGGTGAGATCTGGGCCAACTTGTGTACGTCAACTTGCAGATTGGGGTGCTGATGTAATCAAAATTGAGGCTCCGAGTGACAAGTCAGAAATGGGTGGGCCACGCGCTGGACCGGATTTCCAAAATTTGCACCGAAACAAGCGGAGCATGACGCTCAATTTAAAATCTGAGGAAGGAAAAAAAATATTTAAAAAATTGGCTGAAAAGGCTGATGTGATTGTCGAGAATTTTCGACCGGATGTGAAACACCGGCTTGGCATCGACTACGACACCCTTTCTACTCACAATCCGGGCCTTGTCTACGCATCAATTTCTGGCTTTGGTCAGGATGGGCCGTTGGCTGATCGTCCAGGCTTTGACCAGATTGCACAAGGCATGGGCGGCCTCATGTCGATAACAGGTGAACCAGGTCGTGGCCCAATGCGGGTCGGCATTCCCATTGCAGATTTATGTGCTGGTCTTTTTGCTGCTCAAGCTATTTTTATTGCTCTTCTGGAAAGATCGAAATCAGGAAAAGGTCAGTGGGTGCAAACCTCTCTTTTGCAAGCACAGGCTTTTATGCTGGATTTTCAAGCAGCTCGATATTTAATGAATGGTGATGTTCCAAAACAAGCTGGAAACAATCACCCTACATCAATCCCAACTGGGGTTTTCAAAACCAGCGACGGTTTCATAAATTTAGCTGTGGCCGGTGAACAGATATGGAAACGCCTGGCTGAAACGCTACAAAAATCAGAATGGTGTGATGATGAACGATTTGCAATCAATGAGTCCCGATCCCAAAACCGTGATCTTCTGAACGCTGAAATTGAAAAAATAACCAAAACTCAGACGTCAACTTATTGGGTCACCAAATTAAACGAAGCCGGTATTCCAGCTGGCGACATTAACGATATTGGCCAAGTTTTTGAGAGTCCTCAAATTCAACATTTGGGCTTGGCGCAAAATATGACTAGCCATGAGCGAGGCGACACACGTGCAGTGGGGCAACCGATTTTGATGAGTCGCACGCCGAGCCATATTGCCGCACCACCGCCATTAGCTGGAGCTCACAGTGATAATATTTTAGTAGCGCTTGGATACAGTCCAGCAGAAATAGAGCATTTAAGAGAAAATGCTGTGATTTAAGTTCAATTCAACTGCAAAGATCTAATTTGATTCAATGTTGACACGTTGTGCTGGGCCGTTAAGCTGCTGTCTTTGGAACTATTCTAAGAACAACACACAAAGAAATTTCAAACTATAATAACTACTGGGAGAAGATGATGAAGTTTTCCAAGAGAGCGTTATTCGGAATTGCTGCGGCTGCAACTTTTACAGCAAGTGCAGCGGTCGCTGATTATCCAGAAAAACCGATTAAAATCATGGTTGGATTTTCTGCAGGTGGGGGCACTGACACAACAGCTCGTGGGTTTGCATCTTACATGCATGAAGCTGAGAGTATGAATGGTCAGCCAGCCTACATTGTGAACCTGCCTGGCGCTTCAGGACAAAAAGCTGCAAAAGCTGTTCTGGGCGAAAAGTCAGATGGATACACACTTTATATGATTAACATTGGCACATTTTCAGTGGGGGAACTAGCCAAAGGAAAAGACAGACCTTACAGCGTGATGGATGACTTTACGAACCTTGGATGCGCATCGCAGCTTGTTACCTCACTACAGGTCCATACATCAAATTCGGCAAAATCGATGCAAGAATACATCGACCAGGTAAAGGCCTCTGGCAAAACAGTTACGTGGGGAACCTCTGGGGCAACAACCATGCACTCCGGTATCGGAAACTTCTTTTTTGATGCATACGGCATACCGCACAAAATGGTGCCTTTCAAAGGTGGTTCAAAAGCACGCGCGGCGCTTGTTTCGCAGTCTGTCGAGGCAGTTTTTGGCGGTGTGAACACAGTTGTTGGTTTTGAGGATGATATCCGGCCACTGGCATCCGCTGGCGCAGACAGAGATCCTACCGCGAAAGAGTTGCCTACATTTAAAGAGCAGGGTCTTGATGGGGTGGAGTTTACTGGTCTGATGTGTCTGTTTGCTAAGTCAGACGTTCCGGACGAGGTAAAAGCCGATGTAGGCAAGGCGATTGAGCAAATCTCAGGCATCAAGGGCTTCAAAAAGTACATGGGCAAGAATGATCTCGCCGCGTTTTATACAAGTTCTGCCGATGCAACCGCAGCTCAGGCAGCTATGTTCAAAACGATGGCTCCTGTTGTCGAGAAAATTTTAGCGAATAATTAATATTGGCACCTATTTTTTCATAGGGCAGGCACAAAGTGCCTGCCCTTTGATTTTAGCAGTTTGGGATGTTCTCTGTGGAATTCAGTAACGAAAATTATAAGCGTAAACTTGAACTCGGTGTGGGTGTGGTTGTGATGGCCATTGGAGCATTCTTTGTGACGCAAGCATTGACTATAGGTGCGTCAAAAGAGATCGTTGGTCCCAGAACAATGCCGATGGCTTTGGCTGTTTCTATGATTTTAGGCGGTGCTTGGCTAACTCTTAGAGCGTTAAGAGGGCGAGCAGGTTTGATTAAACCTGGTTACGGGTTCTTAGAAAGTGATTTGAAACGCATATCGTTAGTCATTGCTTGCGGTGTAGGGTTCGTCGTTTCTTTTTGGGCGTTTGGATACTTTATAGCTATCATAATCACTTACATTAGCATGCTGTATACCTTTGGTGTCAGAAATAAAGTCTGGATGGTTGGTGGAGCACTGGTATTCGCTGTAGTGCTTCAATGGCTATTCATGGGTGTAATGTTGTTGAATGATCCAAGCGGAGCACTCATTGACATTCGGCAATATACCGGTTTGATCTCAGGTGTTTAGATTATGATTTTTGATGATATTTTTGGTGGTTTTGCAACGCTTTTTTCGGACTCGTATGCAATTTGGTTTGTAGTACTTGCTTCATTTGTAGGCATTGTTTTTGGCGCACTTCCTGGTTTGACTGCTGCAGCTGCTATTGCGATGATGCTGCCAATACTTATCGCCTACAATGACGAAATCGGTGGTCTTGCGGGATTAGCGTTCCTTTACGTGATTGGGAAGTCGGGCAGGTATGGCGGCTCCATTGCGGCAATTCTCTTTAATACGCCTGGCACTGCTGCTTCAGCAGCGACCATGCAAGATGGATATCCAATGACACAGTCAGGGCGTCCTGGCAAAGCCCTGAAAACAGCCACTGTGGCTTCAGCATATGGCGATTACTTCGGAGAATTTGTTCTCATTTTTGGTGCTGTTGCGATTGCAGCATTTACCAGACAGTTTGGACCACCGGAGAATTTTGCAATCTATTTAATGGCTTTTGTTGTCATTGGCTCGGTCGTCAACGACAGCGTCGTCAAAGGAATAATATCAACGCTTTTTGGAGCGTTTATTGCTCTCATCGGTGAAGATACGATAACCGGTCAATTTAAGATGACGATGGGCATAGACGAGCTCGAATCCGGCATGGCCCTTGTTCCGTTATTGATTGGTGTTTTTGTTATTTCTGAGGTGATTATTCAAGCAGAAAAGGCAGCAAAAACGTCCGCAGTGAAGTACGCAGCGGCTAGTTTAGACGATCCAACATCTCAGTATTTCACTTGGAGTGAATTCAAACGATGTGTGCCGCTGATGTTCCGTTCCTCAATCTATGGGTCTTTAATTGGAATGATGCCAGGCCTTGGCTCATCGGTAGCTTGTTTTGTTGCTTATGGTGAAGAAAAAAGAAAAGCTAAGAACAAAGAAAAATGGGGCACAGGTGTGGTTGAGGGAATAGCTGCGCCTGAGTCTGCGAACAATGCTGTTTCTGGCCCCTCTATGATACCACTGCTAACACTAGGTATTCCGGGCTCAACCATTGCGGCGGTTTTGATCGGCATGTTCTTGGTTAATGGGCTCCAGCCAGGTCCCAGTATTTTTGCAACCGAACCTCCTTTATTTATGGGGGGTCAATTAGTAAGTCCACGTGAGTTTATTTTTGGAATATTTGCAGCTGGCTTGGTTGGGATTGCGTGTTACGCGCTGATTGGTTACTTCGCCGCACCGTGGATTGGGCGGACCATTGCACTCTTGCCCACGCAATATCTTTACCCTTTCATTTTCATTATTGCCTTGGCAGCAAGCTACTCATCGAGAGCATCTATCTGGGACGTTGGTTTTGCGTTGCTATTCGGATTGATAGGGTATGCAATGCGAAGAACCAATTTTTCTGCAGCAGCTTTCATTATCGCGTTTGTTCTCACCTCAAGCATGGAAGAAGCGTTCCGCCAGTCCATGATCATTTCCGATAGTGGCCTAATGATATTTTTTAGTTTTGAATATCAGAACAAGTTTTCCTACGCGCCAATTTTTCTGATTATAGGCCTTGCGGTGCTAGTTATGAGGGCCGTCTCTCCATACCTCGGAAAGGGAAAATCAAACGCCTAAAGGCGCGGAATTATAAATGGACTCCAGAATATTTCTGATTTTTGGGGCTGGGCTAGTCGGTGGGTGCGTAGCGCTGCTCGTTGGAGTGCCGATGCCTTTTATGCTCGGTGGGCTCCTAGGCGCAGCGTCTTTTGTGATTTTTTATGAAAATCGTGGAACGCAGCTCCCGAAATTATCAAACACCTTTCGTCAAGTTTTCATGGCATTGATTGGCGCGATTATAGGCACGCGTTTTTCACCAGAACTTTTCCAAGTGCTTCCAGATTTTTGGATATCTGCTGTAGCGTTAATTCCATTTATTTTGATCGTTCATTCGGGTAGCTATCTGATAATGCGCAAAATAAGTGGCCACAACAGGCGTGATGCTTTTTTTGCTACGATGCCAGCAGGTATTATTGACGCAGTTGCGCTTGCTGAGCAGATGGGCGCGGATATTAAGGTTGTTGCAACGCAGCATTTCATTCGGGTTGTCATAGTTGTTACTGCGGTTCCTTTGATATTTTTCGCGATTGATGGAAATGCCGTTGGCTCTGCAGCTGGCATGTCGATGGCCAACTCAAATTACAGTGTAACTGATGTTTTAATGCTGTGTTTAGTTGCATTTGTCGGCTTGGGAATTGGTAAAAGTCTTAACCTTCCCGCATCTCACATGATGGGGCCTCTATCTCTTGGATTTATTTTATCTATTTCTGGCTTAATTCAATTGAACGTGCCCAATTGGCTTCCTCATTTAGCGCAGTTTGTAATCGGCACTTCTTTAGGATCCCAGTTTTCTGGAATATCGAAAAGCATGCTTATTAAGGGCTTTGCTGTCGGGATCAGCGTTGGAACTTTCATGCTGTCGGTTGGGGCTACATTCGCGTTTACTTTACACGCTTTTGTTCCAGCAGGCTTGGGAGCGCTTTTTGTGAGCTTTGCTGCTGGAGGACTAGCCGAAATGAGTTTGATAGCTTTGTCACTGAACTTCAATCCAATAATCGTAGCATTGCACCATTTGTTTCGAATAGTTCTCACTGTGAGCTTCTGTGGTATTTTTGCTAAACGCATATTGAAACTTTGATGTTTTTTAACTCTCTGTTGAGGCATATTTAGGGTTGACGCCCGGAGGAGGAGTTGCCCCAAAACCACCTTTTTTAACAACTGCTTTGGCCCCTCCATTCAACTCAATTATCTCCATTTGGTCCAGTTTAGCGTTTTTATCTACAGTCTCTGGATTACAGATCAGACGCAATTCTGCCTCAAGGTTTTGAGTTACATCAGCGAATTCTTGTTTCTCACCTAGATCTGACATTTCCTCGGGGTCACTTCCAAGGTCAAAAAGCTGTGGCCTCATGCCGACGTAATGGACATATTTCCAACGTCCCTTTCTTATCATGAAGCCACCACTTTTTGATCCCATGGCATGATACTCAGAAAAGATCACACGGTCATTATCGTCTTGCTCGTTTGCAATTTTAGTGAGCGATCTGCCGGGCTTGCGTGACTCCACGGATAAATTAGCAGTATCTAAAATAGTTGGATATATGTCGATTAGACTCACAGGTGTTTGGCAGACCTTGCCAACTGGGATATCTGGGCCTGCCATAATAAGAGGAATTCCGACCGACTCCTCATAAAAATTCGATTTTCCCCACAAATCACGTTCACCAATGTTGTCGCCGTGATCACTCGTGTAGATTATCTGTGTCGAGTCTTCTAGCTCGAGTGATTTTACAGCAGCCAAAATTTTGCCAATCAAGTCATCTATAAAACTCACAAGGCCATAATATGACGTCAGTGCAATTCGAGTTTTTTCGGGTGTAAAGTTATCCATCAATTGGCAATTTCGCATGGCCTCAAGCCAAGGGTGTTCGGGCTTTGGCTTTGGCTTTGATGGCATGAGCTTCATATTTTCATATACTTCATAGAATTCTGTTGGTGCAATTAATGGGAAATGAGGTGCAACGAGAGAAACAAAAAGAGTCCATGGTTTTGTGCTTGTGGCTTTGCCTTTTATCCATTTCACTGCCTCGCTTGCGACTTGGCGATCATAGATATTGTAATTTGTTTCACCGGGCCCGATGTCCTCAGCCATAGATAATGCTTTCCATCTTCGTGGCAAAGGTTCTCTAACACAACCAAGAACGTCGCCAACTCCATTGACCACATGTATTGGCAGGGTCTGAAAATCAAAACCAACTGCATCTTCGGAATTGCGATAGTGCAGCTTGCCAATTGATCCAACCTGAATGCCTGATCTTTGCAGGGCGTGGCCCCAAGACTCTGGTTTGCCAGTGTAAGGGGTTGCATTATCCCAATGACCTGATGTGTGAGCATACTGACCAGTGGCAAACGAGGCTCTTGATGGCACGCAAATTGGCACGTTACAGTAGGCATTAGAGAAGACGGTACCTCTTTTTGCCAACTGGTCTAAATTTGGGGTTTTCACAATTGTATTGCCGTAACATCTGAGGACCTTTCGTGTGTGCTCATCGGTCATGATTATTAACTGATTAGTTAATTTTTTTTGCATTACTGATGCCCCCCTCTCATAGCGTCTTGCTGAATTTTTCAATCATAAATTTACGTTGTTGGCTGTGATTTGTCATTGTAGATTATTGAGGCAATAATCCGTGCTTAAACTTTGTTAAATTTCCATCAACGGAGTGTTTGATTATGCCCTACAATAGCTACCGTGTTGATTTGATGGGTGCGGCAAAGCTGGAACCGTGTGGAACTGTTGAAGTTGACAGCTACCAGACATTTAAACTCACATACACCGCTGGGAAATTTGGCATTGATGATCAAGGTGGTCTCAAAATTGGTTTTCGTGGCCATTTTGATGGATCGCCCATTCAGTTTGAGGATCCGAAAGCACCGGGGTACACCACTGTTAAGGCGTCAAACGGGGCCAAGCTCGAAGTGTCATGGGAAACGCGCAGAAATATTCGGCCATGGAACAAGTCGCTTTATGTCAGATGTTTAAGATTTTTATCTGAGGGTGATCAGATAGAAATTATTTTTGGTGATACTTCAAAAGGTGGGCCGGGGTGGTTGATGCAAACATTTTGCGAGTCGGCTTTTACCTTTCAGATCACTGTTGATCCATTTGCAACACAAGATTTCATTGCTCTTAAAGACACTGATCACCCAACAATTAGTGTTGTGCCCACTCGGCCTGATCAATGGGTTGCTGTACTCCCCACATTGCGCCGGCCAGATGAACCATTTCGTTTATCTATCAAGTGCAATGATAAATGGGGAAACCCATCAGATTTGGTTGACCAGACGGTCACATTAAAAGCTACGTCACCTGTCAAAAAATTACCTGAAACGGTAACTTTTAAAAATGGTGATTTTTGTAAAGTCATTGAAGGTCTCACTAGCAGTGAGTGTGATCATCTTGAAATTTATATTCTTAATGAAGACGGCGATGTTCTAACGAGTTCCAACACTCTGGTTATTCGTCCGTCTGAACGTCAGCATTTTTGGAGCGATATGCATGCGCAAAGTGGTGAGACAATTGGAGTTGGAACGGCAAGAGAGTATTTTGAATTTGCCCGCAACAAAGCGTTTGTTGATATAGCTGGTCACCAGGGGAATGATTTTCAGATAACGGATGCTTTTTGGGAACATCTGAATGAGCTTACAGCCGAATATAACGAACCAAGCCGCTTTTTAACTATTCCAGGATATGAATGGTCGGGTAACACTGGTCTTGGCGGCGACCATAATGTTTGGTACCGCACTGAGGGTAGGCCCATTTATCGATCCAGCAGGGCACTGGTCGCAGACACAAGCATGCCAGAAAATGATGCCCACTCAGCAGTGGATATGATGACCAAACTCGAAAAAGAGGATGCCATTGTAGTAGCTCATGTCGGTGGTCGATATGCGGATATAAAATACGCTCATGATGCTAAACTAGAACCCTCGGTTGAGGTGCATTCATCATGGGGAACTTTTGAGTGGATTTTAAATGATGCGTTTGACTGTGGTTATAAAATTGGCATTGTAGCATCAAGTGATGGTCACAAAGGGCGTCCTGGGTCAGAATTTCCGGGAAACAGCCAGTTTGGTTCATTTGGCGGTCTGACATGTCACCTTCTACCTGAACTAGACCGCGATCATTTCTTTTCTGCATTTAGAAGGAGGCAACATTACGCTACCACTGGTGCTCGTATTTTTATGGATGTAACTGCGCAGATCGACGAGACGGTGCATCAAATTGGTGAGATTACTCAAACCACATCTGACCATGTCACATTGAATGTTGAAGTCATAGGCACGGCTCCATTGGAGCGTATCGATGTTTTTGATGGAAAAGATATAATTGAGACCATTCGTCCTTGGGACCTATCCAATCAAATTGAACGATTGCGGATTACGTGTGCCGGCCAACATTATCGTGGGCGCGGTCGATTGGTCAAATGGGAAGTCGCGGCTCGGCTTGATGCTGGACAGATCAACAAATACAAGACCATAAATTTCTGGAATCCAAACAGACAGCCCAAACTCATCAGTGAGACCGAAATATCATGGGAAACTGTCACCACTGGTGGTGCGTCGGCAGTAGATTTGTGGCTGGATGGGTTTTCAGCTTCTGATAAGCTCTTCATTGAGACCAATCAGGGCAGCATGACAATAGATGCAAATAAAATTGAAGTGGCTGGCGTCACCCAGGAATGTGGGGGGATGGACATACGACTGAACGTCCAGCAGTTGCCACAGAAGATGAGTGAGAAATATTTGTCTGTCAGCCGAGATCTGAAACTGACGCAAGGCACAGAAAGGCGCCTGTTTGTTCGAGTCACTCAGGAAGATGGGCATCAGGCGTGGACAAGCCCATTTTATATCTTACGATCGTAAACATGTCCTTTATCGTCAGCGTTAAAACCCTGCTAGAATATTAAAGATTGGCATCAAATATCAAATCATGCTCTTGAAAGTCTCCTATGCAAAGATTTGAAATTATCGCGGATTTGTTTTGTCATCACGATGTTGAAGTGTGTTTTGCATTACTCGGTGATGCTAACATGCATTGGGCTGGCGCTATGCATGAACGTGGCATCAAATTTATTTATACGCGGCATGAGCATGCTGCCGTTGCCGCTGCTGCAGCTTACACGCGGTCATCTGGAAAAATAGGCTGCGCTAGTGTGACTTGTGGTCCGGGACTGACGCAGATTATGACAATTCTGCCAATAGCGGTTCGTGCAAATATTCCGATAGTCATCTTCGCTGGCGAAGCACCATTGAGTAAGCCTTGGTACAATCAAATGATTGATCAAGTTCCATTTGTTGAGGCATGCGGTGCCAAATACTTCGCTTTACATGACCCAGATACCATTGTTGAGCAAATCAATAATGCCTTCAGACATGCGTCTGAAAGTTGGTCGCCGGTTGTGATTGGCGTACCATTTGATCTACAAAAGCAACTGCATCACGATCAGCAAAGATTCATGCCGCCGAGGAGTTTGGTATTAGAAACTGGCTCCGACGTCATTTGCCCAAATGAGATTTCGATGGCCGCTGAAAAGATTGCTGTTGCTCAACGACCTATCATCATTGCTGGACTTGGCGTAGTCAAATCTCGCGCTAAAGACGATTGCGTTGCTCTCGCGAAAAAAACTGGTGCATTGCTGTCTACCACTCTACCAGCAAAGGGACTGTTTCATGACCAACCCTTTTGCCTAGGTGTCGCTGGTGGGTATTCGACTGAGAAAGCCAAAACTATTTTTTCCAAGGCTGATTTAGTTCTTGGCATAGGTGCACGGCTTGCGTCGCATAGTTTCGACGGAGGGCAGCTTACTCCCGACGCTTTTGTAGTCCATCTAGACATTGCCCCGCAAACATACGTTCAAGGGCGGCACGCCGCAGATTTGCTGATTAAAGCCAATGCAAAACATGGTGCAAACGCTCTCATTAAAGCGCTTGAACGGAAAACGGGATGGCGTACACCAAAGATGCGACAGGCAACATCAGAGGCATTGGTTTTGCCTGATGATCGGAATACACCTGATGGTTTGCTTCACCCAATGGCGGTTATTAAGCAGCTTGCGGTTACGGTGCCTGCAACATGTCATATTGTTAATACATCAGGCCATTGCGCCTACTATGCTGCACAAATGAATAAACACCCTCAGAGCCATTACACTGTTATTAGAGAATTTGGTGCCATTGGGAACGGCACATCATTTGCCATTGGGGTCGCAACTGCTTTTCCTGATCGTCAGGTCATTCTGATTGATGGTGATGGTTCTTTACTGATGAATGTGCAGGAACTTGAGACCATAAAGCGGCACAATCTAAACATTTTAATAATTTGTCTGAACGATGGCGCCTATGGATCTGAGATACACAAATTGCGTGCAGATAGCGCTCCCTTAGCCGGTTCACTATTCGGCCGGACTGACTTTGCGGCACTTGCCGAAGGTTTTGGTATTTCAGGTAAGCGGTTGACAAACCTCGCCGTTGTGCGTGATTTTTTTGAAGAATATCAGCTTTCGTCTGCGCCTACTGTCTGGGATGTGCCAATATCCGACCTGATAGCTTCACCCGTAATGAAAAAAGCGCACCACGTATAACATTTTAAATCATAGGAACGCAGAAAAGCCCAAAACTTAGAAGAAAGGAAGAATTTTGCCCAAAGTTCAAAAATTAAATTTATCAACCAACAAAATTTTGGCACAGATTTCAAATAACGTTGGGCATATTATTTTCAACAATCCGGAGCGACATAACGCGGTATCTTTGGAGATGTGGGATGCTGTTGAGGAGGCATTAATTGCGTTTTCAAATGATGAAAATATACGCGTGATAATTCTCTCAGGGGCAGGTGGCAAATCTTTTGTTTCAGGCGCTGATATATCAAAATTTGACAGCGAGCGGGGGTCTAAAGAGGCGGTTGACCACTACAATGCTCGCATCAAGGTCGTGTATAACTTGATCGAAAATTTTGCTAAGCCAACAATCTCTATGATCAATGGTTATTGTATTGGCGGTGGGCTAAATTTGGCTTGCTGTACCGATTTACGTATTGTTTCGAAAAAATCCCAATTTGCTATGCCAGCCGCCAAGTTGGCCTTAGGCTATCCTTTTGAGGCTGTAAACCGCTTGATCAATGCAGTTGGGTTGGCTGAAGCCAAATTATTGATGTTCACCGCTAAACGAATAGATGCTGAAACTGCGTTCAGGCTGGGCTTTGCACAGGAGGTGGTGGCCGAAGAGGCGCTTGAACACAGGGTCATGGAAGTTGCTGAAATGATTGCAGGCAATGCTCCTCTTACAGTGGCCGCTATGAAATTTATCTCCGTGCAAGCGATTAAGGCAGATCCAGAAAGCAGAGATTTGAAAACCTGTGATGAAATGGTGGAGGCGTGTTTCGCATCAAATGATTACAAAGAGGGTAGAAATGCATTCATGCAAAAGCGAAAGCCAAATTTTATAGGTAAATGAACGAGACTCCTGTAATGCCGTATCTATCCTTGGGCACAAAACTCCGAGTTACCAGCAAACTTTTTCATTAATTGAGCGAGATAAAATGGCAAAAAAATCTGCTTTGGTTATTTCGGCACATGCTGCTGATTTTGTCTGGCGTTGTGGAGGTGCAATCGCGCTTCATCAAAGTCTTGGTTATGAGGTCACAATAGTCTGCCTATCATTCGGTGAGCGGGGTGAAAGTGGAAATTTATGGAAAACTGGAAAGTCTTTGGAGGAGATCAAGTCCATTCGTCGCCGTGAGGCCGAAAACGCTGCATCTGCGTTGGAGGCGCATGATATACAATTCTATGATCTTGGTGATTACCCTCTGGTCGTAAATCAGGATGCAAAATTTCGTCTTGTCGATCTTATGCGCAATGTTGACCCAGAATTTATAATGAGCCACTCACTCTATGACCCCTACAATGTGGATCACATGAATACTTCATCAATCGCTATTGAGTGCCGTATGATTGCCCAAGCTTGGGGCCACAATCCGGGTGAGCAGGTTTTGGGCTCTCCACAACTTTATTTGTTTGAACCGCACCAAACTGAGCAAATGGGATGGAAACCTGATGTTTTTCTGAACATAACTGAGGTATGGGAAAAAAAACGGACCGCGTTAGAAATGATGGAAGGGCAGCATCATCTCTGGAAATACTATGAAAATGTTGCTGAAAACCGAGGAAATCACTTTCGCCGAAATTCAGGTGGTCAGTCAGGCGGCATTGACGCTCGCTACGCTGAAGCCTTTCAATCGGTATACCCAAGGACTGTTTTTTCATTGTAATATTCTTGGCCTGGGGCTTGATCTAACGAAAAGGATTGAAAATGGGCAGTGGCATTCCCGCAATGTGGATGCGTGGTGGAACCTCTAAGGCGCTGTATTTCCGCCGCGAAGATTTACCCGATGATATTTGCAGTAGAGATCAGCTACTATTAAAGATCATGGGGTCACCTGATAAGCGTCAAATTGACGGTGTTGGCGGATCTGACCCTCTAACTTCAAAGGTAGCCATTATTTCCTCCTCTGAAGATCCAGAGGCTGACATTGATTACCTATTTTTGCAGGTGGCTGTGGACAAAGCTGAAGTGAGCGGTAGTCAGGGGTGTGGAAATGTGTTAGCTGGCGTCGGGCCGTTCGCTATCGAACGCGGCCTTGTGAGGGCGGAGGCGCAAAAAACCACAGCAAGAATTCGTATGTGTAACACAGGTGAAGTTGCAGAAGTCATAATCTCAACGCCAGATGGCAAGGTATCTTATGATGGCAATGAGGCAATTGATGGCGTTCCTGGAACTTCTGCTAAAATCCAAATCTTCTTCTCGAATCTTGCTGGATCAAATTGCGGTTCATTGTTACCAACAGGTAACGTTACTGATATTCTTGACGGCCTAGAATGTACCTTGATTGACAATGGTATGCCTTGTGTGATGATCAAAGCCTCTGATTTTGGCGTCACTGGTCAGGAAAATCGTCATGAATTGGAACTAAATACAGAAGTCAAATCAGCGATTGAGTCGATAAGACTGAAGGCTGGCAGCCTCATGGAGCTCGGCGATGTCACTAAAAAATCAGTGCCAAAAATGACCCTGGTTTCGGAGCCACTTAATGGAGGTTTACTAAATACAAGATCATTTATTCCCCACCGAGTGCATGCATCAATAGGAGTGTTCGCCGCTATTACTGTTGCTACTGCTTGTGTAATTCCAAATACAGTTGCTGCATCACTTGCGTCTCTGCCTGATGGAGGCATTTATAAAATTGAGCATCCAAGCGGGTGTACGAAGGTGCGATTGGATTTAGATGATAACGGCTTTATTGGACGAACAGGGATAATTCGAACCGCACGCAAATTGATGGATGGTACTGTTTATTCGTGAAATTCACACAATTGTTTGTTTATTGAGTCTCTTTTAAGCTAGAAGGAACGATACGGACTGGCGGAACCTAATAAACCTTGATTTCGTAACACCGGCAAGCCGTGCGGCCATGTTTGCGCCCATAAATTTCCAGTCGGTGTTCGGTGAGTTCAAACCCCATTTCGCTGGCTATTTCTTCTATCAGCTTTTGCAGTTGCTGGCTTTTAAATTCATGGATTTGGCCGGTTTCAACATCCATCAGATGGTCATGTTCTACACGACTGATTTCAAACCTTGCCTTGCCATCACCAACATCAAGTTTTTGGATGAGTTGATAATCTTCAAAAATACTCAGAGACCGGTATATTGACGCAATTGATATAGAGCTATCTTTTTCCTTGCACCGCAAATAGATCGTTTCGACATTGGGGTGATCGACCGCTTCTTCAAGCACAGTCGCCAGCAAATGACGCTGGCTGGTCATTCTGATCCCGGCATGCGTGCATTTTTGCGCGAAAGACATGTCACCTTTTATGCGTGCTTTTTTCCCGGCCATAGTTTCAAACACCATCTAGAGACGCTTTTTCATTGTTGCATCAAAACATAATTTTGCAAAAATATATTGCAGCTTCATATGATCGGCCAAGGCTAATTGTAAGGTTGCCAAATTTATCACCTTGGAGGTGTCGCCATGCTGTCAAAAGAACAGATCGAATTTTTCAATGCTAACGGTTATTTAGTGGTCGAAGATGCGGTCACGCCAGATCAATTAGATGCGTTAAGGCAAGATTTTGCCGGGTGGGTAGAGGAAAGCCGGGGCCATAATGAAGCGTGGGGAGAAATCATCAACGGCAAATCAAGATTTGATGTTGAGAAAGGGCATTGTGCTGCCACGCCTGCGTTGCGCCGGGTCAATGCACCGCATGAGGTGTCAGCTGCGTATTTTAACGTAATGGCCGATAGCAAGATGACCGATATGGTCGCTGATCTGATTGGCCCTGATGTCAAATTGCATCACACAAAAATCAATTCAAAACTGCCCGGATCGGCAACAGCGGTGAAATGGCATCAGGACTTTCCCTTTACCCCGCATACCAATGATGATCTGATTACAGCGCTTTTAATGGTAGATGAGGTGAATACTGAAAATGGCCCCCTAGAAGTTTGGGCGGATACCCACAACGGAACCATCCACACATTATGGCATGATGGCCAGTTCACAGGTGCGGTGAGTAACGAAATTACCGAACAAGCGTTGCAAAAACGTACCATTTGCACGGGCAAGGCAGGCAGTGTTTGTTTGATGCATACGCGGCTTTTACATGGGTCAGCACCCAATCGGTCTGACGCATCACGGACACTTTTCATCTGCGTTTATAGTGCCGCTGATGCCATGCCTATTTCACCGTCACCCGTCCCTACCACGCATCAAGGGATGATCGTTCGAGGAGAAGATAAAGGCCTGGTGCGGTCAGTAGATTTTCATATACCCATGCCAAAATTGCCAGATGGTGCGTCTTTCTTTGATCAGCAGCAAAAAGGCTGAGGAAGGATATGAGATTAAATCAAGCGCAAGAAGATCTTTTTTGTGCAATCGCCAATGATGAAAATCGAACACCGCATTCTTTGCCTGGTTAGTATTATTCAGATCAGCGGCTCTTTGAACTTGAAAAAAATAAAGTCTTTGCTGATGGGTGGATTTGCGTTGGCCATCAGAGTGAAATTTCCAAAATAGGTCAATATGTAACAGCCACCATCGGTGATGAGCCGTTCGTCATACTGCGTGATCGACAAAAGCAAATACGCGCCTTTTCCAATATTTGCCGACATCGCGGCATGACACTTGTCGATGGTAGGGGAAAGGCCAGTCTCCTAACTTGTCCTTATCACGCTTGGAGTTATCAGCTTGATGGCCAGTTGTTCAAAGCACCATGCATGGATGCAGTTGAAGGATTTGACCCCACGGTTTGCGCCCTGCCGGAATTTAAACTGGAAGTGTGGTTGGGATTTATGTTTGTTAACATCAGCGGTGTGGTAGCGCCGCTGGCACCGAAATTGGCTGACGTTGAACCATTCTTGAAAAATTATAATGCCGAAGACCGCCACAGTACGCAGACCTGGCATGAAGAATGGCAAACCAATTGGAAAGCGCTTGTCGAAAATTTTATGGAAGGTTATCACCTCTCGGTAACCCATGCGACAACGCTCGATTGGATAACGCCCACAGAATTGTGCGAAAAATTAACCGCTGGAGACGTGTTTACGGCGTATCGATCAAACTATAGTCCATCATTACCGCAGCGCCTGCCATTTCCAGTTGATCTGACACCGAAAGAACAGCGGTCTTCAGTATTAGTGAATGTTTATCCAAATTTTGTCATTACAGTCGGGCCAAATTGTGCGGTTTTTTTGATTTTATTGCCAGTTCGCGTTGAAAGTGTGGTAATCAGAATGAGCGTGCTTGTTCAAGATGGTGCAGATGATCTGGCGGAAACCAAAGGTTATATCGATCTTGCCCACGCTTTTAATGCAGAGGATAAAGCTACGCTTGAGGCCATACAGAGAAACGCTAAACCGAGTTTCCACCCCATAGCACATCTTGCACCTGAAGCGTTTGGAGGTTTGATTTGGGATTTTACACGCCAAATGACAAGATTATTGATAAATAATTAAGTAATACACTCATGCGCGCAAATATTGGTTTTATTTGCGCCAATTTAGCTAGCAAGCAAAATAATATGATTGTTTGACGCCATGACAGATCACCCCACAACCTTGTCTTTCCTATGTGACCTTGTCGCTTTCCCGACGGTGAGCCGTGATCCCAACTGCGACCTGATTGATTATTGCGCCGGCTATCTACGATCAATCGGTGCTTCAGTTGATATCATAACGGCAGAAGAAGGACGCAAAGCCAATTTGTATGCAACGATTGGTCCACAGGATTTGCCGGGCGTTATGCTGTCCGGCCATACAGATGTTGTGCCGGTTGATGGTCAGGCCTGGTCAAAACCACCATTTGAAGCGGTGGTTGAAGATGGGCGGGTCTATGGGCGGGGAACGGCCGATATGAAAGGGTTTGTCGCGTCGGCTTTATGGTGTGCCACGCAAGCGGCAGGCCAACAGCTCAAAACACCTTTGCATCTTGCCTTGTCACATGATGAAGAAATCGGCTGTGTTGGTGTGCATTCATTGATTGATATGTTGGCAGACGCGCCAGTAAAGCCGGCCATGTGTATTGTTGGTGAACCGACATCAATGGCCATTGCAACCGGGCATAAAGGCAAAACTGCGATTGAAGCGACTTGCATTGGCAGTGCCGCCCATTCAGCGCTGGCGCCACAAGCGGTCAATGCAATTCATCTGGCCTGCGATCTCATTTCACATATCAGACAACTGCAAGATGATCTTGCCGATAATGGCACCAAGGACCTGGCCTATGATATACCCTATACCACTTTACATGCCGGGCTGGTCACGGGGGGGCTTGCGCTGAATATTGTACCCGATCATGCCGTTGTTACATTCGAGATACGTAACCTGACAACAGATAACCCAGACAAGATTCTTGATAGGCTGCGCGGTGCCCTTGCCCCGGTGATCGCTGTTGCCCGCCAACGTGCACCGCATGCAGATATTACGTTTAACATGATTAACACCTATCCGGGGCTGGACACACCGCTTGATGATGCGGTGGTAGAGATGCTGGCCGGGCTGACTGGCACTGGCGAGCGCATTAAAGTTGCCTTTGGCACCGAAGGGGGGCTGTTTTCGCAAAAGCTTAGCATCCCCGCTGTTGTTTGTGGGCCGGGGTCAATGGCACAGGGACACAAAGCTGATGAATTTGTGACCTTGGCACAGCTCGATGCCTGTGATGCGATGCTTGCAGCGCTGATTGATCGGCTGGCACAGGGTATTGGCTGATCAGATTTACAAATCCCCGGGGACACCATAGCTTGGCGCCGAGTCTGGATTAAGTGCGCGCGTGACATAGTCATTCATTTGCGGCTTATACACATCCCATGCGGCAGATATGGCGGTGATTGGGCAGTCTTCAGTCCAATCACAACGCAATTCGGCCAATGGCCAGTCCTGATTTTCGACAATCAATAATCCGGCTGAATGCACCTCTCCAGCTTCGCCACCAGCATCAAGCCCTGCCTGCATAGCGGCAATCAGTCTATTACCAAGATGGCCTTCGGTGTCATGAAATGCTGTGACCATTGATTTGGGAATGGTTGTATTTGCCAACAGATTGCCTGCTGCCGCGGCATCCTGACTTTGATATTCTGCATTGATGCCAAGCGTGTTTGTGCCTGAAAAAATAGCTGTCCGGCCAACGCGATCAATCGCCAGCAACTGGCGAAAGGCTGTATGGCTTGCGGCGGCAATGACGCTGGTGATCGCGGCATCAGCATCCATACCATTTGTCATTGCATCAAGGACATGGGGGCCAAGGCGCGGGTCCGTAACATTCTGGCTGGCAACAGCCCCAACGCCAGCGCGGGCATGCGCGCATCGTGCTGCAACGGCTGGTGAGGATGATGAAACAGCCATACCGAATTGTCCAGTTGCCGCGCATCTGCCAAGAATTGAAAATGTCATTATTATTCCTCGTCAGGGATCACCGCGGTGGCATCAATTTCGACAAGCCAGTCGGGACGCGCAAGTGCCTGGACAACCAAGCCGGTCGAAACCGGGTGAACATTTTTGATATATTCACCCATGGTTCGATAAACTACCTCGCGGTGGCGAACATCTGTTATATAGACCACGACTTTGACAAGATGGGTCATATTGCCGCCAGCTTCCTCTATCAACTGGCGGATATTCTGCATCACTTTATGGGTTTGTTCTGTCGGGTCGTGGCTGTCAATATTTTTTGCGTCATCCAGATTCTGTGGGCATTGGCCCCGCATCCAGACAGTTCGCCCGCCACGAGTCACAACGGCCTGACACAAATCATTATCAAGATTTTGTTCGGGGTATGTGTCTTTAGTGTTGAATTTACGGATGCGGTGATGCGTCATGTCACAGAACTCCTCGAGGGCGATACCTCTAAATAAACGTAGTAATAAATTTCTCCAAGATGATTTAAAGCCAATTTTATTAAAATTTCGCGGATTTTTGACGTTACCGGATTTGGCTATCCACGACTTAAATAAAGCGATGACAGTAATTAATACCAATGTTGAGGCATCAAAGGCGCGACTCGCGGGCAGTATTGCCGCGAAAAAGCTTGACACCGCGTCCAATCGTCTTGCGTCGGGAATGCGCTTAAATTCTGGTGCAGACGATGCAGCAGGATCAGCTGTGTCAATGAAAATGAACGCCCAATTAATGGGACAAAAAGCGGCAATAAAGGCTGCGTCTGACGCGCTATCACTTTTAAATTTGCAGGAAGTTGCTGTAGAACAATTCGCAAACATAACACACCGTATTAAAGAGCTTGGCGTCCAAATGGCGAACGGCACCTATTCTGATGCTGATCGTGCGCTCGCACAACTTGAAGCAGATCAGCTAGTTACTCAGTTTCAAATGGTTGCTGCCAATACAAGGTTTAATGGCCTTGAAATAGTCAATGGCACGTCTGGTGTGACTGCACCATATTCAATCCAGGTTGGTCCAAATGCATCAGAAAGCTTTGACTTGGCCGTAACTCCTGGCGCTACACTATCAACGATGTTGCCAGGTTTTGTCGATGTTACAACACAATCCAACGCCTCAAACACATTCGACACTACTTTGTCAATTTTGCAAACAATGAATGAGCAAAGAGCAATTATTGGTGCTGCAATCAATAGAATGAAGACATCAATAAATAATTTAAGTTCGGCTGCCGTGAAAACAGAGGTTGCCGTTGGGAGGATTATTGATGCCGATTTTGCGTTGGAATCAGCCAAGCTTGCGAAACAGCAGATATTGTCCCTATCATCCAATCAAATGCTGTCGATTGCCAATAAGTCAAAAGATCTTTTGACTCAACTCCTCGAATAAGCCGTGCCGATATGTGCTGCTGTTCAAAAAAGCACATAGTTCCTCTCGCCATTTATGGCGTGTGGGGCAAACCCAACTCTGATAAAATATATTATTGAGCGATTGCATTATTTTCTTGATATTGCATAGTCACGGCAAGTGAGACGAATAGTGGGTTATTGATTGCTCGCGCGTTTCACGAAGAAAGCGTGCTTAGTGGTTGGCAATGGGCGAGATGTAGCAGATGCAAAATGAAAACTTCAGTCAAATTGATGACGTGCTGAACAAGGCTGCGTCTTCCGTCTTGGCCACCAGCCTGTCAAGCCTGATGCAAATGCCAAATAGAGACCGTTTTATTTATCAATTTGAAGATTTGACCGTCGATTGCACCCGTCAGTTGCTTGATGACGACGCGTTAGCGGCGTTGTTGCGTCTTGCTGAAAACTGTCAGCTACAGACCCGCATTTACGAGATGTTTTCTGGGACGCCAGTGAATATTACCGAAAATAGGCCGGTACAGCATATGGCCGTGCGTACGCCGGATCATCTGGCATCTGTTGCCTATCAAAAATTATCCGCCTTTGCCGAGTCGGTGCGGGATAACCCAGACATTACATCAGTGATAAATCTGGGCATTGGGGGATCAGATTTAGGTCCAAAAATGGTCACGCAGGCGCTGGCTGGATATCATGATGGGCCGGTATGTCATTTTGTTGGCAATATTTGTCCAACGGATTTGCATGACGTGCTGGTCACATGCAACCCTCATAAAACACTATTTGTCGTCACATCCAAAACCTTTACAACGTCAGAGACTCTTGCCAATGCGATGATAGCCAAACACTGGCTCGACCAGCATGGGGCTGATGCAGGTGTCGCCATGGTGGCGGTCACTGCCGCCGGGGCACGGGCGCAAGCATGGGGCATTGACCCAGATCATATTTTTGCTTTTGCCGACAGTATCGGCGGACGCTATTCATTATGGTCATCTGTTGGTTTGTCCGTCATGATCGCTATCGGCAGTGAAAATTTTTCTCGCATGCTGGCTGGGGCCCATGCGATGGATCGCCATGTCCAGCATGCAGAGTTGGCGCAAAATATTGGCGTAATAATGGGGTTGTTGCGGGTCTGGTGCCGCCGTTATCTAAAATTGCCAGCTTATGGGCTGATCCCCTATGACCAGCGTCTGGCCGCCTTGCCAGCATGGGCGCAACAGCTGGAAATGGAAAGCAATGGCAAATTTGTTGATCGGCAGGGCCATCCTTTGCCGTTGCCTGCTGGCCCGTTGATATGGGGCGCGGCGGGGACCAGTGCGCAGCATAGTTTTTTTCAATGGTTGCATCAATCGGTTGACATCACCCCGATTGATATTTTGGTGGCGATACAGCCAGCCGCCGGGCTGGATGACCAAATGTGGCATGATCATCACAAATCGCTTGCTATCAATGCAGTGGCACAGGCCGAGGCATTGGCGTCAGGTGCGCCGAATAAGGCCGAACCGCATCGTCATTTTCCGGGTAACCGGCCATCGGTGTTAATCAGCTGGGATCAAACGACACCATATACGCTTGGCCGCCTGTTGGCACTCTACGAACATATCACCGTGATTTCTGGATTTTTGTGGGATGTGAACAGTTTTGATCAATGGGGTGTTGAACTTGGCAAACAGATGGCAAATCAAATTGAATCAGACGAAAGTCTCGAACATTTCAGCCCAGCTGCAAGAGCGTTTCTTGATCGGCTGAAAACCCCTCGGACATAACTGGCACCGTAAAATAACTTTTGGGCCATGACATGGCACTGACCATCGAGGCCTACTTGGTCGTTGCCAGATGGATGACACAGAATCAGATTGTTACGCATAGAATAAATGGGAGTTGATATGCAACTTGAGCAAATCATAAATAAACGAAAATCATGCCGGGCGTTTTTAGACCGCCCGATCGACCCGCAATTGTTGCATTCAATCATTTCAAAGGCTGCTCGCGCTCCATCAAATGGCAATTTACAGCCATGGCAGATTTATATTGTAACAGGTGCCGCGTTGGCGTCTTTGAAACAAACAACCAAACAGTTAGTTGATGATCAGGTACCATTGCAAACCCCTGAATATCAGGTTTATCCAAAGCCATTGAAGGATATGTATGACCAACGCCGACAGGAGATTGGTGAAGATTTATACCGGGTGCTGGGAATCCCGCGTGAGGATAAACAAAAACGGCGTGGTCAATTTGCTAAAAATGCGCTGATGTTTAACGCCCCGGTGGGGGTATTTGCTTATATTGACCGGTCCTTGAGTTACGGACAATGGATGGATCTTGGGATGTATTTGCAAAGCGTTATGCTGTTATGTGAGGGGCATGGGCTAGCGACATGTGCGCAAGGCTATTGGACATTTTTTCATGAGACTGTACGTCAGACGACTGGTGCGTCTGATGATTTGATGCTTGCTTGCGGCATTGCCATTGGGTTTGAAGATCAAGATGCCCCGATCAATAAGGTGCGGTCTTCACGTGTGGCGGTTGAAGATTTTGCCATATTTATCGACAAATAAGATCAGGCGGATGGGGTTCTATGACGCGCCCCCAATTAAGGGTGATCGGCAAATCCATTATTAATGGTAATTATGTTTTTCTCTCCAAAAGAGGTAAAAATAATGCGTAACGCTTATAGCCGTGCGGTGATTGATCATCTTGTTTTTGGGTGTGATCATTTGCAAAACGGGACGTCCTTTCTTGAACAAACGCTTGGTGTTGGTTTTTCTGGCGGCGGAAAACACACCCTTATGGCAACGCATAATCGGCTTTTGAAATTGCAAGACTCCATCTATTTCGAAGCCATCGCCATTGATCATGAGGCCGTGCAAAAATATGGGGATATTGGTCGCAAGCGTTGGTTTTCACTTGATGCGGACCGCACAAAACAGAGGCTGGCTCAATCACCGCGGCCACTGACATGGGTCGTGGCTGTTGATAATATTTATGATGCGGTGTCAAAATGTGGGTATGACGCTGGGCAGATCACCACAATGACACGAGGTGATTTGGAATGGATGTTGACCATCGCTGAGGATGGCTCGCTGGTTGAAGACGGGCTATTGCCAGCGTTTATTCAATGGCCCGGTGGCCGCAATCCAGCAAACAAATTGCCAGAAAGCGGCACCCGGCTGCAAAGGCTGATTCTACAGCATCCCCAGCCAGATGTGATCGGACAGATCATCGATCAGCTTGGCATTGACGGGCCGGTTGAAGTAAAGCTGGGCCCTGCAAATTTGATTTTTGAAATGCAAACCAATGCAGGTGAACTGGTTTCCCTGTCCAGTGCATCAGTTTGATGCCGGGCTTGGCGTGATCAGGCACATACCGCTGTTTTAATTTTACCTGATTTTCGGAAAGACCATCGACGGGTCATAGCTTGCAAAGCTATCCAGGTTCTGGCGGTTGCATTGTTGCTGGAGATCTGTGTCTGGCAACACTGCAGTTATACATGGAAATTTCTTTCGATAGCTGGCGGTTTTTTCATTATCTTCCATGGCGATGGCTACCAGTCCGGCGATCTTGCCGCCTTGCTGTTGAACCAACCGTATCGCGCCATCCATGGTGCCGCCAGTTTCTATCCATTGATCAACAAGCAAGACTTTTGTGCCAGTGGCGAATGCGGGCTTGCGCATTTCCATATCCTGCGTGCGACCAGAGTAATTTGAAAAGGTGGCGCTGTCTGTATCGACGCATAGTTTGCCAGCTTTGCGGATGGGCAAAAATCCGACGCCAAGACGGGTGGCAAGTGCAGATCCTAGGACAAATCCCATTGCGTCTAAACCGCCAACCACATCGCATTTGACATGTTCAAGATCTACGACAAGATCATCAAGCAAATCATGAAACGCATCACCATTGATATAAATTGAAGTGGGATCGAGCCAAGCGAATTTTTCTCCCTTGGTGTTTGGTGACATGATGCTCAAATACCATCTGTTCCCGCTTGTCTTTCCGGTGACATCTGCTTTGTTTGTGGTCATTGTGGATCTCCCATCTTGCGGCATTTTGATATTAGCAAACCAAGTTTTGCCGGATCAATGTTATAGAAATCATCAGTAATATTGATCCCGGTCGCCACCATAAAGCAATCCACCATCGCATAATCGGCTGCATTGTCCGGCGTGATACCTGATGCCAGTGCTATGGGCGTGTCAGGAAGAGCGGATCGAAATGTGGTAATCTTACTGATTTCAGCAGCATTGCCAGTGGCAATGCCAGATGTGGTCACTACATCCATAAAGCCACCAGCAATCTGTGCGGATTTTGCATAATCTGCGGGGTTTACCTCGCGCTGTTTTTTAAATGCTGTGCCACCGAAATAAAGACCGTTCCAAACTGTTTTTTGGCGAATGTTTTCAATTTCATTGGCCTCTATTTGATGGTCTTCGCGTTCATCAATTCGGGCATCATCAGCCCAATATGCATCAATCCGGCAACCTTGCTTGGCAAGCGTGGCAAGAACTGGAAACGCATCACGCCCGGTCACCGCCAAAAAATTCAGCCCTATCCAGAAATCTGGATAACGGGTGCGAATCGAGCGAATGATTGGTAAGAATCTATCCACATCAAAATCATGATTGATCAGGAAACACCCGCTGATTCCAGCGTCAATTAATATGTCGATATTGCTGGCTGTCTGATCATGGTCAATAACATGGATAACAGGTAAAATAATCGGCGCATTATCGCCAAAAAAATCATGAAATTCAGACCGGTTCACCTGTTCATCACCTTTGTCACTTTCGACCCAGTGACGACATCTTAAATGCACATGATTGATAGATTTATTTGATAAGTTTGGACCTTGCCGAAATGTCTTATCGATAATTTTTAACTAATCTTTTGCAATCATACTGGATCTAGTCAAAACTAAAAAGCTGGAAGTTAGAACTTAAGGAGAGTTCGGGATATGAAATATAATACACCAATCTTAACGTCAAAATTGTCACGGCGCCGGGTGCTGGCCTATGGTGCGGCCACGGCATTGTCGACCCCTTTTATCTCGCGGGCTTGGGCAGCACCGGTTGAGATTAACATGTTGGCTTGGTACGGGCATGGTGAGCCAGATATCGTTGCTGAATTTGAAGCGGCCAATAATGTGAAATTCAAGCCAAAATATTATGCTGGTGGTGATAATATGCTGGGTTTGATCGCGCAGTCACCGCCTGGCACATATGATGTGATTTTGTCTGATGGTGAATTTGTTCAACAGTTGAATGCAGCTGGGTATATCGAAGAACTCAACGCTGCTGATTATCCGTTTGATGACATGCTCTACAAGGATTTCCAACAATTTCCTGGACATTGGAAAGATGGCAAACTTTTTTCGATGATGGTGCGGTTTGGTCATCTTGGCGTCTCCTACAACAAGAATGCGATTTCAGCTGAAGAAGCCATGAGCTATTCCTGTTTTTGGAAGCCGGAAGTCAAAGGCAAGGTTGGTCATTTTGACTGGCATTTACCAAGCCTAGGCATGATGAGTCTTTATGATGGCAATGGCGCAGGCTTGTGGGATCTTAACGACAGCCAGTGGGACAAGGTGCAAAAAACAACCTTATCACTGCGTCCGCAGGTTGGTGGATTCTTTGATTATGGTGGGACCTTTAACTCACTAAAAAATGGTGAAATGCAGGCTATGTGCGGCATTGGTGACTGGATCACTGGTGTGTTGGAAAAAGACGGCGCACCGGTTGGCTCTGTGGTGCCAAAAGAGGGTGGCATTCAGTGGACTGAGTCTTATTGTATTGGCAAAGGATCAGAAAAGGCCGATATTGTGAAGAAATTCATCCAATACATGTTGTCGCCAGAGGGCCAGGTCAAATCAGCCCAAATGGCTGCCTATCCGGGCTTTGCGATTACCAAATCAGGTCGCGCTAAGCTGATTGAGGTTGACCGCAAAGAAGCAGAACGCACAGGTCAGGTAGATGGCATGGCAAATGATCCGGTCACGCTGGTTAAGGAAGGCCGCATTCATTATCGCAATATTCCGGTTCAGCAAACACTTGAAGATTGGAACGATTTCTGGTCTGAATATAAAAACGCTTGATCATCTTTGATCGCTAAAATTCAGGACAGGGCTATCCCTGTCCTGCACAAATTAAAAAAGTCATCTGCCTCGGGATAACGGAAAATTATGTCCGTCTCCAAACAACCAGCGAAAACGCCGTCATCAGACTCTAAATCGGCGCGGCAACGCCAAAAATCAGATCTTTTTCAACAGGTGCTTCGTCTGCCAATTGTTATCTGGCAAAGTCTGTTTTTTATTGCCCCGTTGTTTTTCTTGGTGGCGATGTCGTTCTTTATCGTTCGCAACTATCGTATGACCGAAGCGTTTGAGATGAAGAACTGGCTCAAGATGATGAGCCGTGATTATTTCTGGGACAGCTATGGATTGACCATCGGGCTGGCCACATTAGCCACGCTGGTGGTGATGATTGTGGCTTTCCCAGCCGCCTATACGCTTGCATTTCGGGTGTCGGAAAACACTCGCCGATGGGCTATTTTTCTGCTGATCATTCCGTTTTTTACAAGCTATCTTGTCCGCATATTTTCTTGGTATGTGATTTTGGCAGAAAGCGGCGTGATCAACGCGATGCTCGGTTATATTGGGCTTGGCCCTTATATCATGTTGAACACCAAATTTGGCACCATCGTTGGCTATATGACGCTGACCCTGCCTCTGGTCATTATTTTGCAGACATTTTCGCTGGCGAATATAGACCGGCGGCTTGTCGAAGCGGCGTATAATCTTGGATGCCGGCCATGGCGCACGATTATCCGCGTGGTTCTACCCTTGGCTAAAACTGGGTTTATTATTGCCGCGGTATTTTGTTTCATTTTGTCATTTGGTGATTTTGTTAGCCCCTATTACCTTGGCGGCTCAAAACCGCCAACCTTGCCGATTCTGATTGTTGATACGGTCAAATCTGGTCAGCAATGGCCGCGCGCTGCAGTGGTTGCGGTGGTGATGATGGTCACCTTATTCATTGTTGCATTTGGCGGTATCGCCGCGGCCTATCGGCGGAGGAACGCATGAACAGCGATCGTGTGCTGAAATGGTTTTTATATGGCTATTTAGCGCTTGTTTTGGTTTTTATTTTTGCGCCGATTATTTTCAGTGTCATTTTTTCCTTTAATTCCGATCGGTTTCCGACCATCCCGTTGGGCAGTTTTACGCTCAAATGGTACAAAACTATCTGGCAGGACCCGGATGTATGGGAAGCGGCAAGAACTAGCCTGATTGTCTCATTTTCAGTTGCATCAATCGCCACGCTCCTTGGGTTTGCGACCGCCTATACAGATTACCGTTACCGGTTCAAACTAAAGCCGCTTTATCTGGCGTTGATCTTGTTGCCACCAACAATCCCGCTAATAATTTTGGCGCTGGCGATGCTGGCGTGGTTTGCCAAAATTGGCCTTGCTGGCAAGGTGATATCAATTATCGTTGCGCATAGTGTCCTGACAGCGCCTTTTGCCATGGCCATTATCCGGCTACGGCTAAGCCAGATGGATGCAAGCCTTGAGTCGGCGGCATGGAATCTAGGGGCAGATCAGTGGTGTGCGTTAAGACGGGTGATTGTTCCGTTTTGTCGGCCAGCGATTATTTCATCATTTTGCCTGACAGCCGCAGTATCATTCGATGAATTTGCAATTGCCTGGTTCATATCTGGGTTGAATAAAACCATCCCAGTGATCATTCTTGAAATTGTAACAGGCAATATAGATCCACAGGTGAATGCAATTGGCAGTTTTGTATTTCTAACTTCGATAACACTGGTTGTGATTGCACAGGTCGTTTTGATGACCAGAGATAAAAAAGAAAAGGTACATCATGGCTGATGCGTTGGTAGAATTTGACTCGGTGGTAAAGCGGTTCGGTGATTTCACCGCGGTGGAAACCATGAACTTTACCATTGATGAGGGTGAGTTCATTGCCATTATGGGGCCATCAGGTTGTGGCAAGACAACAACCTTGCGGATGCTTGCAGGGCTTGAAGCTCCATCTGAAGGTGAAATCCGTATGCAAGGCCGCGTGATGAATAATGTGCCGCCACATGAGCGTGATACCCCTATGGTGTGGCAGTCATTGGCTCTGTTTCCCTTCTTAAACGCACGTGAAAATGTTGAGTTTGGACTTGAAATGCGGGGTGTTGATGTCGCAATCCGCAAAAAGAAAGCGCTTGAATGGCTTGACCGTTTGGAAATTGGTGAATTTGCTGAGCGTGATATCAACAGCCTGTCAGGCGGACAAAAACAACGTGTTGCGCTTGCGCGCTCGCTGGTGACTGAACCGAAAATACTGCTTCTTGATGAACCGCTATCGGCACTTGATGCCAATCTTGTTATTCGTATGCAGTCAATGTTAACCCGGCTTCAGCGCGAGTTGGGAATCACATTTGTTTATGTCACGCATTCTCAGTCTGAGGCCTTTGCTATGGCGGATCGGGTGGTGATCATGTCACGTGGTCATATTGCTCAGATTGGCATGCCAAAAGATATTTATCGTGCGCCTGAGAATAGATTTGTGGCTGAATTTGTTGGCCGCAATAACATTATAAGTGGCACCGTCACATCAACTAGTAGCAAGGTGGTAACGATTGATGGAAACCTTGGTCAGTTCGAGGTGGCTCTTGCGGGTGATCACCAGCCGATTGTTGGTGATGTGGCCAGTTTTGTGATTGCCGCTGATCTCGTCCACTTGTCAACGACCAAGCCAAAAGCCACCAATAATATTGAGTGTTCGCTGATTTCTGAGGAGTTCATTGGCTCGGTGGTAACGTTGTTTCTCGAAACCCCGGACGGCAGTGAATTCAAAGTACAAATTCAAGAACGTGAGCTGTCTGATATGGATTTGAAACATATGGGCAGGGTGTTTGTGAGTTGGGAGTCAGATCGGGCGCATTTTCTTGGTGCAGGATAAACATAGAGGAAAAGACATGATCAGTAATCCCATTCCGTGGCCAAACGGTGCGCGCTGTGCTTGCGTAATTTCTTTTGACATGGACGCAGACAGTCTCATTCATATTGCGCGTCCTGACGGCTCTCATGACAGATTGTATCCGATAAGCATGGGACGATATGGTCCTCAAGTTGCAGTGCCGCGTATTTTGGATACATATCGCCGACTTGGTATCAAGCAGTCGTTTTTCATCCCGGGCTGGTGTATTGAAACCTACCCGGATGCGATTGAGGCAATTTTGGCTGGCGGGCATGAAATTGGTCATCATGGCTATTTGCATGAAGACCCGATTGACTCGCCAGATCAACGTCGCTGGTTTGAGAAAGCGCTTGAGGCACACCGCAAATATTGTGGTGGGAACCCAGCCGGCTATCGCGCACCAGTGTATAATATCAATCAAGAAGTGGTAGACCTATTGATTGAACATGGGTTTCGTTATGACTCATCAATGATGGCTGATGATATCCCGTATAGTTTGGAAACAGTGCATGGTAAATTATGGGAAATGCCGGTTCATTGGGGCACTGATGATTGGCCACCTTTCGCGCATTATGCCGAGATAGGCTACATGATGCCTGTGAAGGCACCATCAACAGGGCTGGCTTCATTCTGGGAAGAATTTGACGCGGCCTATGAGGCTGGTGGGTTTTTCATGCTGATCGTCCACCCTTTTCTAACTGGCCGGCTGGCCCGTTGGAGACAGGTTGAGGCGTGGCTAGAAGACACGTTGAATACAAAGGATGTTTGGTTTGCAAGACTTGATCAAATTGCTGATCATATGGACAATGTCGTGTCGTCGGGTGCTTATAAACCACGCTGTGAAAAATTGCCTTATTACACCGCACCGGTGGGGCAATAAAAATAAAGGGAAAGTGTCATGCTGACGGAAGTTGATAAACAGCTAATGAAGATTGCCTTTGATGAGGCGAAGTCTGGATTTGACTCTGGTGGCTGTCCTATTGGGTCGGTTCTTGCCCGCGGTGGAAGGGAGCTTTCCCGCGGTCACAACCAACGGGTTCAGCAGGGCGATCCGATTGCGCATGGCGAGATGGATGCGTTGCGCAAGGCTGGGCGGCAAAAAACCTATCGTGACACAGTGCTCTACACAACCTTGAGCCCATGTATGATGTGCAGTGGCACTATCGTTCAGTTTGGCATCCCCCGCGTTGTAATTGGTGAGAATAAGACCTTTGGTGGCAATGAGGCGTTTTTGCGTGAACATGGCGTTGAGGTGGTTATCGCTGATGATCCTGCTTGTATCGCGTTGATGGAGCGCTTCATCCGGGAGAAGCCAGACCTCTGGGCTGAAGACATCGCTGAGGAGTGAAACATGACGCCGTTTGTTTATGAGCCAGCTGTATATGACGGCACCAATGCTAGCCTGACAAGCGCTGTATCCTCTGATGGTTGGCCTGAAATAGGTAAGCGTTATCGCATTCCACCTCGCTGTGGTGTAGCTGTCAGGTTGCATGAGGGACAGTTTTTGTCTGTGGAAAACACCCATGGGACGCAGGTTTGTGATTTTTGGGCCTATTTGGCTGCAGATATGGGGCAGTTTCTCTCAATGTCGCATTGCCGAACTCGGTTGCAGTCGGTTTCGCCAAAAATTGGTGATGTCCTTGTCACGAACCTGCGGCAGCCACTTTTGGAAATCATAAACGATACATCTCCCGGTGTGCATGATACCGTGATGTCTTGTTGTGACTGGCCGCGATATCAGCTCCTGGGTTGCACCGATTATCATGATAATTGTGCGGATAATCTGCGTATGGCATTGGCGGCCATTGGCTTGTCGGCACCTTTAGTGCCTGACCCTTTCAACCTGTGGATGAATATTCCTATCACACAGGATGGTGCTACTTCTTTCCAGTCAACCGTATCATCAGCCGGTGACAGATTTGATATGCGGGCACTGGCAGATTGTATTGCGGTCATGTCGGCTTGCCCGCAAGATAAAAACCCGATTAATGGTGAAGATGCAATGCCCTCTGAGCTTCACTTCAGTGTCGGGACGTAACTGAGAGTTGCAGGGTTCCCCAGAAATAAGCCGCAGCAAGATCCAAATCAAAAAAAGGGCTTTGATACTCAATGCTGCCGAGCGTGTTTTTGCACGTCATGGCTTTGCTGGCTCTCGTTTGATAGAGATTTCAAAGGAGGCTGGGCTTCCAAAATCTAACATTCTTTATTATTTCAAAAGTAAAGAGGATATATACAGTTCCTTGTGCCAAGACATTTTAGAGAATTGGCTGGGAGCGATTGGTGATATCTCTGAAAATAGTGAGCCAAGTGATGCGCTGAAGAAATACATTGTGGCAAAAATGGAGCTTTCAAAGAAGCGGCCTTTCGCCTCAAAAGTGTTTGCTATGGAAATAATTTCTGGTGCACCAGTTATCGGAGATTATTTGGCTACTGAGCTGAGGTCATGGGTTGACAATCAGGCCAAGATCTTCAGAGCTTGGCAGGAACGTGGTCACATTATAGATGTCTCACCATATCATGTTTTCTTTGTGATTTGGGCAGTCACTCAAACATATGCTGACTTTGAAACCCAAATTAAACTTGTTCTTGGGGATGGGCATTTAGGCTCTCGCGAATATGATAGGGCGGTAAAAGCTGTAACTGAGATAATTTTAAATGGGCTTACCCCGCGTAAATGAAAAGTTGACCAAATGGTCAATTTTGCGTTAGCATTCTCAAATTCTCTTTACGTTCAAGGTTTATAAATGTCTTCCTCGGGTCACATTGTACTTACATCTCATTCGAGACCAGGCTCTAATCATTTTTCACCCATTCATTGGGGAGCTGAAGACGCACGTGTCAGAGGTCCAATTATAGCGAGTGTATCTACTCCGTCGCATCGTAATGTTATTGGCACACACTCAGGTAGTTACTCAGTTTATAGAGCTATTTCTGTTGCAGCAGGTCATCTCGACCCCTCTCATGTGCCGGATTTAACTAATACATCACCAGTGGCTGAAATTGGACCTCATAAGCAATGGTTTGATGCAAAAAAAATTGTCTCCTTCGATCCATGGGGTCACTTAGTGGTTGATGAATTTCAGGATCATCTCAAAGAAGGTTTTGACATCCGTCCAACCATTGCAATCACGCAAGCTAGGTTAAAGTTGATGGAAATGAAGGAGGCCATTGCGCAAGGTCGGCTAGAGCCAGACGGTGGTGTTTTGCTTGAAAACGGTGATGTGAATGTCACAAAAATTGCCATAGACCCGGTCTGGCATATCCCTGGATTAGCAGAGCGTTTTGGGGTAGATGAGCACGCGTTTCGTAGGGCTATTTTTGAACAAATGGGGGGTATGTACCCTGAACTTGTTACGCGCTCTGATTTAGAGGTCTTTCTGCCACCAATAGGAGGCATAACCGCCTATGTTTTTGGTAATCCAGATAACTTAAGCAACCCAAAAGTGAAGCTAGCATGTAGGGTTCATGACGAATGTAATGGTTCTGATGTGTTTGGTTCGGACATTTGCACATGCCGACCTTATTTAACTCACGGGATTGAGATCTGCATAGAAATGGCACAGCAAGGCGGCAATGGTCTTGTAGTTTACAACAGAAAAGAAGGGCGCGCGCTTGGCGAAGTGACTAAGTTCCTAGTTTATAACGCGCGCAAACGTCAAAAAGGTGGAGATTCAGCCGCTAAATATTTTGAGCGAACTGAGTGCGTTGCCGGAGTCCAGGATGCGAGGTTTCAAGAATTAATGCCGGACATTTTTCATTGGCTAGGCGTAACTCGGATAGACCGCTTCGCTTCTATGAGTGATATGAAACATGACTCTATAGTGAGCCAGGGTATTCAGATCAAAGAACGCATCGATATTCCAGATGAGCTAATACCAGAAGACGCTCACGTGGAAATGGAAGCAAAAAAAGCTGCTGGGTATTTCACAAGCAAAACACCAAAATCTGAAGAAAATCTTGACTCAGTTGTTGGGCGGAAAATTAAAGAATGAAGTCGAATGACGTCAACGTAATAGAAACACTGCTTACTCCAGAGGCTGTCCGACAACGTTGCTCTCAAGTTTTTGAGGCGGCTGAAGCAAACGGGTCAAAATATTTCCACATACACGATGAAAATTTTGACGCTGCTGTAGACCTCGTGGAACGTGAAATAATCGCAAATTACCCCAATGGTAAAGTGCCATTTCACAGCAGGTGGCGGCATTTTGAATTTGATAATCAAAATTTTTGGAAGAAAGCTGCATTAAAGCTCACAAAAAAGTCAAAAAATGAAATTGCTCGCAGCCAGATAGATTTGGCCGTAATTTCTGTTCTTCTTGATGCAGGTGCCGGCACTAGCTGGCGTTACAAAGATCTACAAACTGGGCTTAAGTTTAGTCGATCTGAAGGTTTGGCTATTGCAAGCCTGCGTCTTTTTGAGAGTGGTGTGCTCAGTCAAAGTGGTTTAGATGACCCTCTAAGGGTGGATGCAGCCGCACTTCAAGCTTTGACTCCAGAAATATTAGCGATAGAGTTTCAAGTTAGCCCAAGTAATCAGCTACTCGGTCTGGAGGATCGAGCAATGTTGTTAAACCGCCTGGGGGAATCTCTCGTTAAGCAGAGACATATATTTGAGGCTGATGGTGCTTTTCGACCAGGTAATCTCTTTGATTATTTATCGCGAAGTCAGCCCACGGGTGTTTTGGAAGCGCGTGATATACTCATTGCAATCCTTGAGGGCATGGGTGAAATTTGGCCAGATGGTAGCTGGATTGAAAACATCCCGATTGGAGACGCGGGCTATCACGAGGCTGTAAAAAGATCTGACATTACAGATGGAGTTGTGCCTTTCCATAAACTCTCCCAATGGATGTCATATTCATTAATAGAACCCCTTCAAGAAGCTGGTCTCAAGCTCAAAAACCTTGATGCGTTGACTGGTCTCGCTGAATATCGTAACGGCGGATTATTCATAGATACTAAGACAATTTCTTTGCGGGACAAAACCCAATTGGAAGTTGTTCATGATCCAAAAAGTCCATTGATAGTCGAGTGGCGAGCATTGACTGTTGTCTTTTTGGACAAGTTAGCTGAGAGAATTAGACGCCGTACAAACACTAATTCAGAGAGCATGCCTCTAGCGAGTATCCTGCAGGGTGGGACTTGGTCAGCTGGTCGACAGATTGCCCAGCAGCTTCGTGTTAATGGAAGTCCACCGCTGCTATTAAATAGTCGAGGCACGATTTTTTGATAATCTTGCAACTTACAATTTGGGGAACAAAATATGGCTCATAAAAACACAACAGTTGTTGGCCATCCGCTGGTGCAACATAAACTGTCAATTATGCGTGATATATCCACACCAACTGCAAAGTTTAGGCAGCTATTGCGTGAAATCAGCCTGCTTCTAGCCTATGAAGTATGCAGTGATTTGGAAACAGAGCAAGTTGATATTAAAACCCCACTAGAAACTGCAAAAATGCCAAAACTTGAGGGAAAAAAACTATGCTTTATATCTATCCTGCGGGCAGGGAATGGTCTTCTAGATGGGATGCTTGATCTTGTGCCATCAGCCCGAGTTGGACACGTCGGTTTATATCGTGACCCAAAAACATTGATACCTATTGAATATTATTTGAAATTGCCTGACCAGCTTGAAGAACGTTTGAGCATAGTAGTCGATCCGATGCTTGCTACAGGAAACTCTGCGGCAGCGGCTGTGCAACGCATAAAGGATGCTGGTGCTAAACGCATAAAATTTGTTTGTTTGCTTGCTGCGCCTGAGGGTCTGGAAGCCTTTTCTGAGCAACATCCTGATGTGCCTATAATTACTGCTGCTGTTGATCGGGAACTGAACGATCACGCCTATATTTTGCCAGGCCTTGGTGATGCAGGCGACCGCATGTACGGCACGAAATAATTAGATGCCGCCCTGAGGGCAAATATTAAAAACAAATGCCGCAGACAGTCGCTTCATTTCATGGATTTTTTTGGGGCAACAAGCTACTGTTCCTTTCAAACTCTTTGGAGAGATAATCATGGAATGTTGTGGTCCAGGTTACGCAAGCCCGCAAGATGCCATTTTGGCGCCTCGTGAAAAGCTACTCTACACGATCGCGATTTATACTGGCACCGGTATCCAAAAGCCTGATTATCTTGCCACGATTGATGCAGATCCAGAAAGCCCGACTTACTCAAAAGTTATTCACCGGCTAAATATGCCAGGAATTGGCGATGAGTTGCATCACATGGGCTGGAACGCCTGCTCATCATGCCACGATGATGCTAGCATGTCGCGCAAATATCTGATTTTGCCAGGGGTCCGATCAAATAATCTGCACATTGTCGATACCGCCACCGACCCGCGTGCTCCCAAGCTGCATAAGGTGATTGATGGGAATGATATCAAGGCCAAGGCAGACCTGTCAGGTCCGCACACGGTGCATTGTCTGGGTAACGAAATTATAATTTCGTTCCTAGGAAATGCGCGTGGTGAAGCGCCGGGTGGCTATCTTCATATGAATAAGGATTTTGAAATTATTGGCCGCTGGGAAAATTCAATGGGCCAGATCAAGTTTGGCTATGATTTTTGGTATCAGCCGCGCCACAATGTGATGGTCTCATCAGAGTGGGCGGCTCCGAATACATTTATGCCAGGATTTGACCTTGAGGAGGTTGGTCATCTCAAATATGGGCGTGAATTGCACTTCTGGGATTTTGAAAAGCGGCAGCCAATTGAGTCTATTTATCTTGGTGAGGATGGGCTTATACCTCTGGAAGTGAAATTCCATCACGATCCAAATAGCACGCATGGTTTTTGTGGCGCTGCACTCAGCACTAACGTGATCCACTGGTGGCGTAATGATGCTGGCAAGTGGCAATGGGAAAAGATTATCGATGTGGAAAATCAACCTCACCCAGACTGGCCGATCCCAGTCCCTGGGGTGATGTCGGCTATTTTGGTATCGATGGATGATAAATATCTCTACCTGAATAACTGGCTGCATGGCGATATGCGGCAATATGACATTTCTGACCCACATAATCCAAAAATGACTGGGCAGGTCTGGATGGGGGGTCTGCTTGGCAAAGCCCCAATGGTCAATGGTGTAGAAATGGCAGGCGGACCCCAAATGTTTCAGCTCAGTCTTGATGGTAAGCGGCTGTACGTTACTACGTCGCTTTTCAGCACCTGGGATAATCAATTTTACCCAGAGATTAGACAAAAAGGAGGGGTTATGGTGATGATTGACTGCGATCCAATTAATGGTGGCATGTCAATCAACCCAGACTTTATGGTGAACTTTGGTAATGAACCAAACGGGCCGTCGCGCTGTCATGAGATGCGCTACCCAGGTGGTGATTGCACAAGCGATATCTGGCTGTGACGCGCATTACTCTCGCTAACCGTGATCAGGCTGTGTATGAGGTCAAGGGCCGCAAACCCCTTTTGGATGAATTACGTGACCAGGGTGTTGATCTGCCCTATGGCTGCCGTTATGGCGGTTGCATTACTTGTGCTGCTAAATTGATTTCAGGTGAGGTAGATCAGCGTGCGCAGGTGGCGCTTAACAATCGGCAGATTAAGGATGGTTATATTGTGTTGTGTGTGGCGCGGGCAAAAACTGACTGTCTTCTTGAAATTGGTGTGGAAAGCCATGACAAGCTTTATCGCAACCCGTTTCTTGACCCACTGGCACCGCATGAGCTGAAAGCTGACATTGCGACAATCAAGGAAAGTGGCGAATGACTGGTATAAATCATGATGAACCCTATAGCGATGATTATCTGCAGGATATCCTGGCTTCTGTTAAAACCATTGCTATGGTTGGGGCCAGCCCGGACAAGACCAAGTTCAGCTATGGTGTGTTAAGGGTGCTGCACGAAACAGGGTACGATATGATTCCTGTAAACCCAAGGCCGGGGCTTGCTGAGATCAGAGGTCTTAAAGTCTTTCCAACGCTGGCGGCTATCGACCGGCCGGTTGATATGGTCGAGGTTTTTCGTCGTTCTGAAGATTTATATGAAGTCGCCCAGGAGGCTATTGCGATTGGTGCGAAAGTGTTGTGGGGCCAAATTGGTGTTGTTGATCAACAGGCAGCCCGGCTGGCAGAACGCGCCGGGTTGCGTGTAGTAATGAACCGATGCCCAAAGATTGAGTTGTTTCGGCCGTTTTGGAAGCCACGCCTTGACTTAAAAATATAATTACATCCATTTATTTCTGCAGAGGAGCGCCTGTAAAGCCATGCCACAAAAGATTACCAAAACCGCTTCATCACTTGTTAAAGATGCCCTAGCTGAGGTTCCTGCAGTTAGTGTCCACGAGGCATTATCGTTTGCAGAAAGTGACACACATGTCTTTGTTGATTTGCGTGATGGGGTCGAGCAGGCACGCGGCATGATCCCGGGGGCGGTGGCGTCGTCGCGCGGCTTGATGGAATTTCATATTGACCCAGACAGTCCAGCGCATAATCCTGCCTTTAATCAGGATAAGACATATGTATTCTATTGCGCGTCAGGCGGTCGGTCGGCCTTGGCCGCCAAGGTTGCTATGGATATGGGCCTTTCGCCGGTTGTTAATCTTACTGGCGGCATTGCCGCTTGGACTGCGGCTGGTGGTGCGGTTGAATAGACGATTAGGCCTGATATGAAACCATCTTCAATTGCAACAGCTATTGATATTTTAAAGCAACGGTTTGGTGATCAGCTATCCACGGCAATGTCGGTTCGCCAGCATCACAGCCACACAACAACGCAAATCAAAAGCCAGCTTCCAGATGCTGTGTTATTCGTTAAGAGCACAGATGATGTGGCCGCGGCGGTGATGATTTGCCGCGACCATCAATGCCCTATCATTCCTTTTGGTGTGGGCTCATCACTTGAAGGCCATGTCAACGCGCCAAATGGTGGAATATCGATTGATATGAATGCGATGGACCGGGTGCTAGCAGTTCATGAGGCTGATCTTGATGCAGTTGTTCAGCCCGGGGTCACGCGTGAGTCACTGAACAATTATTTGCGCGATACTGGGTTATTTTTTCCGATTGATCCGGGGGCGAATGCCAGTCTTGGCGGGATGGCGGCAACACGGGCTTCAGGTACTAATGCGGTTCGCTATGGCACAATGAAGGATAATATTCTTGCGCTAGAGGCGGTGATGGCTGACGGGAGAGTGATACGTACGGGTACCCGGGCCAAAAAATCGTCTGCTGGGTATGATTTAACGCGGCTGTTAATTGGGTCAGAAGGGACGTTAGGGCTGATCACTGAACTGACCTTGAAATTGCATGGAATCCCCGAGGCTATTGCTGGTGGTATTTGTTCCTTTCCCAGCATTGAAGCGGCGTGTAATACGGTGATTAACACCATCCAATATGGTGTTCCGGTAGCACGCATTGAACTGCTTGACGCGGCACAGGTACGCGCCTGCAATCTCTATTCAGGGCTAGATCTGCCTGAAGACACCTTGTTGCTTTTGGAATTTCATGGCACCGAACGCGGCGTACGCGAACAGTCAGAAATGTTTGGCGAAATTGCAGCTGATTACACCTCTCATGCATTCAAATGGACCACTGATCAAGAGGAGCGAGCAAAATTGTGGAAAGCCAGGCATGACGCATATTGGGCGGCGTTGGCGCTGGTGCCTGGTGGAGTTGGTATGTCTACCGATGTATGTGTTCCTATCTCACGTCTGGCAGAATGTGTTGAAGAAACCCGCCGTGATATCGATGCGAGTGGCATCATTGCGCCAATTGTTGGTCATGTCGGCGATGGCAATTTTCACACTTTGCCGCTGGCTCTACCAGATGATACTGCGGCATGGACACGCATCAAGGCGTTTGCCGGGCGGCTGTCTGAACGCGCGATTGCGATGGGCGGAACCTGTACAGGCGAGCACGGCATTGGTCAGGGCAAGGCCGGATATCTCAGACAGGAATTAGGCCCGGCGGTGGATGTGATGATGGCTGTAAAGCAAGCCCTCGACCCGCATGATATTTTAAACCCTGGCAAATTATTCAGCAAATGACCTGCCGATAAAGCGACAAAGGCCGCCTTAAATGGCGTCATCAATCACTGTAACCAGGTAACGACAGCTTGTCAGCAACGCCATGTTTTGTAAGAGAGGCGGCGATAAACCCATCTTGTATCGCAGTGGTAATCAAATCATTTAAAAATTGCAGAACGGCCGGATCCGTTTTTTTGATGCCAACGGCCTGTTTGATGGCGGTAAAGCGAGGTTCTACCAATCGGTGTTGGCCGGTATCTAGTTCAATTTGTAATCTGGGTTTCAGGCTAGCTAGAACATCCACCTCACCGTGCAAAAACAAATCATGCGAATGTTGGATCGAATCCGCGGCAATCAAGCTGGCATGGCGCAGATTATTCTTTAACCACAAATCATATGCACTGCGATCAAAAGCGGCGATTCTGACGTCTTTTTGATCAATATCGGTATTGCTGGTAAAGGGTGAGTCAGCGCGCACCAGAAAATGCGCATCGATCAATACATAAGGCTGGCTGAAATCAATCAGCCGCGCCCGATCAGGTTCATGCGCGATATTGCCAATATCCCAAACATCATCTTCCGCCGCATCAGCCAGCTGGCCGGGCGTTTCAAAGGTAACAAATTCGCAAGGCACGTCAAGAACCCTGGCAATATGGCGTGCCAGATCAGGTGATACACCGGCTGGTGTGCCGTCGACGTTTTGGCCTGAAACCAGTAAAAAATTGCTGAGGTTTAGACCAGCGCGCAAGGTCCCAGTTGGGGCAAGTGCATCACGGAGGCGCTGACTAATCAAGGCCAAGAACCTTTTTCTTGGCTTTGGCCCAGCTTAACAATGTCATGTCAAATGTCAGTGCCATTAACGCCACACAAAGCCCAAGTATAAAATTTTTGCCAAGATCGGAAGTATGGTGTCGGCATTGTATTTTGTTACCAAAGTTTTTGGTACCTTAAAATATGGCAGGAATGATTATAAACGAAGCAAACGTCATGTAGAACGAAATTGGTCTTGCTAGGCCCGTTAATTTTGCCCTTGCGAAATAGAAAGTTTTCACAATATTTACACCTTAAAGAAATGTTTTCCCACGGCAATAATTACAAGAGATATAGTTTGAGCCAGTCGGATCTGTGTTTTCATATTACAAACTTTGTCTTAAGCCGTCTGATCTTGCTAGTCTGAGGTGGTTGTTATGTCGGTTTTTGGCACATTCACGTCCAATCAGACCTTTCCTTCTTTAGAGTTTGGCGTCACTGTTTACAGATAAAGGGTCGGATCTATGCGGTTTTCAGGGTTTAAAATCATCAGGGAAGGGCTCAGCGGCCATAAAGGATGGGATGCCACTTGGCGTGACGCCACGCCAAAGTCGCATTATGACCACATTATCATTGGGGGCGGCGGTCATGGGCTGGCGACAGCTTATTATCTGGCGCGGCGTTATGGCAAAGCGAACATCGCGGTCGTTGAAAAGGGCTGGCTTGGCGGCGGCAATGTTGGACGTAACACCACGATTATCCGGTCAAACTATTTGTTGGACGGCAATGAGCCATTTTACGAATTATCGTTAAAGCTCTGGGAAGGTCTGGAGCAGGATTTAAATTACAATGCAATGATCAGCCAGCGCGGTATCTTGAACCTGTTTCATACTGATGCCCAGCGTGATGCCTATATTCGCCGCGGCAATGCCATGCTTTTGAACGGCGCAGATGCCGATCTTCTCACAACAGATCAAATCAAAAACCGCTATCCGTTTTTGAACACCAAAGATGCTCGCTTTCCGATTAAGGGTGGCCTTGCCCAGCATCGCGGTGGCACGGTGCGCCATGATGCGGTGGCTTGGGGATATGCAAGGGCGGCGAGCCTTCTTGGCGTTGATATTATACAGAATTGTGAAGTCACCGGTCTTGATATCAAGAACAATAAATGTGTCGGCGTAATAACCACCCGAGGTCCAATTAAGGGCGGCAAAATAGCATGTTGTGTTGCCGGGTCGTCTAGCCGGGTGATGGCAATGGCAGGCATGCGCCTACCAATCGAAAGCCATGTGTTGCAGGCATTCGTTTCAGAAGGATTAAAGCCGTTGATTCCTGGCGTCATCACTTTTGGCGCGGGGCATTTTTACTGTAGTCAGTCGGACAAAGGCGGTCTGGTATTTGGCGGCGATATTGATGGCTATAATTCCTATGCACAACGCGGCAATTTGCCGATTGTCGAAGATGTCTGCGAAGGCGGCATGGCAATTTTGCCAAATCTTGGACGGTTGCGCTTGTTGCGCATGTGGGGTGGCATCATGGATATGTCGATGGACGGGTCGCCGATCATTGACAAAACACCAATTGAAAATCTCTATTTTAACGGGGGATGGTGTTATGGCGGCTTTAAGGCAACGCCCGCATCAGGCCTGTGTTACGCCCATCTTTTGGCCACCGACACACCCCATGAAACAGCCACGGCCTATCGATTTGACCGCTTTGAAAAAGGCTTGATGATCGATGAAAAAGGTCAAGGTAACCAGCCAAATCTGCATTAAAGAAGGGCGATGACATGATTATCAACCACCCCCTTTTAGGGCCAAGAGATGCCGCTGAATTTACTTATCTTGGTGATGCTGGCCTGATCGACCGGCCTGATGGCATGGCTGAAAATGCTCTGCCAGCCTTTATTGATTATGGCTATCTGCGGGATAATGTCGCCGGAAACCATCGCGAATTATGGTTCCATGAACAGGGTGACAGATCATGGCTTGTAGTTACCAGACATACAGTAACACACGAGATTACTAACGTTGAGCTTGCGAGTGACGTGGCGCGCAAAAGAGGGCGTTCAAAATGACCCAAACACGCAGATTAACCGGTGGGTTGATTGACCGGCAACGGCCGCTGAATTTTGAATTTGATGGTAGGAAATACACTGGCTATCAAGGGGATACGCTGGCCTCGGCCCTGCTGGCAAATGGTGTCCAGCTTATGGGGCGGTCATTCAAATATCACCGTCCGCGCGGACCGTTTAGCTCTGGTTCGGAAGAACCAAACGCCATTGTCGAATTACGTGAAGGTGCGCGCAAAGAGCCAAACACCCGTGCCACTACAATTGAGCTTTATGATGAACTGATTGCGACATCGCAAAACAGATGGCCATCACTTGGTTTTGACATGATGGCGGTTAATGACCTGTTTTCAAATTTTCTGACCGCCGGGTTTTACTACAAGACATTCATGTGGCCAGCGGCATTTTGGGAAAAATTATATGAACCGATTATTCGCCGTGCCGCGGGGCTGGGCAAAGCCAGCCTCGAGCCAGACCCGGACTGTTATGACAAGGGGTTTTTGCATTGTGATCTTTTGATCATTGGCGGCGGGCCAGCCGGTTTGGCGGCGGCACTGGTGGCAGGCCGGGCGGGTCTGGATGTCATTTTAGCGGATGAGGATTTTCTGATTGGCGGCCGGCTTAATCAGGAGAGCTATAGCCTTGATGACCAGGCCGGATCTGTCTTTGCTGCCTTGCGCTATGAAGAATTGACCAGCCTGCCCAATGTAAGAATCATGACAAGAACCACTGTCATTGGGGCGTTTGATCATGGTATTTATGGCATGGTTGAACGTGTGGCTGATCATATGAAAGTGCCGGCTGATGGCCAGCCGCGCCAACGGTTATGGCGGGTGTATAGCCAGTCTGCATTATTATGTGCGGGGGCGACGGAACGTTCGATTGCGTTTGAAAATAACGACCGGCCGGGAATTATGCTGGCTGGGGCTATGCGGGCCTTTGCCAATCGCTGGGCAACAGCTGTTGGTGACCGTATTGCAATTTTTGCCAATAATGATGACGCGCACCGCACAGCGCATGATCTTCACCAACTTGGTGTTGAAATTGCCGCGGTGATTGACAGCCGGCCAGAGGCCCCGGCGAATGACAGTTTTGAGGTTTTGATGGCATCTGAAGTGGTGAACACGCATGGCCGGCTGGGTCTTAATTCGATTGACGTGAAAACCCCTCAAGGCTTGCGCCAAATTCAGGTAAGCGGGCTTGGGGTGTCAGGCGGCTGGAACCCAAATATTCATCTCACCTGCCATCAACGTGGGCGCCCAAAATGGGATGCCGGTCTGTCCGCATTTGTGCCGTCGGTTGACTTGCCAAAAGCACTTTTTGTTGCTGGTGCGGCCAATGGCCAGATGACAACCGCCGCCGCGATACAAGATGCCGTCACTACTGCGATGAAGATTGCTACAGACTGCGGGCGCAAACCAACATCGCTGGCCATACCAAAAACATCAGATGAATCAGCATCCATTACACCATTTTGGTATGTGACCGGGACTGAACGCGGTTGGGTCGACCAACAAAATGATGTAACGGTCAAAGATATCAAGCTGGCGCATCAGGAAAATTTCCGTTCGGTTGAACATCTCAAACGCTATACCACTTTGGGCATGGCCACCGATCAGGGCAAAACATCGAATGTTTTGGGTCTGGCGATTATGGCGCATACCGCCGGCCAGTCCATTCCTGATACTGGCACGACAATTTACCGGCCACCCTATAGCCCGACAGCTATCGGGGTATTTGCTGGGCGGTCGCGCGATATGGATTTTCGGCCAATACGTAAGACGCCAAGTCACAAATGGGCCGAAGAACAAGGCGCGGTGTTTGTCGAGGTGGGCATGTGGTACCGGGCACAATGGTTTCCGCAGGATGGAGAAACGCATTGGCGGCAGTCGGTCGATCGTGAAGTTGCAACAACCCGTTCATCAGTTGGTGTATGTGATGTCACAACGCTCGGCAAAATTGACGTGCAGGGTAGTGATGCCGCAGCCTTTTTGAATAAAATTTACTGCAATGGCTTTGCTAAGGTGGATGTTGGTAAAACCCGCTATGGCCTGATGTTGCGTGAAGATGGAATCGCCATGGATGATGGCACCGCGGCGCGGCTGGCCGAAGACCATTTCGTTGTCACAACAACAACGGCAAATGCGGTTGGCGTTTATCGTCATATGGAATTTGCCCGGCAGGTTTTGTGGCCTGATCTGGATGTACAATTGATTTCGACGACCGAATCATGGGCGCAATATGCAGTGGCTGGGCCGCATGCGCGTAATTTATTGCGTAAAATTGTCGATGCTGAATTTGATATATCAAATGAGGCATTCCCCTTTATGGCTTGTGGCGCCATCACTGTATGCGGCGGACTGCGTGCGCGGTTATTCCGTATCTCTTTTTCGGGTGAGTTAGCTTATGAAATTGCCGTGCCGACCCGCTATGGTGACGCCATGATGCGAGCCCTAGTCGAGGCCGGTGAGGAATTTGGTGGCTGTGCATACGGCACTGAGGCACTTGGCGTGATGCGTATCGAAAAAGGGCATGCGACAAGCAATGAATTAAATGGTACCACGACAGCCTTGAATTTGGGAATGGGCCGGATGGTGTCAACGCGTAAAGACTCCATCGGTGCGGTATTGTCACGTCGTGACGGTTTGGTGGCAGATGATGCGCTTAAGCTTGTCGGGTTCAAGCCACGCCGTGATAGTGACTCGGTGCCGGCCGGATCGCATCTGATGACCAAGGGTAGCCCAGTCGATGCCGCGCACGACCAAGGCTATGTGACATCAGCCTGCTATTCGCCAACGCTTGGCCACCATATCGCCATTGGATTTTTAAAATCTGGCGACCAGCGCCTTGGCGAGATCATTCGTCTTGTCAGTCCGCTAACCAATATCGAACATGATGTCGAAGTGGTATCAGCCCATTTTGTCGATCCAGAGGGAGATAAACTTCGTGCCTAATTTAACTGCTCTATCGCCTCTTGGATTTACCGCACCGCATAAAGTCGTTGTGAGTGCTTATACTATCAGCGAGGTTACCGATCGGGCGATGGCATCAATCACTGCCCGCAAAGGCTCTGCTTCCGCCGTAAAAACCATTTTGACCAAAATTTTAAACCAGTCGGCACCAGAGGTTGGCGGTTATTGTGCTGGCGAGGTTGAGGCTTTTTGGACCGGACAGGGGCAATGGATGTTGACCGCGCCCTTCGATGATCATGAAGACATCGTAGCTAGCTTTGTTGGCATTTTCAAAGGTAAGGCGTCGCTTACCGAACAAACTGATGGATGGTGCCGCTTTGCTATTGCCGGGCAAGATATTGACCGGCTATGCTCACTGTTATGTAATATAGATATGCGCACGCTGATGGCCGGAAAGGCTAACCGCACATCGATTGAGCATATTGGCTGTTTTCTTGTACGTATTGCTGATGAGTGTTTACACATTATTGCACCGCGTTCGAGTGCAGGATCTCTCTATCATGCTATTTCTGCAGCCGCCAAATCAGTACGTTTTTAGGCTCTTGAACCCCTAAAATGAACAGAACTCACGCATTTTTTGACGAGGATCTTTGGCAAAATTTATCAGTATTGATGCCTATGAGACTGGCTCGGTACCTCAATAATTGCTCAACAATGTCTAAAATCACCAGGTTGCCATAAATTTTCATGATTTATGTCTCTGATTTACGACAAAGTCTGATAGTCTTTTCTGAGGCTTATGTATTAAATCTGGAACGCAAACACTTTGGTGGAACCTAACATGGATCAGGGATTGAACAAAGCTAGGATAGTCATTGGCCATGGAAGCGACTTTGAGATTGTTTGGGTCGAGGATCTTGCTACTCTCTCAGAGATTGAGGGTTTGCTTAAGACCATGAATGCCGCCTCAGGTAGCTTGTCAAAAGAAGCAATTCTGGCAACGCTTGATCCAAAAGTTCATTACTGTTTGGACAGGTGTGACAATTCAATTCAGTCGGTCGCTGAACTTATCGAAAATTTCACTTTTTTGGATGCAACAATTTTCCACAATAGGGAAATGCATGCTTCATTGCACCAAAAAATTTCCATTCAAACAGATCGATTTGCTGAATTTAGTTTGTATTTATCTTGTCTGCGCGATGCACTCTCAACATTGCATAATGCTGAGCGTTGTTAGGCTAGCCCGATTAAATGGTACAGTGTAGACTGACGCTCGGTGAGACGTCGAGGCTCATGCTTTTCTCACGCGAAAATTAGGAGTTATCATCATTGGCGAACATAGAAAATCTTGATGCCAAACGAGAAGATCAGACTTTCAAGACGGTTTGTCCACATGATTGCCCATCAGCTTGTGGGCTGGAAGTCACACTGGATAAATTTGGCAAGATTACGAAGGTACGTGGTGGCCAAAATCACAGCTATACTGATGGGGTTGTTTGCGCGAAAGTTGCGCGATATGCGGAGCGTCTTTATCACCCAAAAAGGCTAACGGTTCCGCTTCGTCGAGCGGGCAAAAAAGGCAGTGGCAAATATAACGAAATTAGTTGGGATGAAGCTTTAGAGGAGATTGCTTGGCGGTTTGATGAAATATCTACACGCCATGGTAGTGAGGCGGTGTGGTTATACTATTTTGCTGGAACTATGGGTTTATTAATGAGAGACGGAATAAACCGTCTCGCGAGAGCCAAACAATACTCTGGTATGTATGGCACCATTTGCGTCAATCCTGCATGGACTGGCTTCATGGGTGGTACCGGTTTAATAGCTGGTGTTGATCCGCGTGAGATGGCGCTCTCGGATTGTGTAGTACTTTGGGGCACCAACCCAGTAAATACACAAGTAAACGTCATGCGGCATGCAACGAGAGCTCGCAAAACGCGAAATGCCAAAATTGTTCATATTGACATTTACTATAATGCAACTTCAAAGCAAGCAGACTTAGCTTTGATCATAAAGCCAGGCACAGATGCAGCACTCGCTTGTGCGGTTATGCATATCCTGTTTCGTGATAAACATGCAGACCTTGACTATCTATATGAATATTCTGACTGTCCAGACAAACTTCGAGACCACCTGGCAGCCAGGACACCTGAATGGGCGAGTAAGATAACGGGTTTATCAACTGGTGAAATTGAGACGTTTGCGCAACTTCTGGGTAACGCTCCTCGAAGCTATTTTCGTCTCGGTTATGGTTTTACCCGTCAACGCAACGGAGCTGTCAACATGCATGCCGCTTTATCTGTTGCTACAGTTCTGGGTGCGTGGAAATACGAGGGTGGTGGCGCTTTCCACAACAATACTAATATTTATCGATGGAATAAAACTTTAATTGAGGGCTTGGATATGGACTCGCCCGCTAGAATGTTGGATCAGTCGCGCATTGGTGAAATTCTTTGTGGAGACAAAGAAGCTCTGCGCGGCGGTGGTCCAGTTAGGGCAATGTTGATCCAGAATACTAATCCAGCAGTTGTTGCACCTGACACTAACAAAGTCCTGGAAGGCCTAAAAAGAGACGATTTGTTTTTAGTGGTTCATGAACAATTTATGACTGAGACAGCCAGTTTAGCTGATGTGATATTACCTGCTACCATGTTTCTGGAGCATGATGACCTTTATCAAGGAGGAGGGCACCAGCATATCATGCTGGGGCAAAAGCTTGTGGATGTTCCAGGCGATTGCCGATCCAATCACCAAGTTATTTCAGAACTTGGACAACGATTAGGGGTTTTTCATGACGAATTTGATGTTGATGAAGCTGATTTTCTACGTCGAACACTACAGGATTCGGAGCGACCATCTCTGGACAAGTTTCTGGAGGATCCATGGCTCGATTGTCAGCCAGATTTTGAGCAATCGCATTATTTAAAGGGCTTTTCGTTTGAAGATGGAAAGTTTCGCTTCTCGGTTGATTGGAAAGCGTTATTGCCCAAAGGCTACGTCAGCAATGAATTATTGGATAATATGCCGCAGTTGCCTGATCATTGGAGTGTATTAGAGTCCACTGGGTCAAACACTGGATTTTGCCTCGTTACTGCGCCAGCTAGACATTTTTTAAACTCCAGTTTCACCGAAACTCGGACCTCACGCAGGTTGGAGGGGCGTCCGTGTGTGCTTATCCATTCTCTTGATGCAGCAAAATTAAATATAGAGGATGGAAGCGTTTGTGAGATTGGGAATAATCGCGGACAAGTCATTATTCACGCCAAATTATTTGATGGGTTGAAAAGAGGTGTCTTAGTGGTTGAGAGCCTATGGCCAAACAAAAGTTATATTGGAGGTGTTGGGGTAAATAGCCTTACAGGCTCCGATCCTGTTGCTCCAGTGGGTGGGGTGGCGTTCCACGATAATGCGGTTTGGATTAAACCACATGAGAGATGACCGCAAGTCCATGATTGAGCCCCAAAGTGGAGGTAGATTGGCACATGATCTAGGTGGCTTTCTTGAACATTTGTTGTGCCATGGCATTGACGTAAGTATTTCAAAAGAAGAAACGCTAAAGCAACCTTACGAGGAACGCACGGACGCCCTTTTGTTGCTTCTCAGCGCTGCGGGTAGAGGTCTTTTGAATGTCCATGCCATGCGACGAGCATCGGAGCAATTTAATCATGAGGATTACTTAAAGCTGTCTTATTATGACAGGTGGTTGAGGGCAATGGTTGCGCTCTGCATTGAGGAAGGCATTTTTTCAGAAGAGGAATGGCTTGTCAAACGTCAGCAGGTGAAGAGGCAGAGCGAAGCAATTCAACGCAGGAAAAGTGATTGAGATATGACTGAAGTGCAGGAATTCCAAATCGGACAAATGGTGAATGTAAAAAGTGTTTGCACAAACAAGCATCATCGAGTTCCCTTCTATTTGAAGGGAAAAATTGGAAAAGTTACAGAATATTTGGGCCTTGTGGAAAACCCGGAGTCAGCTGCTTACTCAAAATACAATCTTGACGTATACCCTTTGTATCGCGTTTGTTTCAAGCAGACAAGCCTTTGGGGCGGTGAGCAAAATGGTGAGATTTATGCTGATCTTGCCGGAAAATGGCTTTTTGAAGTAGAGGTGTGATAGTGCCAACGGAACATAGTCATGGTCATCCGACGGATCCTGATATTGATGCCCACGCTCTTTCAGAGGGGCAAATTCTTGAGATGGCTTTACGAGAGCTGCTTATAGAAAAAGGGGTTGTCACTCAACCTGAACTGAATGAACAGATGAACAGAACTGCATCTCAGTCGGCTTCTTTTGGAGCTTCTGTCATTGCTAGGGCATGGAAAGATGAAGAATTTAAACGCATATTATTAAATAACCCCAAAGCGGCAATCACTGATCTTGGTTATGACGTTTCACAAATGCCTGATCTGGTCATTGTTGAAAACAAGAGTCAAATACACAATGTCGTTGTCTGCACTTTGTGCTCATGTTATCCGCGATATATGCTTGGCCCACCTCCCGAGTGGTACCGAAGCGCTGCTTATCGAGCGCGTATTGTTCGTGACCCGCGTGAAGTTTTGCTCGAATTTGGACTTAAACTACCACCGGATATAAAAATCCGAGTTTATGATAGTACTGCTGATTTGAGATATATGGTTATGCCATTGTGTCCACAGGGAGCTGAGAGTATGCCTATTGATAAACTTGCGGCGCTTGTCACGAGGGACAGTATGATTGGGGTTGGAACTCCACGATTACTTTAAAAACTGATAACCAACTTGCACTAGTAATACTTCTTGTAAATTGGTTAGAAGAAAAACATGATTTATTAATTTTCGAATCAATCAAACACTTTTATTGACCGCAAGATATTTCAAGAAATTATGATTTTTGCCGCCATTTGTGCTAGATTTCTAGAATTGAAAGGTTGTTAGATGCCAACGTCTGCTTCTGTTGTTAGTATTGGCGACACCGAGCTGCAAAGCGGTGTTGTTCTACCTGACTTAAAAATCTCACATAGTACTTTCGGGACTTTGAATGCCACGCGTAGCAATGCAATTCTGTTGCCGACGTTTTATGGTGGCAAACACTCCGACTATGAGCCAATGATTGGTGTTGACAAGGCGCTGGACCCATCTAAATATTTTATTATTGTGGTCGATATGATGTGCAATGGTCTGTCATCATCACCTTCCAATAGCGCATCGCCATTTTCAGGAGCAAATTTTCCTAAAGTCACCCATTGGGACAACGTGCATGCGCAACAGAAAATGCTTGAACAGGGGTATGGTATTGAGTCGCTGTCACTAGTATCTGGTTTTTCGATGGGTGGGCAGCAGGCCAATCATTGGGCAGCAATTTTTCCAGACCGGGTTGAGAGAATGATCTCATGGTGTGGAAGTGCGGTAACATCTCCTCATAATTGGGTCTTCCTCGAGGGTGTAAAAGCAGGGTTAGTTACTGATCCAACGTTTGCGGGTGGTGCTTATGTAAATCCACCTGAGGCGGGTATTCGTGCCTTTGCTCGGATCTGGGCTGGCTGGGGGCCTTCACAGGCTTTTTATAGGAATAAACTGCATGTAGATTTGGGTCAGGCGACGGCCGCGGATCATATGAGTGAATTTTGGGAGCCTAATTTTTTAGCATTCGATGCTAATGATCTATTGGGAATGATGCACACATGGCAAGTTGCAAACATTGCTGATAATGAGATTTATAACGGTGATTTTGAGGCAGCGTGCAAGGCGATCAAAGCTAAGACAATTTTAATGCCTTGCGAGACTGACCTTTACTTTCCAGTTGCTGACAATGAAATCCAGGCATCGTTAATGACAAATGCAGAGTTGCGTCCCATTCCCTCTGATTGGGGGCACATCGCAGGAGCACCGGGGCTCAATCCAGTTGATAGCGCTTTTATCGACAATGCGCACCGTGAATTGCTCGCATCCTAAATTAGGCACATTCAATTTTGTGCCACAATAATCATATTCAGGAAAATTTCGACATGACAAAAGGTAAAACTGAACAAGGTAGGGCACTCTTCCGCAGAGATGAGCTGAAATTTGCTTTCGTGGCAACCGATGACTTTGTTGGCACCGTCAATACTGGCCAAATTTTTGAGGTTGAAACTGAAATAAACATAAATGGTGGTGTATTGACAAGTTTGGATAAACAACTCACCGAAGATGACGTCACTTTGCCGTTTGTGAACCCTGTTACAGGTCCTATCAAAGTAGAAGGTGCGAAAGCTGGTGACATGCTTCGAGTTTTTATCCACAAAGTTGATGTGGAGGGCATTGGCACCACAGCATTGTGGCCTGGGGTTGGCATTTTTCCAGATTGGTGTCGTCAGAAAGAATTTGGAATAAAGAATCACAATGTTCGGGTTAAAGATGGGATCGTCCATTGGTCAGATAAAGTTAAACTACCCGTCAAACCAATGATTGGGTGTATCGCAACAGCACCAGTAAATGGCGGGCTTATGACAGTCGATTGTGATAAGGTTGGCGGTAATTTGGACGTACAGGAAGTGACTGACGGAAACGTTGTGATGTTACCTGTCCACCATGATGGCGCCTATCTTTATCTAGGCGATTGTCATGCTATTCAAGGTGATGGTGAGTGCAATGGCATGGGAGCTATTGAAATCGCTGCGCACCTGACAGTCGAGGTGGAAGTAAGTCCTCGTCCTCCAGAAATGACTTGGCCACGAATAGACACTCCAACTCACATCTGTACCATAGGTTGTGCTAGGCCTCTTGAAGATGCGATGAGGTTAGCGTTTCAAGAAATGGTGTTTTGGTTAAGTGCAGATTATGGGCTTAGTTATGAGGAGGCATATATGCTTTTGGGGCAGGTTGCAGAGGCAAGATGCACACAAATGGTTAATCCAAAATACACCTATATTTGTAAAGTATCAAAAGATGTGTTGGAGCAACTCTAGTATCAACAGTTGATATATTGACAGCCTTAATTAGTAGACCTCAACAAAGGGAGACCTGTTACATGGTGTATACAACCAATATAACCCGTATTAATTATTCGGCGGCAAGCAAAATGATTGCTGCCGCGGTTGCGAGAGCCGATGAGATGAATGTACCTCAATGTATCGCGATCATGGATCCATCAGGCGGCCTTGTTTGTTTCGCCAGAACGGATGGTGCTGCCGATCTGGCTTCTGGTCCGGCGTATGCGAAAGCGCGGGTCGCAGCGGAGCGCCAGCACCCGTCTGGTGCATTACCAAAAGAATTTGAAGTCGGTGTAGCTTTTGCGACTGGCGGTCAATACACCAATCTACCAGGTGGCTTGCCAATCGTTTTGGATGGCATCCATATAGGTGGCATTGGTGTCAGTGGGGGCTCTGGAGATGATGATCTGGATGTGGCGAGGGCAGGGTTGGCTGCCATCGGAGCTACGTAGAGAGCAATCAATTGATTATCACTTGTCTGGGAAAATCCAAGTTTCCGAGAAATAGAGGAAAGCTGTTGAAAGTTCTAGACCCGCTTGCTCACGAGATACTGGATGTCCTTCAAGTTTCCGTCCGTTGACTTCAACAAAACAAGATTTGGAGTCAACAAGTAGGCTGTACATCACATGTTCGCCCGTTCCAGTGAGTTCTGGAGGTAATTCAAGAGCCGTTGGCTTGCCAAGCTCTTCCCAGACTAATTTGATGCTTAATCCGTCACCAATTACAGTTTCGCTGTAAAAATCTCCGCACGGGTCTCCCTCAGTTACCACTTTGTCAATTTTAAGCTGTGACGAAGCTGAATAAGCGGGCACGTTGCCGAAGGTGCCAAGTTTTTCAATAAAACCCGTTTTGATGTAGTCACGTAACGCTTCATTATCGGCCATTATTACATTACAACATTCAGGCATACCCGCATTTTTGTTAGGGTTTTCATACAACAATAAAATGTTACCCGGACCGACGGGTGACCAAACAATTCGGAAAAAAAGCATGAGAACCGACCAGTCTCCCGCCGGATCAGTCTTTAACAGCATCCCGGGGTTTTCGCCAGTCCAATCAACATTACCGGTTCTTACATTTGGTTTTATTGGCATGGTTTTTTCCACCAATTTTATTTAGGGCTGACCCAAGTTTCAGATAGTGCGAGGAACGCGGTGCTCATTGTCCGACCAAAAAACTGCCGGTTTACAACTTGACCTTGCAATGGAGTTCCATTTATCGATATTTGGGCATCACTTGCTTCCAAAAATACCGCGTACATATCGTGCTCTTTTGTAGCTGACGCGTCCGGACCAACTTCAATTGCCATGGGCGCCTGGAGGTCCAGCCAAGTCATTTGCACCGTTAAGTCTCTAGCAGATAGTTCCTCTGTGTAACTATTGGGCATGTCGCTATTTTTTTGAATATTGCTGGTAACATCAAACCAGCTCATTGCAGTAACTGCTGCTTTACCAGCCATGGTTGGAAATTTCGAGGCAAAATTATTAATCAGATAATTCATCATGGGACGATTATTTGTAAGGCAAAGATTGGGGACATCAGGGTAACCAGATGGCTTGTCAGGATCACCAAGAATAATGGCGCCAACGCCCCGCCCGTGTGGTGATAAGACGATCCTGAAGAATAGTGCTACTACCGAGTAATCACCATCAGGATTTTCCTTTAAATAAATGCCTGGATTTTCACCGGACCATTCCACTGAACCCGTATTGACCGGTGTTCTCTGCATGTTGCAACCCCCACTTAACCTAACAATATTTTACAATCCTCGGGCATCCAATTGACGTGCACCTGGTCTCCAGACACAAAACTATTGGCCTTTGGCGGGCATTCCACTTTCATGATGTCACCACCGTCAATGGTCACTGATATTTTCATTACATTTCCTGAGAACAGAGCCTCTGACACAATACCCTTGAGACTGTTTTGTGATTTAGTGGGAGGCTTTGAAGTAATTTTGATATCTTCAGGCCTTATTGCTAAATATATTTTAGTTCTTGTTTTCAGTTTATTTGAAGACCTTGTCAAAATTTTATTGTCTTGGTAATTCAGCTCAGTGGTCTCGCGGTCATTTTTTACCACGTGACAATTCAGTATGTTCACTTGTCCGATGAAATTTGCAACGAAGACGGACTGCGGGTTGGTGTATATATCCGTTGGTGATCCGATCTGCTCAATAACACCCGAATTCATAACAACAATTCTGTCGGACATATTCATTGCTTCGGATTGGTCGTGCGTGACATATACAGCAGTAATGCCAAGCTCTTGCTGAATACGGCGAAGTTCTATTTGCATGGTTTCACGCAGTTTGAGGTCAAGTGCCCCTAAAGGTTCGTCCATTAGCAACACGCTGGGAGGATGTGCAACAGCCCGGGCGACTGCAACCCTTTGCGCCTGACCACCGGATATTTCACTTGGATATCTCTCTGCCGCGTTTTCAAGCTTTATGAGAGCCAGTAGCTCATCTACCCGTTCTTTGATAGCCTGTTTTTCGTATTTACGTTCCACTAACCCAAAACTAATATTCTCGCTCACTGTTAAGTGGGGGAACAATGCATAGTCTTGGAACACCATACCAATCTGTCGGTGTTGGGGTGCTATTCCTGTTACATCTTTTGCTCCAAAATGAATGGCGCCGCTGGTTGGTTGGATAAAACCTGATATCAAACGCAAAGTAGTTGTTTTGCCACAGCCTGAGGGGCCGAGGAGAGTAAGAAACTCTCCTTCTTTGATATTAAGTGAAATATCGTCAACTGCCACGGTGGGACCATAACGTTTAACGATCTTATCAAGAGTTACACCGGACATTCTTACCAACCAAACTCAGCGACGTTACATTTAACTTCCACCACTACTTATTTTGTCAGGGTTTTGTTCCATCCATCAATCCAGGCGGTTTTATCAACTTTACTGTAGTCTAACCGCAACATAGATGAGATTGCATCTGGTCTCAACTCCATCAATTTAGCGTTGATTTCATCGCCTTTCATCTTCTCGATGGCATCCTTATTTAGAGGAAAGACTCCACTGTTTATCGCGTACTCGTATTGGAAATCGGTTGTCAGATATTCATTTATAAACCAATGAGCAGCTTTAACGTTTTTGCTTGACTTCATGATCCCAAGCCACCCTTCTTTCGCAAGACCTTTGACGCCTGGTTTGATTTCCGGGTGCACGGTCATGACCGGCGAGCCTGCCCGGGCGGCGCGAGTGCACCATCCAGCGTGAACTACTGCAGCGTAAATATCACCAGATTCAAACTGTGTTTTTGTCTCCCCACCGCGGGTCCAGAATTTCGTTGCATTGATTTTTTTCAATAGATCGAGACCCGGCTGGATGTTTTGCTCATCACCACCGGCGGCATAAATAACACCACCAAAGTTTGCCAAACCAGCTCCAGAATTAATATCTGGCAGACTTACTTTATCCTGCAATTCTGACGCTGCAAGGTCAGCATACGTTTTTGGTGCGGGCAGCCCAAGTTCAGCAAATTTTTCAGTATTATAACAAATTGTCTCTTGAGTATTCCAACTGCCAACATAGGTTGTGTTGTACTGAAACGGTTGAAGATTAACTTTGTTTGGAATCAGATCAAGGTTTATAGGTTGGAGATAATCTACCTGTGCGAAATCACCCACTTGCGCGTCAAGAACTTCCATGACATCGAAAGGTGCGCGCCCACGACCCGCGACCAGTTTGGCGAAATTTGCTGCAGGGCTACCAGTAACAAATTCAATTTTACCGCCTAACGCCTCAAATTTTGGAACAATTATTTTTTCCATGTTGGCTTTCCACGAGCCACCCCAAGTCGCAACTTTTAGAGTAACACCATCGAATTCGCCAGCCGTTGCGCTGAATGACACCCCAAGTGCTAGGCCAAATGCCAAGCCCAAAGAAGCCAATGGATTTTTGTTCTTTTTCATAATTTACTCCCTTTTTCTTCGTGTTGATAAATTGTCATCTTGCACTTCCTCCGCCTGATCGGAGCAAGGTCTCCAAACCCACTACTTTTTGCACGATCAAGAGCATAGCCAAACAAAAGACAATGACCAATGAGGATGATGCTAAAATACTGGGGTCGAAATCGTTTTCCATTGCGTAGAACAGTTCAACTGGGTAAGTCACAAAACCTGGTGCCGTGAGGAAAATTGACATTGGCACGTCAGCAAATGACACCATGAATGCGTAAAGCCCACCAGAATAAATTCCTGGCATTATTGTTGGAAGCGTAACCCGATATAAAGTTCGCCACCTCCCTGCACCGAGGCTGTAGGAAGCCTCTTCTAAGCGATGATCAAAACGCTGTAAAACTGCAACAATGGTTCCGAAGAGAAAAGGTGTAGCTATGAAAACATGTCCAAGCAACATACCTGGTATGGTTCCAGCTAGCATCAAGCCGCTGGTATCAAAGATCAAATAATAAAGCTGTAAAAATGCGATACCAGAGACTATAGCTGGTATTTGAAGTGGTGCTCGAAAAACTGATGAAACCGCAAACTTCAATTTGAAGTTACTGCGGACAAGGCCAAGTGCCGCTGGGATCGCAATAAGAGCTGCGATGAATGTGGCCACGGCTGCAACTATAAGGCTCAAACCGAGGGCTTCAAATTGCTCGGCTGGTATCTTCGAATACCACTGGAAAGACGGTTCATCAGGTGGAAATTTAATCGCTGCAGAAAATTCTCCACCATGCAGCGATGCACCCATAACTACTATCATTGGAGATAGCAAAAAAACGTATGAAAACCCACACCAGATAAACATTATGATTTTTTCGGTCCAAGTTTGCATCAAAACTCCTATGCCACGACGAGCCGAGCGGATCGAAGGCGCCGGATTGCAATCAGAGAAAACAAATTGATTAATATAACAGATACAAGGAGCACGAAGGCGATTGATGCAGCAGTTGAGTATTTAACCTCCATCATTACAGTACGTTGTACAAGCACAGGAAGTGTCAATATTCTTCCACCTCCCAACAGAGCCGCAGATGTAAACGCTCCCATACACATGTTAAAAATCATAAGCCCTCCGACGACAAAACCGGGAGCACAGAGCGGAATAATGACACGCTGATAAACTCTGAACCTTGACGCCCCATGTATTTGAGCTGCGTATTCCAAAGATGGTGGAACCGTTACAACAACGCTGTAAAGGAGCAGCACGCTGAAGCCGATGGTGAAGTGCATTAATCCAATGACGACGCCTTCCTGTGTGCCAATTATACTATAAGCTCTCTCAATCAAACCCAAATTTAGGAGTGTCTTGTTTATCAACCCATCAGCTGAAAATATGATAATTAAACCAAAAACTTTTATCACTATGGTAACGAATGTTGAAACCACAATGCCAGCGAGTAGAAACATAGCTAGTTTTGATTTCATTCTTGCCACTACGTAAGCTATTGGAAATCCCAAAAAAAGAGTCAGGAGAGCAGCAATTGCGCTTACTTTTATTGTTATCCAGAAAGTCTTTAAATAGAAGGAGTCACTAAAAAATTTGAGATAATTAGTTAGTGTTAGGTCCGTGCCAGTTCTACCTAAACCAAGGTCTTGGTAAAAACTATTTTGAATGAAGACAAACTGCGATCCCGCCACCAAAAGTAGCGTGATTATGAATGGTGGAATTAAATATGCAATCCAGCGATTTTCCACGACTATCCAACAACAAAACGGTTATCTGATTTAATCTTTTTGAGATTTTCAATTATGAAAGTTTCTCTCTCGATCCCTTCGTAATTGTCGCCTTCGCGAACAATTCGCATCACCTCTTCGGCTACAGCGGCCATGAGTTCATCATCGTCTATATCATCCCTTTTAGGAATAGGCATCACGGTATCTTGCGTGTAGAGGTTTTTAGTCGGTTTTCCTGCATCGTAATGCAGAACTCGTTTGCCATTTGCAACGTCTCTGATACCTCTTCTCAGCCTATTCCGCAGCATCATCACACCTTGGTCAGTTTTGCCGAGGTTCTCTGCGGCGTGCCGTGCGACAGGTCCAATAGAAACCTGAGCCTCGTAGTCACCTGGATTTCGTTGCATTTCGTCGTAGTCACGCGCTTCAGTTTGCCCCTCAAAATCCACAGACTCAATTTTTACCTCGTCGCGTTTGCCTTTGCCATCAGGGTCTATAGCCGGTCCAAAGTGTCGCCATGCGATGATCATGCTGTTTGTATCGTCAATAGGCACAGTCCATTTTGTAATACTTGAACGCTTGAAATATTTCTCGTCTTTACCAGTTTCCCAAAAAGCCCCAACGTGAGAAAAAGTTGGGAATACGGTTTGTTGGGTCCTTACCCAGATCATGTCATCGACCCGGTATGTCAGCGTCGAGTAAAGACCAGTTTCCCCATCATGAAACTTCAGGACAGGTGTTATTCCCCAGGTCTCTTCGAATTGTGTCTCTCCTACCAATGTATGCAGATAAACGGTGTGGATAGGGTCCATCGTGTTTTCAGCAACCTGCAGATAATTGCATGGGTAGCTCAGTCGGTAGGGCACTAGTTCATGACCATCAAGATCAAAAGTGTCATACACAGGGAAATCTGGTATTTCGGACATTGGGCCCATGTAAGCGAACACCAAGCCTTTAAACTCCTGAACAGGATACGCTCCTTGCTTAACTTTTTCGCACAAGGGGCTTCCAGCAGGTTCACCTGGTGTTTCCATTACCGTTCCGTCGAAATCATACAACCACCCGTGATAAGCACAACGAATTCCACGGTCTTCTATTATGCCAAATTCTAGTGACATGTTTCTATGACTACAATGAAGGTGCAAAAGCCCCAAATTTCCCTCACCATCACGGTACACCACAAGATCTTCACTAAGGATTCGTTTACGAAGCGGTCTGTTTGTCACTTCTTCGGACAAACAGATCGGAAACCAGAAACGCCGCCAATATTCTCCAGCGGGAGTTCTGGGACCGGTTTCAGTTAATTCTGGGTCTGCTACAGGACGGTCAGCCAAATGGTAACCACCGTATTTCTCGTTTGGTCTCTGACGCCACTCTTTTATAACATCACGATAGTCTTCCATCACTAAAACCCTAAATATTGAAGCCAAACTTTTCCAATAGTAAAAAATATTTTCACAGGCCGCGGACCCAATTCTGGGTGCGACTTGAGAGTTATGCTCAGACCCTTGTGCGACTAGTAAAATAGAATTCTGTTTGCTTATCAAGAAAATTTGTTTCTTGAAGAGAAAAATTTTGATTACAATTTGTATTAGTAATTAACAATCGTGCTTGGTAGGATTTGTAGCTCTCGGAATTGGCAAAAAGAACAATAAAAATGCACGATAAAAAAATGGTTGTTGTCACCGGTGGCAGCCGAGGGATTGGCGCTGCCATTTGTGAGTCCCTAGCAGCAAAAGGTTACGGGGTGATTTCTCTAAGTCGCACTAAACCCGCTCTATCTGATATTTTGCACCTTGGATGCGATTTAACGGACGTCAATGATCGAAGAGCCAAATTCAAGCAATTGGCTGAGCGCGACGACATCTTTGGTTTAGTCAACAATGCTGGTATCGCGACCCCAAACCTTATTGAAGACTTTGATAATGAGATTTACAAAAAGGTTATGGACTTGAATGCCACCGCAGTAGCAGAGTTGACGGCTGCTGTTGTCCCAGTTTTGATTAAAAACAAACAAGGCCGAGTAGTAAATATTTCCTCTGAATTGATTTTGGGATTTGCAACGCGCACAGCTTATTCAGCTTCAAAAGCTGCAGTCTCAAGTTTTGCCAGGACTTGGGCGCTTGAATTAGGTAAATACAACATCTGCTGCAATGCCATTGCTCCAGGTCCTGTGGAAACTGAGCTGTTTTTGCAGAACAACCCGCCAGGGAGTAAAGTGCGCAAAAAAAAGCTGGAAAAAATTCCGCTCAAGCGTTTTGGTCGACCAAGTGATGTGGCTGGCATGGTCGCGTTCCTCATGTCTGACGAGGCTACTTTCATTACGGGACAAACGCTTTATGTTTGCGGTGGTTCGAGCCTTGGCTCAGTGCCAGTCTGATCTCTTTTCATAGTGACAATGAGGACGCCGAGAACAACTAATCCGATGCCAGCTAAATCGGAGTTTGCGTAGCTTTCACCAAATATAAAAACACCAATAAAGATGCCAAATGCGACCATCAGATAAGCTGCTAGTGAGTAAATCACGGGTCCATGCTTAGAGATAATTTGAAAGGACAGGTAGTAAGCTACACCCGAGATGCAACAATGGAGTAGTAAGAACAAAAACGACTGGTTCTGTATAGCCTCGGATAAAAGTTCAACTTCTTGAAAAATTATAACGTAAAGCCAAATCGGAATAGAGCCAAAGATCATCATCCACGCCGCTGCTTGCATTCGGGAAAAGTTTTTAGGCAGATGCATCGCGATGAAAACCACATTTGAGGCATAAAGAATAGTTGACAAAAGAATCAGGCTGATACCAATAAATGAGGATGTCAGCAGGGAATCTTTTGTAATCCCTGAGCTTACAATAATTGCCACACCAACAAGGCCCAACAAAACCCCAGCAAAACGTTGCGAAGTAAAAATCTCCTGCTTGCATATTAGCGAGAGCAAGTAAATCATGATGGGAATGCCACTTATCATTGCAGATGCAATTCCAACATCTACAGTTTTAATGCCGTTGAAAAAGAGAATATGTGGAATCGTAATGCCAACAAAGCCTCCTATCAGGGAGAATCTGATAACTTGCATTGTAAGTGGTGTGATTTTTCCAATAATAAAGTTTATGGATAAAAGCAGAATACCTCCAGTAATAGAGATGGTTGCTGCATATAGTACTGGATCGAGTCCGTTCAGGACCACTACTTTTGAGATTGCAGGCACGCTGCCTCGGATTGCGCCGAGCGTAATAACGAGAAACAATGCATAAACGCTGTGAATTGAAATTATTTCTTGAACCCCCATTTACTCAAGAGCATTCGATTGCTTAACGCAATATCCATGATCAAGTCTACCAGAAGTCGAGTCGTGGGCTAAATAATCGAGCTATGTGGGATTTTGACCTTAGCAAAGGAGCTATTTCAGAATGACGACTAAACAAAGGGTTTTGGTTAGCGCAATGCGATATGAGGCCAAAGGCATATTGAGTGTCGAGATGGTTTCTGCTCAGGATGAAGACCTAGCTCAATTTAGCGCGGGTGGGCATATTGACGTTTTTTTTCGCAAAGGCTTGGTACGACAGTATTCACTGATCAATGATCCAGAAGAAAAAAATCGCTATCAATTTGCAGTTCTATTGGAGAGGGAGGGCCGTGGTGGATCAGCCTTTGTCCACAAGTCGCTTCGTGTCGGTGACGTAATAGAAGTCTCACAGCCTCGGAATAATTTTAAACTGAATGACGACGCGGACTCTCATGTTTTTGTTGCTGGTGGCATTGGAATAACGCCTTTTATTTCCATGGCACACCATTGCCGTCGTCATGCTAGACCCATGAAGTTGTATTATTGCGCGAGAGCGCCCGAGACAACGGCGTTCGTTGAACAGCTGACTGAGATTTTTGGAGAAAATACCGAGGTTCATTACGACGGCGGTGATCCATCTAAATCAATTGATCTAACCCAATTGGTCGCAAAAGAAAAAGGGTCACAACTTTATTGCTGTGGACCACGTGGTTTAATGGACGCATTGTCTGATGTGGTTTATCGACATGGCGGTTCGTTATTAACAGAGGATTTCAATCCTGCGGGTTCCAAGACACACACCGAGAACTCGAACGATGGTGGTTTCACCATTGAGCTTTTGCGCTCCGGCGTGAGCGTTGATGTAGTCCCGGGACAAACAATTATCGAGGCCCTTCAAGCGGCGAATATAGAAGTTGAAACTTCGTGCGAGGCCGGCGTGTGTGGCACTTGCGTGGTTGATTATGTCGATGGAGAACCCATCCACAACGACGTCGTTTTGATGCCTGATGAGCAGGAGAAATCTGTGGCTTTGTGCGTTGCTGGTTGTAATTCCAAAAAACTGGTCGTGGACTTGTAGCCCGGAGAATTATCTCTTCAATTATCTTTGTGCGGCCTTTCATCGACATTAGAAAAAAAATTGACTAATGCGGTATTAAACTCATCGGGTTTTTCAACGATCGCTAAATGAGAGGCATTTTCAATTGTGATTAGTTTTGCATTTGCGCATGTTTCGCTGATAAGTTTGGCCTCCGAAAGAGGTGTTGCTTTATCTTCAGCGCCTGTGATCAGTAATAGAGGGGCCTTGATATTTGAAAGTTTGTCTGTGATATCAAAATCACGCACAGCTATTGTAGCTGCGATGTACCCGTCTATCGGTGTTTTAGATACCATTGTACGGATTTCCTCAACTATTGAGGGATGCATAGCTGGAAAACCATCGGCGTACCAACGGGCATCAAGCTCGGTAAACATTGACTCCAAGCCGTGAATTTTGATGTGACTAATGCGCTTTTCAAAGGCAGTGCTGTCCCGTACCCTTGCACTCGCACCGGCCAAAACTAAGCGCTTGACGCGATTAGATGAATGAGAGCTCAGCCACAGACCAATCATGCTTCCGAGGGATAGTCCTACGAAGTGAAAGGAAAAAATATCAAGGTGATCTAGAAGAGTAAGAATGTCTTTTGCGAGAATTTCGATGGAATAAGGAGTGGTAAAAATGTCTGACTCGCCATGACCACGTAGGTCACAACTAACGATGTGATAGCTGTCCGAAAGTTGTTCAATCTGTCGATCCCATAATGATTGATTGGCTCCAAGTGAATGACAGAAAAAAATTGTTTCGGGATGACGTTTGCCGATAGTTCGATAAACCAAGTTACCGTCGCTCAAAGATAAAGTGCTTTTCATGATCGAATTTTATTACTGTGATTTTGCTCAATAATGCATTAGGAGCTCATAAATGACCAGACGATTTCAAAATTTCATTAACGGGCGATGCATCCCACCAAACAGCAATGATTGGATTGACAGTGTAAACCCAGCTACAGGTGAAGTTTGGGCCCAGATTGCCAGGGGTAATGTTGTTGATGTAAGACTTGCCGTGGAATCTGCGAAGAGGGCTTCTGAGCAACATGATTGGCGGTATAATCCTACCTACAGGTCCAAAATTCTCCACGATATTGCAGACCGGCTGGATAGGGAGCACCAGAAGTTGATCGAAATTGAGATCAATGACAATGGAAAACGGGTCCGAGAAGTCAAAGCTCAAATGTCAGGACTTGGGGATTGGTATCGTCATTTTGCTGTTGCATCGGCTCAAATGGAAGTTGAGAATTTAAATCTTAATCTGGATGGTGTTTCCGCCTATTTGGATCTCATACCTTATGGAGTTGTTGGTGCTATCACCGCTTGGAACTCTCCGCTTATGATTGCGGCCTGGAAAGTCGCACCAGCGCTTGCGGGTGGCAATGCTGTTGTAATTAAGCCGTCGGAGTTTGCCTCTGCCTCCACAGTTTTTTTTGCTGAGTTGTTGTCAGACACTGTGCCAGATGGATTGATTAATGTTGTGACTGGTTATGGAGACGAGGTTGGCACTGCAATTATTGAGTCCGACGAGGTTAAAAAAGTTTCGTTTACAGGGTCGGAGATCGGTGGATCACGAGTTGCCACGACTGCTGCAAAACACGTAAAACCAGTTACATTAGAACTCGGTGGTAAATCACCGCAAATTGTCTTTCGGGATGCAGATCTTGAAAACGCAATTAATGGCATCATGTCTGGCATCTTTTTATCAAACGGACAGAGTTGCGTTGCTGGATCGAGGTTAATCATACACGACGAAATCAAGCACTCTTTTGTGGGTCGTTTAAAAGAAAAATTGGAACAACTCCAGTTTGGTGATCCGTTAAGTGAAGACACTGACATTGGTCCAATCGCGAACAAACCACAGTTTGATAAAGTTCTATCAATGATAGATCGGGCAAAACAAGAGGGTGTTAAAATAATTGCGGGCGGTTCCAAAAAAGTTGTTTCTGGATTTGAGGGTGGTTTTTTTGTTGAACCGACAATTTTGGAAAATGTGTCTTCTAGCAATGAAATTTGGCGCCATGAAGTGTTTGGACCTGTGCTTTGTGTGCGTGGTTTCTCCACTGATGATGAGGCTGTCAGCCTTGCTAATGACACAGATTATGGTTTAGCCGCTGGAATTTGGAGTGTTGATGAGAAATTCGCCAATAAAATCGCAGCTAAAATTGACGCAGGGACCGTCTATATTAATCACTACCGTTCGGTCAATGTATGCGCGCCTGTTGGAGGCGTAAAAAAATCGGGTTACGGTAGGGAACTTGGCCCTAATGCAATCAGGGATTTCATGCAAGAAAAAGCGATTTGGTTAGGTGAGGCTGCCATGCCGGACCCTTTTGGTTAACGAGAATTTTTATAGAGTGTTCGAGAATACCAAAATTGACTGTTACTAGCAGCGACGCTATCTTGCACTTGTATTCGTGACCAAGTCTATGCGTGCTGCACTAGCTCAAGGAGTTGACGATGGAAGATGGAAGGCCAAAATTTGATCCCAGTCTGCCGAAGGGCAATTTTAGAGGTCATGCCAAGCAATATGTGTGGTCTGAAAAGCCCGACCCTTTGCTAGCAGAGGTTGGCCCCGGAACGCCGTGTGGAGAGTATCAACGCCGCTTCTGGATGCCGATCGCAATGACTAATCAATTTTCCGATAAGCCATACAGGGTAAGAGTGTTAGGCGAAGATTTGGTACTATTTCGGGAAAAAAAGGGTCGGTTAGGATTGGTTCATTTGCATTGCGCGCATAGAAATATGTCGCTGGAATTTGGTATTATAGAGGAAGGTGGCATTCGGTGCAGCTATCATGGGTGGAAATATGATATTGATGGAAGCATCCTTGAAACACCGTGTGAACCACCTGCAAGTAAACTTAAAGAAAAAGTATGTTTGGGGGCTTATCCTGTAATTGAATATAAAGGGTTGGCGTTCACCTATATGGGACCTGCGGACAAGACACCTCCGTTTCCCTTTTATGATACATTCGATGAGGAGGGTGACGAGATCTTACCTTATTTAATCGACTCCCCTTGCAATTGGCTCCAAGTGATGGAAAATGCCTGGGACCCGTTCCATACTGTATATTTACACACTAAGGCAGTGCGTTCTCAATTTATTGAGGCCTTTGCTGAATTACCTCGCATTGAGTATTTTTCGACCGAGATTGGAGACTTTTACACGAATACTAGACGAGTTGGAGACATAATTTGGCTGAGAATACATGACAAAGTGTTGCCATCATTTACGCAAAATGGTGGGCATTTTCCCACGCCTGATAAATCGCTCTATTTTGGTCGTTGCGGTTTGTCCCGTTGGGTTGTTCCAATCGACGATGAGAATACTCGAGTTATTGCTTGGCGGCATTTTAGGGAGGGAGAAGATCCCCAGGGCCTGACAAATCGTGATGAAGTTGGCTTCGGAAAAACAGATTTTTACGGCCAGGGCCCTGACCGATCTTATGAGCAAATGCAGTCTGATCCTGGAGATTATGACGCCTGGGTTTCGCAAGGGCCGAAGAATATACATGCGCGGGAAAATTTGTGTTTTACAGATCGTGGAGTAGCAAAAGTAAGACGCAAATTGAAAGAGGCTATAATTGAAGTGCAAAATGGTGGTGACGTTATTCAACCGGCTCATCATTTTGATAGCCCTATCCCCACTTACGGTGGAGATACAATGCTAAAAATTCCTGTTCAAGAAGATCGAGATGATGAAGCGGTTTTGCGCAAGGTAGCGCACGATGTTGCTGATATTTACACCAGTGCAGATCACCTCTTGGGTAAAGAGAGAGCGGACTTTATTAAGAAAAAGCTGAGGGCATACGAAGACAGTTGGAATTGATCTCTAGTGATATAATGTCGGCTAATCATCACCCAAGAGATTTGCTGGCGTTCGATAAGATTTCCGTAACTCAACCATTCTGGCGTGGTTTTGAGACAGCCAAAAGTCAAATTGGCATCGAAGACAACGTGTTTCTTCATGCTGGACCGGCTTTCACCACAGTGGATGAAATTTGTCAGCCTATTATTAACTCCGCCGCTGTGGGCGCGGTGTTTGAGGGTTTAGCCAAAAGTCTTGATGATGCAGTTAATATGGTTCGTTCAGGTGAAATCATTTTGAAACCTGCGCAAGATCACAATGTAGTGACACCACTGGCTGCAGTAGTGACCCCGAATATGCCGCTGCACTATGTCTACGATGGAAATCATGGCAATCATTATTGTCTTACACCAATTAATGGTGGCACTGGCCCAGCGATCAGACTTGGACAAAGATCATATGAAGCCGTTGAGCATTTGCACTGGATTAATGGTCCCATGCTAGACTTTATGGCTTCCAGTCTCGGTGAGGGTATTGAATTAATCCCAATAGCTTCATACGGTTTGTCAGAGGGTGATGATTGCCATGGGCGAACAATAGCTGCTACGCAACAACTTTTTTACGAGCTAAAAAGCCGTTTGAAAAGTGGACTTGTAAGCTCGGAAGTAGCAGATTTTTTTCAAAAATCACCAAGCATGTTTTTAAATCTTTGGATGGCCGCAACAAAAACCATAATGCTTGCAGCTAATGGCATTACTGGATCAAGTTTGATTACAGGTATGGGAGGTAACGGGATCAGGATGGGGCTGCAAATTGCTGGGTTACCAGGTCGTTGGTTCACTGAGCTGGCCTCACCCCCAAACGGTGAAATTCAGGAGAATTTGAGTTTGGATAGACGTCTTGGAGCTATCGGTGATAGTGCAGTTGTTGAAGCCTTGGGGCTAGGTGCAATGCAGATCTCATCTGCTCCTGAACAGTTGAGAGTTTTTAAGGACGTTTTGCCCGACAATTACCAAGCTCGTTGTGATTTCCTCAAGATGGGCAATCACTATGATTTTAATAAAGCAACACCAAAGATTGGCATCGCAATTAGATCAATAAATAATTTCGAGTCAGGTCCTCTCGTCGCACTTGGTATTATCGACAGGGCTGGCGATCTCGGTCGCATTGGTGGTGGAATTTATGATCCACCTCTTAAACTCTTTAAATTAGCCATAGATGCATTGGACCTATCGCATGAGCATTGATCTTTGTTCAATGTCGGCTGCAAAGATTGCTAATTGTATTTCCGTGGGTGAATTGACTGCTGAGGCGGTTATGGTCAGTTGCCTTGATCGCATCAATGCTAGAGACAGCGTTGTGAAATCTTTTATAGACTTCGATGCTGATAGAGCTCTCAGTCTCGCGCGTGCATCAGACCAACAAGCCAATAAAGGCATCCTCCGAGGTGTGCCTTTCGCCGTCAAGGATATTTTTGATACTGTCGATTTGCCAACTAGTTGGGGCAGTCCAATATATGCCGGAGTTCAACCTCCAAGAAACTCAAGTTGTGTTGAGTTGCTTATTCGCGCTGGTGCGATTCCAATAGGCAAGACAGTGACAACTGAATTTGCTTATTTTTCGCCCGGAGCAACTAGGAACCCTCACAATTTGGAGCACACCCCGGGTGGATCATCGAGTGGTTCAGCGGCTGCGGTAGCTGACGGTATGGCTGCGCTGGGGCTTGGTTCACAGACCGCGGCATCATTAACACGACCTGCAGCTTATTGTGGTGTATTTGGATACAAAGCAAGTCAGGGATTGATTGATCTACAGGGCGTCATGGGTCTAGCCGCAAGCCTTGACTCACTTGGATTAATGGCCCGTGACATTGATGATTTGATCTTAGCGAGGGCTGCACTTTGTGGGACAGCTTTACCTCACGAAATTACCGGGTATTCACCTCCACAAAAACTGGCGTTTTTTAGGGGGCCGCATTGGCAAGAGGCAGATCATTCCACACAAATTAATTGTGTCGCAGCGGTAGAAGCTCTGGCGTCATCCGGTCTTTGCGTAACTGATCTAGATTGCCCACCAGAGCTTTATCCGTTAAGTGAATTCCATAAAACTGTTATGGCGTTCGAAGCGGCACGCGCAAGGTATTTTGAGTTTCGTAATCATCCTAAACTTTTGAGCGATGCATTTTACAGTTTGATTGAGGCCGGGCTTTCCACCTCGCGTGCAGATTATGACGCAGCATTAGCTGCACGCGATGCTGCCGAGTCGGTGCTGGCAAATTTATTCCTTACCTATGACGCAATAATCACGTTAGCAGCACCCTCAAGCGCGCCTGCCGGAATTGACTCGACAGGTGACCCTTTGTTCAGTCGAATGTGGACATTGATGAGGGTGCCAACGGTAACTCTTCCTTTTGGTCGTGATACCAATAATTTACCGTTGGCGTTTCAGCTAGTCGGCGGATTTGGTGCCGATGAGCGGCTGTTGGCAAATTCAAGATATATTGCAGAGCAGCTCCAAATTACGTGCACAATACCTAGGCTTTAGTCTAATTCTTCACTCAATGTTGTATTGTTCGCGGGCCAAATCACCAAGCCCAGCTTTGTCGAGCTTGTCCAGCGGTGCCAAAAAAGTCACCTGAATAACACCTGGTGCGCGGCCAATTTCAATAGCACCGTTTATTGTGGCTCGATTCCGCACCTCTGGGATACCCATGTCGAGCAGTTTTGAGGCGCGATCAAGCCCATTTTCAATAGCTTCATTTAAGTTGGCGGCTGTGCCAACTACAGAAATGGGGGCAAGTCTCTCAAGTTCCTTGATATCCCAAGATGATGCAAGTCTTGCACCTTTTTTTCGTTCTTCGTTAGTCAACGGTTTGGCGAGAGGTGGCAAATCCTCTTCCAAGGGAAACAACACTGGTCCGTCAATAGCAAAGCGCTTCAACACTTCAACATGCAATGTCACGCTTCCTGAGACATCCATGGTGTGGCCTGCAATTTCGCCATCACCCTGAGCTGCATGCATATCCCCAAGATAAATTCCGGCGCCCTTCACCTTGACCGGCGCAACTAAAATTGCACCTGGCCTTACAGCGTCGATGTCCATGTGACCATCTGTTTTATGTTCTATCAATTCTTCGTACGAGATTGAATAGTGATGTGGTGCGTCTACCAAAAAGCTTCCAAAATCACCTGCGTTGTGAGAGTCAGGCATGGCAATCGAGGGTATCGTTCCCAATTGTCCAAGAAATGGCCTCATTCTGACCATTACCGCAGGCATGTCTGATGGCGCGTAATGCAAAATTGAGTGCTGCTGGGAATTGTCAGGAAGAGCGGCATAGTGATCTGCTTCGGCAGCTACTTTTTCGGCTGAACTTTTGGGAAGTGTGACACCAACATTATTGCTACCGTCAAACGCCACTGTGTAGCCATGTAGTATTTCAAACGGTTTTACTGGGTTGTTGCATGCCGTACATTTTACAGAGTCCTGCCCAATACCCTGAATGTACGTCTCGGGCCAAACCTCATCACAAGTTGGACATCTTGCTGCAACATATGGATCACCTAAACAGTAGCCATCGGGAGAGGTGTCGTGGCCGGAAGCGGTAGCTATCGACGTGACAGTGATGTCTCTTATACGAATGATAACTCCGTCACCAGGCTCTGCGCTCTCAACATAAACAGGTTGTGTGACTTCATGCCCACCTCTCAGCCTTGGTGTAATCATTGGCCCCCAACACCCTGGTGCAGTGTTCGCAATAATTGTCCCGCCATTTTCAACAGGTCCGAGCATGGGCTTATTAGGGTCTAAAACACTGTTGGTGAAACCTTCAACGATGAGACTTCGCCTACTGGCACCTGATATTTTTGCCTCATCTGGCATACATTCCTCCTTTAGTTCGTGTGTAATAAATTTTTGTTTTTTGAATTTGAGTACTGTTTTATGTCAGTCAAAAAATCGTCCACTTTGGCCGACCTGATCAACGTTAATGAAAAATGTATAGCTCGTCTATGGCTCGATAGGATTTGTCTTAAAAGTCTAATCGTAATCCGCAGAGTGCAAGAATTGCGAGAGTAGAAAAGATTCATGCGCTGCGCTCCATCATCCCACAGTTTACCAAAGCTAGAAGTCTGCCATGAGTTTAAGGCTGTGTTTTCACTTGGTCAGAAAAATCTGATTAACCAACAAAGATGCTCCGATAACAATTAACAACCAGTTTGCCAAAGTCTTGAACCAACTTACTGGCGCTTTTTTGAATATGTTTGAACCTAGCCAAGCGCCAAATAGTGAAAATGGTAGTATTAGGCAGGAAAGTAATAAAATTTCGTGTTTAATTTCTCCTAAAATACCGAGCGACGATGCTGTCACCAAGCACATAACCCAAATAGGAAATAGTATATTCGCTCTTTGAGCGGCAGCGGTGATAGGCGCGGCTAGGAAATAAACAACAAGAATGGGCCCTGACGGCACTCCAAAACCACCCATCACGCTGCCACAAATCACACCCAAAACTATGCTGGTAGTTCGATTCCTCGGTCCTTGGTATGAAAAACCAGACATCAGAATACAGCCAGATACTAGAACAAAAAGACCAATTCCAAAGACTACAAACGATGGGTCTGCCAAGGTAAGAAATATGACTCCAACCATGTTGGAAACAATTATTCCGGTGCTTAGTGGAAGCGCCTGAGACCACTCAACATCTCTAACTGCTTTTAAGACAACTGGTGACAAACTCAAAACAGAGCACAGCGTCGTGATCGCAATTGCGTTCACAGGGCCAAACAACATTGTGAACAGAGGAACCATGATTAATGCACCACCAAATCCGACATAGCTGGTCAAAGCTGCTGCTGTGATAGCTATACAAACAGCTAAAATCAGCTGAGGATCTATTATTTCGAGCAAGTGGATAACCTTCCTTATGTTTTAAAATTGACGAAAAGTTGGGATATCCATAGCGGGATTTAATCAATTTGATGGTTGAAATTAGTGGATTTGAAATTCAGATCTGGACATTCAGTTAATTCTATTTTTCCATTTTTTAATTGCAACGCTCAATCGTTCAAATAGAAGATTTATTTCTTGTCTAGATATTATCAGGGGAGGTGCAAGCACAATCGTGTTGCCTATTGCCCTGATAAACAGTGAATGTTTTTGCGCACAATGCATCAACTTATTTCCACTATCTTTATCTAAGACATTTAGGTCAAAGGCTCCCATTAATCCGATGCTGCGCACGTCTGCTATGATGGGGTCAGCTGAAATTTTAGAAAGTTGCGCTCTGAAGTCTTGGCTAACGTCTCGGACATGATCGATTATAAAGTCCTCTTCAATTATTTTTAGAGCCTCAAGAGCAACAGCAGCACCAACAGGATGTCCTGAATTTGTAAAACCATGACTAAACAGGCCTATTTTTTGAGAAAGATTGATGAGGCTTTCATGAATCTTTTTGTTCGTTAAAACGGCTGAAATAGGGAAGTAAGCTGCTGATAATCCCTTTGCAACTGTCATGATATCGGGAGTCATCCCGAATGTCTCTGACCCGAACATATTTCCAGTGCGTCCGAATCCACAAATCACCTCGTCTGCAATGAGCAAGACACCATACTTTGACAATATTTTTTGGACTTTTTCAAAATAGTTTTTTGGCGGAATTATGACGCCTCCGACACCCATAACTGGCTCAGCGATGAATGCTGCAATTGTCTCTGGGCCCTCTCGTAAAATTAAATCCTCTAAATTTGTCGCTAATCTCTCCACGAAATCTTCTGTGGTCTCCTTCTGAAGTCTTTGTTTGTGAACATCAGGCTCAGTGACAAAAATTATGTCAGGTATTTCTGCGTTTTGGTGCTCGTGCATCATTGGTGAACCAGATATTTGAGCGGAATAAATTGCTGAACCGTGGTATGATTTTTGGTGAGCTATAATTTTTTTTCGACTGGTCTCCTCATTAGAACGGTGAAAACTCCAGGCAATTTTTATAGCGCTCTCATTAGCTTCTGAACCCGAACAAGCAAAAAATACAGTTGTGAGTTGAGCTGGGCTTAGATCAATCAATTTTTGCGCAAGTTGATTGATTGGAGGTGTGCTTCTTCCACGGAATGTATGACTGAAAGGCAAGATCGACAATTGTCTTTGGGCAGCCTCTGTGAGCCGTTGTTGACTGTATCCAAGCGTTGCGCACCAAAGGCCTGACATCGCATCAAGATATTTAGCCCCCGATGAGTCAAAAAGATAAATCCCTTCGCCTTTCTCAATAACAAGAGGACTGGAGTCAGAGAACAAATGAAGATCCGTAAAAGGATGAATCTGTTGTAGACCCTTTGGCTTTTTTGTACCCCCCATGAATTTACACTCCATCTTTGATTACGTATCAGGTTCAATATTGTCGCAGTTGAAACTTCGGCTAATGAAACTGTCAAACTTCAGAGACCAATAGAATTATTAGTAAGAAGGATATGAGAAGTTTGGTGCAACTGGAAGAATGTTCATGCCCTCTAATTTTCTAATAATTTGGCTATTAATTTTGCTACAAAGGCGGCAGCGAAATATTTCCCTCTACACGATATAGGTTAATCCGGCCCCTATCATTCTCCGGACTCACATTATGAGTGAGCAGGTAATTACGCCGAAAACTGCGTGTTTGGCTGAATCCAAATTCTTTTGCAATCGTGGATATTTTTTCGTTGGTGTATAATACAAGTTGACGAGCCGCCCTCATGCGTAACTTTCTATAATATGCAAGTGGGCTATGATCTGTTGAAGATTTAAATAGCCGTTCAAGGTGCCGACTAGTTAAGCCAATAGACTCTGAAATTTCTTCAATCGTTATCGGTTCACTTATGTGTTTTTGCATCAAATCAACCGCATCACTCACCAATTTTGGCAGTTTTTCCTTGGTATTAGGGTCATCTGGAAGTGGCGTGATTTGGCTTACCCCTGTTTTTCGCATCATAGGATGTTGGAACCAGCATGCGACTTCCGTTGAAACATTGGAACCGAGCTGATTTTCAATCAAATTAAGTGCTACCTCAAAACCTCCAGCAGACCCTGAGGCAGTTACGAAAGATGAAGAAATTTCAATAATTCGATTGGATAACAAATAATCTGGAAATTCCCTTTTGAAAGCAGCTTGATAACACCAGTGAACCGACAATGGAACTTTCGCAGCTAACTTGGTTCTTGCAAGTGGAAAAACTCCTCCACTAACCGAGCAAAGTATACAGCCATGACGAGATAGATGACGCAACCGACCAAGTGATTGCGTGTTTTTGAATTTACTTTTGGGCGGTGATAGAAAAACTAAATACTGCGGCACCGATTTAATCGATAAGGCGTCTGCAACATCAAAGGTGATGGCCGCACTAGCAGTAATTGGCAATCCATCTTCTGATAAAAGTTGCCATTTAAATACATTTGAACTTGAGATTTCATTAGCAACCCTAAGCGGCTCTATCATGGAGGTCAGGCATGCCATCGGGAACCCGTCAAAAATAAGAAAGCTAATGTTTGTTGTTTTCACGAATTGATTACCCATCGCCTCTATCATAAATTTGCATAATCAAGTGAAGTTAGGTTATTTTTGGTTTTATTCAATTAAACTTTTGGTGAAATGCTATGCCCGCATCTCGGCAATCCTTAAAAATTAAATTTGGGCAGGATCCGCACGCTACTAGGGAAACCAGTGAGAAAGTGCTCGAGGTTGCTATTGGCCGGGAAATTCATGCGTTTAGGAAACAGCAAAACATTACTGTTGCTGAATTAGCGGCGGAGACGAATTTATCAATCGGCATGTTATCAAAGATTGAAAATGGTAATACTTCACCATCGCTCTCGACCTTGCAAACTATTTCAAATGCGTTGTCTGTGCCCTTGACGGCATTTTTCAGGCAATATGAAGAACAGCGGATGGCTGTTCACACAAAAGCTGGTGAAGGGGTGCAGATAGAACGTGAAGGCACGCGTGCTGGCCATCAATATAATTTGCTTGGTCACATCGGCGGCAATTCCAGCAGTGTTATTGTCGAGCCGTATCTTATAACGCTTGATGATGAGTCAGACATTTTTAAGACTTTCCAGCATAGCGGCATTGAGACTATTTTCATGTTGGAAGGTGAGGTTAACTATTTGCATGGTAATCAGATTTACTGTCTGAAGCCGGGTGATACATTGTTCTTTGATGCTGATGCGCCACATGGTCCAGAAAAGCTGGTCAAATTGCCGGCGCGTTATCTATCGATTATTAGCTACAAGCAAAAACCTTAAGCGTTTTAATTTTTAGATTTACTTCTCAATAATTCTAAAAAGTTTTTCGTGGCACATCGAGAAGCCGCTAAATTACAATCGAATATTGAGCGTTATTAACGCGTTCGCCCGCAATATCTTTTGCATTGCATGAAAAAAAGTTTCCTGATAGTTGATACTAAGTCTCATGCATGTATGCGGCACGTCAAATATAGAAATAATACCCTTGAGTGGAGTTGTTAATGTGTGGAATTGTTGGACTTTTCCTAAAGGATACGTCGCTCGAGGCTGATCTGGGTCGCATGTTATCTGAAATGCTTGTCACTATGACGGATCGGGGGCCGGATAGTGCCGGCATTGCGGTATACAACGCTCATCAAGAAGGTCAGGCGAAAATCACTGTACAAGCGGATCATCCGCAGACTGATTTTGACGGGCTGGAGAAAAAACTGGGCAAGGCGATTGGCGCCAGCGTAAAAATGGATGTACGTGACACCCATGCGGTATTGATAGTGCCGCAAGCCAGCCTTAATGCGGCGATGGCTGAGCTTCGTCAATTAGACCCTTTGATCCGTATTATGGGCCATGGTGAGTCGATTGAAATTTACAAAGAAGTTGGCCTGCCAGAAACCGTCGTGAGCCGCTTTGATATTGTAAAAATGACTGGCACACATGGCATTGGCCATACTCGCATGGCTACCGAATCGGCGGTAACAACCATGGGCGCGCACCCGTTTAATACAGGGAGTGACCAATGTTTGGTTCATAATGGATCATTGTCTAATCACAATTCATTACGGCGGAAATTGCGCCGGGAAAATATTCGAATTGAAACTGACAATGACACCGAAGTTGCAGCCGCCTACCTAACTTGGAAATTACAAAATGGATCGTCGCTTGGCGAAGCTCTGGAGAGCTCGCTACACGATTTGGATGGATTTTTCACTTTTGTTGTTGGCACAAAAGATGGGTTTGGTGTGGTCCGTGACCCCATCGCCTGTAAACCAGCAGTGATGGCAGAAACCGAGTCATATGTGGCGTTTGGAAGCGAATACCGTGCTTTGGTGAATCTACCAAATATTGAACAGGCCCAGGTTTGGGAGCCAGAACCAGCAACTGTTTACTTTTGGAATCATTGATATGGAAAAGTTGGATTTACAGGCGCTGGGGCTCCGCGCACTCAATGAAAAACTGCAGAAACAAACAGATGAGACAAACCAGAAAGACTGGGAAATTATCAACCCACGAGGTAGTCACGCCATCGCTGTTGGTGTCGATGCGCCGATTAACGTCACGGTACGCGGGTCAACCGGATACTATTGTGGCGGAATGAATAAGCAGGCACATATTCATGTTGACGGGTCTGCTGGTCCGGGGGTCGCCGAAAACATGATGTCTGGCATTATCACAATCGAAGGTGATGCCAGCCAATATGCGGGGGCAACAGGGCATGGCGGCACCCTTGTCATTAGGGGAAATGCGGCATCACGTTGTGGCATTTCGATGAAGGGCATCGATATTGTGGTGCATGGCAATATTGGTCATATGAGTGCCTTTATGGCGCAATCTGGCAACCTAGTTGTGTGTGGTGATGCTGGCGATGCATTGGGTGACTCGATTTACGAAGCGCGCTTGTTTGTGCGTGGGTCGGTCAAATCGCTTGGTGCCGATTGTATCGAAAAGGAAATGCGTCCAAAACATCTCGAGATTTTGCGAGGCTTGCTTGAAAAAGGCGAGTGTGATGCCAAGCCGGAAGAATTCAAACGATACGGTTCGGCTCGGCAACTCTATAATTTCAAAATTGATAATGCTTACTAGCAGAGACAAAAATCATGAGTGATAAGAAACAAAATGCAATCCCACAGACTGTTCCTGTGCAGTCTTCGACTTTCTCGCAAACGATAAATGCTGAAATTCGCCGGGCCGCGGCAACGGGCATTTATGATATTCGCGGTGGTGGTGCTAAACGCAATGTGCCGCATTTCGATGACCTATTGTTTTTGGGCGCGTCAATTTCACGTTACCCGCTGGAAGGCTATCGCGAAAAATGTGAAACCAATGTCACTTTGGGCAGCAGATTTGCGAAAAATCCCATTGAAATCGATATCCCAATAACAATTGCCGGTATGAGTTTTGGATCGTTATCCGGAGGCGCAAAAGAGGCTCTCGGCCGGGGCGCTAGTATGGCTGGCACATCAACTACCACGGGTGATGGCGGCATGACTGTTGAAGAACGTGGTCATTCCAGCAAGTTAGTGTACCAATATCTGCCATCGCGTTATGGCATGAACCCAGATGATCTGCGTAAGGCGGACGCTATCGAAGTTGTAGTTGGCCAAGGCGCAAAACCAGGCGGCGGCGGTATGTTGCTGGGACAAAAAATTTCTGATCGGGTGGCTCAAATGCGTAATCTGCCGAAAGGCATTGACCAGCGGTCTGCCTGTCGTCATCCCGACTGGACTGGCCCAGACGACATGGAAATTAAAATTCTTGAGCTACGCGAAATTACTGGCTGGCGTGTGCCAATCTACGTCAAAGTTGGTGGGGCGCGCCCGTATTTTGACACTACGCTGGCGGTCAAGGCTGGCGCCGATGTTGTTGTTCTTGACGGGATGCAAGGTGGTACCGCGGCAACGCAAGATGTGTTCATAGAACATGTCGGACAGCCAATTCTAGCCTGTATTCGCGAAGCGGTCCGAGCGTTGCAAGATCTTGATATGCATCGTGAGGTACAGTTGATTGTGTCGGGCGGTGTGCGGACCGGTGCGGATGTCGCAAAATGCATGGCACTTGGCGCTGATGCAGTATCGATTGGCACTGCGGCATTAATCGCGCTCGGTGATAATGATCCATGTTGGGAAGCCGAGTATCAAAAGCTTGGCACCACCGCGGGTGCGTATGATGACTGGCACGAAGGTCAAGACCCAGCAGGTATCACAACCCAAGACCCTGAACTAATGAAACGGTTTGATCCGATTGAGGGTGGGCGCCGCTTGAATAATTATCTGAAAGTGATGACGCTAGAGGCACAGACCATTGCTAGAGCATGTGGAAAAAGTCATGTGCATAACCTTGAACCTGAGGATTTATGTGCGCTAACGTTGGAAGCGGCAGCGATGGCAAAAGTACCGTTAGCTGGCACTAACTGGTGGCCGGGAAAGCCAGGCTCATCATACTAGTTGGACCGTTTAGAATTACACAGTTACAAACACAAGAATAACGCTGCAAACATGGAGACTCAAAATGACAGTTGATCTCGCATCTTATGCCAAAGAAAAGGGTATTAAATATTTTATGATCTCGTTCACCGACTTGTTCGGAGGACAACGTGCAAAATTGGTGCCGGCACAAGCTATTGCCGAAATGCAGGAGGAAGGGGCTGGATTTGCCGGGTTTGCGGCATGGCTGGATTTTACGCCAGCTCATCCAGATATGCTGGCGGTGCCTGATCCGACATCGGTTATTAAACTGCCATGGCAACCAGATGTCGCGTGGGTCGCGGCGAATTGCGTGATGGAAGGTGAAGAGGTTGATCAGGCTCCGCGCAATGTGTTGCAGCGTCTGATTGACGAGGCTGCCACTGAAGACATGCATGTAAAAACTGGGGTGGAGGCTGAGTATTTTCTGCTGACGCCTGATGGTAACCAAATTTCTGACCCATATGATACAGCTGAAAAGCCATGCTATGACCAGCAGGCTGTGATGCGCCGGTATGATGTGGTCAAAGAAATTTGTGATTACATGCTCGATCTTGGGTGGGGTCCGTATCAAAATGACCATGAAGATGCTAATGGCCAGTTTGAAATGAACTGGGAATTTGATGACGCCATGGCTACAGCTGATAAACACAGCTTCTTTAAATTTATGACAAAATCGGTTGCTGAAAAGCATGGATATCGTGCCACTTTTATGCCAAAGCCAATTGCCGGACTGACCGGTAATGGTTGTCACGTCCACATCTCGGTGTGGGACAAACCGGGAGTTGCAGCCAAAAAGAATGTGTTTGCAACCGCTCCATCATCTGAAAACCAAGCGTCAGAACTTGGCTTGTCAGAAAATGGCCGCCACTTCCTTGGTGGCATAATGAATCACGCCAGTGCGCTTGCGGCGATTACCAACCCGACGGTCAATAGCTATAAGAGGATCAACGCTCCGCGCACAATGTCTGGGGCCACCTGGGCGCCAAATACGGTGACGTGGACTGGCAATAATAGAACACATATGGTACGAGTGCCTGGACCTGGCCGATTTGAATTACGTTTGGCAGATGGTGCGGCAAATCCATACTTGTTGCAGGCTGTAATTATAGCTGCCGGTCTTGATGGGGTGCGAAGAAAGTTAGAACCGGGTAAAAGGCACGATATTGATATGTATGCACAAGGCCATACCGTCAGAGGCGCACCAAAATTGCCTTTAAACCTGCTCGACGCATTGCGTGAATATGACAAAGACAAATCACTCAAAGCGGCGATGGGGGATGAATTTTCAGCAGCCTACCTTAAATTGAAGCAACAAGAATGGAACTCATTTGTCTCTCATTTCACGCAATGGGAAAAAGATAACACTTTGGATATTTAATCTGGTGGCCTCAGAGAAATGAAATAAAGGGGCCACAATGATGAAGTTGAAACCCAGCCTGACGCTCGAAGTTGCTAGCATTATCATGGATAGTGCGTTGGTATATGGCCGTTCTGAAAACATGTTGCCGATGACCATTGTGATACTTGATGCCGGGGGCAAAATGATTGCCAGCAAAAGTGAAGACGGGTCAGGCATCATGCGGTTTGATATTGCACGCGGCAAGGCGTGGGGGGCGCTTGGTATGGGCATATCCAGCCGCTTGATCCGCGACCGCTTGTCTGCCCGCCCTACCTTTGTCACGTCACTGGCGGCAGTCGCTGATGGCCAGTTTGTGCCGGTGCCCGGGGGCGTTTTGATTGAAGGCGCCGACGGGTTTGCAATTGGTGCGATTGGTATCAGTGGAGACACGTCGGAAAAAGATGAATATTGCGCCATTCGTGCGGTGCAAGACGCTGGCTTACGCGCTGAACCGGCCGAAATAGATCCTCAGTGGCAATCATCCAGCCTGTCTGATCATGAAGATGAATAAAGCTGATGATGCGGACAAAAACGTCCTCGCCCGCTAGATTGCTTTTACTGGGTTGGACAATAGCCCGATTTTTTCAATCTCAACCTCAACAACATCACCATCTCGCATCCACAATGGGGGTTTACGGCCATGCCCCACGCCAGATGGCGTCCCCATTATCACAATATCACCGGCATCGAGTGTCATGGCTTCGGTGATATAAACAAGCGTCTCAACGACATTGAAAATCATCATATCGGTGGTGCTTGACTGCACCGTCTGGCCATTTAGACGGCATTCAATTTTTAAGCCACCAGCGGCGGGTGGCAGTTCATCTGGGGTAACCAAAAGTGGGCCAAAGGGACCTGTCTGGTCAAAATTTTTGCCCATAGTCCATTGAATGGTATGGCGTTGATATTCACGCACCGAACCATCATTAAAACAGCTATAGCCAGCAATCACATTAAGCGCATTATCAGTTGTAAGATGTTTGCATTTTTGTCCGATAATGACGGCCAGTTCAGCTTCATAATCCATTGTGTTTGACATGCGGGGGGCAAGAATTGGTTTGCGCGCCGCCACCAGCGATGTGGAACTACGCATAAAAATGGCTGGAAATGACTGTTTTTCAAAAGGACCTTCGGCAATATGATCCATATAATTCAGACCAAGACATAAAATTTTGCCGGGCGCCGCCAGGGGCAATTGCAGATCTAGATCGGCCAACTGATGGTGAACCGTGCCATCTGACTCTGCCAGAATGGCGGCGAGTTCTGCCAAGCGCTCTTTTTTGATAACCGTGCCAAGGTCGGTCGGGGCGGCGGCATCAACAAGCGAGAAATCGATCACGCCTGCATCGGTTAACGCACCAATGCGCGGTTGGTGATCAATTGTGAAGGCAAGTAAGCGCATAATTGGTCCTGTCGAATGGTTGGTTCACACCACAGTGACATTCAAGGAATCAAGCCCTTCGATCCGGCATTCCATGACATCACCTTTTTTTATTGGCCCAACGCCAGCCGGTGTGCCTGACATAATAAGATCACCAGAGGCAATATCGTAAAAGCGTGACAGATATGCAATTTGTTCGGGCACTTTCCATATCATCTGATTGAGATCGCCCTTTTGTCGATCCTCACCATTAACCTTTAATGAAATGGCACCAGACTCAAGATGACCAGTTTCACTGGCCGGCACCAATGGGCCCATTGGGGCTGACCGTTCAAAGGCTTTGCCGATTTCCCATGGACGCCCCATTTTTTTCATTTCGCCTTGTAGATCACGGCGCGTCATATCAAGGCCGATGCCATAGCCAAACACATGTTGCATTGCATCAGCTTCGCTAATATTTGCGCCGCCACTTTTTAACGCAACAACCATTTCAACTTCATAATGCACATCATTTGTTTGAGGTGGGTAGGGAAACTCGCCGCTACTAATAACATTGTCACCATTTTTCTGAAAAAAGAATGGTGGTTCTTTGTCTGGGTCATGACCCATTTCAACGGCATGGTCGGCATAATTGCGTCCGATGCAATAAATACGGCGCACTGGAAAACGGGCGTTGGTCCCTTTTACTGGAAGGCTTGGTTGTGCCGGTTGAGGAATTACATAATCAGACATTCATCTTTTCCTTTGAGAGAGATCAGCCAAGTTCTTTTTTGATTAAATATTGATCAGTGTCAATCTTGCGTGCAGTTTGAATCAATAAAAAGCTTTGGGAAGTGCGACTGGCTGCGTTTGGTGATGAAAGACGTTGGGACAATAACAAATTTAGTGTATCACTCTTGCTGATTTGGTATCAGGCACCGACTATAGGGCGGTTTTTTTGGAGTAGAGATCATGCCAACAATTGTGAATAGCTGGAACGAATGGGACCCTCTAAAACATGTGATTGTCGGCCGCGCCGATGATTGTCATATCCCGCCAGAGGAACCAGCGCTTGACGCCAAAGTGCCTGAAGATAGTGATATGCGTGGCCAATGGGGACGCCGTCCGCAAGAAACCATTGATAGGGCCAATGAATTGCTCGATAATTTTGCTGCCACGCTTGAGTCGCGTGGTGTCACTGTTGACCGGCCAACGCCGATAGATTTTTCACTGCCGGCGTCCACCCCAGATTTTCACACCGAAAGCCAATTTGGCTGTATGCCGCCGCGGGATGTGCTGTTGACTGTTGGCCATGAGATTGTCGAAGCCACTATGTCATATCGCTGTCGGTGGTTTGAATATCTGTGTTACCGGCCATTATTGCAAAAATATTGGGAAGAAGACCCGCAGTTCCGTCATGAAGCCGCACCCAAACCGCGGCTGACCGATGCCGATTATCATGCTGATTATTTGTCAGAAAAAATTGGTGTTGAAAAACGCCTAAAATGGACAGCAGAAAAATTCTTTGTGACAACCGAGGAAGAGCCGTTGTTTGATGCCGCTGATGTGTTGCGTTTTGGCAAGGATTTAGTGGTTCAGCACGGATTTACAACCAACTTAAAGGGCATTGAATGGATCCGGCGGCATTTTCCTGATCACCGAGTGCATGCGGTTAATTTTCCCGGCGACCCATATCCCATTCATATTGACGCCACCTTTACACCGCTTCGACCGGGGTTGATTTTGAACAACCCGCAACGTCGGTTGCCAGATGAGCAGAGAAAGATGTTCAATGACAATGGGTGGGAAATTGTTGATGCGGCCCAGCCTGCGCATAATTCCCCACCAGCGCTCTGCTATTCATCTGTTTGGCTTAGCATGAATGTGCTGGTGCTTGATCCAAAAACGGTGTGTGTTGAAAAATCCGAAGTCTATCAGGCAGAGCAAATGGATAAACTGGGCATGAATGTGATTGAGGTTGATTTGCGTGATGCCTATGCCTTTGGCGGTGGCCTACATTGCTGTACCGCTGATGTGTATCGTGAAGGTGTGTGTGAGGATTATTTCTCAAAATTGGGATAACCCGGTTCGCCGCATTGCCCACCTGGGTGGGAGCACTCGGGGCGCGGCCGTTGGCCCTCAAAAAAATCAAACATTGACACCCGCGTATATGGTGCGCTACCTCCCGCGTTGTGGGGTAATGCAAAGTTCACTTGTGACAATGATGAGCATACGAAGGAACTATGCGAATGACACAGCAACAATCAGGTGATTTTGGATTTGGCACCCAAATCCGTAAAAGCCCATTTTTTGATGCCACGGTAAGATGGGGTGCCACTGGGTTTTCTGTATATAACCACATGTATATTCCTCGCGATTTTGGTAATCCGGAACAGAATTTCTGGAGTCTGATCCAGACTGCAATTCTATGTGATGTTGCGGTTGAGCGTCAGGTGGAAATCACTGGGCCTGACGCGGCAAAATTTGTCCAATTTCTAACACCACGCGATTTGTCAACAATGGCTGTCGGTCAATGTAAATATGTCATTCTGACTAATCAGCATGGGGGCATTTTGAATGATCCAGTGATGCTGCGTCTTGGTGCTAATCATTTTTGGCTGTCGCTTGCTGATAGTGATGTGTTGCTCTGGGCGCAGGGCGTTGCTGTCCATGCTGGCTATGACGTCACCATCAGCGAACCTGATGTATCCCCGTTGCAATTACAGGGGCCGCACTCTGGCAAGATTATGCAAAGCTTGTTCGGGCCAAAGATTGCTGATTTGAAATATTACTGGTGCCGCCCGTTACAGCTTAATGGCATCGATTTGATTGTGTCGCGCACCGGCTGGTCAAGCGAACTTGGCTATGAGTTGTTCCTGCGCGACCATAAAGAGGGTGACCGTCTCTATGAGACCATCATGCAGGCCGGCCAGCCATTTGATTTGCGCCCGGGGCACACCTCAACAATCCGACGCATCGAAGGCGGCATGCTGTCCTATCACGCGGATATGGACATCACCACCAACCCGTTTGAATTAGACCTTGATCGCTTTGTCAATTTGGATATGGATGCTGATTTTGTTGGCAAGGATGCATTGCGCCAGATCAAAGCGGCTGGCGTTACGCGCCAACAGATTGGCGTGGTGATTGATGGGGCCCCGCTGACCCAGCCAAATACGCGGTTTTGGGATATGACGATTGATGGGCGGGTCATTGGCAAAATCACATCTGCTGTGTATTCGCCGCGCCTTAGGAAAAATATTGCCCTTGCCATGGTTGCTGCAGAACAGGCAGGATTAGGCACGAAATTTTTGGTGCATGCTCGCGATGGTGATCGCACGGCCGTTGCGGTTGAAAAGCCATTCTACGATCCCAAAAAATCGATTGCCAAGGGGTGATCCCGTGTCCGGCTATGCCGCCGGTATGATCGAGGTATGGCGATGCAAGGAGATGGTTTATGCGTGATAGCGTTTTAGTTGAATGGCATGGTGCGTGGTTAGAAATCACCTTGAATCGGCCTGAAAAGCTGAACTCTTTGAATAAGGCGATGCATCTTGCCTTGCGCGACGCTTTACAGCAGGCGCATGATCAGGCCGCGCGCGCAGTGCTGATCACGGGAGCCGGGCGTGGGTTTTGTGCCGGTCAGGATCTAGGTGACAGGCGCCCGGGCGCGGCTGACTGGCCACCTGATTTGCAACAAACGCTGACAGACTATTTCAATCCGAATATCAAGCTGATCACCAGCCTGCCGGCGCCAGTGATTTGTGCTGTCAATGGTGTTGCGGCCGGCGCTGGGGCCAGCATTGCCTTGGCCTGTGATATAGTGTTGGCGGCAGAATCAGCCCGTTTCATTCAATCTTTCAGTAAGATTGGATTGGTGCCTGATGCTGGCAGTAGTTGGATCTTGCCGCGGCGTATTGGCATGGCCCGTGCCATGGGATTGGCACTGACCGCCACGCCCGTATCAGCGGCTGATGCAATGGCTTGGGGTTTGATCTGGAAATGCTATGAAGATGCCGCGCTGTTGCCAGCCGCACAGGCATTGGCCGATCAGCTTGCCAGCGGGCCGATGGCGGCTTTGGCCGCGACCAAGATGTTAATGCAGAGCGCCGCCACAACAGAGTTTGCAACACATCTTGAGCTTGAAGCCCGCACCCAAAAATTATGTGCCACATCACCTGATTATACTGAGGGTGTGCAGGCCTTCTTGGATAAGCGCGCCCCTCGATTTACAGGTCAGTGACTTAATTTGTCTCGGTGTCTTCATCATTAAGGGCTTGCAATTTCAGTTCAGCATCGGATTTTTCTAGTTGGCGTGTCCACATGTCAGCATAAAGACCATTTTGTGTCAGCAAATGGGCGTGGGTGCCGCGCTCTTTGATTTCACCACCATCTAGAACAATAATTTCATCGGCATCAGTAACAGTTGATAACCTGTGTGCAATGACCACTGTGGTACGGTCCTTGGCAATTTTATCAAGGGCTGATTTGATGCCTTGTTCGGTACGCGAGTCGAGTGAGGACGTGGCCTCGTCGAGGATCAAAATAGGTGGCGCTTTTAAAATTGTGCGGGCGATCGCCACTCGTTGTTTTTCGCCGCCAGACAATTTCAGACCGCGCTCGCCAACTTCGGTATCATAACCATTTGGTAGGTCAGCGATGAATTTATCGATCTGGGCATATTTGGCCGCATGTTCCACCGCTGCTGGTGACGCCGTTAAATCACCATAGTGAATATTATATCCAATGGTGTCATTGAACAGCACCGTATCTTGCGGTACCACACCCAAGGCAGCGCGCAAGCTATCCTGTGTAATGTCTCGGATATCCTGCCCATCAATGCTGATGATACCACTTGTAACATCATAGAAGCGAAGAAGCAGCCGAGAAATGGTCGATTTTCCAGCACCGGTTGGCCCGACTATAGCGACAGTCTGACCCGCCGGTACGTCAAAACTGATCCCCTTTAGAATAGAACGGTTTGCATGGTAATGAAACCGGACATTATCAAATCTGATATGACCGCCACGCACAACCAGATTGGGGGCATCGTGTTTGTCGCTGACTTCTGGCGGGATCGCCAAAAGCTTAAACATCGACTCAATATCGGTGAGTGCTTGACGAATTTCGCGGTATACGGCTCCGATAAATCCAAGTGGCTGAGCGAGTTGCATCAAAAACACATGTAACATGACAAAATCACCAATAGTCTGTGTGCCATTCTGAACGGCTTGTGCCGATAAAATCATGCAGGCCAGCATGCCAAAGGAAAAAATAAGCGCCTGCCCAAAATTCAGCCACCCAAGAGATGTCCATGTTTTGGTTGCTGCCGCTTCGTAACGTGCCATTGATTGATCAAAGCGTTGGGCCTCGGCGGACTCATTGCCAAAATATTTCACCGTTTCAAAATTTAGCAACGCATCCACCGCCTTGCTGTTTGCGGTGGTGTCTGCCTGGTTCATATCGCGTCTTATCTTAGTGCGCCAATCGCTGGTTTTGATGGTATAAAGGCTGTAAGTCGATACGGTGACAGAAATTACAACCACATATGCCAAGCCGAAATAATAGGCAAAAATCCCAAGATATATGGAAAATTCTATGATCACTGGCATGGTGCTCAACACCGTAAAACGGACGATGCTCTCAATGCCTTTGGTGCCGCGTTCGATTAGTCGCGACAGACCGCCGGTGCGGCGCTCTAAGTGAAAGCGAAGCGATAGCTGATGCATATGTGTAAATGTTTCAAGCGCCAATTTACGCACCGCATGCTGGCCAACACGCGCGAACAGGGCATCGCGCAATTGAGTAAAGCCGCTGACCAAAATACGCCCGACAATGAATGCGACAATCAGCATCAGTGGCGGTAAGGCAAATAAGGGCAGGCTGGTGGCTTTGCCAGCCAGCGCATCGGTGGCGTATTTAAAGAAAAACGGTGTTGCCGCGGTGATCAGTTTTGCAAAAACCAAAAACAACGCGGCAACAAACACCCGCCTTTGTAAGTCGCGCCGGTCTCGCGGCCAGATATAGGGCCATAAATAGGCCAGCGTGCGGATGACAGATTGCTGCCCCGATTCGTCTGGTTGTGATTGCGGCACCCAGCCATTGGCCTTACCGTCATTGGTCTGATTATCGGTTTTGTTCTGAGCCAAATTTTTGGCCGTGTTGTTATGTGACTTTGTTTGCGACGGCACGATGTGGACCTGACACTAATGAAATGATATCTGTGTCATATCATAAAGCGCTACCATCTCATAATGCATCTCATGATGACACGGGGCGGTATGGCTTTGCCAAGGTTGTAAAGCAAGGGTGCTGTGAAACAGATAGTTGCAACCGACAGAGGTGATCATGCCTTCCTTTCATCGCAAGTTTGGTCAACGGCTATGGCCCTATCGCTGTCGTGTGGTGGGTATTGTTGCGGCATTGCAAATCATTGCCAATGCGGCGTTGGCGGCAAATCGAAATATTGATTTGCTCTATGACATCAGCTGGGGGGCGTTGCATCTAGCTGAGGCCACATCGCAATGGCAGATGCAGGATGATAAAGCTGTTATCCTTGGTTCGGTGAAAAGTGATGGAATCGCGTCGCTAGTATCCGGTTTCCAAAGCGCGTCTAGCGCAGAAATAGATTTTCAGGCGAATCAATGGCACCCGGTATATTTATCCCTATCCAGAATCACAAAATCCAAGCAGATTGCCAGTTCAGTCCATTGGTCAGCGAGTGGTGACATCCTGTCTGAGGTGCAACAACCACCGCTTGATCTAGACAAGGTGTTTCCGATTCCGGGCAAGCTGAAACAAAATGTAATTGACCCGTATAGCGCCGTGATGCGGCAACTTGATCATATCGCGACCACTGGCAAATGCGCTGGTTCTTATGCAATTTATGATGGGTTGCGTCGTTTTGAAATGCAGTTTGATACCGTTGGTGACATCGACCTTGTGGCGGATCGCCCCTACGGGTTTGATGGCCCGGCGTTGCATTGCCAGATTATTGTGTTGCCAAAGGGCGGTCATCGTATCGAGTCAAGCTGGCATAAAAGGCCGGATAAAGACCGCCAACTCAGCGTTTTTTTTGGCTGGTTTCCGCAGGGTTTGGTTCTGCCGGTGCGTGTTGAAATAGAGGCACCCATTGGCACTGGTGTGGCCCGGCTTAACATGATCAGATCGAATATTCCAGGCATTGCACCTGCCCGCTAAATCAAGGCCTGCCGCTAACGCAATGCCGCCGCATAGGTTAGCTTTCGGTAACCATGATTTCGCGGCGATAATGGGTCAGATAGTCACAGCAGTATCATGATCAACAAGCCAGTTGTTTGTTCAAATCAGGCGATGCTGTGGGACTGTATTCGGCAGGCAGGCATTGCTGATCAGTTCAGCGGGCTATGGGCGTTTGCTACGCCAGCATTGATGTGGCTTTATTATTCAGTTTTAGAATCAAACCCACCAAAATTTTTGAACAGGTTGGGATCGCCAAAAATATTATTAAATCCCTGACTGCCTGTGGTTGGACCAGATTGCGGTGTGGTAGCGCCCTCGTTACCAACATTCTGCTGAAGTAATTTGAGCTGATCAGCGAAATTCGATTTTTTCGCTTCATCCGCCGCCATTATACATTTTTCTCCATACAGATTGTTGGATGCCAAATAATTTCCCCCAGCGATCACGCCAAAACAAATCAATAGAATCAAAAACATTGATTTTGGCAGTCTGGAGCCGGTTTTTTGATTTTTCATCAACCTTTCGCTTGGCATCGCCTGATGAAGTTGCATTTGTTTGATTTTGGCAAGGCGCTTTTCTTCACGTCGTTTCAGCACCTCGTAGGAAATGGCGGCCGTCAGTGTGATGGCGATAATGACCAATGCCAATGCGCTGATAGCGGGGCTTATGCCCAACCTAACTTTCGAGGCAATCACCGTGGTCAGTGTCTGATCGGATAAGATGCTAAAGACCGTGGTGTTGTAATTTTCAAAAGAATATAAAAATGCAATGACGGCGGATGAGGCAATCGCTGGCATCAGGTAGGGCATCAATATTTTGAAAAACACCTGCGTTTGGCTGGCGCCTAAATCCAGTGCGGCCTCTTCTTGGGTTTTATCAAAACGTTGCAGCCGGGCGACAAAGATCAAGAAACAGTATGTTGAAATGAAACATGTCTGCGCCAAGATAGTCAGGAACACACCATTACGGCCAATGTCGGCCATCGCACCCCCGCCGGTCATGCTGGCAATGCGATCCCAAAGCACGACTGTTGAAATGCCGATAACCACACCCGGAAACAACACTGGCATAATCGCCATCGAATAAAATAAGGTTCTAAGCTTACTGTTTACCTGCGTCAGCACAATCGCCGCCGCCATGCCGATCGGCACAGATAAAGCGACAACCCCAAGGGCAATCCGCAGGCTGGTTAAAATGCCATCGTGCAATTTTGTGTCCGCCAACAGCCCGGCTAAACGTTGTCCGTCATAGGTGACCTTGCCCTCGGTAAACCAGCGCCAGCTAAAACACTCCCAAGGCGTGACAGCGGGAAATTCTGCGGAATTAAAGGCGGTGATGCTCATGATAATAAGTGGGCCGAATAAATAGGCAAAAAATACGAATATATAAATGCTGAGCAGGAGTTTAAGCGCGTGTTGGGACTTCATTTGACAATCTCACCAACTTTGACGCGGAACAATTTCATCATCAACAACACAAAAACAACCGAGACCAACAACAGCAACACTGAGTAGGCCGCCCCGCGCGACCAATTATCATTCATGTTAAACCATTGATAAATCAATTGTGTGAACCAAAATGTGTTGGGGCTACTCAACACCACCGGCGTGGCCAATGCGCCCGCAGTGAGCATGAAAACCATGGTGCTGCCCGATGCGATACCAGCTTTGGCGTGGGGGATCACAACCCGCCAATGTGTGCGGAGTGTCGACGACCCAAGGTCTTTGGCAGCTTCCAGCTGATTGGTGTCCAGCGATTCAAGCGCATTATATAGCGGAAACATCATCAACAGCAGATAGGCGTAGGTAAGGCCGGTGAATAACGCCACATCCTGGCCAATAAAATTAATTGCATTATCCATCAGCCCAGCATTTATCAGTGCATTATTAATCACGCCCTCGCCAGCAAACAGAATGCGCAGGGCAAATGCGCGCAATAATTCATTGATCCAAAAGGGCACAATCAGCGATACGATCAACAATCTTGCGGTTTTATGTTCGGCGACTTTGGCAATGTAAAACGCAATTGGATAACAAAAACACAAGCTCAGAACGGTGATCACCACCGCCGTAGCCAATGTTTTAAAAAACACATTGAGATCAACAAAATTATAAGCGTCTTTACTGGTCTCTGATCCAAATAGAAAATGTTTATAATGTGTTAACGTATAGACATCTTCTTCACCACCACGCAGGAGAGGCGGCAAATTTGGCCGGAAGGAGAGGTCCAGCATGTACAGCTGTGGGATGACGATCAAAAAGATGATCCAAAACCCAATAGCGATCAAAAAATAGGTCGAAATTATGGGACCATTCTTTGCGAAAAAATTTTGCATCACAGCTCCTGTTAATCCACTGCGAGATTGCCTTCAGGCAAAACCACAGCTTTTTGAGCTGAAAATGTTAAATCCATGGTCTGGCCCGCAGTGAGATGACTTATTTCCTCGGCATTCGGTACATTAAGACGTACCTTCATGCCTGGCCCGGTGGTCAGGAAGAGATTTTGTAGATGCCCCTCAAATTCAATTGAATCTAACCGGGCAGAAAAGCTGTTTTGTGTTTTCGTTTTACTGTTTTTGATGGAAATAGATTCCGGACGCACAAATAAAATAATTTTTTGCCCGATGGTCAGCTTTTTTGACTCCTGATGATACCTGCCGCTGATATCGGCAACAAATTTATTGCCATCACATAACACTTCAACCCGGCTGTTATTGCATGCGGTGACCTCACCATAAAATGGATTGTTTTCGCCTACAAAACTGGCAACAAATGGCGTTTTTGGCTGCTCATACACGGCCTGACAGCTGTCAACCTGCTCAATCCTGCCTTCGTTCATGACGGCGATACGGTCAGACATGGTCAGCGCTTCGCCCTGGTCATGGGTGATATAAATAAATGTAATACCAACGCGTTTCTGGATGGCCCGAAGTTCAGATCGCATTTTTTGACGAAGTTTGAGATCAAGCGCAGAAAGTGGTTCGTCAAGCAGCAGGACTTCCGGCTCGATGGCCAAGGCCCGGGCGATAGCGACCCGTTGGCGTTGCCCGCCTGAAAGCTCATGGACTTTTTTGTCGCCTTGGCCTTCGAGTGCGACAAGCCCCAGCAATTCCTCAGCGCGCGCACGTCTGTCAGCTTTTGAATGGCCCCGCACCTCAAGCGAAAAAGAGATGTTATCAGCAACTGACATCAATGGGAACAAGGCTAGATTTTGGAAAATTAACGAAGTCGGGCGTTTGTTTGGGCCAATGCCAGCCATATTCTCGCCGCCAATCAGCACTTGGCCCTGTGATGGTTCCAAAAACCCGGAAATGGTGCGAAGGATGGTGGTTTTGCCACAACCAGACGGGCCAAGGAAGCTAAAAAACTCCCCTTTTTTGATCATCACGCTAACGTCTTTAGCTGCATAAAAATCGCCGAAATTAATCGAAATATTTTGCAGTTCTACATCAGCACTCATCAGTAAACCTCTGGTCAAAAAATTCAGAAAAAAAAGACCAAAAAATCGCATGAGAGCACCGCAGAAAATCTCGCGGCGCTCTCAGCATAAATTAGTGAACCAGTTTAAGCGGTTTCAAACTTATTGGCATATTCCGCACGAGCATCGGCATACCATGGTGGCTCAGGCGGCCATGGGTTCAGCTTGGACGCTGTGTCGCCTGGATATACGGCCTGCGAAATTGCCTTGGTTGCATCTGAGTAATGGTTTGATGCACCAATCACCGCCGAATTATAGCCAATTTCGTTAATTGTCTGACCACCAACTTCAGGGGTGAAGCTGTAGTTAATCAACTCATAGGCTTCATCGATGTTCTCAGCTTTGGCTGACAATGTGATGCCATCGACCCAAGCCAAAGCGCCTTCTTTGGTAGTCTGATAGGCTACAGGCTCACCAGCCTTCATCATCGACACAATCGGGCCATCCCATGTTTGACCAACAACAACACCATCAGATGTAAAGCCTTGCTTCTGGGGATCGCCACCGGACCAGAATTTCACCAGATTACCCTTCTTAGAGATACAGTATTCGGTAATGATCTCCCAGTTTTTCCGCATGGTCGCCTCATCTTTGTAGGATGACCAAAAATCCATCTTGCCCTGATGATGCATCCATATACCACACCCTGTCATCATTGAATATGTTCTGCCCATCATGAAAGCGCCGCTGATAGCGGGATCGGGCTCCCAAATATCGCCAAAGCTAGGTAGCCCATTTGGGGACCATTTGTCTGTGCGCCAAGAAATCGACTCGGTGCCCCACAGTTGTGGTACCCAGTGTGATCCCTTGCCACCAAAGTTCCAGTCACGTTCGCCAACAGCAACCATGCCTGGATTGACATTGCTTATATTTGGTATGCGCTTCATGTCGAATGGTGCCAAAACTCCAAGGTTTTCCCATTGAAGGGCACGCATATTGGTCGGGCTGGCAAGATCATATCCAGCACCACCACCGGCTTTCATCTTGGAAATGATTTCACCGTTGTCACCGATTTTAGTGTGGTTGATGGTGATTCCTGTTTTGGCCTTAAAATCTGCCACCACTGAATCAGGCAAATATTCGCCCCACATCAGCACGTTGACTTGGCCGCTGGAGGCAGCAAACGCGTTTTTCACATAAAGTGGCACAACTGGTGTTAGTGCTGCTAAAGCGGCACCACTTTTAAGTAGCATTCGACGCTTGAACTGTCTCGCAGCCCGCGCTGTAGAATGTTTTTCTGTAGGATTTTTACTCATAGTTTTTCTCCCTTTCCACTCCTTTATCTTGAGGCTTTATGGTGCAAAAGCAATAAGAAAATGGACTCAATTATCCCGAAAATAGACAATTTTTCTGAGTGCGTTTGTTGAGTTCTGTTGGCTCCTTGACCACAGATAGCACCTATAATTTTGGCTCATTATGTATCAATAGAGTTAGTGGTTGCCTTGACCTTGTTGATCACATGATTATCTCTCTGGTATGAAGACTGCAGTTTCCATCGTTTGGTTTAAACGCGATTTACGCCTCCATGATCATGCCCCGCTTGCCGCCGCCTGCGCGGCTGGCTTGCCTGTGTTGCCACTATACGTCGTCGAACCTGATTATTGGCGGCAACCATGCGCGTCGCGTCGTCATTGGCATTTTATCCATGATAGTCTGGTAGAACTTCGAGAGGATTGCGCCAACCTTGGCCAGCCTCTGGTTGTGCGCACGGGAACGATCACCGATGTGTTTGAGTCAATCCGCTCTGATTGTGAGATCAATGGCGTGTATGCGCATCAAGAAACCAGCAATTTATGGGGGTATCAGCGCGATGAAGGAGTTCGAAATTGGTGCCGTGCGCAAGCCATTGAATTTCATGAGTATCCAACAAATGGCATTGTGCGCCATCTCCGGCACCGTGATGACTGGGCACGCCTGCGCAATCAACGCATGGCCGCCCCGCTAGTGCCAAAGCCCGACCGGTTGCCTCCACTAGCCATTGAACCTGGCATGATCCTGCCCAGTGATGATGCGTTGTTTGGTGACGATGTGCCGGGCCCAACACAAAGAGGCGGGCGCCGGGCCGCGATACAGACATTACACAGTTTCCTGGCTACCCGCGGCCGCCAGTATTTGTATCGGCTATCGGCACCGGGTCCATCTGAAATTCATTGTTCGCGCCTTTCAGCACATCTCACATGGGGTACAATATCGGCACGTGAAATTGTCAAATCGGTTCAAAGCCGCCGGGCTCAATTATCGGCCGCAGATGCGCCAATATGGAAACGCAATCTATCAGCTTTCAACGCGCGGTTATCATGGCGCTGTCATTTTATTCAGAAAATTGAAGATCAACCAAAAATTGAAATCGATGCCATGCATCCGGCGTTTCGAAAAATGCCACTAGCAGATAATGAAGACGATCTTTTTGCGGCATGGTCTACCGGCCTAACAGGCTATCCATTTATTGACGCGTGTATGCGCAATCTTATCCATGAAGGCTGGATTACATTTCGGATGCGGGCCATGCTGGTTAGCTTTGCTAGCTATCATTTGGGTATTGATTGGCGCCGCACCGGGCATTTCTTAGCCAGGTTATTTACCGATTATGAGCCCGGCATTCATTATAGCCAAATCCAGATGCAGTCTGGCATCACCGGCATTAATGCGGTACGGATTTATAACCCGATCAAGCAATCAATGGAACATGATCCAGATGGCGTATTTATCCGGCGGTGGGTGCCAGAATTGCAAAATTTGACCGCTATGTGGATTCATGAACCTGCAAAAATGGATGTTGAAATGCAACGCCGTTCAGGATGTGTGATTGGTCAGCATTACCCGGCGCCGATCGTCGACCACAGGGCCGCAGTACAAGCGGCGCGCGCGCGCTTATCAACAGCACGCAAAACCGCAGGGTTCCGTGATGAGGCAAAAAAAATATACGAAAAGCTTGGGAGCCGCAGACAAAGAGTAACGCGCAAAGCGGCTTTTAAAAAAAGTGCCAATGCTCGACAGTTGAGTTTTTTTGACGCCACAAACAAGTCATAAGCTTGACGCAGTTTTGGTAACGAGTTTGGTCAAATCGTTTGTTGCAAGATAACCAATGAATGCCAAAGTATTTAGGAGACACACTCACTCGAGGCCATTTTAATGAAGACCGATCATGGAGAAAGAACATTGACCTTGCTTGGTACTAAAGGTGGGCCAGCATTGAGGACTCCAGGGGTATCATTTTTGCCGACTTCAAATTTATTGTGCTTGGGGCGACGTAAAATTATAATTGACTGCGGTATTGGCGTCACGCAGGCACTCGTTCGTGCAGGACATAGCGCGTCAGCAATCACTGATATTTTCATTACGCACTTGCACTCTGATCATGTACTGGAGCTTGGTGGCCTGGTACACACCGCTTGGACATCGGGTTTGCAACATCAGCTGGTGGTTCGTGGCCCGGTGGGTACGGCACGGGTCTGGTCGCATTTTCTTGAAATGATGGAAGTTGATATTGCAGTGCGCGTTTTGGATGAAGGCAGGCCGCACTTGTGTGATTTGGTCTCGGTTTCTGAATATGATGAGGGTGTTGTCGAAGAGAACTCCGACTTTACCGTTTCTTCATTACGCACAATTCATCCGCCTATGCACGATTGTTTTGCGCTGAATTTTATATCTGAAGGGCAGAAAATATGTTTTACGGGAGATACTGCCTATATGCCAAGTCTCGCTGGTTTTGCTGAAAATGCCAGAATTCTTGTGCATGAAGCCATGCTTCAGTCGGGAGTTGACAATGTAACTTCCAAAACAAAAAATACTGACGAACGGCTCTACAGACATTTAATCGCCTCGCATAGTTTTGCGCATGAGGCCGGTCGCATCGCTCATGATGCTAGGGTAGAACTTTTGGTGCTGAGTCACCTTATACCAGCGGAACGAAGTATTGCTAAAGATGATGATTGGATAGCTGAAGTTCGCCAACATTTTAGTGGCAATGTCATTGTTGGTGCAGATGGCGTAAGAGTAATGGTTTAATTTTGTTTGTGAATCATCGCACTGTGTTTGAATTGATGGCTTGCCGAATTTCTGGGATATTAAAAACGGCCCCAGCATAGAACGAGTGTTATGCGATTAAATAGCCGTAACGCCAGAGGTATGGGCAAAGGTTTTCCAAATGTTCGAACTGTACTCTGCTGATACTTATGGAGAAGAGCGGTCTCAGCGCTACAGTTAGACAAACCAAATTGTATGGCATGGAGTTTTGGCTCCACGCTGATGCCGCAAAGTTTTAAGAGGAGTAGAGAATCCATGTCAGAAATTCTATCGATGAAATCACTGCGCTCTCTTGTAAAAAGTGGCAGCATTGATACTGTTATTGCTGCCTTTCCCGATATGCAGGGACGGCTGATGGGCAAACGGTTCCATGCGCAGTTTTTTGTTGATCATGCTTGGGAAGAGACGCATTGCTGTAATTACCTGATTGCTACCGATCTTGAAATGGCAACTGTTGATGGCTATGAATCAACTAGCTGGTCGGCTGGCTATGGCGATTATGCCATGCGGCCTGATCTTGACACATTATGTGTTCTGCCATGGCTGGAAGGCACCGCGATGGTATTATGCGATTTGCTGGACCATCATATGCATGAATTAGTGCCGCACGCCCCACGTACCGTGCTAAAGCAACAGCTGAAGCGGGCGGCAGATCTGGGCCTGAGCATGATGGCCGCCACCGAGTTGGAATTTTTTGTGTTTCGAGAAACCTTCGAGACCATCCGCGATACGGGCTATCATGCGATGACGCCTATCAGCCCCTACAATGAAGATTACCATATTTTCCAGACGACAAAAGAAGAGAGCCTTATGCGGCAAATTCGCAATGGGCTGCATGGTGCCGGTATTGCTGTTGAAAATACCAAGGGTGAAGCTGATGCCGGTCAGGCGGAAATCAATGTGCATTATGCCGATGCGTTACGTATGGGGGACGTGCATGTCATGGTCAAAAATGCTGTAAAGGAAATTGCCTTTTTGAATGACCGGGCGATCACATTTTTGGCCAAATGGCATCATGATTATGCCGGTTCATCAAGCCATATCCACCAATCACTTCGTCTTGTAGATGGTGAGCCGGTGTTTTTTGACCCGGCACAACCGCATGGCATGTCAAAAATGATGCAGAGCTATCTTGCCGGGCTTTTGAACTATGCAGATGATACAACCTATTTTCTAGCGCCTTATGTCAATTCTTATAAGCGTTTTAAAGCTGGCACCTTTGCGCCAACCAAGGCGATCTGGTCGATTGATAACCGTACGGCCGGCTACCGGGTCGTCGCCGAGAACAGCCAGAATATTCGGGTAGAATGCCGTGTTGGTGGGTCTGATCTTAACCCCTACCTGGCACTGGCAAGTCAATTGGCCGCTGGGCTGAAAGGCATCGAAGATAATTTGACGCTTGAAGCCAAATTCACAGGCGACGCCTATCAAGCGGATGCCGCCCGATCAATCCCTGCCAGCCTGCGAGATGCAACCGTCGCACTTGATCAGTCGAAAATGCTGCGGGCGGCGATGGGGGATGCGGTGGTCGATCATTATGTACGGGCGGCCCGTTGGGAACAGGAAGATTTTGATGGCAAGGTCACTGATTATGAGGTGCGCCGCGGATTCGAGAGAGCCTAAATATGTCAGTGGAATTAAAATGTATCTCGCCAGTTGATGACACCCTTTATGCTGTGCGCGAGGCATTATCGCTGGCGGCGGCCAGACAAGCTGTGGCCAAGGCGCATGCGGCGCAAGCTGAATGGGCGGCGCGCCCACTGGCCGAACGTATAGATTTGTTGAGGGCCGCGGTGGCCATCATCGGCCAGCAAAATGATGACATCGTACCGGAATTGGCATGGCAAATGGGACGGCCTGTTCGCTATGGCGGGGAATTTGGCGGCTTTCAAGAGCGTTCCAGCTACATGGCAGACATTGCCCCGCGCAGTCTAGCGCCCATTGCTATCGAGGACAGCAATAAATTTCAGCGCTACATAAAACGCGTGCCGCATGGGGCGGTGCTAGTGATTGCGCCATGGAATTATCCCTATATGACGGCGATCAATGCGGTGGCACCGGCGCTGATTGCTGGAAATGTGGTGTTGCTGAAACATGCCACGCAAACTATTCTGGTTGGCGAACGGTTGACGCAGGCATTTCACAAGGCTGGCGTGCCAGCGGCCGTGTTCCAGAATTTATATCTGGATCATGCCACCACCGCACAATTGATTGCTGATAAATTATTTGGTTTTGTGAATTTCACCGGGTCGGTCAGTGGTGGCCGGGCCATTGAACAGGCGGCGGCAGGCAGTTTTACCGGGCTTGGGCTTGAACTTGGCGGCAAAGATCCGGGCTATGTGATGAATGATGCCGATATTGAGACGGCGGCTGACACGCTGATTGATGGCGCGATGTTTAATTCTGGTCAGTGCTGTTGCGGCATAGAACGCATTTATGTGGCGGATGCTGTGTTTGACCAGTTTGTTGAAAAAGCAGTGTCCATTGTGAATGGCTACAAACTGGGCAATCCGCTTGATCCCGACACAACATTGGGGCCCATGGCACATAAACGTTTTGCCACCTTGGTCCGTGCCCAAACCGACGATGCGGTATCGCGTGGGGCGCGGGCACTGATTGACCCGGCAGCGTTCCCGGCAAATAACGGGGCGTATCTGATGCCACAGATTCTGTTGGATGTCGATCACACCATGCTGGTGATGCGTGAAGAGAGCTTTGGCCCGGTGGTTGGCATTATGAAAGTCAAAGATGATGCTGAAGCCATCGGGTTGATGAATGACAGCGACTATGGTTTAACCGCGGCGTTGTGGACGAATGATCTTGATCGTGCCACGCAAATTGCTGATCAATTGGAGACAGGCACGGTATTTATGAACAGATGTGATTATCTTGACCCAGCATTATGCTGGACTGGCTGTAAAGATACCGGGCGTGGCGGCAGCTTGTCGGAAATTGGGTTTCACAATTTAACCCGGCCTAAATCTTACCATATGAAAAAGGCCTTATAACGATGACGTTGACAGCAAATTGGTCTTATCCAACGACCATTTGGTTTGGTGCTGGCCGGATTGCTGAACTTGCCAAAGCTTGCCAGCACGCCCGCATTAAAAAGCCGTTACTTGTCACAGATAAAGGTCTGGCTAATTTACCCATTACCCAAAATGCGCTGGCTAGTCTGACAGCAGCCGGGCTTGATGCGGCGCTGTTTGCCGAGGTTGACCCCAACCCCACCGAGACTAATATGCAGGCTGGGCTGGAAGTTTATAAAGCTGGTGGTCATGATGGGGTGATTGCCTTTGGTGGCGGTTCAGGCCTTGACCTTGGCAAGGTGATTGCGTTTATGGTCGGGCAAACCCGTCCAGTCTGGGATTTTGAGGATATTGGCGATTGGTGGACACGTGCCAATGCTGATGTGATTGCCCCTATTATTGCTGTGCCGACAACCGCTGGTACCGGATCAGAGGTTGGTCGGGCGTCGGTTATTACCAATTCACAAACGGCGGAAAAGAAAATTATTTTCCACCCGAAAATATTGCCAACTGTGGTAATTTGTGACCCCGAACTGACGGTTGGAATGCCTAATTTTATCACCGCGGGTACTGGCATGGATGCCTTTGCCCATTGTCTGGAGGCGTTTTCATCACCGCATTACCATCCAATGAGCCAAGGCATTGCCCTAGAAGGCATGCGGTTGGTCAAAGAGAATCTGACAGCCGTTTACGCTGATCCCGCCAATCTTACCGGACGCGCCCATATGATGAGTGCAGCGATGATGGGGGCAACAGCCTTTCAAAAAGGCCTTGGGGCGATCCATGCTTTATCGCATCCTATTGGAGCGATTTATCATACCCATCATGGCACCACAAATGCTGTCGTTATGCAGGCAGTGATGCGGTTTAACCGAAGTGAAATTGAAGACCGGTTTGTGGCTGTGGCACGTTATCTTGGCATCGAGGGCGGCTTTGACGGGTTTTATGATTTTGTTGGTGGGCTGGTGACGCATTTAAATATTCCAAAAAACCTGACCGATCTGGGCCTACGCGACCTTGGTGATGCTGATCTTGACCGCATCGTTGCGGCGGCACTTATCGACCCTAGTGCCGGGGGGAACCCGCGCGAGCTGACCGCCAAAAATACACGTGCATTGCTGGAGGCTTGTTTTTAGCCGGGCTGAGATGACCGGCGAGGCCAGAGCGGGTGCGGTCTATGACAGCCAGATTCCGATCACCCGCTCAGCCGCAATGCCGATGCCGATAACGCCAATCACCAAGGATGCGGGATCAGCGATAAAATGCCGGTAACCATCTGGTGAAAGTGGCAGTAAATGGCTGAGCATCAAGGCGGTGGCAATCACCGTGATCTGACCTAGCTCGACACCAACGTTAAAGCTGATCAGGCTGATTAGAAAATCAGTGCTTGGCAGGCCGATATCAGAGAGCACAGCGGCAAAGCCAAGACCGTGTAACAACCCAAAAGCAAAAATGATCAGCAACCGTGATAAGCGCAGCTTTTTCTGCCATAGATTTTCCAGTGCCACATAAGCGATTGACGCGGCAATCAACGGTTCAACAATTGTTGCGGGCACGGTGACCAGCCCGCGTGACGCCAATGCCAAGGTCAGGCTGTGGGCAAGGGTGAAAATGGTGATTTGCACAAGCAAAGGGCGCCAGCGGGGGGCATAGAAAAACAGGCCAAGAACAAATAAAATATGGTCAAATCCGCGCGGGATGATATGAATAAATCCAATCTTGATATAATTGCTGATCACCGCTGATAACGGCACCGCTGTCGCGCCAACTGCGCTGATGGGTGGGCTAAGACTGCCCCCATTTAAAAGACCGGTATAAAGGCTGTTCGGGTCTATTGATGCCCCTGCAGATGCACCGGCCATTTGGCGCAGGATAAGATCGCCTAGCCGTGCATCCCATCCAAAGCGAATGGCACTTTCATATGCTGGCATCGGTGCTGTGATAATGGCTGTACTGATGCGTGGCAGGCTGAGATCAATATCTTCCTCACTAGTAAAATCGACTAGTTCAAACTCAAGTCGCTCATTGCCGGCTTGACCGTTGAGCTGGTCTGCGAAGGCGGGCCATTTTTTGGCAAATTCTTTGCCGAGCGTAACCGGTGGCAATTGCCGCATGCGGTCATAGGTGGCAGCGTTGGGGGCGTCATCGCTGTCAGTAAATTCGCTGGCGTCAATATCGGCTAAAAACAGTTCAGCATTGAGTCTGATGGTGACCGAAACTTGCGATGGCGACACGGTGATGTCAGCAATGGCTGGCCGCATTTCATGGGCATAGGCAGATAAATGGCTTAAAAGCAACAGTAGAAGCGCGGTGAAAAAATGGCGATAAATTGCTTTACAAATAGGCATGAATGGTCTGGACTCAGAACAATAAGTCGCCTGTGTACCTCGGGATTTTCAAAAATGCAAATCATCTCTTACCTCGCTGTTACTATGCTGGTAGGGCTGGTGTCTTTGCCATCATATGCGCATGAATTTTGGATGGAGCCGTCTGATTTTCAGCCACAAGTGGGTGATGTGGTCACAGTTGATCTGGTGATTGGCACTCATTTTGATGGATTTTCCTCGCCCTATACGCCGGATGAGATTGCCGCATTTGGATTGATTGATGCGGCTGGTACCACGCCAATCACCGGCCGGTTTGGTGATTTGCCAGCCGGTCAATTTAATGCCGCACAAGCGGGGCTGTTATTGTTGTACCATCAAACCACCCCATCCTATGTGACCTACACAAAGCCAGAAAAATTCATCAGCTTTGCGGTTGAAAAAGGGTTTGCTGATGTCGCGGCACGTTATCAGAAGCAGGCGGCTGAAAATTTTCGGCTGGTTGAGAAGTATCGTCGGTTTGCCAAAAGTCTGATTATGGTGGGGCCCGCTTCTGGGAAGGATCAGCTTTTAGGATTAGAAATGGAATTGGTGGCGTTAACAAACCCCTACCAACAGCCAGTTTCCAAAGAATTTACTGTGGCTGTGTATGAGTCTGGCGTGCCGCGCCCGGGGGCACAGGTAACGGTTTTTATTCGCCACACACCGCGTGATGTAGAAAAGAAAATCATCATAGCTGATGGCCGCGGGCAGGTACATCTGCCACTGTTGCCGGGTCGGCACTATCTTTTTGATAGTGTGAAATTGCAACCTATCATAGATACTGACCCGATCAAAAATGCTGAATGGGAGTCATTATGGGCGGCGCTTACATTTGCTGTGCCGGAAGGTTAGCATATGCAGATCAGACTTATCACAACGCCCTATTGGTGGGACGCCGCACCACCAGCCGATGCGGCGCCAACTGAATGGCAAAACCGCGCCGATGTTGTCATTATTGGTGGCGGGTTTACCGGATTTGGTGCGGCCATACCCTTGGCGCGGGCTGGGCTGAAGGTGGTGATTGTTGAAAAAGATAAAATCGGTGCTGGCGCATCAACCCGCAATGGCGGCATCACAAGTGGCAATTTGCGCCATTCCTATAACAAATTATCCAAGAAATTTGGTCTAGAAAAAGCCGCAAAATTTTATCAGGAAGCGCATGCTGCCCGGCAAGATCTGATCAGTTTCATCACCGACGAACAGATTGATTGTGATCTTCAGCTTTGTGGCCGGTTTGCCGGGGCAACCCAGCCACGCGCGCTGGCCGCTATGCAAAGTGAAGCTGACAATCTGTCAAAAATCACCGGTGTTGTGCCGGTCATCTATGACAAGGCAGGTCTTGCCGCCCATATTGATAGTGATAAATATTGTGGCGGCGTCTGGCGTGATGATATTGGTGGTATACACCCGGCTAAATTGCTTGCTGGTATGCATCGGGTCGCGGTGTCAGCAGGGGCACAAATATTTACCGGTGCAGCGGTGTCTTCGGTCCGGCGCATAGAGGCCGGGGCAGATGCGTCTTTTAGTGTGGACACCAGTAAAGGCCAAATCACCGCGGGGCACGTGATCACCGCGACCAACGCCTACAGCGATTCCGCTACGCCGTGGTTGCGGCGCCGTTTGGTGCCGGTGATTTCTGAAATGATCGCGACCGAGGAGCTTGGCGAAAATCGGGTGCGAAGCCTCATGCCGAGCAAAAGTATGTATAGTGAAAGCCTGCAAATTGGTCATTATTTTCGGCCATCACCCGATGGCAAACGGATTTTGCTTGGCGGCAGGCGGATGGATTCTGACCCTACGATCGCGGCCGAGCGGTTGCGTGCCGGACTGGTGTCTATTTTGCCAGATTTGGCAGATTGTGCAATCACTCATCACTGGTTTGGGTTTGTCGCATTTCCGTTTGACCAGCTACCAAAACTGACCGTGCATGATGGGGTTATTTACCCGGCTGGTTATTGCGGGTCTGGCACGGTTTGGGCCCGATGGTTGGGACAAAAGGCGGCGCAGATGGTGCTTGGTGATGTGGCCGGTGCAAGCTCTGGTAACGCAGGGTCTGCCGATTCTGTTTTTGCTGATCTGCCGTTTCGTAGCATGCCGTTTTATTCAGGCGAACCATGGTTTTTACCGCTTGCGATGCGGTTTTATGCAGTGCAAGACAAACTAGCAAATCTGCGAACATAGCAGGGTCTGCTCAGGTCAAGCGGCCCCCTATGTGACGCTAATCAGGTTTATTTGCCCTATCGAAATTCCGGGTAAAACCCGGCATAGTGATAGGGGGTTGTCAGGGGCTTTGAGGGGATCTGCCATTATGAAATATATCAATAAGGCGCATATGCCAGATGACGCCGATGCGCGGCGCGGTGTGCCGCCGGTAATCTGTTATCCAACTGACAGCTTGCCAACCACTGGCGCCAGCATTTTGGACACCGCACGGCAATCGCTCGAAAAAATTGACGAGGTGCTTGTGCCGCCGCGTGAGGCGCGCTGTTTCGAGGTGCCGGCAGGCCATTTCTTTCGGATTGTGAGCGTTGATGGTTCGCAGGTCGGAGATTTGAATTTATGGCAAGCAAACAATCTTGATGAGCGGTTTTATGCTGGCAAAACCCGTGCTTTGCATGGCACGCATCTGTCGACCGGAGACCGGCTATGGTCAAGTTTTCCGTTTATGCGGCCATTGGCGAGGATCACCTATGACACGCTGGACTGGTATGGTTGGGATGATGATGGCGGTTCTGTCCATGACGTGATTGGCACAAGGTGCGACCCCTATACAGCCAAGTTACTGGCTGATGTTGACTATCATCATTGCTGTCATTCTAACTTGATCCGGGCGCTGGCCGACCATCGCCAGCTAGATTTTGCTGTTGCAGAACCGCTGGTTCATGATGTTTTAAACGTGTTTATGTGTACCGGTTTTACCCACGATACACATCAATATTTTATGAAAGCCAGCCCCGTACGCCCTGGTGATTTTCTGGAATTTTTTGCCGAGACCGATCTTCTGGGCGGGCTATCAGCCTGTCCGGGGGGCGATTGTTCTGCAGAACATTCATCGGATGTGGCACGGTGCTATCCGCTGTTGGTTGAATTATTTAAATCAAATGAACCAGCGCTTGCTGACTATCAGCCCTTGGCCCCAAGCGGCTATGGACGACAGCATCAGGATGTATAAAAGCCTGTAGCTGGTTTAAAGCCAGTCAGGATCCATCGCTAGGACCGCATCATCGCCGGTCATGATCACGTCTGCCAGTGCCTGTACTTGCGGTAAATGATGCGTCATGAAGACCCGCGCGATGGCCAGCTTTGCCTGCATAAAAGAGGGGTCGCAAGATGCATCGGATTGAAGCTGTGCCGCCTTGTAGCTGGCGCGTGCCATCATCCAGCCGCCGCATAAACGTCCCAGTAGCATCAAATAATTGACCCCGTTAACGGCAGGCCGGCGCGGTTCATTAGCGGCTGCTAAAATATGGGCGGTGGCATCGCGCGCGGCCTGCACAGCGCGGGCCACATGACCAGCATTTGCGGCAACGGTTTCATCTGTATGGGCGGCAAGCTGTTGCATTTCGGCGTCGATCTCGTCGAATAATTCCCCCACCGCCGCGCCGCCATCGCGCAGGGTTTTGCGGAATACCAGATCATTGGCCTGGATCGCTGTGGTGCCCTCATAAATGGGCAGAATGCGTGCATCGCGGAAATATTGCGCCGCGCCGGTTTCTTCGATAAATCCCATGCCACCATGAATTTGCACTGCTTGTGAGGTGACATCAAGTGCGCGCTCCGTCATCCAACCTTTGATAATTGGAATGAGCAAATTCGCACGCGTGTTGCGCGGGTCGTCTGCATCACAGCCATGTGCCAAATCCATGCCGGCGGCACCTAGAATCATTAAGGCCCGCATAGCCTCTATTTCTGCTTTCATTATGGTTAGGCTGCGGAGCACATCTGGGTGATGCACAATTGGTGCACCAGAGTCCTTCTCCAATGGGGTTCCTTGAACCCGGTCAAATGAATAGGCTCGGGCCTTCTGATAGGCGCGGTCAGAAATGCTGAGCCCCTGTAAGCCGACAGCAAGTCGGGCATGGTTCATCATACCAAACATAATATCTAGCCCTTGGTTCTCAGCGCCTACAAGGTATCCAACAGCACCACCATTTTCGCCATATTGCATTACCGCGGTTGGTGACGCTTTGATGCCTAGCTTCTTTTCTATAGATAAACAACGCACATCATTGGCGGGGCCTAGACTGCCATCTTTGTTTGGAATAAATTTGGGGACGATGAACACTGAAATACCTTTGATGCCGGCCGGAGCATCTTCGGTGCGTGCCAGGACCAGATGCACAATGTTTTCGGCCATGTCATGCTCGCCATAAGTGATATAAATTTTTTGACCAGAGATCAGGTAATGATCACCATTCCTGACAGCCTTAGTTTTAATGCCGGCTAAATCGGTGCCTGCTTGCGGCTCAGTTAGGTTCATAGTGCCAGTCCAGCGGCCCTCAACCATGGGGGGAATGAACAGCTTTTGGTGTTCAGGCGACGCAGATTTTTGCAGGGCGTATATCTGCCCCTGTGTCAAAAGATGGCAAAGCGCAAAGGCCATATTGGCAGCCTGCCAGAATTCATTCACCGCCGTGGTCACAACCATTGGTAGATTTTGTCCACCAAATTCTTCGCGTGCTTCCATAGAGGTCCAGCCGCCCTCGGCCAATGCGGCGTAGGCATTGGCAAATCCATTTGGAGTGGTAACACTGGAGTCATCATGGCGTGTGGCCCCGGCCTGATCACCACTGTGATTGAGTGGTGCGATCACATCAGCGGCCAGCTTGCCAGCCTCGCTCAACACCGCCTCAACAAGGTCAATGCTGATGTCATTATGGCCAGTGTTTGCCATCAATTGATCAAGGCCTATCACATGATCAATAACAAATTTATAATCGTCAATTGGGGCTTCATACATAATTGGCGTCTCTATGATATGATGAATAAAAAATCGGTCTACTGACTATGCGCTTGTCTGACCACTATAGTTTTGTATCAATGATGATACTGATTCCCTGACCACCGCCAATACACATTGTTGCCATGCCATAGCGTTCACCGCGGCGGCGTAATTCATAGACCAGTTTGGTCATGATAATTGCGCCGGTGGCACCAACCGGATGGCCAAGTGCAATCGCCCCACCATTTGGGTTGACGATTGATGCATCAAGCCCAAGCTGCTTGGATACCGCACAGGCTTGTGCTGCAAAAGCCTCATTGCTCTCTACAACAGCTAGATCGTTAACTGTCAGTCCGGCCCGTTCAAGGGCCATTCGGCTGGCTGGTACCGGTCCCATCCCCATGACCCGAGCAGGCACCCCGCCAAAGCCGTAGGACACAATCCGTGCTAATGGTGTCGCATTATGTGAGGCAATTTTGTCGGCGTCGGCTAGAATGAGTGACGCGGTGCCATCATTGATGCCAGATGAATTGCCTGCAGTAACAAGGCCATCTTTGGCAAAAGCTGGGCGTAAAGTAGAGAGCGACTCAACCGTGGTCTCACCGCGGATAAATTCGTCACTTTCAAAACGCACATCTTTGCGGCCTTGCTTAACGGTCAGCGGCACGATTTGATCTTTAAAATATCCGGCAGATTGCGCGGTGCTGGCACGGGCTTGCGACTCTGCGGCAAATTCATCCATGCTGGCACGGCTGATATCATAATCTTGGGCAACATTTTCTGCGGTAATGCCCATGTGGCCAATGCCAAAGGGATCATGCAATGCTCCCACCATCATATCGATCACGCCGCTATCACCCATGCGGGCACCCCAGCGTTGGGCTGGCAGTATATAGGGGCCACGGCTCATCACTTCAACGCCGCCTGCTAATACTGCTTTGGCGTCACTAAGCTGGATCAATTGAACGGCACTGACAATGGCTTGCAACCCGCTTCCGCATAATCGGTTGACCTGAAAAGCTGGCGCAGAATCAGCCAGACCTGCGGCAATGGAAATGCATCGCGGGGAATACATATCACGCGGCTCAGTATGTATAACATGACCATAGACCGTATGGTCAATTGCTGCGGCAGGCAGGCCAGATTGTTCTATCGCGGCTTGTGCTACGGGAATGGCCAGGTCAACAGGAGTTGTGTCTTTTAAGCTGCCCCCGTAGCTCCCAATGGCTGAGCGTTTTGCCGCTACAATGAAAATATCAGTCATGTCTGAATTCCTCTCAGAGCCATTTTATCAGAATAACTGTTCAGGTCGCCCAGTTGATTGGGCCACCACGAAAGCCAGGAAAACCAGTTCCAAATATCATGCCTGCATCTGCATCATCAGAACTATCAACAACACCCTCTCGAACAGCTTTTATGCATTCGTCAACCATGGGCGCAAGCATACGTCTGGCAATATCATCAGAGAGTTTTGGTTCTAAGGGTTGCCGTGAACGAACTGCTCGATTCTCTAACCAGTCGTAGAAGCCGCTTCCAGTTTTTCGTCCCAGTTTTTTGTCATCGCATTTGCTCTTTAACAGCTTTTCTACTCTCGGTTCAATTCCAAGAACTTTGCCTACATCTAAACAAACGTCTAAGCCGACCTGATCACTCAACTCTATGGGCCCCATTGGCATACCAAAGTCAACCATTGCTTGGTCAATTGTTTCAGAATTTTCACCTGATACAACCGCTTCGATAGCTCCAAACATATAAGGTAGCAAGGCGCGGTTAACTAAGAACCCTGGAGATGATTTACACCGAATTGGCATTTTGCCGATCTGCCCTGCAAATTGCATCCCCCGTGTGATTAGATCCTGATTTGAGTGGAGTGACCAAATCACCTCAACAAGGGGTAATACTGGCACTGGGTTAAAAAAATGAAGCCCAATAAGGCGGCTAGGGTCGTCAAGGGCTGTGGCAATATCTTCTATAGGTATTGCAGAGGTGTTGGTCGCGAGAATTGCATCTGGTTTGATAACTTTTTCCAGATCAGCGAACACCGTTTGCTTTACGGATAGTTTTTCGGCAACAGCCTCAATCACCAAATCAGCGTTTGCAGCACCATCACCCTGAGGATCAGCTTTAAGCCTACGTATTGCTTCAGAAATTTTTTCAGTGTCTTTTAGCCGACGAGTAAAAAGCTCCCCACTCCTGTTTATCGCGCCTTCAATAGCGCTAACGTTAACATCTGTAAGAGTAACATTTAGTCCAGACATTGCGGCGACAGCGGCAATGTCACCGCCCATGGTGCCTGCGCCGACAACATGTAGTTTTTTTATTTTGCTATCGCCACGCGCAGTTTTACGAACTTTGTCGGTCAAATAGTACACACGCCGCAGGTTTTTAGAAGCAGAGCCGACCATCAAATCAGGAAAAATATCCATTTCACCCGCACTCATCGCCACGGCGCTATGGCCATGTTTCCTGACATGTTCAATTATGGCGAATGGTGCTGGCGTGTGTTCAACACGGATCCGCTTTAAAAATTTTTCGCGGCAAACTTCAAGCGCACTTTGGTCAGCTTTTGTGTCCCGCTGACCTAGTTCAGGTTTTTTCCGATTTTGTGCTTTTAACCATGATTTTATGGCAGGCTTCAGATCATCTGCGCCGTCAACGACTTGATCAATTAGTCCAATATTTTTTGCTGCTTCAGCAATCAGAGGTTTGCCGGAAATCATCATTTCTGTAACG
>CACHXC010000004.1 GCA_902583715.1 uncultured SAR116 cluster alpha proteobacterium
GTTCAGATGGTCACTACGATTGCTGGCGGTTTCTAACTGGTCACGAATTTGATAGTTCAGTTCGGCGGATGATCGCAACGTAAAGGCTGTTTGCTCTTGAATTTTTGGCGCCGAGTCTGCCGCCATATCACTTAATTTCTGGCGCATATCCTCAAGTTTCTGCAATTCACTGTTCAGTGCACCAAGGTTCTTCATCTGCTGGTTGATAAACAGCTTTTCCTTAAGCGCCAGCCTATCAAAGATCGCGTCACGCCGCTTCATCAGCTATCCTGCAGGTTAAACAGGTCAGTCAGCGCCTGAATAGACTGCGCGGCATCGGCACTTTCATTAAATGGCTGCTGAATATGCGCCATCAGCTGCGGCCATAACTGTACCGCCATATCAAGATCAGGGTCTTGCCCGGGCGTATAGCCGCCCATCAAAATCAAATCGCGGTTTTCCATATAGAGCGCCACTAACCGCCGGAAATACTGGGCGGCCTGCAATTGTTTAGGCCCAGCAATATCATTCATCACCCGGCTGACCGAGGCAGGCACATCGACCGCTGGATAAATACCCATCTGGGTTTGTTCACGCGATAAAAGAATATGACCATCCAAAATCGCCCGCGCAGTATCGACCACCGGGTCATTGGCGTCGTCACCATCGGCAAGAACTGTGTAAAAAGATGTAATAGACCCCTCTGCCCCGATGCCAGTGCCAGATCTTTCAACAAGTGCTGGAATCATCGACACAACAGATGGCGGATAGCCTTTTGACGTTGGCTGTTCGCCAAGCGCCAGACCAATTTCACGGCGGGCATGTGCCACTCGTGTCAAAGAATCCATAATCAACAGGACATTTTTGCCAATTGAACGAAAATATTCGGCAGTCGCTGTGGCACGGTTTGCACCGCGAATACGCAATAGCGGCGATCTGTCAGCCGGTTCAGCGACAATTACCGTGCGGTCACGCGAGTCACTTTTTAACACTTCAGCCGCAAAACTGGCAACTTCACGGGCCCGTTCACCAATCAGTCCGACCACCACAACATCGGCGGCAGTAAATCTTGTCATCATGCCCAGCAAGACCGATTTACCAACACCCGACCCGGCAATAATACCGATACGCTGGCCTTGACCAACGGTAAGCAAACTGTTGATCACACGAACGCCGACATCAAGCTGCTTATCGACCGGGCGGCGGGCCAATGGGTTGGTTTTTTTACCATTAAGCGGCCAGCTATGGCTAAGCTGCAGCGGCGGACCATCATCAAGCGGATATCCCAATGCATCAATAGCGCGGCCCAGTAACCCTGGCCCCACTTTGATGCTATGGCCATCATCAATCACCACCACACGCGCACCTACACTGATTTGAGCATCATGGTCATGTACCGATAACAGATTGTGGTTGTTCTGAAAGCCAATCACCTCGGCATTCACCGAGGTGCTATCTTGTGTATCAACCTCGCACAAAGTGCCAATCGTTGCTGGGAACCCATCACATTCAATGATGTGGCCATCAAAACGACTGACCCGACCAGAGACACGATATGGCCGCGTTAGGTCAAGACCGCCTATGTCCGCTTCGAGCATTTGCAAAACATTTTGCATTTTAGACCCACTCCATAATAGGGGAGCTTTCTCGTTTTAGAACAATCATTCGTCAAAGCTCTTACTTGTCAATGGCATCAAACCAATTGCCTCTGACGGGGAAGTGTCTTCCTTATCCCCAGTCCCGCCGTCTGACGCAGAATCATCTCCACCTGTAGTGGTGAGCGGCATCAAACCAATTGTTTCTGACGAGGAAGCATCTGCATTATCCCCAGTTCCGCCGTCTGACGCAGAATCAGCTCCACCTGTAGTGGTGAGCGGCATCAAACCAATTGGGTCTGACGAGGAAGCATCTGCATTATCCCCAGTTCCGCCGTCTGACGCAGAATCATCTCCACCTGTAGTGGTGAGCGGCATCAAACCAATTGCCTCTGACGGCGAAACATCTTCATTATTTGCGTTGTCATCTACCATCGGCTCTCCATTTGCGCCATCTTGGAGCGAGGGAGAGTTTATGCTGGATTGTATGGAGGCTTCCTGTGAGTCAAGACTCAAATTATTAACAGTTGGAGTTTCTAATTCAACGTCACTAATTTTAGTTTGCGCCGTCTCAAACTCAACGGAATTTTTACGCTGCATCGATTGTGAAATTTGCCAGTCTACTCGGAGGTCAGCAACATCACTTATCTCCATACCGTCAAATCTAACGCAAATATCTCCCCGGTGAAGATTGGGGTCAGGCTCAATTGTGAACTGGTCCTGACACTTCTCCATAATCGGAGCGATAACTGCACAATCATCAGGGTGCATGAAAACATGGCCAGTCGCGACATGTTTACCAGCCGCATCAGCCAAAGACTCAATTCGCGCAATCATCAATTCAGGCATTTCGTCAATCGCCGCGCCGGTGCGCGCCGCGGCCAGCCTGATAACCGCCGCCTGTAATGATTTGGACAAGGCAGAGGTATCAACAGTTCGCGGTTTTGCCAAACCAATTAAAGCTGTTTCAAAAGCCTTGATTTTATCGGCAAATTTAGCCTCAAACTCGGCCTCGATGGTCGCACGAAGCTCGGCCTCAGCTGCCTCACGACCAGCTGTGACGCCGTCACCATAACCACGATCATAAGCCGCTTGCGCCGTTTCAAACGGTGATGTTGGCGAACCTGGGCCAACCCCATTATCAGTACAATGATCAAACCCGGCATCCGCACCCTCACCAACACCGATTACTGGCAGATCCTGTGGATCTGAATCATCGGACTCTGTCGGCTGCATTTCCAGACCGGCATCTTTCGACGCATAATCCACAACGTCAGTTGATTGTCGTCCGCTCGACTGGTTGTCGCCTGTGGGTTCAGGGGCTTTGTCCTCTGTCAGCGTATCTCCTGACCCGGTGGCCATTTCATCAACTGTCTCATCGCGTGACTCGCCAGTTTTATGGGCGCCTTTGTTGACGGCAATTTCAGCCGTGATCTCAGCGGCTTTTGTAGCTTCATCTTGCTGATTGGCTGTCTCCGCAATTTCCATTAGTGAGCGCGGCTTAAAGGTTTGATCAGGACGTGCATTAACGCTTTCAGAGCGCTTAAATTCAGCTTTTTGCAACGCCGTCAGTATGCGCGAAATTTCTGCATCAGCCAGTTGCGCACTGCTGTCCTCTTCATGTTTTTCTGCAAGATTAACCATGCTTTATGTCCTAACGAAGGCCCTGCATTAGACGAGATCATCGCCACCGCGACCAGCAAGAACGATAGTGCCTTCATCTGAGAGGCGACGCGCCACGTTGATAATTTCCTTTTGCGCACTCTGCACCTCAGTCAGGCGTACCGGACCAAGTGCCTCCATCTCGTCCATAATATTGGCGGCAGCTCGCTTTGACATACACCCAAATAATTTTTCCTGAAGCGGTTCATCAGCACCCTTAAGCGCCAGTACCAAAAGATCCGTATCGACCATGCGAAGCAATGTCTGCAATGACTTATCATCTGACATTATCAGCATATCAAACACGAACATGCTTTCTTGAATGGCCTGCATCAACCCCTTATCACCCTTGCCAATATCCTTCATGATACGGGCTTCCATATTTTGTTTAGTGAAGTTCATAATGCGTGCCGCTGCATCAACCCCACCAACCTGAGACGCACGAAGTGACGTGTTCGCCTTGAATTTTTTCTGCATCACCTGTTCCAGTTCACGCAGGGCATCCGGCCCGACAGTCTGCAAGGTGGCAATTCGGCGGACCACTTCTGATTGCAGATTTTCGGGAAGCAGTCCCAAAACATCAGCACCAAGACCGGCATCAAGATAGGAAATGACCAAAGCGATAATTTGCGGATGCTCATCAGCAATTAATTCTGAAATCGAACGTGCATCCATCCAGTCCAGAATTTCGATTGGCCGCGCACCGGCAGATGGCGCAATTCGACTCAATACCGACTGGGATTTATCTTCGCCAAGTGCCTTGACCATAACATTGCGAATGTAATTGCCAGCCCCCATACCAAGGCTTGTCTGCGCTTTGATGATCGCCAGAAATTCATCAAGCACCAAATTCACTGTTTCTTGATCCAGCCCTTGCACCGAATACATAGCTGTGCCGAGATGTTGTACCTCACGCGGTGACAGATTGCGCAAAATTTCCGACGCTTCATCCTCGCCGATCAGCATCATCAGAATGGCTGATTTTTGCGTGCCCGTGAGCTGGTCAAACACTGACTCTTTTTCGGTTCCGGTATTTTCCGCTGGCGCTGCCATTTTTGTCACCCTTTGTTACTTCTACCCTCGTAGGGGTGGGGCAAAGGTCAGTTACTCCCTGCCCGCACCCTATGTGGCTGTTATGAACTGATATCCTTTGACATCATTGCCTTGAACACGTTGGACACACGCCCCGCCTCATCGGATACTATCATACGGATTACCGCAACCTTGTCATCATAAGTGTTGGCCGTATCCAGCATTTCTGCCGAGATCGCTTGCTTCTTCGGCTTCAGCTTGGCCTTGATATCCTCAAGGCTCTCACCTTCACCAACCTCTACGGTATCGATATCAATTTCATCGTCACCGCCAGGTGCACCCTGCATGCCCGGCACTACGGCTGGGACAAAGATGCGGTTGATCAATGGACGCACAATACCCAAGATCACAATGCCGATAATCAGAATAAATCCAGCCTGATTGATCGCCGCACGCATGAATGGCTTTTCGTACCATTGTGGTTTCACCCCATCCAAGATTTCGTTCATAAATGGCGCGCTTGACACTGTCAGGCTGTCGCCGCGTTCAGCATCAATACCAATCGCATCAGCAACAAGTTTTTCAATACGCGACATTTCCTCTGCGCTCATTGGTTGCGATGTTGAAAGTCCAGTTTCCGGGTCAATAACATCAGGCTGGCGAACCAAAACAGCCGCATTGATTTTGCGAATGATGTTTGAAGGCTTCAGCGTGCTTGAAACGGTTCGGCTAACTTCATAATTTTTCACTTCGCTTGACGAGCTTGATTTTAGCTCAGAGCTGCCACCAGATGCTGTCGCTGTCGCACTCAATTGCGCCGCCTCTGGCGGTGTATTTGCAACTGCTCCAGGAATGCCTTTGGCGGGTGCCTGCATGGTCTGGTCATTCGTTGATTGTTCACTACGCAGGGCGTTACCGTTCGGGTCAACGACTTCTTCGGTCACTTCACTGCGGGTAAAGTCAATGTCAAGGTTAATTTGCGCATTGATATTCCCGGCCCCCACGATTGGCGTCAAAAGCGATGTAACGCGGGCCCGGTAAATGTCTTCCAGCTTAATACGATGTTCGAGTTGCGCATCAGATAGCTGGCTTTCAGGACTATCCGCACTGCGCGACAGCAATGCGCCATTCTGGTCAACAACAGCCACATTTTCCTTGGTCAAATTCGGTACAGATGACGAAACCAGATGGACGATGGCTTCTACCTGACTGCGACCAAGGCTGCGACCGCGCGCAAGTTGCAGAAATACCGATGCTGTTGGCTCGGCAGTGTCACGCACAAACACCTCTTTTTCCGGAATGGCGAGATGAACACGGGCACTTAGCACCATTTCAATCTCACTGATTGATCTGGCTAGTTCCATTTCTTGTGTCTGCCTTAACTTTGCCGCTTCGACTGATCTACTCGACCCCATTTGAATCGAGTCAAGCTCGTCATAACCAGTGCCCGATGATGATGGCAAGCCTTGTGCCGCCAATGTCATACGGGCGCTATGATAATCAACAACCGGCACCAAAACCTCGCCGGTAACGGGGTCCATTGTGACGTCAACCCCAGCATTTTTAAGTGATTCCAAAACCAGTGATTTTTCTGACTCAGGCAATCCAGCATAGAGGGTGGTGCGGTCCGGCTTCTGCATATACATATACGCCGCTAATCCCACAATGCCAACAATTACCGCAACCATTGTTGGAAGCGAGCGCTGAAATGCAGGTTGCGAATACATCCGCTGAACCTGTGATACCAAAGAGCCAGCCTGAGTAAACACACCCGGCCCTTTTGCAATAACTTCTGCGTCCTGATTTACTACTGCTTCAGCCATTTTTTGCGTCCCGAATAATCTTTCTTGCCAATTTTTCTATTGTGGTTGCCACATGTTAGACCGGCATGTTCATGATATCTTTGTAAGCGCTCAGCATTTTGTTTCGAACATTCAGCGTCATCTGAAAACCAAGCGATGATACTTGCTGACTCACCATGACTTTCGAAAGGTCATTCTCGATACCAAGCTCGAATGATTTGGTTAGGTTCGCGGCTGAATTTTGTGCAACGGCCACTTCACGGATGGCATCTCCCAGCCGGTCGGTGAATGGTGTTTGATGGTTGTCGGCACCAAGTGCTGCCTCGGCCTGCGCACGCAATTGCGCCCGCAAGCTGGAAACTGGTCCGGTCATTGAAGTAATTTGCGTCATAACGATAACCTCTAACTATATGGTGGCGCTTTGTTGCAACATGCCGGCGGTGGTGATTGACGATGTGATCTTTTCTTGCAAGACCCCATCAACCATAATGTCGCCAGCCATAATTTTGCCACCTGATGACAACACAAGCGCACGCTGCAATACATTTTCAAGTTCCCGCACATTGCCTGGCCAGTTATAAGACAACAGCAGCTTCTTGGCCTCGTCATCAATTACTGGCACTTCGCCAGAGACAGCTGAGTGACGGGCCAGCAAAATACTGCTGATCGGCACAATATCATCGGGGCGCTGAGCCAGATGTTGGGTCGATAGAGGGAATACATTCAGACGATAAAACAGATCTTCGCGGAATTTACCATCGCGAATTTCTTGCAGCATTTCGCGGTTGGTTGTGGCCAGCACGCGGACATCAACGTCAATTTCACGCTGGCTGCCAAGCGGTGTCACTTTACGTTCCTGCAGTGCGCGCAACAATTTTGCCTGAAGCGAAAGCGGCATTTCGGAAATTTCATCAAGCAACAATGTGCCACCATCAGCCGCCCGGAAAATACCTTTGTTGGCGGTTGATGCGCCGGTAAATGAACCTTTTTCGTGGCCGAATAAAATGGCTTCGAGCATATTTTCTGGAATGGCCGCACAATTCACCGCGACAAACGCATTATCTTTACGGCTTGATTGGTTGTGGATAAATCGTGCCAGCACTTCCTTGCCAGTGCCGGTCGGACCATTGATAAATACCGTGACATCGGTGGCGGCCACACGATTTGCGAGGGCCATAAGCTGGCGGCTGGCCGGATCAGCAACAGCCACATGGTCTTCATCAAGCAATAAAGTGGCAGCCATCTGCAAACTATAATTTTCTGCCACTGGCTGGGTTTCAAATCCTGCTGGCACTGTCAAACGGATCAATTTGCCATTCATTTCCTGATTTACATGAAATTGTCCGTCAGCATCAATGTCGACAACCATCAGCTTTTTGGCCCGCATTGACCGGGCCATCTCTAGAATGGCAGGTATTCCCCCCTGTTTTTCAGCAAATGTCCCGCTACACAAAAATGCATCAATAGTTTGTGGACTTGAAGTAGCTTTGACACTGTCTGTCTTGGTGGCAGGCGCCAAGGCCTCACTCCAGCTCACTGTGGCCATGCGCATGGCGAGAATGTCAAACAAGCTCTCACCAGCAGGGAACAGATCTTTTTGAATGCATACATTAACCATTCTTAGTCTCCCGACATTTCATGCTCGTCGGTAAAGGCAAAATGCGCGCCAAAGTGAATCTGGCGTTAAAAAAAAATCCAAACTATTGTTTTTATTTATTAAAAAATTTAGAACCTGTCAGATATCTTTGTTTCATTTTTCTGACGCTAAATTAGAAAAAATTAATTTTATGGTTCAATTTTCTGACACCTTGGTCTATCGTTCGCCCATGAGTCACGGCTTTTATCAGCAGAATTGGATCGTAATTTTACTATGAATGTGGGTAAAGATGAGCTGGTAGGCCAATCGGCGGCAATGCGCGATGTTCGCCGTTTGATTGAAATTGCTGCGCCAGCAAAAACAACAGTTTTGGTTCTTGGTGAGACCGGCACTGGCAAAGAACTTGTGGCGCGAAGCGTGCATGCACAATCCGCACGAAAAGGTGGATTGGTATCGGTTAATTGTTCGGCGATCCCGGCTGACCTGCTTGAATCAGAATTATTTGGCTATGAAAAAGGTGCTTTTACTGGCGCTGAAAAAACCCGTCATGGCCGATTTGAGATGGCATCTGGCGGCACGTTATTCCTTGATGAAATTGGCGATATGCCGCTACCGCTTCAAGCCAAATTATTGCGTGCGATTGAAACAAAACATATTCAGCGTGTTGGTGGCGGCAAAGATATCCCAATTGATTTACGGTTGGTATGTGCTACCCACCAAAATATTGAGGCTGATATTGAAGCCGGTAAATTTCGCGCCGATCTGTATTATCGGATCAATGTATTTCCGATTAAATTACCAACACTTGCCGAACGGTCGGTTGACATCCCACAGATCATCACGGCGCTTTGCCGGGCAATTGAGGCGCAAGGCGAGGTTGCTGGCATGCCACAATTTGACGAGACGGCGATGCAGGAATTTACCCGCTATCCATGGCCGGGCAATGTCCGTGAATTGCGTAATGTGATTGAACGTGCCTGCCTGCTGTTTCCGGACAAAGCCATTGATGGCAAGAAGGTCCGCGAACATCTGGTACGATTGCGCGCCCCCGAAGTCAGCGAGGAACAAGATGCTTTGTGGGCGGCAACAGCTGATCTGGACCCGCCATCTGATGAGACTGAAACAAATGCTGAGATGCCATTGCCGCACCCCAGCCATTATCGTGACTGGTTTGCCTATTTTGACGCCATTGATGTGCGGCGGCATTTGCAAGAGGTTGAGATTGTCTTAATCGAGGCAGCGCTAGAAAAATCAAATGGTATGATCAGCCACGCTGCTGATGCGTTGAAACTCAGGCGCACGACGTTAATTGAAAAAATGAAAAAATTTATGATCGAAAAACCGGTTAATTAATTTTTGGGTCAATGCGTTGATGAGCTAATGCGCCCAGCGATGGATTAACTCATATAGGCGCGCTGGGCCCGCAATGACCGGCTGGTTTGCCAGCTGATATGGCTCATATCTTCCTGGACTGTCTGGATCAAGCTCGCATTGTCACGTGCGCATTCTTCTATCAGCGCAAAAAATTCAGCGTCAATTGACTGCATATCCATCAGACAAATGTCTTTCAACATATCCTGACGGGCCCGGTCCAGCGTTGCCGCCCGCGTATAATCTTTATCCGAAATGGCTGATGCGATGTGACCATTCAGCATCTGAAACTGTTCAGCAAGTTGGTTCTTCATTTTTTAACCTGCGGCCCAATGGTTTCCCACGCATCTCGGATTTCCTGAAGCGCTTGTATCGCTGTTGCGGTGCCGTCTGCTTGACCTTTGGTCAGGTCAGCGATCAGCTGTTGGCGGGCAAATTCATATAATTGAAAAAGATTCGTCGCAATGCTCTCGCCTTTTTCAAAATCAAGAGAGGATTGCAGAGCATAGATAATCGTCAAGGCCCGCGCAAAATGCTTTGATTTGAGCTCTGCATCACCGCCATTTTTGATATCAATATTGGTTTCGAAGATCTGCATTGATTTCAACAATGCGTCAAACATTGTCAGAACAATCAGGTGTGGATCATTCATTTCCTCGAGGGCTTGCCGTTCGGCATTTTGATAGGCTTGTGTTATATGATTGTAATTCATACAAAATATACCCGTACATTAGATTTGCCTAATTAAAGCCAAATCGCTATACTCAAACTATGTTCATTCCACCCAATAACGAGCTGTTGCCACCGCAATTGCCAAGACCCGAAAGAAGCCCGGGCCAAAGCGCATCAGGCGCTGCTTCATCTGTACCTGCAAGCCTCATGCCAACTGAGCGGCAAACGGTGAATGGTGTGGAAGTATTGAATGCTGGTAGCCGGTTAGGGCCAAACTACCCGAATATGCCGCATGCTCGCATCTATCACCCCAAGCAATCCCCATCCGCCATATCATCAGAAAATTTTTTGCGAGCACGCGCCGCGCTAAACCCTGGCTTTGTACATAATGCGGCCCAGACAAATATCGCACGGGTATCAAATCTTTACCGGGATGTCCCGCAATTTAAGAACGAACTAGATATACTTGTTTGAAAAATAAACATGCTCATTGATCAGATCGTTTGAATACCCCATACGGGTTAGATCAACATATCAACTAAACCCCGTTTTTGCGCTGATGCTAACGATATCATCTGCGTAGCGGCACCAGCTAGAATTTGTTGTTTGGCCAGCCGAGATGCTTCACTGGCCGTATCAGCGTCAAAAATACGGCCACGAGCAATTTGCGTTTGGATCAGCACCCCTGACAAACGTTCTATATTGGACATAAGCTGGTTCTTTTTGGCGCCAAGGGTAACCTGTGTCTTGCTCATTCGGTCAATCACTGACCCAATCGAATACATTGCCTCTCTGGCACCAGCAGAAGTGCTAATATCAACTGATGCTAGAACGAGATCTGTATCGTCAGAGTAATCATTCAGTAGAGTGATACTCAGCCGGTCGGTGTATGTTGTTATGAGATCAGAATTTGTATAGACCACGTCCATATCAAATGATGTCTGGCCATTATCAAAGTCAACATCATACGACGAGATGCTCTGAATATTGCCTGAATTATCAATTTCAAAATTAACATAATCATTGGCACCATTCGCTGTTGCAGTTATGAGAGTGAAATTACCATTATAACCATCTGCGGCTGCATACTCGTTTAGATGGGACATCAATGCGTTACCAATTGTGATTGTATCAGCTTCTCTCACCGAGACATTCGTCTCTGAAATCTGATAAGTTGTCTCCGTCAGATTCAATGTAACAGCTTCAGTGTGGGTAATTCCGTCTGCGGTGTACAGAATGTTAAAATTGTAAGAGCTCTGTGTTAAGTACCTTAACTCCCCGTTGCTTGTTATGTTGCCGCTTGCGTCCACACTAAAACTAGCCGCATCAGCCCCAGTTAGCGAGTATGTTCCTGCAGGCGTTCCCGGATTTCGCGTCGCATATGTGGCGGTGCTGGTGAATTGGCTTGCCGAAATTGTCAATGCTTCTGTTTCCTCTGCTGTCACAGTAGCTGTTGACGTCAAAGTATCATTGACTGTCAGAGTGATTGTATCAACAAATGTGTCACTTCCAGATGCGGCAGATTCGGTATAAGAAAGGGTGAAAACGTAGGTATCTTGCGTGCTGTAATCGAGTGCACCATTTGATTCAATGTTTCCATCACCATTGATGCTAAATTTCACACCATCAGTCCCGCCAATTGCAAAGCTGCCATTGTTGCCATCACGCGATGCAAAACCTCGGATTTTCGTCAAATCATCAAGGTAAATCGTAACAAGGTCAGACTCATCTGCATTGAAAGTTGAAGTGCCTTGCAATGCCTCAGTCAGCGTTATGGCGATGGTTTCGCTATGTGTAGAACCAAATGTATCCAGATAATCAAGTGTAATCGAATAGGTCGTTTTATCCGCCTGAACCAGCGACTGCCCAGCCTTGGTATTGATCTCTCCGGTTGTGGCATTTACATCAAAATAACTGGCATCAGTGCCAGACAGACTAAATGTACCACCGGGTTTGGCAGCCTGATAGGTTTGTGAGCTAGTAAGTTGCGAAATCGGAATTGTAAGGCTCTCAGTCTCCTCGGTGGTGATTACCGCTGTCGATGTCAATGTGTCAGTTAATGAGAGCGTTATGCTCTCCGTGAAGGTCCTACCATCTGACGCGGCATAGTTCAGATCAAAACTATACGATTGTTGAGTATCATAATCCAAAGCGCCGGTTGATGTAATTTCGCCATCAGTGTCAACACTGAACAGCAAGTGATCTCCCCCACTTGAAGAGAGGGAGTAGGTGCCTGCGTCTCGATCGCGCCTTGCAAAATTGGTTACGAAGGTTGACGGGCTAATACCCACGCTATCTGACTCAGCTGCAGTTAACGTTTGTGAAGACTCTAATGTTTCAGTGATTGTGAGCTTTATGGTCTCAGTTGATGTTAGACCACCTAACGTGTAAACAACATTAAAATCATAGGTGTCATAATAATTGTACACATCTGTTGATCCAATTCTCAGCGATACACCTGAAGCACTTGTCAGCACTCCTGAAGTGCTTATATCAAAACTACTTGCATCAGCTCCGCTAAGGCTGTACGTCCCGCCGCTGCCATTTGCTGCGACAAAAGAGGCCGTTTCAGTAAAGTTAGCAGCAGCGATTGTCAGGGCGTCAGTTTCTTCGGCAGTAATATTTGTAACTGATGAGGTTGTTGATGGGTCAGGAATTGTTATGGTCACTGTCTCGGTAAAAGCAGTAGCGCCAACCGTATAAACAACGTCGAATATGTGACTGCTCTCAACACTGTAATCGAGCGCTGCATTGGAGGTAATTTGACCGTTACTACTATTGATAGAGAGGTCAAGATAATCAAGAGGATCAGCAGAGTTTGAGGCTAAACTCCAAGTTCCACCGGCGTTGGCCTGAGCAAAAGTGTATATCTTTGACAGCGCATTATTACTTGGCGTGATAGTGACCGGACTGCCATCTTCAACGGTGATACCAGACTCCGCCTGCAAGGCCTGCGTCAAATTGATAGAAATGTTATCACTATGTGTTACACCGCCGACCGTATAATCTAGACTAACCGTTCGAGGTGTGCCCTGGGCAAGATACATGCCCACTGTCGAAACCAAATTATTGCTTCCATCTAGAGCGAAGCTCCCAGAGTCAGTTCCGCTTAAGGCGAAACTCCCACCTGGATTGCGCGAGACAAAATCAAGTGTACCCGCAAGATCAGCGTAATTAATTGTCAGTTGATCCGTCTCCTCGGCTGTTACCGATGTCGTTGATGTCAGAGTATCTAATAAATTTAATACGATCGAGTTGGTATAGGTGTTGCCACCGACACTGTACAAAACATCAAAATAATAAACCAACTGTGTATCAAAATCTAAGGCGTTGGATGTTATGGCACCAGTCCCAGCATTGATTGAAAAATTAGCGTAGTCAGCACCGGTATTTGCAATGCTAAAAGTGCCACCACTGTTCAAACTTACATAGCTAGCCAACTCTGACATATCTGATAATGAGATGCTCACGGCGTCAGACTCTTGAGCATAAGCTGTTGTGGTAGCAAATAAAGCAGGCGTGAGATTCAAAGTGACCGACTCTTTGTGATAACCTCCATCTGATCGCGTGTATGTAACGTCGAAATTATATGACGTTTTGACAGAGCGAAGTAAAGTTGAAGAAGTTACATCGCCTGTTGTCTGATCAATTGAGAAATAGCTAGCGTCAGTGCCGCTGAGCGCATAACTGCCAGCGTTACCGTCACTGTTCGCTTTCGACTCAAGGCTGGCCAGTAACGAGCGAGCGATTGAAACAGCTGATGACTCTTGTGCTTCCAGAGTTGTTGTCGCTGTTGATGTCTTGGAGTCACCGCCAGTATCCGTAACGCTTATATTACTGACAATTACCTCCGAACCGACAATCGACCCGCCGTCATTGTCGTAAGCGCCACTCACAAACACAAATTTATATAGCCCGTCAATCGCATTACCATTATCGTCATTAGCCAGTGTTTGGGACACTGAAACAGTGCCAGTGCCGCCACTCGATGACGCTGTAAAGTCTGTCAGTTCGACAGTCGAGCCATCATTCGTGTTCAATAAATACGCATAAACATCCGCAAAATCGCCAGCTGAGCCAACGCCAGTAAATTCCCAGTCGAATGATACAACGTCAGCCGAGTTCAGCCAAATTGCATCAGAACTAATCATTGCTGGGCCATGCACGATGCCTTTACTAACGGTTTGAATTTCATTGGTTGACAACGTCATACTGCCAAGAGATGGAGAATAATTGTAATCGATGGTGCTATTACCGAGGCTAGTTGCGATTTGAGCAGTGCCACTGTCACCAGCGCTTCCAACAGGTTCCGAGTCAGTTGGCGGTGTAAAACCACCTATCAAGGTATTCACGGAGCCACTACTTCCAAGTTCAATTTGTGAGGTGACAATGTCCCAACCAGAGTTAAAGACACCGCCAGCAAAGTTTAATGGATCTAAGACCGATGCGGTGTCGACAGATGCAGTCGAGCTGGCAGGAACCCCCGTTGTGACTGAAGATGGCTCAGCCCAGCGTTTTGGATCAGATGAGTCAGTCACAGACGACGATGCCAAATAATCAAGAGCAGCAGAAGTTATGGAGGCTGTATTCGTGGGCAAGACAGTTCGGGAAGAGGCTCCGTAGCCAAGTGTGTTGCCACCACTTGTCGAGTTTAATGTCGTCGCATTTGAGTTTGTGGCAAGGATATCCAAATTTGATGAACCACTGGCAGTGCTAGTCGCAGGGGTATCAAAAGCGGAGGTTGCAACCGCTGTGGACGAAGACAGGTAATCAAGAACTGATGTGCCAGACCCTCGACTTGCTGCCGGCGTATCAAATGCTGATGTTGCTGATCCTGTTTGTGTGGGTCGTAGCACTTCCAAAGAGGAGCCAGACGCTGCTGCAGTTGCTGCAATTGGCGTCGCGGTTTCCACGCCGTCAATGGCAATAGCCAGCGTTTCTGCGACGGTATCACCAATTTGCATGGCTGTATCAAGCGTGCCATCCAAAAGCCGAATTTTATTAAAGTTTGAATGATCAGCAATTCGCAATAATTCAGCATTCAGAGAATCGACCTCCAACTGCGCTGCTGCGCGGTCGGCCGCAGATAGATGACCATTACTATTCTGTACAGCTAGCTCCCTTACGCGCTGGGCGATTGCCGCGGTAGTCTCTAAGCCAGCAGAGGCTGCATCAAATAGGGAAACTGCATCCGTAGTATTTTTGATTGCTACTGAGAGTCCAGCAATCTGGCTGTCCATTTTAGAAACAACTGCCATACCCGCACTGTCATCAGAGGCAGAATTAATGCGTGCGCCAGAAGACAGCCTCTGAACCGCTGTTTTAACGGCATTGTCAGCGGCCTGCAAATGCAGCCGACCAACCAGACTTCCAAAATTTCTATTTACAGAAATCAAGACGCATTACCCCTTATACGGAGTAACGACGTAGTTATCGTTTTTAAACTTAATTCAGAGATTTAAATCAGCTTTTTTACCTGTATTTTTAACAGCTAAAATATCTAGCTTTTTCAACCACTATCAATATCAAATTCACCGCGTCAATAACACTGATCATACTATTTGCCACTCATTTATATTTACAATAAGCGCAAATATAAAATCATAATGATGCATTATATTTGCAAAAATTATTATAAAAAAACTGAAATGATCGTTGTCAGGTTCCTTATGATTTTTTATCAATTTTTCTATTTCAAAAGCTTTAACATATTTGATTTGCTGAGATTCGCCCCCGAAAGCACATAATTAGCAGCTTCAGATAGAATCATTGATTTAGTTAACTTGGCCATTTCAGATGAAAAGTCTGTATCCATAATGCGACCGATTGCAGTCTCAGTCGTCAATGAAGCACTGCTCAGGTTGCTAATTGATGCGGACAATCTGTTTTGCAATGCACCAAACACAGCAAGCTGCTGAGCAATTGTCTCTAAAACACTGTCTAATCTTGTAATTGCTGAATTTGCTCCGGCTTGCGTTGAAATATCGACATCTGCAAGAGTAGCGGTCGTAGAATTTACCCCATCGCTGGTGGCATACACAGGGTCTCCAGCGGTATCTTGAGAGCCAATACCACTTGGGGTAGTGGTAGATGTTACAGTTGGCCACGTTGATAGATCAATTGTTTGATCAGAAAACTCGAGGAATTCAATGTTTGTGAGCGTATCAGTCCCATCAGTGCCAGCCCCTCCATTATGAGCGACGGTATATGTTGTGCCAGCAACAACTTCTGTAATGGTATAGTTTGCATAGGCATCATTAAAAACTGCGACATCACCCGTTGTGTGAGCGCCACCATCTATTGTGTCGTCGCCCCCATTGCCTTCGATACTATCATCACCAGCGCCACCTGATAGAGTGTTATTACTGCTATTACCAGTAATTGTGTCATTAGCACTACCACCAATAGCGTTTTCTATAACCGCGTTATGAGCGACCGCAACATTATAATCACCAGTGTAGAGCGCAGAGCGATCATAGGCAGAGTAGTATGAATTAGCGGCGGAGGCATAACCATCCATCGTATCAACATAGCTCTGGATAGCCGCCGTGGATGTGCCAAGAGTTGTTGCCCAATAGGATATTTGGTCAGCCTCACTATAAATGCCAATTGATGATAATGAGCCAGCCGTTAAGTCAATTACACTCTCTCTGGATAATGCACTTGTATCAATGGTATCTGTGCCACCCGAGTCCACAATCGTTTGTATAGTTAGGGTTGAATCATACCAGGAAGTGGCATCTGTAACCCCAAATGAATATGTATCATTGTTTTGACTATCATCCTCAGCCCCATAATAATGCTCCATCATCTCAACATCGTAAAGCATCGGCGTGGAAGCCCAAATACGGTAAGTGGGCAGTGTTGAACCTGAGCCATTGAACTGTAGGATCATATTTCGATCGAGCTGCGAATATGTCATGACAGTATTTCTCATGGAGTCTTGGGACAAAGGCAGATCATCGTCCCCATTCGAGCTATCATCACCGCTATCAAACGGATGGCTTAGGCCAAGTGAATGACCAATTTCATGCAATGCAGCAAAGTAATTGAAGCCCGGCTTGTTGCCGGTTCCGTTACTATAATAGCTCGACACTTCATCGATACCATCTGATTTGAAATCAACTGCACCGGTTATATCAATTGAACCAGCTTCGAACCAAATATCACCGCTCACTGCACTCGATCCAGGGGCGTATGCAAAGGCTGCAGCCCCAGTGCCTTCGTCCGTATACGCTACCCTCAACTCACCAACTTCACCTCCATCTTCCTCAACCTCCTGGAAAGTAAAGTCGCTTGCCAAATCCCACGCGGCAAAAGCCTCATCAAGCACAGCTTCATTTCCTACCCCATGTGACTCTACAGTAGTCTCATTGGCAGGAGGTCCACCGACATTACCGTTGTATGGATCTGCATAAGCCACATCCCCGTCGTAATATGAGTAGGTTAGAATTGGGTCACCATCTGCATCAAGGTTTGTTGCACCAGCAAAATCCCACTGCGTGCTCATCCGAAGAGGTTCTAGCCGAGCGTCAGATGTGTCAGTCGTTGCTTTGCTGTCAATATCAACAATTGATCCTGTGTCATTATCGTCAGCATCCAATGAAAAACGAGGCTGTTCATCTTCATTGAAACCAGCGGTTGCATCTTGCTGAGCTAAAGCAATACAGTGCGGACAAGTAGTTTCGTTATGAAGCGTCTCAAATATTTTAGAAAAATTGACCTCAATTGCAGCAATTTGACCGACAACCTCAGAGCTGGTTTCATCATTGTTGTAAATGTTTAATATTTGATTTTGAAATTCTCCCTCTATGTTGGGTTTTACAATTGCGCCAATACTTAATTGTGACGCATGAAACTGATCGCCGATAAAGGTAGATAACTGATCTTCGCGATCAGCAAGCTCTTCGACCAGCGCTGCATAAGCAAGCGTGTCAGACTCATCCGTGGTCGCCAATTGATCAACCACTGATTGAACATTGTTTATGTGGGTGTTAAGTGAGCTAAGTTGTTGTTCTTGAAAAGTGACAATGGAAAATGCATAGGCCTGATCATGCAGTTTATCTTTCAACAACAAAGTGCCATAATCGGCACCGGACAAGTCGAGCGAAGAAACGGTTTGAGACAAAAATTCGGATGCAGAATTTGGTGACACGGATTGCGTATTTTCCGTATCAACATGAAGGTTTAATTGCGCACGCAAAGCGCCCGCGAATTGTGTCACATTGGAAATTGACAAACTTCTTATCCGTTACTTTAGCTCACGAACTGTAACGGCACAGAAATTGCTCTATTTAGATGTTGGCATGGATTTTGCTTGCAAAATTTTCCATTATTTTTCATAATATTAAGGTGCTCGTGCTCAAAGAGTAGCATCCCTGATATTGCATCGCCAAAATACATTAGGGGCCACCCAAAACCTAAAGCACAAAAAAAATCTAAAAAATCTAAAAAAATCTAAAAGCCTGTCGTTCTAGTCATTAACTGGAGAATCACTATGACAAGCTTGTTCACACATAGCTTGCTGAACGACACTGATCGCAATGTGCGTGGCGACTATCGGGCGTTTTCTCGCGAAACGGTTCATGCCACCTTGCTGGGCAGGGATAAATACGAAAGATCGTCAGCAAATGTTAAGCCGCCACGGAGAAATTATGCCGTGGTTGCAAAAGAAATGGCTAAAACAAAGAGCCTGGAGGCGTCATTTCGTAATATCAGCGATTATTTATCTTTGATCGAACGAGCCCGCAACACAATAAAAGGTGTTGAAGAAAAGCTGACTGAGCTTGAACACACGGTCGACGGAGCTGCTGGATTGATTGATAGTGACGACTATGATTCAGTTTCGGTGGGCGCAATTTCTGGTGCAGGCATCGATGGCATTGCTGTTGGGTCTGGAACATTTAGCGCTATTTCGCCGGTGAGCACAAATGGCAATGGGACCGGGGCCACATTCACGATCCGCACCGATGGCAATGGCGATTACGAGATTGTTAATATCGACTCTGATGGTCAGGGCTTTGAGGTTGATGACGTTATTACGATTGCAGGGACAGCGCTTGGTGGAAGTTCAAACCGCAATGACGCCATCATAACGGTCACAGAAATAAGCTCATTAAATGAAAACACAACGAGTCTTGAGCTTGCCGCCGATGACATAGATCGGATAGCACTGCAGCTTACGGCACAAACTGTGGTTGACGAGATATCAGCCATCATCAACGGATCAGAATTTTGGGATGAAGAAATTTTTGGAGGTTTGCGGGCGATCGGTTTTGCACAGGTTGGACACCAATCCAGTGAACGCACGCTTATTGATATTCAAGAACTAAGTACTAGAACAATTGGCAGCTATTTGAGTGCTTATTTTGTAAACGGAAACTTTAATGACGCCAGTAACCTTGAGGGCAGCTATGTAGAGGAAACATCTGTTGAAGCTGCAGGCTCTCTTGTCTCACTTTATGGCTGGGATATAAGGCTGGAGCAAGTCGCTCTTGGCCCTTCAATAACCGGATCCGACGCTGCTAACGGCTTGATCACGTCCACTATTGGCGGGTTTCAAACACCAAATGACCCCACACCAACACCCCAAAATTCAGACAGCCCTGCACAAGTGTCACGAGGTGACAATTATCTGGCAACTGGTGGAAGTTTTTCATACAGCATTGCCGAGGACGGTTTACAACTGATCTCGGATAACTTGCGTGTAAATGGCGGTGATGTCATTCATGGTCCTTATCTGATATCAAAAAACCCAGTCGCGCTGAATAGCGGGGATACAATCTCGTTTAGCTGGAAAGGAGAGGTTACCGATAATGCGTATGATGTTTATGCCTATTTACTGGATGCCGACACCGGCAGCACAACAGAATTACTGGACAACTATGGAAACACTACGACGGGCTGGTCAACAGTCACCCACACATTGACCGCAGATGCATCCTATTATTTTGTCTTTGTTTCCGGCAGTTTTGATTATGATTTTACCGGCAGTGTGACCGTCGCCTCGGCATCTGGAAATTCACCTATTTCAGGAGCCATTACTGCATCAGCCGCAGGAACCGCCGCATCTGGACTGCGTGCAGCTACTGCAAGCGGCACGTCAACTGGCACATCAACATTTACAAACATGTCGCAATCCAGCACAAGCGGTAATGGCTCTGGCGCAATGTTTAGCATATCGACCAATGGTTCAGGAGCTTATTCTCTTGCGGGGATTAACTCGGCTGGCAGCGGGTATCAAGTTGGTGACACAATTAACATTTCAGGAGCCAGCCTCGGCGGTTTAGCCGGGGTCAATGACCTCACTCTGACGGTCACAAGCCTCAATCCTGCGAACTATACTGTCACTCAATCGTCAACAACAGGACTGGGAAGTGGAGCAATTTTTAGCATATCTTCAGATAATTCTGGGAATTACTCGGTGACGGACATCACAACATTTGGTGAAAATTATGCGTTGAATGATCAAATAACAATTGCTGGGTCAAATATTGGCGGTGCAGATACACAGAATGATGCAACACTCACCTTGACAAGTGTTGGCGCAACCACAATAAGCAATGTAACTCAGGCTAGCACATCAGGCAATGGTAGCGGCGCCATCTTCACAATTTCAATTGATGGCAGTGGCAATTACAGTGTGGCATCAATCAATTCTGGTGGGTCTAGATATGAACCAGATGATACCATTACCGTGTCAGGCGCTAGCCTCGGCGGCACCAGCCCAGCGCATGATTTGACAATCACCATAAATAATATTGTAACAACATCAGGCGCGATTTTGCATATCGATAACATCGCGATCAGCCGCGCTAACGAACCACAAACCATTATTGAGGGAATTGATATCTCGACCAAGAACGCCGCAACTGAGGCCGCGACTGTCATTGCTGACGCAAAAAAACAAATTAAATTCAGGAATTCCTATCTAGCCAGTAAAGAATTAGCTCTTCTAGACTCTCTCAAAAACATTTCCACTCAAACAACAAGTTCAGATCTATTGATAACTGACTTGTCTTTGCAAGAAAGCGTGCGCGAGTTGAAGAAACTTGATGTGATGAATGCGCTTATGGGTGACCTGCAAAAAGCAAAATATCTGCTGAATAGCGGGCTTCTAAAATTGATCTAACTCAGCCCGTTTTGTCTCAACTGTGCTCCAGATCATGGACTCTCGACTGGGTCACAAGATAGGCATCAAAGATATCTGCCTCTGACACAACCCCAACTATAGTATTATTTTCATTTTGAATAACTGGGATCGTCTCACCAACAAAATTACTGGCAACCTCCATAGCCTGCAACACCGACGCATCGTGATTTAGAACCACAGGGTCAGTTACCAGGCATTCAGATAATTTTGCTTGCTTTGGAGCGGAAAGCAGCTCAGGCAATGTATATTTGCCCAAAAATCTGTTATCGGCATCAATACAATATCCCTCACTTTTTTTGGCTTTAACCAACTTTTCTATCGCGTCTTTAGTTTTTGCATCTGACAGAAGAGCAATAAAATCATTACTGACCACACTATTGATGGGTTGTGATTGAAGTTCAAGATCACTTCGCCCTCGCGACAAATCAACTCCCCTTCGAAGCAACTGTTCGTCAAAAAATGAATGTCCAAAAACGAGGCTTGTGAAAAATGATGCAATAACTGCTGCTAGCATAGCAGCAACCGCAAAGTCGTAGGATTGTGTTAATTCAAACACTATCAAAACAACTGAGATTGGAGCGCCAACAACTGCAGCCGTCACTGCAGCAAAGCCTGCAACTGGCAGTAATTGGGGCACTGTTACAACACCAACAGACGCTAAAAATTCACCAACAAACCCCCCCGCAGCTGTTCCGATCATAGCTGCAGGAGAGAACACCCCGCCAAACAAACCGAACCCAATACATAATGATGTTGCCAGCAATTTTAGGACGAACAGTAGAAATAAAAACTCAAGGGCATAGCCACCATTAAAAATTAAATTGATTTCAGTCACACCACTTCCCAGGATTTCAGGCATTAAGATCGCCACAGAACCGCATATGGTTGCTGCAACCAAGGTCAGAACCAAAGGAGAAAATCCAGTTTTTGCGGCGATTGCAGCTGATTTAAAGAGTGCTAGCATGAAAAACATCGCCACGACCCCAAATAATAGACCGCTGCCCAGTAATATTGGGACCATAGGCAACAAATCAGTCGCAGCAGCATTAAGCGTAAACAGCGGCTCACTTCCAAAAATAGCTGTGGAAAACCAGACAGATGTGATACTTGAGATAGCAATCGGAGTTAGCGCCCTGAAGGAAAAATGTCGCAAGATGGCCTCATGCGCAAAAACAATTCCAGCAATTGGCGCGTGGAACCCAGCGGCAATTGCGGCCGCCACACCACACCCAATAAACACGTCGGTGCCAATTGATTTATTACCAAAAACGGAGCGAATGTAGGTACCGATAGTTGCCCCAAAATGCACTAACGGACCATATTGACCAACAGATGCGCCGCCACTTAAGGAGATGAATGCTGCGAGTGTAGAGCCAATACCCGACTTAACATCAATTTCATTGTCAAGGCGATGAGCTCCAAAGATGCTGTCAGCTGGCCCATGCCAACGTTGTACAGAAAATATTCGTCGGACCAACCAAAGTAGAAGAGCCGCCCCAATCAACCAAATGAGCGGCACCAATGAACCATCAGCAATTTTTAGTGATGGCAAGTATTTGTCCATTGAGTGGCGCTGATCGACAAAAAAATGTAAACCTGCCACAAAAATGCTGGCAACCAACGATACAGACAAACCAATACCCATGCCAGTTATCAAGGTTATAAAAACGAACTGAAACGCCTGACCGAACTGATAATTTGGGAGCCCTTGCTTCATTAAATCCGTAGCCAAATTTTCAACATTTGTGGAAACTCAAAATCTTTACTGGAGTAAAATCGCGTAAAATAATTATGCACAACGTCGTACCATATATTAGGCATAAAAATTGCAAGATGTCACTCAGGCAACACCAGAACAGGCTTAGGCTGGACCATGGCCACAGATTATCTCAGCGCCCTTAATGCGGGTAGCGGACTGAATGTGACGCAAATTGTCGACGCACTTGTCGATGCTGAGCGCGTGCCAAAACAAAAAAAGATTGATGAAGAAAAAGAAGCTGCCACCGTACAAATTTCTGCGCTTGGATCGTTGAAAAACGAGCTAAGTGTGTTCCAAACAAATACAGCTGCCGTGGATGGCCAGGTTGGACTGGCCCTATCATCAAGCACGAGCAATGTGACTTTGAGCAGAACAGACAGCAGCCTTGCGAGTGAATTCTCTCACACAATAAATGTTTCAAGCATAGCGAACGGACAGGTCTTGAATTTTAACAATGGAGGCAGCGGCTTCTCATCCACAACTGCTGATATCGGGATAGATAGTCTAACAATTGACTTAGGCACGTGGTCAGCCGGTCCAGCATTCACTGCCAACGGCACCTCCTCAAACTTTTCTTTGACTACTGGCGCCACCTCGCTAACTGATGTTAGAGATTCGATCAATAATTCTAGCCTTGGTGTCACAGCATCAATTATTGAAGTATCAACAGGCTCCTATTCACTTATGGTGAAATCACCTGAGGGAGCGGCAAATGCCATGCGCGTGACCACGTCACTCTCAGGCAGCGCAGTTGATGTAATGAAATATGACCCAGAAAATAATAGTGGGGTATTAAACGACTCTGCAACCGAAGTGGTTAGTGCGAGTGACGCAACATTCACCATAGATGGCATCTCCGTTACCCGTTCATCGAACACCATAACCGACTTGTTTTCTGGCATTACAGTGGAGTTGGACGATGTCTCGGCCGATGATTTAGGCACCAGCCAGACTATTAGTTCACGTTACTCTAAAACTGATGCCTTGGGTGTATTGGAGACTGTTGTTAGCGAAATCAACTATTTATTATCGTTTTTGAAGGAACAGAGTAAACCAGGAACAAACGGAGAGGATGGAGGCCCATTGAATGGCGATCACTTTATTCGATACACTGAAAGTAAAATTAAAAATCTTACCTCCACAGCCATCAAAGGGTACGACGACGAAGACATCTATCTCTCAAATTTTGGTGTTGTCACCAACCTTGACGGCACTTTGACGATAGATGAAACTCGGTTTCGTGAATATTTTGAAGCAAACCCTGAGCATTTTGCAGCAGTGACGACATCAATGGTTCGTACAGGCGACGCCGGCGTTACCGGCAGCGCACCAACAGATTTATTTACGCCAGGTGTATACGCATTTTCGTTGCCGGCTGCCACGTTGACCGACTCCGATGGCACAACAGTTACTATGTCTACGGGAACAAATCGGTATGGTTATGCTGAAAAAACTATTGGCGCTACTGGATTACTATTGGACACTGATAAGGCAACCGTAGACACGAGCGTATACATGGGTCGCAGTATTATGCAAACCCTATCTAAATACATTGACGATGTTCTATCCCTGAACGGTGACATTGACACCAAGATTTACAAACTTGAAGACGATCTGGATAGTCTTGTAGATGAGCAGGAGACACTTGACTTACAAATGGCAAACCAACGCACACTCTATGTTGAGAAATTCACTGCTATGGAAACTGCAGTGGCGAGTTTTAGGAAAACTGGTGAATTTCTAGATAATCTAATAAAATCGTGGAATTCAAATAACTAATTGGCATCAAAAGGCGCCTCAGGACACAAATGCCACTATCACAGAAAGTCAAGTGGACTGATATTCTGGCTTGCCATTTTTGCGATCACTTCACTGCCATCGACGTCAGCAAGTGTCCAACCAGCTGGGGCTAACTCGGCAACTTCATTCCTCAGTGAGTAGATGTAAGCTTTAAAGGCTTTAACTGCCGCCTCCGCGCTGTGCTCACGAGCCTTGACGCCCTCATCAGCGGATCCGAACAATCCTTTCAACTTACGTGGTTTATTTGGCTGTTCAAACGTAATTTTATTATAGCAAAACCCTGTAGCTAATGGCGCTGCTGTTTCTCCAGCATTAAGCTCATCCAAGAACCTCAGCATTTGCTCTACAACACTAGCCACTTCTTGAGGATTAATGGGCTGATAGAACTCAGACAATATAGCTGAATAGCCATTCGCCACCGTGTTCAAATCTAATTGACGACTGAGATATTCAGCTGCAGCTGCCGAACAAGCAGCCTCAAACACCCATTTAGGACAAAAAGACATGTTCAAACCATCAAGATCATCAAAACAGAGACGGTGTACCATTAGTTTATGAATTTTCAAACTTTTTTCAATTTTTAGAAAGAAATTGAAAAAAAACTAAACATATTTTTCCTGTGTCGTTCACCTGGTTGATCAAAAATGATCACGGCTATCCAACCAGATCCACAGGAGCAGGTAGATGAACTCTATCGCAACTAACCGTGCTGCAGTTCGTGTACACTACCACGGAATCAGTAACTCACAAACTGAGACACAAGCATATACACGCTTGGCCAGTGGTCAGCGTGTCATAAATGCATCTGATGACGCAGCAGGGTTGTTCATCGCAGGTCGTTTGAAAGCTCAAATTTCTGGTCTAGAGCGTGCGGTACAAAACTCTCTTGACGGTGTCAGTCTGGTAAACACAGCAGAAGCAAATTTAAATGAAATCCGTAACATGGTGCTTCGCATGCGCGAAATTGCGGTACAAATGGCCAACGGGATTTACCTTGACAACCCAGATCGTGACTTTGCGCAGATTGAAATAGATCAGCTTATGCAGCAAATCGACCTGATAGCTGTGAATGCAAACTTTAACGGTGTCAATCTGCTCGACGGCAGCATGCAGAATGTTGGAATTCAATCCGGCCCCACAGCGAATGAACGCCCAAGCATATTCTTTAAAGACAATTCAACATCGGGACTAAGCATTGACACGGTTTCTGTTACTACGCAAGCCAATGCTAAAGCTGCAATGGTAACGCTTGAAACTGCGTTGACATCTATATCTGATGAATTATCACGGGCCGGTGCCTATGAAAATCGTTTTGGTCACACTATTTCAGTGCTAGAGAAAACTGCAAAAGCAACGAAAATTTCGCGTGGCCGGATTATGGATGCAGATATCGCCGCAGAGTCAACGCGCCTTTCAAAGTCACAGGTGTTGTCACAAGCCAATACCGCGATGTTGGCTCAAGCTAACCAATCAATGAGCCGCTTATTATCATTGTTTAACTAAACTCAAAAAAACATTTTTTTGAAGACTTTCACCAATCCAAACACCGTTTGGACATATTCTTTTTGCGCCTATTAAAATGATTTAATTTATTGTTTTATAATAATTTTTTTTACGTTTTGTTTAAACATTTTTCAATCCAGGTCGTTGATATCACTGTCCACGAGGAACGGCTACTCACTTAAGGTAAGGAGACTAAAAATGACAGCCATTAATACAAATGTTGGAGCTCTGAACGCTCGCCTTTACACACTGGGTGCGAACCGGTCACAACAACAAGCAATGGAGCGTTTGTCTTCAGGCCTGCGTGTCAACAGCGCAGCGGATGACGCTGCTGGTTTGGCAGTGGCTGGTAAAATGGAATCGCAGCTTCGCGGCATCAACATGTCAATCCGAAATGCACAGGACGGGGTTGGATTGATCCAAACTGCCGAGTCAGGTGTGAATGAAATTCGCAACATGGTGCTGCGCATCCGTGAACTCGCTGTGCAAATGGCCAACGGCATTTATGAAGACACGCCAGACCGCAGCAATGCGCAATTAGAGGTGACAGCGTTGATTAATCAAGTGACCTTGATTGCTGAAAACACCCGTTTCAACGATGTCGCGATTGTAGACGGTTCATTTACCGGTGTTACCATTCAAGCTGGTAATACCACAGCAGAGACTATCACACTGAGTTTCGTCGACATGGCGTCTTCTGGTCTTTCGATTGATACTTCGACCGTGGCTACACAGTCTGACGCCAAAGTTGCAATTGGAACAATGGACACAGCACTTCAAACCATTTCACAAGAACAAGCGAAGTTTGGTTCATTGATTAACCGGTTGGATTATTCAATATCTAACCAAAGCAGAGCCAGTGTGATGACTGAGCAGGCCCTGGGCCGAATTATGGACGCTGATTTTGCAAGGGAGTCAACTGAGCTCTCAAAGAGTCAGATTTTAAACCAAGCAGCAACTTCGATGCTGGCACAGGCAAACCAGTCCAAATCACTGCTCCTACAGTTGATACAATAAAAAGAGAAACCGGAGCAGAGTAATCTGCTCCGGACCTTTCAAAAAGCAAAATTTATGCCAAATTAATTTTTTATTTAAATTTTTTCTTAAAAAACATTTTCTCGTGTCGTTCTTGAAATTTAGGATAATCGGGAAAGGGTTTAACAATGACTTCGATCAATACAAATGCGGGCGCTCTGAATGCCCGTGCCAGTGCACTTATCGCCACCGCAAAAATGGAACGGGCTATGGAGCGGCTCTCATCAGGGGTGCGCGTTAACAGTGCCGCTGACGACGCCGCTGGTTTAGCCGTGGCTGGTAAAATGGAATCTCAGCTTCGCGGTATTAATATGTCAATTCGGAACGCTCAGGATGGTATTGGCTTAATCCAAACCGCCGAGTCAGGATTGAATGAAATTAGAAATATGGTGCTGCGTATTCGTGAACTTGCAGTTCAGATGGCTAACGGCATTTATGAGGATACTCCAGACCGTAGCAATGCCCAACTTGAGGTGACCGCTCTGATCAATCAGGTAACCTTGATTGCTGAGAACACTCGTTTCAACGACGTTGCGGTGCTTGATGGGTCGTTTACCGGCGTAACTATCCAAGCTGGGAATACAACAGGAGAGACAATCACACTGAGTTTTGTTGACGTGGCGTCGTCTGGGCTTTCAATTGACGCTGCAACCGTGGCAACACAATCCGATGCTACAGTTGCGATGGGAACAATGGACACCGCGCTTACAACAATCTCTCAAGAACAAGCGAAATTTGGTTCGTTAATTAACCGCTTGAACTATTCAATCTCAAACCAAAGTAACGCATCCGTGATGACTGAACAGGCAATTGGACGCGTTATGGACTCGGACTTTGCTTCAGAGACAACTGAACTGTCGAAGCAGCAAATTCTGAACCAAGCTGCTACGTCAATGTTAGCCCAAGCAAACCAGTCAAAGCAATCTATCCTCGCCCTACTCCAATAGGAGTTTGAGCTGGGTGGGTAGCCGCGAGGGGGAGGGGGGACTCTCCCCCTCATTGCTCTGAAGATTGCAATAGTTGACATGTACTCAGTCACCACCTTGCAATGGCATAAAGATTGCATTTCACGCGCAGATTATTGGAGCCTGCGCAATGAACAATATACCAAACACCAAGATCGCCGCACTTCAAGACATGCTCGTAGGCATCGACAGACAGCTTTTTCATGACCAAGAGACTCATGACGAAAACAAGATCAGGGCTCTAATAGACAAAAGGCGGCATGCTGCAGCTCAGTTGCGGACTGAGATTGAGTCAAATCCACAAGCTTCTCAATATGAGATTGACAACATATACGACACAAATCCTCAAACCCAAAATTTTATTGACGCTTGGTGCAGCCGCATTCAAAAGGCTTCACAAGATATTTTAAATTTTGAAAATTACAAATTTTGCAATTTGTTCATTGATCATATTCTGCCACAAAAGTGGCATTTTGATAATGATGTGATTGTTGTTGTGTCACCACCATCAGAACAAATAATCAAAGCTCTAAAAGACCGAGGGCAAAATCATATTGTTATTTTTTGCAATGACAATACCCCACCGGATATTGGTAACTCAATTGGCGACCTAAGGAATACCCACATTTGCGTGTCAGCTGATGAATTGGAAAGGTTGTTTGCTGTTATTCAAACCCCTGCACAGCAGGTAATTACCTTGCCCTGTGACACTAATCAATTTGGGTCACATGATTTCCAACAAACGATAGTTGACGCGGTTAATGCTGGCAAAAAAACAAGATTTGAAAACACTCGAACAGTTTCTAAATTTGGCCAGTCATGGGCAAAAAATGTGTTGCGTAATTTGCCAGCACTTATCAACGCCAGAAATCTCCATGAATTGCGGGTAATTGGTGTTGAGGACGCAGTTGTTGTCGCATCTGGCCCCTCGTTGAATAGAAATGTGCAGAAGCTGTGTGAGATTCAAGATCAGGTGTTCATAGTCACTGCACTGAGGTCCCTACCCGTTTTACACGCCGCTGGGGTCACTCCTGATCTTGTTATCCAACTTGATGCAGAAGATGATGAAGTTGCCAAAAATCTTACCCCGGATCTCAATCACACCATCAAAAATTTCCTAATTGAGCCCACCATAAATCCTGGGTTTCTGAAAATCCCAGCAAAACAATTCGTTTGGTCACTTGCACAGCATTTTTTTGATATTCATCAAAAATTTGGCACCATGCCAACGCCGTTTAACGTTCCCAGCGTGTCTATTTATGGCTTGTGCCTATGCCATCACCTTGGGTTCAGAAATATATGCTTTATTGGGCAGGACCTCGCAGCTGACGGTGAACAACAATATGCAAAAGGTGCAACCGAATTATTGCCAGCGCATGCAAAAATGTCGACCTTCAACATTGAGGTGCCTGGCTTCTTCGGAGGAACAGTGATGACGCGAAACAGCTTTCACTACCAGATAAAACGGTGTACCGAAATCTCAAGAGAATGGAAAAATAAAGACCCAAATATCAATTTAGTGAACGCAACGGAGGGCGGAGCTTTCATCGAGGGCTTTGATCACATGTCGCTTGATGCCTTTGCCACCCAGAGAATTTTAGACCAAGCGACTGGTGAAAAACAGATTTGTTTTGACGGCACATCGACCATCTCAAATGCCATAATCAATGACTACTTGAGAGAAATTATTAATTTACTCGACCGCATAATTCTGACAGCAAACCAGGTGATAAAGCTGGATAAAAAACCAGAAAAAAATCGTGGATTACATAAGAAAATCCAAAAAACTATTCAAAAATTCCAAGCACTGAATAACAAGACCAGTCTAGTTCAAATTGCTATGCAAAACAGTATTGCCACAGTCATTGGCACTTCAGAAAAAGCACAAAGAGTTGGAACCCATGCTGAATTTTTTGACAAGGTAAGACAAAACGCTCTGATTTTAAAAAAAGCAGTCAATTGGAAAAATACAAAATAATTCATTGATACCACTTTATTTACTCACATCTTGGCAGAGGCATGGTCATGCATTCGTCTCACGAGCAAAGTAAATTGGACGAGAAATCCGCAGATCTTGCAACAGGCAAGTTGCGCATTGATTTGTTGTCACGCGCTGCACGGTTACGCGATCACGGTGAATATGCGCAAGCCCAATCATGTTACAAACAAATTCTATCAATTACCCCGGGTGACGTAGACGCACTACTCGGCCTTGGCCTCCTTGCACAGAAGCTGAAAAAAGAAGACCTAGCCACCGCCATTTTCTCAAAAATAATCGATTTAGACGAGACTTATTATCAGGCATTTTTTCAACGTGGCCGCCTTTTCAGCCAAAACAAAAAGTATGATTTGGCTATTCGCGATTTTGATGCAACGCTTGCTATCCAACCCAATTTTTTTGAAGCTGTTAACAGCCGTGGCATTGTACATACCAAACGGGCAGATTTTAATGCTGCGCTCAGTGATTTTTGCACTGCGGTTTTACTCAGACCACAATCCGCTGATGCATATTATAATCGAGCACTAGCTTATATGAATCTTGGAAAAGTTGATTTAGCTGTTGACGACTACACTGCAGCCATCGCCTACAACCCAAGTCACTTTCAGGCCTTCAACAATCGTGGAATGGCGTTTCGAGAATTACGTCTATTTGATGAAGCTATTGACGATTTTGGAAGCAGCATCGCATTACAACCAGATTTTGCTGATGGGTATTGGAACAAAGCACTGACACATTTGATGGTGGGCGATTATGAAACTGCATGGCAATTGTATGAGCATCGTTGGGACAGTCCAAATTTTCCTTCAAGAAAACGCGACTTGGGCAAGCCACTGTGGCTTGGGGCCCAATCATTAAATGGCAAGACAATACTTTTGCATAGTGAGCAAGGTCTTGGTGATAGCCTACAATTTTGCCGTTACATAAAAAATTTTGAGGAGTTACCATGTACAGTTCTGCTCGAGATTGAGAGACCTCTGATGCGTATAATGGAGTGCCTCCTACCTGCAGCGCAAATTTTCGAAAAAGGCTCAGACTTACCAGCTTTTGATTTTCATTGTCCCCTTTTGAGCCTGCCTTTGGCGTTTAACACGACGGTCGAAACTATCCCTTTTTCATCATCATATTTGGCGGCAAACCAGGATCGCATACGATGGTGGCAGGGTTATCTTGGCGAGACCAAAAAGCCCCGAATTGGACTAGTATGGCAAGGCAATCCAGATCATCCAAAAGACCAAAAGCGTAGCATTAAGCTTGCCTCTATTGTGAATGACCTCACGACTGACTTTGATTGGTATAGCTTACAGTTACAAATTTCTGATGAAGAAAAATGCCTGGTTGATCAAAGCACGCAGCTCACCCATATCGGGCCATTAATCGGCGATTTTTTTGAAACAGCGGCTTTATGCAATGTACTTGATGCAACAGTATGTGTAGATACAAGCATAGCTCATCTTTGCGGCGCCATTGGGCTTCCAGTGCATTTATTACTAAACCATACTGCAGACTCAAGGTGGCACTATTCTGGTGAACATACTCCCTGGTACTCGTCTGTAACACTCCACCGCAAGGCTGAGGATGCTCCTTGGAACAGCTTGTTAAGAAAAATCACAGACCAGTTAAAAAAAACATAAAATTTGGGAAGAGCGGAACTTACGGGTATGTTTGGCATCAGCCTTGCAACCACATCTGTTGTGTGAACTTTTGAGTTCTGGTTACGAAAATGATTAATTTTATTACAGCATGTGTTGGTGGCTACGATATGCAATATGCCAACAAGGCAGCGAGCATGTTCAAAAGACACTGCTCCTTAGAAGTCAATTGCTACTGCATCACAGATCGACCAGAACAACTTTCAGCCGAAATTACTCCAATAACTCCGTCATTAAACGTCTCAGGCTGGTGGAATAAAGTTCTCGCATTCGGGCCCGATATGCCAGAAGGTTGGATCGTAATGATGGATGTGGACACAATAATAGTGAATGACATCACCGGAATCATTGAATACGCGATAAAACGAAATGAGTTGATGGCCGGTTTTGAGGATGCGATCCACTGGCACGGATGCAAGTTCACATCTTCATTTATGGTTTTTAGAAGTGAAACCCTTATTCATATTTATGAGAAGCTCAAGCGCGAGTGGCCTTCAATAGAAAGTTTGCCAGGTGGGGACCAGGTATGGATATACTCTCAGTTGGAGAGGGTTTTATTTCTTGACGAGTTTTTCCCAGAAGCAAAACAAGGCTTGAAATATCACCTAGCGCGTATAGTTGATGGACGCATAAGGCTACCACTCAACCTTCCAGATAAAGTAAAGATAATTGACTTTGGTGGCAATCCAAAACCCCACGAAATAGCAAATTGGCCAGTGATTACAGATCATTGGCGATAATTGAAAATGGTTAAATTATTAGGAAGATCTGCCAACGGGCAGGCACAATAAATAGCGCAGAGCCAATTAATTTATAAGAAAAGAAAATCGTAAGTCAGGTTTTTGGAGGCAACATGCAAAATGTAGATGTAGTTTGCGTCAATTGGGGCAATAAGTATAGTGCTGAATGTGTCATGCGCCTATACGCCATGGTGAAACGTAACACGACAAAAAGTTTCAATATGTATTGCCTAACAGATCAGCCAGAGGCATATCCCGACCCAATAATATCTATAAAGATGCCAGACGGGCTCTCAGGTTGGTGGAACAAAATGCTGTTGTTTAAACCAGGTATTTTGCCAGATGGTGAATATCTGTATTTTGACTTAGATGTCGTAATCGTCGACGACATTGATTGCTTTTTTGAATTTGAGAACTTTGGCATTACCCGCGATTTTGTGCGACCAGACAATGGTCTCATGGAAGGAAAGGAGTATAACTCCTCAATTATGCGATTCACGCAAGATGAACAATTGTGGAATTTCTTTGTTGCGAATCAAAAGATCTGGAAAACAAATCAAGAACGTGTAACTTTCTTCGGTGATCAGAACGCTATAAGTGCCTATCTCAATCTGCGAGATTTTAACAACCCTTTTCCTGATGAATGGATATGGTCGTTTAAATGCGGCAGTGTCCGCGGCGAGAAACCGCAGAATAGCAAACAATTTCTAGGTGAAGAAATACCCGTTGGGGGGAAAATTTGTGTGTTTCACGGAGAACCCAACCCTAGTGAAGTGTCGATAGATTGGGTTTCAGAACATTGGGACCAGAAAAAAACCGGGACAAACAAAAAAGGGGAAATTACTGTTTCCAAATCAGCAAGTCATCACATCCTCTCAATTAATGAAAACCAATTTCGAGTTCCGCAACATTGGTTTTGGGATCAATTTTCAGACCAATGGGAGCCACAGACTTATAACTTTTTCCAAAGAAATTTAATAAAAGGTTCTTCATTTCTAGATATTGGAGGTTGGGTTGGCCCAACGGCTTTTATTGCAACTTCACTTGGTGCTCGCAACGTAAAAATTGTTGAACCTAATCCACTTAATTTTTTTCACCTTTTATCTTCACAATTCAACAACGGACTTATGAAAAGTTGGTTTCTAATCAATGCCTGTATATCTGATCAGCATGGACACAAAATCATTGGTCCAATTAGTGGGATAAAATCAGGCTCGAGTTCAACAAACATTCGAGATCAAGAGCAGGATGGCGCACAAGTCATCTCGTTAAAACTTCAAGATATTCTGAGTGGTGAGGAAGATTTATCGCTGATCAAAATAGATATTGAAGGAGCAGAAGAACTAATCGTGAGTGACCTTGCATTATTTGCCGATTATGACGCTGCGATTTGGCTCAGCCTTCATCCGCCACATTTTCAGAACAAAGAGCTCTTTCTTCAGAAGCTTTCTGCACTTGAGTCAACATTTGTGTTCGTTGACGGAGATAATGCACCGTTGGCGAGTGATATTATATCTCATCAGGTTATGAGTGATGAACAAAGGCCAGCCTGGGGAACGGATTGGGGCAATTTCTTTGAAATAGGATTGTTGCCTCGAAAACACTTCCAAATGAAGAGTAAGGCTTACTCTCGCTTTGGCTCAACACCAATGAGTAGTGCGCAAGCTGCGGCATGAGAACGCTGCTAGATCTGGGGGCGAGACATTAATAAAAGTAAAGCCAATAAAATCTAAACCAAAATATACAAACGTTCCTTATCAGTTTGAATGTGCCTGACTACAGGCATCTGCAAAATGATGAGGATAAAATTTTTGTTCAAACAAAAAGGACATCTCCCATGCTTTGCATGAGAAATGCCTTACTAAAGAATTTGCCTTGCCGCCATTCAAGCAATCTGGGATTTCGCATGGGTCAAATTGATTGTGTTTTGCGAGAATACCAAACTTAATTAAGAACCCACAAAAAAGCTGAGTTCTCTATCTTTGAACTCACAAATCACCTTCGATTTGCGAAAGATGTAATCATTATGCTACACGCTTGCTTGAATAGTGTCCTGCTTCGCTATTTCCGGATTAATGGCTGCATTCAATTCATCATCGTCGCTAAGAATTTCTGTCACTTTTAAAATTTCAGGAGAGACAGTAGTCCTGAGGCGCATTAGCATTGCGATTTGGGCTTCATCTCTCGGCATGCCCCGACGCTCCAAATCGAAGATAGCTAAATTAAGTGCGTCATCAATAATGTTTAAACCTTTTTCCAACGACATCATTCCACTCCATAATTGAATTTATATCCTACCCAAGCAATTGATGTGCCAAAAGAAATAAACTTCATTGATCAAAATTGCCAATCGATCAGTATTACTGAAACATTAACTGGCATCCTTATTGCACCATTGAATATAAGTTTCGGAGGTTAATCATAGATTTTTTTGAGAACCCTGTGGGGCTCACATACTAATCATTAGAATAAAGTGTGATCACAATCTTTTTGTTTTCTCGCTTTGTGGGCTTCATACTTTCAGTCTCAAAGCGTTTCATTACGGAGATGGCCAGCTTGAAACACTTTTTTCCGAGTTAAATGAACTGAGATAGCTGAGCTAAAAAAATGCATTTTAAACTCTCCAGCCATGAATTGTTCGAACTGAGCAGGTCGACCAATTCAGACGCTGTAAACAGGTTTGCAATAAATTACTTTTTTTTGAATGACCAAGAAGCAATCGGAAAATACGCAGACTATTTCCTTCAACATGATGAAACGAGAACCACATTTCTCTATTATAGTGGGCAACCTATAAATAGCGATTGCTTCTCAAGCGGCGAAATCCAAATTAATGATTTCCCGATCCTCAAGAAATATTTCCGGCAACATGGATTAAACTTTTACGAACACGTGGACCTTACTGCACTTGGATCAACACTACAATACAACGTAAATTTGGCAGCTGAGATAGCTAAAAACACACCCAATGACAAAGCCACAGCACACGCGTTATCAAAAAATCATTTATCTTGTAGATCCAGAGTCAGAGATGTAAAGGTTGTCGGTATTACCAAAATAAAAAACGAAGGTAACCTGACAGCACTGGCAGTTCAACAATGGCTTAGATTCTGCGACCACATTATTATCTCAGATGCATCTGACACAGACTTGACAGTAAAAACGAGTGACTTCAGCAGCGCAGTGACTACGATCAAGCAAATTACACCTTTCAAGGAAAATTTGGTATACGACCAACTGTATTCAGCTGCGCGTGAGAAAAAAGCCACTCACATATTGCACTTCGATGTAGACGAAGTATTGGCGCCTGAAGTTAGCTATTCTGACTTCTTTGATCAGATTTCACGGTTGGAAATTGGAGAAAGCCTTGCTGTAAAATGGGCACAGCTATTTTCAAAAGGTAGAAACTTTTTTGACTTCAACTACGACGAGGCGTTTCAAGATGTCTCTTTTCATCGATTACTACCTCAGCATAAGGATTTGATATTCTGCGATGATGGCAAGTCTACACACGCAGATTTGTCACTGCACTGTCCAACAATTCCAGAAGATTTTCCTAAAAAAAGGTTTTTGTCTGATTTTACGTTGCTTCACTTCGAAGGCATAAATATCAGGCATCAAATTCAAAAATATAATCACTACTATCAACGTGATTACGCTCTAAATCTAGAGCCCGAACTAGCATTGAGGCGATATTTGCCAAAGCTTTTACAGTTATTGGAGGTGCTGAAACCGAGTGCTTTATTCACGCCGGTATCAGAAAAAAGTCATGCTTTGATAAAAACATATATTCAGGAATTCAATTTAAAAACTATGGCAACGACAAGTGAAGAAAAATTACAGCTAAAAGGAATTTTTGAAAATTTTAAAGTTGAAATCTAGAGATATTCAAACGTTCAGGCAAATAGTGGTCAACTACGTTGCTTGCCTTAGAATATTCTTTGGCACAAGAAGGTAAGTGCGATGGAAATAAAGTTGGTCGCCAACAAACCACAACTCAAAAAAGATTTCTGCTCCATCGCCATTTGATTTTGTTATAAAGAGAGTCCAGATTATTCTAAAGATTTTTAAAAAGACAGTGTTAATCGGCTGTCGTTTATGACTGTTGTAGTGCCCGCTGCTACCATGCCATGAACAGTAATCTAGCACCCAACGATAACTTCTGAGTGGCCGAATTCAAAAAATAGTTTCATTCGAAATCCAATTTCGTCTGGTTATTCTTAATTCCAATCAAGATCCATGAAGGTCTTATCCAGAACAATTTATCAAAGTTTGCTCTTAATACCTCCCAGTTACGGAGTATCCCTGAAACAACCCCATGTGCAGCTGAATGTTGTTTCAGCACACTCGGGTCCGGGACGAAATCATGCCATATCACCATGCCCCCTGGCTTCACCGAATTAATAACTTTATTCGTATCGTTGATAACAGTCTCGCTATCGTGCCCACCATCAATCAGAACACTATCAAACAATGGGTCAGAAAATTTTGCAAAATCTAAAATTTTGCTATCGCCAAAGATTTGTGTAATTCGATCACTGTAGCCGCCGTCTTTGTATATTTTGCCAACATGCTCTCGCGTGTCAGAAGGGGTGCCATCTGATAATTTATAAGCTGGTTTTCCATTAATCATTTCACCATTTTCTAAATTTATTGTCACAACCTCAGCAGCAGAGTTTTTAACAACAACAGACGCACCAAACCCCATCCACGTGCCTATTTCAAGATGTCTTTGAATATTTGAGGCTCTATATATTTGTGACAATATAAAGGCATCATTGTTCTCCATTTTCATGTGCCCAATGTCTGTATTAAATAATTCTGGGAAATAAATGTTTTTTCTGAGCGGTAAATGATCATTTAGTTGATGAACATTCGCAACCTGAAGCTCATCAGCTGCTGATAAATGGGAAGTAGAAATTTTAAGTTCTTCAGCAAGTTTTATGAGAGATACCCTTTTGAGATCAGGGTCATTCCAAACACCCTGACTTGTGATTTGAAAATCAACGATAGATCTAACTTCAATCGAATGAAGATTTAATGAGGCTGTTGAGTTCTCTTGGTTTGCAGATGTTATTAATAAACCTCCGATAGCTGACATGTCGTCAACAGTTATCTCAAAAGATCCCAACACACATTCACTAGCAATATGGCGTTTGCCAATGGTTTTAGTGAGATCAGTGCTTAAAAGTGAAATGCCAACTGAGCCGTCATGAATGCTCAAGCCAAATCTAATGCACCCACGTTTGTATTGCGGAGGCTTCAGTTTTATCAAACTAGCGAGGCCGCCGTCTGTGCCGTTCACAAAGATAATATTTTTTTCACTGTTAAAGGATCCGTTTTCTAGGCTTTTAATCTGCTCGATAGCCATTACTGACCAATCTGTCTCAATTCTTTGATCAGTTAAATACATTGGTTCATTATCAAATGATAAACTCATAGTTGGCTCAGAATCTTGGCAGGAGGTGCCGTCTGTTGGCTCTAAAACATAATTTTCAAGATCCAGAACTTTGGCCTTCGCATATCCGTGATTTGCACAAAAATTTAATACTTCGGTCGGATAAACACCACGCGTGAGCAAGGCGTGGTTTATCTCGATTATTATCACAGGTCTCTGCTCCCTGAGTAATCGTAATCCACCTTTTATTACTTCAAGGTCATAGCCATCCACATCAATTTTGATTAAGTCAATTTTTGGTCGTCCAAGTCGATCATAAATACTATCAAGCGTTTCATATTTAGCTTCTAATTGTATTGGCTCTTCACCCCAATTGTGATGAATCTTATCTTTTTTATATTTTACCTCGTCACCGAGTGGCGCCTGTAAAATTTCAATATTGCTGATTTTATTTCTAATTATGTTTGTTTGTAATTTTTTAGTATTTTCAGTCGCCTCGATAGCGAGCACCTGTCCCTGATGTGCAAGTCGCGCCATGAGAATACTGTGACAGCCAATATTTGCGCCGGCGTCAATTATATTCCAGTCAGGCCTGATATTCCTGACCATCCAGCGTTTTGTCTGCATTTCGCAGCTTTTATAATATTCAACCTTATCGGAGTAATAATCATAAAGCCGTATTGGCTCAGCTTCCGGCACACTTGTTATTATGAAAGGCATTTCGCGATGACTATCGTCAAAGACAGGAATTACATCGTCAAATTTAAGATCATTCATCACGTTACTCGCAGGCCATTAAAACTGCGTATGTGCAAAAGTAGTGCCAATAACTTTTCCTTGATTGTGGTAAAAACACACTTAGAACGCAGAGCAGCAATTTTAAATAAGCATTAAAAAACAGATATTTGAAACGTTTCGTAGTTAGGGTATCTCCTCAAATGTGAGTTATCAGAAATCAAACTCAAATCTTGAGGCATTCAACAAAAATAATTTTCAGATCAAAGAGACTTGCTAGGTTAAAGTAGCGCCCAGAGTCTTCTGTTGGATTTTCTTCGGCTCTTTGAGATTTTTTCAACTACATAGTCGGAAAATATTACTAATCCTATGATGAACAAGATGATCCGGTACTGTTAGACCTAATGTTAGATCAATTTAGCTTTGATCAACAGGTGCCACCCCAGCTGCTTTTCCAATTTGCGGAATATATGCGTAGGCATAGCCTCAAACCATGGCTCTTTTTCATATTTATATTTTATGTATTCAGAAACTTTGTAGGGGAAGATATGGTCTTGTTGAATGTCGGTAACACTCATTCCACTTAATAACTGCTCAACACCCTCCTCATCATATGTATATGCAATAGGACAATCAGATTGGGCCTCGTATTGATCTATGCCAGCATCAATCATATTTTTCTTCCAAGAGTTTTTGGCGTAAAGCATTATCCTTAGCTCAGACTCAGAATGCATGTAACTCTTGATCTCCTCCACGATTCTCTTAGGATTTGGGGAGTGATGAATGACACCAAAGGAGTAAATTAAGTCAAATTTTTCATTTCCTAAAAATGAGGACAACTGTTCAGCGTTGCCGTGATAAAAGGTGCCCTTGAGACCATAAACATCAAACCTTGTTTTTGCTAAATCTAACGAATTTTTTGATAGCTCGACCCCTGTATAACTTGCGCCACCTCTAGCGAAATTAACGGCTGCAGTGCCAATACCACAACCAACCTCAAGAACTTTCTTACTCCGCCACCTATCAAATTCTGTGAACCTCAATATGTGCGGTTCAACAAAAAATTTTCGTTTTTCCACTTGTTCAAAATATTCTTTAGTGCCAACAGGAGCAGAGCCATGTCTAACATTGCAGGGCCTGTCATCCCAATAATTTTCTACATCGTCGATCGTTGCTAATTTATTTGTCATCTCTCTGCCTTAACACCTAGCTCATTCATGCGAACAGTCTCACCACCTGCAAGGATTATGCCTCTTCGCAAAAGCTTAGTTATTAAAATAACAAAACCCTCTCCTTCGGCACTATTTCCTGAAAACGCTCGCGTAAAATAAAGCCCCTCTGTGAAGATGGTCTACTACGTGTTATGCGAGCCCAATTTGTGCAATGAAGCGTCCTCAATGACAAGTTCCACGCCAGAAGAATTCAGGAAAAGAAAATGCAGCGTCTTATATGAGTCTACGAGTGTAAACTCTAATTCGCACTGTATTTGGTCTAACAAATCAAAATCAATGGTATCCTTCACAAGCAATTTATCTTGCACGTACCCCAAACAAAATAGTTGTCCAGAGCTCAGCGGGTTTTTTGACTCAATGCTTAATTTAAGATTAATAGAGTACTGACCAGACCTCAGAAACAACCATGGAATTTGGATCATTTTTCCACTTCTGATAGTCTCCTGGCTAACTGGGTCTTGTGTCAGGAATTGGCCAACCAATAGTTTTTTGAGGTCGAAGTCCCTCGCAAAAAACCCAAACATTTCTTTTAAATTACTGTTCTTTTCATCCAACAAATAAACCCGTTCAATGAAAGGCTCCCCAAATTTATCGCTCAACAAACCGTGCTTAAGTCTGGTTGAAAATGGGAGTGTCGCACTAGCTATTAATCGGCCAAAAAATTCTTCAATTAATGGAGCGTATGGGTTGACCGCCACAAGCTTCACCGATTTCTTGAGGTCAAACTCGTCTAATAATTGTGCTACTTCACCCGCACTCACAAACAACTTTTGACGTGCTTGGATATCTATTTTTTCGTCTGTGCCACAATTGAAAATTACATTTTGAAGCTTTTGGTTTAGCATTTCGGTTTTATTACAAGTCGCCTTTGTTACCTCATCTAAACCACAAAATCGAATATTTAACCCTGCTTCATTAACGCACTTTTCAAGAAGAGTGAAAAGTCGATCTTTTTTTCCGACCCACAAAACAAGACCAGCAGGAGGGGCCGTGAATAACAAATCAAACAAATATGGTAAAACATGCTCCGGACATACCTGATCAATTCTATCAGGATTTGCTCGCGCATCAGGTGTTATATCTGCCGTATAATACCCTTGCTGGGGAGCACCTACACTTTCATGGACTATTTTTGAGAATCGCTTGGCATTATTTTGCTCTATAAAAACTTCTTCCAGCGTCTCATCAGGAAGCCCCCAATTTAGATTGCCCAAGACAATTTTATCAGTGTCGATGTCATTCACGAAATTAACGATGTCGTTCTGGACCGCCCCACTTTTATGCGCTGCTGTTATTTGCCTCGTGTGATCACAATGATAACCATCCAAAAGAATTGAGCCATCAGAAATTCTATTATGGTAAAGTTCTAGGCGCCTGCCTATATTGCTGTCGACATGCCAGCCATAGATCATGTCTTCATCAAAGCCATGAACTGAGGTCAAGACTTCCCTCTCAATTAGTTGGAAATCTCCCGGAGCGTCAAAAAGATTCTGAGTGTAAACTTTTTCTTCTATGTGAATAGCTTTTCCCAAGTTAGACAGCTCTTCAATAATTTGAAACGGTTTGTCTCGGGAGAATGCCTCCCATATAGTCTCAGGCAACTCAAAACGTGGCGCGACATAATATCCACTTGCGAGATTTTTTACGTTTTCTGATAGAGATCCAGTATTCTTAGGCAAAAAAATCATATCTGTATTTGTTGAAAGGACCCATCTATTCTGGGGATTTGAACGCCTCAATGCTACATTTCTAGCAACAGGCTCGATAACTGGCAGGTGAGTATGGGAACCCCCTACTTTTAGATGATGACTTGGACGAACCCGGTATATTTTGAGAAGTCGTTTACACTTGTCTGTCAGAGTATCTGCAATTGCTTCTGGGAAAGTTGGAAATTCGTTTGGTGTATTATAATCAGTGAAAATTATCTCATCACTCTCATGCGTCAAAACTTCCGCCATGGTGTTCAAGCTTATCGCCGCTCGCTTGTGGAGGTTGTACCCGTGACTGTCATTCCTGCCGTATACGATTACTGATATCATTTGAAACGCTGCACTCTAACTGTTCTCATGAAAGAAATCTTCAAACGAATGCTTGAAGCTTTGAGATAAAATAGGGCAGTTCAAAACGGAATGGTTCTTCTTTTAATTTAGCCTTAACCTGCTCATAAAGATAAAAATAAGTCTTTTCATTTGCAGTATTTTTTGGAGATGGGTCCGAATATGAAGCCCCAATTTTCTCAGCAATTTGGCGGGTGGCATGGTTAATTTTATCCATTCGGTAAACAATGTGAACATTGTCTTTATGATCAAATTCACAGTAACCACTGAAATCATCTAAAGTTTTGAAAAAGCGCTGTGGATCGATCTCATAAAAATCAAAAAATTCTTTTGACCACCATTGTTCATATCCTTTCGACCAAACCTGGGCAAATGTCTTCCATTGCTCAAACACTGCGATCGGATCAGCATCAACTGTAACCAAAAACTCGCCATGGTTTTGGAAAAACGATGACAACGAGCAATCATAGAAGTCTCTGATACCCGTCATTATAAATTTTTTACCATTACGAGGCTTAAAAAATTTTTGTCTAGAGTAACGATTGTTTGTCATACTTGCACCATCGGTCTGATATGGCACCATGAAGTGGGTACGAACCAACTCAATCTTATGCAAGAACTTCGACAAAGCCTTCTCTAATGTAATCGAACCAACTTTTCCGTAACAGTGGATAAGAACCAGATCTTTTTCGGATGGTTCCATGATCACATCTGGATCATCGGCTGTTCTCTCAACAAAAAGATCAGCCACCTGTGACCGTTCAATGCATGTTTCCTGCATATTCTTGAGTACAACCACATCAGCTTTTGCCGGCATCTCCAAGGTATATTTGACTGAATTCTGTGTTGGCAAATGCATGCCAGCTAACCGACGATCTTCCATCGTGCCAACAAAAATTCCTAAGTGGCAACTAGCCGTGACATTTAATTGAAGGAATGTGTCAACTGGCAGTGGAACAAAATTTGCTCTTCCAACAATGTCACCGGGAGCAAAGTTTTGAATTGCTGAAACTGTCTGAAGCATTTTTCTTATCCACCGAAAACAATGTTTATTGCTGTTGGATTGGTAGCGCTCACATTGACTACTCTGCCGCGTATTCCAATTCTAAGTTTGGGAGAAAACCGACACCTAAAGGCATATAATTTTCAGTGCCCAAGCAAGTTGGGTCATCAAATGACCTCCATGGGTCAATTAAAGTTTTGGAACTGTTAAGATTAGTCGATTTTTTAATAGCCTCTATGTAATTCTCGCTTGGTGTCATCAACACAATCACGTCAGTCTGATGCAAAAATTGTTCAATGCATGAAACACTCTCTAAGTCTGGCAAGCTGTCGTCTTTTGGATCATATTTAGCCAGCTCATCATGCAGCTTAACATCGAAACCAATCGCACTTAGCTTTCTAGCTAAGGCAATTCCTTGGCTGTTCTCTGTCACCGGCGTTCCGGGCTTATATGACAAACCCAGAATGCCAATAACATCTCTGCCGGGCGAAGCAATTTTGTAAGTCCAGTTGGTTACCCGTTCAGCCTGATAATCATTCAAATAGTCAGTGGCTGAAGCCAGTGCTGTGCAGCTATCGAGTCGTTTGCCAAGCGCTGTGAAAGCACGATTGTCACGAGGGAAGCACGGTCCACCATAAGCAGTGCCGCCTCTCAGATATTTATTACCAATTCTCGAGTCACTTCCAACCGCACTCAGTACAACGTCCGAGTTCGCATTCGGTAACTTTTCACATAATTCCGTAACCATGTTGGCATAGCTAATTTTCGTAGTCACATATGTATTGATGGCAAGTTTTGTTACTTCTGCTTCAATACAGCGCATACGTTTGTACACTGGCTTGTTATCTACGATTGAACGGTAAAAACTCTCAAGCCAATCTCCACTGTCAGTGTCACTCTCACCGATTAGCACAACGTCGGGGTTTAGCATATCCGCAACTACAGAACCAAGGGCTATAAATTCAGGATTATAGCAAAATCCAAAATCTAGGCCTGCAACTTTGCCTGATGACTTTTCTATCACAGATTTTAATTCGTAATCCATAGAGCCGGGCATCACTGTGGATGTAACGACCACCATATGATGTGTATTTTTCTTTCCAATTAATTTACCTATCTCATACAAGGAAGTGACAAGAAAAGAATTATCAAAATACCCATCGACTTTACTCGGGGTAGGGACGATTACGAACGTAACATCGCTATCATTCACTGCTTCATCAAGTGAAGTTGTTGCTCTATAGTTTTTCCTGTAAGAATTCAAAAGCTGGTCTAGATTTGGTTCACACCATGGAGCGATGCCAGAGTCAACTTTTGAGACAATCTCCTCATTCAAGTCAACGCCAGTAACTTTCCAACCCTTACTTGCAAAAACTGCAAGCATTGGCGCTCCAAGTTTACCCAACCCAACAACAGATATTTTCTTTTTAAATTTTTCTGACACGAGTTTTACCTTTTCTTATCATGCAGCTAATCCAGAGTTAAATTTAGCCACCTCTGAAGCAATCCATGGATAGGTCTTCTTCAAACCATCAAATAAAGATATTTCTGGCTGCCATGACAGTTTTTCGTTGATCAATTTATTATGGGAGTTACGCCCTCTTACACCCTGAGGACCATCAATATGTTTTAGGCTAAGATTTTTCCCCGATATGCTTATAATTGTTTTGGCCAAATCGTTTATTGAGATCATCTCTTCTGATCCGATGTTAACAGGACCTGCAAATGTCTCATGCCTCAACAATCGAGTGGTTGCCTCTATGCAGTCATCAATGAATAAAAATGAACGCGTCTGCAGGCCATCGCCCCAAATTTCAACTTCGCCATTTTTTTGGGCTTCTGCTACCTTGCGGCAGAGAGCAGCTGGCGCCTTTTCTTTTCCTCCTGACCAAGTGCCCATCGGCCCAAAAATATTGTGGTATCTTGCTACCCGCGTCCACATACCGTGGTTGCGTGCATAGGCATGATAAAGACGTTCACTGAAAAGTTTTTCCCAACCATAATCACTGTCAGGATTTGCTGGATAGGCTGTATCTTCAGATGTAACAGGGGATGAAGTTGCCCTTTGATTATGTTCTGGGTAAACACAGGCGGAGGATGAAAAGAAAACTTTTTTTGCAGACCTTATTCTTGACGCTTCTAGAACATTCAAGTTTACGGAGGCAGAATTGTACATCACCTGCGCGTCATTCTCGCCGGTAAAAATGTAGCCAGCCCCTCCCATATCAGCTGCAAACTGATAGACTTCATCAAAACCATCTTCAAAGATTGAGTTGCAAAAACTCTGGTCAGTTAAGTCACCAATGACAAATTCATGGGCTGAAGTTTCAGAAAACTCAGGTGATTTCAAGTCGACGCCTTTAACGTGGAAATCTTCTTGCACCAGTCGGTCGACCATGTGAGAACCGATGAAGCCGCCTGCACCGCACACTAGAGCTTTTTTCATTTACTCATCTCCTTGCCAAGAAATCAAACTAGAAAGCTTTGACATCTTAGTTTTCAGAGCAATTTGTGTGCCAACGCATGAGAAAGCCTATCTTTTCAAGACATGTTTTCGACTTAAAGAAGACTTGTCCCATTTCCTTTCCATTGACCCCGACATTAGCCTCGCTAGTTGCAAGAAAACCATACGCTCGCGTATACAATGCAAAAGACAAATTATTGGTGCAAATATTAGGCCCCATCGCACTGTCAAATAATGTGCACATGACATCCTATGTGGGCGAAGTTGGCAGCTAAAAGAGTTAAGCAATGTGAGTCGCTTGAAAAGACCTTGTAAATGATCACTGTCGTTAACTCACAAATTCATTCATGCACGTGGCTATCCAGATTTCTTTATTTGTCAAATTTTTCCAACATTCTATGAGAAATTTTGGAGGCACTGACTATAGGATCTCTAAATTTCGCAAGGAAAAAAAGCATTACAGGCCTTATGAGTTTCCTCAAATAAATTTATAAATTTACGAAGAACCAAGAAATCAATTGATTTTGAACTTATCGTTGTCAGTACAACGACGACTGAACAATCAGAGCATTGATCTATTGATAACCAAACTTTGAGAGAGTTTCTGCACAATCTTGAGCAACGCGAGTATATGTTGCGTCAGACAAAACTGTAATGTCTTGGGCGGGTCCCGAGTCATAGAACGCTGGATTAGCTGATTTGTTTCTCATTACCGCAAAATCACTCTCTGTCTCAATGAAATTGAGCAAATCCTCATCAAAAGAAACACCCAAAAAATTATACAAGTCAATTAATTGCGCCCTTTTTTTGCTCACCATATCTTCATATTTGACTATCTTCACATTTGGGTTTTTTTCACTCAACTCTAGTGCAACGCTTGCACGCCTAGAAAATTGGATCGCTGTTTGAACTACCCACCCGTCTAGCCCACCAAATCTCATGATTTGATCGATTATTTGCATATTATTCTCTTTTTGAGCAATGCGGTGATTGTGCTTCCATGAAGAAATTGCAGTTTTAATAGGATGCCGGAATATTAATATGATTTTACTCTGACTCAGGGTTTTAGTGTAAAATTCAAGCTGGTCCACAATTGAATTATCGCTTAAACCACTATTGCTAGGATCAACACCCTCACGCGTTGATAGCACTGCCAATGTGTTTGCAAAGACCTGATCCATTAGTTGCTGACTCATCTCTAAATTTAGATGATTACTTGTTCTGGCACTGATCTTTTCATTTCTTTCATTGAACTTTTTTAAAACTTCACCAAAAGATAATCGTAAAAAATTTAAATCAACCTCGGGAGGGCATGAAAGTTCAGGGTGTAGGTCCAAACAATGCTGAAGAAGTGTTGTTCCAGATTTTGGCGGCCCACCGCAAAGAAAACCAATATGTCTATTATCTGTGCGTAATTTATGGCTTGTTCCTATGTTCATTAAGTGCATGCTAGAGGCTCCAATAAATTATCACTCCAACAATTAAAAGCCGACGCCCAACTCCCATGATGCTCTTGCCTCAAAAGTGTGGCAGTTGGATACCAAGCTGTCTTACAGCCGCTTGCTCCCCATCGCCAGTCTGGACGATAAGGTAACAGAATTATTGTTGGCTTACCCATAGCAGCTGCTAAGTGGGCAACCGAGGTGTCCACGCTTACAATCAAGTCTAATTGTTCACAAATTGCAGCAGTATCGGAAAAACTTTCTAGTCTTTTCCCCGGTGCCACAATATTTTTTGTGGCATGTACAAAGAGATTTTCTTTTTCAGAAATTTCTCTTTGCAATATGCAATAGTCTGCTTTTTTTGGCAGGAATCGGAGAAGAGTTTCCAAGTTCATGCTTCGATTTTTGTCATTCTGATGACTATCACTACCCCGCGCAACAATTCCAATCCGTGTATTAAATGGGCTCGAGAATAGGCCCTGCCATTTAAGCGAATATTGCTCTGATGCAAAAATATATTGGTCAAATCGGGGAATAGAATTAACAGTTGTGCCAAAAACGAGAGGCAAGCTCATTAGCGAACAATGATAGTCATGTCTTTGCGGAGTATCTGAGAGAGTTATAATTTCAGCGTTTAAACCCATTCGCTCAATAAGCTCAGTAAGTGGTTTTTGACACTGGATAATCAACTTAACATCCTCATCAAATAGCTTTGCATAGCGGATAAATTGGATTGTGTCACCAAAGCCGCCCTCAGCATGTAACAAGATTGTCTTGCCCGAGATACGCTCCTGACCTAACCATAAAGGGCTATCAAATATTCTCTTCTTTACCGCTACTTGCGAATGTTTCCTTCTGGTTTCATAGAGCTTAAACCCCTCTGCATATCTGCCAAGGGTCAGTAAGACATGTGATTTATTCCATCGTGCATCAACATTACCTGGATCGATGTAAAGCGCCGCATCAAAACAATCCAGAGCCGCATCCAGATTCATTAATGAATGTTCTGCCAAGCCTTTATTGACATGGGCCGCCACCATCCGTGGATCAATTGACAGCGCCTGGTCAAAATAAATTTTTGCATCTTCATGAATGCCAAGAACAAGATAGGCAGACCCTATATTAAAATTAATTTGTGCTGAACTATCACCAAGGTGACGCGCCTTTAAAAGTGCTTCCAAAGCAGGCTCTGGTCTCTTTTGCAGTAGCAATATATCGCCCATCAGGCCATAGATAGCTGGCTGGCTTGGCGCCACCATTTGTGCGCGATTGGCAAAATCCAGCGCGTCGTCAAGCCATTCAAGACTACGCGATGCGATAGCTGCAAATAATAAGGTTTGAATATGTTGTGGATCTTCAGACAACAAATCGTGGCAATGTTGGAGGGCTAATTTGGCATCGCCCTTTTGCAGGCAATTTAAGACTAGAGAAGTATCAACCTGCTGCCCGCGACCTGTATCAGAGTGGTTTATATCATCCATAAAAAAATGACTCAAATACTGTTAAGCATTGCACCGAAGCTGTTACGCTGTAGGTTAATCCTGCAAACCATATGCCAATAGATGCCCAAAAAATTATCACAAAAAATGCGGCTCCAAAGGGCCGCATTTGAGTTAGGTGGGTAGCCAAACTCTTTTTTCAGAGCTTTTTTATTTTTACTAGTTCAACAACTGAAGAATTGACTGCTGGGCTTTATTGGCTTGTGCCAGCATAGCTTGGGCTGCCTGATTGAGAACTTGCGCCTTGCTCAGCTCAGTAGACTCAGCCGCAATATCAGCGTCATTGATCCGTGACCGAGCCGCCTTTGTGTTCATCACGATGTTCGAGAGATTGTTAATCGTATGTTCCATTCTCGACATTGTCGCGCCAAGATCTGAGCGTTCAAGGTCAATCCTCACCAACGCACCATCGACAGCAGTCAGCATCTTAAGTGAGTTTTTAACATTAAGAACATCTAACTGGGAAACTGAGCTTAAAACAGCGCCTGATGGATTTCCTGAGAACAAGCCACCTGGCACAGTCATCGCTGTCCCATCAGGTTTGTCCGTAGTGGCGTCTATCGTGACTGTGACAGTGCCAGTGCTGTCACCGCCCAAAAGACTCTCGTTAATAGTCAAAACATCTCCATACTCAAATCCAGAGCCCATATTCAAGATACGCACTGGCGTCAAAATATTGCCACTACTGTCAGTACGGAATTCGACAGTCATACCCGAAGGGCTGCCACTATTACCAGTTACAGAGGTGCCAGTAGTTTCAGGTACAACCAAAAGGGTAGTGTTATTAGCAGTCAACTGTGGGGTGGTACTTGATGTCACGCCACTTTGGTCAACCGTTAAAGTTGGTGCTTCATCCGAACCCTGCGCGCCAGTCGCTACGGAAAAGACAAAGGGGGAGTGAAACTTGATTGTTCCACTTACACCAATTGTGTCTGGATCTGTACCTGCCGTGATCGGCACATGGGTATAAAAATCAGTTGACCCATCTGAAAACTGTGTTGTTCCATCAGTCAAATTATTGAAATCCTCATCAGCACCACTAATATTCATCGTCGGTCCTGTCACCCCTACCAGAGAGTAATTCTCCACCACAATATCATAACCATCATCTGAAATGAGTGTCATTGTTGACTTGTCTATACTTAAAGAGGCTGTTACCCCGGTCTTTCCAGACGTACCATTGATGGCGGCAGCAAGCTCTGATAGGTTTGCTGCAGCTCCATTAGTAACACCGAAGTCCACATTGGCTGCAATTAGAACTGCTGTGTCATTTTTACCATAAAGGTTAAATGAAACCGTGTCAGTTAAAGCCGATGAAACCTCTGAGAATGTCATGTTCATTCGGGTCTGGGCATCAGCATATACACCAGTCTCACCTTTACGAGCCGTGATAGCTGCTGCTATCTCTTTCGCTGTTGCACCACCGTTTATGTCAATAGTGGCGTTGCCAACATTTCCGTATATTGTTAGATCCTCACCCTCAACAATTTTTGAGGTTAATCCCGCCTTATTACTTGCAACAGAAGGAAACGCCGCTGGGAAAAATGTAGAGGATGTGTTTCTCAACTGGTCAGTGTCTACCAGATATTCACCTAAGCCTGTTGGATCCACATTTTCGATAGACAATATGGCCGAGTCACCGGGCTGGAATCCAATTTGGAAGGCTGTATTTGTAAAATCACCATTGAGCATTTTCACCGCATTAAATGTACTGTTTTCAGCGATACGTGCCAGTTCAAGCTGGAGCTGCCCAACCTCATTTTGCAAAGCTTGGCGATCTTGGCCAGTGTAAACACCGTTCGCCGCTTGCACTGACAACTCTCTCATACGATGAAGGATAGATGACACTTCATCGAGTGCGCCTTCAGCCGTTTGCGTCAACGAAATTGCGTCAGCGGCATTTCTGATAGCAGCTTCCAGACCCTTAACCTGAGAGGTCATTCGATTGACCAGAGAAGCACCTGCAGCGTCATCAACAGCATTATTGATGCGCAAACCTGATGAAATGCGTTCTAACGCTTGATTCATCGCTTCTTCTTTGTTGCGAAGATGATAGAGGGTGGTAACCCCCGCCATATTTGTATTGATCTTACTCATTTTACTAGCCAATCCAAAATTTTTGACACTGCCAATTTTCTGCAATTGGCATGCCAAGTTTTGCTAATGGTTTCAAAAATTAGTATTCTTGAGCCAATTGGGACATCAACAAATTGCAGTGGTGACATTCCTCCACTGACGCATAAGATTAAAAATTTTAGATATTTTGTTGACATCTCATTCGCCCCAAAATTTTCACTTTCAATGAGACAGCAATATCCATGCCAATTTTCAGCATTAAAAAAGCGAGGGAAGCCCTCGCCTTAAAATTATCCATACCTTGCATGATGAGTTAAGGGTACTTTGCAATTACCTGATGTAATCAAAGAGGCTCTGCTGGCCGATTTTAGCAAACGCTGATTGCGCTGCATTGAGATTTGTCAACTGAGCTTGCAAGTCCGTTATCAATGCAGCCAGGTCGGCGTCCCCGAGCCGCGACACATCCCGATCCACTGCCAGTTTACGAGCACCAACAACATCAATTTGTGTCGCAGCTTTACTGAGTTGGCCACCCACGTACGCTCTCTGTAATGACAAATTGTCAATAGCCTTTTGCATATTTCCAATACTTGAAGATACCAGTTGATCTGCATCTGTCATCTTTTGTGCCTTTGTTGTTGCGACACCAGCCGCATCGATACCTGTGAACTCAATGTATGAAACCACTTGATCGAGTGCTGCATTAATACCCTCAATTTGGATGTTCTTGATAGTTATGTCGCCGTTCATGTCATCGACGAGAGTGATAGAAGTCCCATCAGCATTTAGGCTCGCAACAGTTCCCGTTTCAGCAGTCGCGGCATTGATTGCATCAACCATATTTTGCAGGCCACCCTCATTTATGGAGGCCGTTATTGTTTTTGAACCGATACTCCCAGATAATTCCAGCGACCATTCTTCCATTCGGCTAGGAAGCTCAAAATACACATTAGCTCGATTGTTAGCATTAGCTTTTGGGCTAAAAGCTGATGCAGTTTCTACCGCATTGATTGTGAGGTCCACTATATCAAAGAGGCTTCGTCTGCCACCTTCAGTATCGATGCGCATAAACGCGGATCCACCGTCAATATTTGTCGAGATCGACATATTTTCTGATATCGCAAGGCTGTTTTGGCCGCGGTTGCCAAGATATTCAACACTGCCATCAACCTTCATTTCGAAAGGTCGGTCAACACCATTAAAGCCACTGAATATACCTTGTCCATTTGCATCTGTGGTATTTGCAAGACCTAAAAGAACCTCTTTTAACTGCTTCATTTCAGTAGATATTGCTAGATGCCCTTCTTCATTCAGCGCACCATTACGAGCCATCGTGATTAACTCACTAAAGCGCGTTAAAACGTTAACCGTCTCTTGCAATGTAAGATCTGTCATATTTAGCTTGTTTTCAGCTGAGGCAATGTTCCTCTCAAATTGACCCAAGAGCAGACTTTGCTCTTTCGCGACAGACAGATTTACGGCGGCGACTGGGTCATCCGACGCTCGTAAAATACTTTTTCCAGTTGAAACCCGCTCCTGAACATCTGCAATTTTATCATTTATTTTACTAAATTGCCTTACTTGCTGTTGGTTTAGTAGCTTAGTGCTTACCTGCATGACAAACTCCCTAAACAACTTCCATCAAAGACTGAAAAAGCTCTCGAGCCGTAGATAAAATTCTCGCCGACGCCTGGTATGCCTGCTGAAATTCAATCAGAGCCGCGGCTTCTGTATCTAAATTTACTCCAGCAAATTCAGCCTCAGCCTCTTTGGCAGCCATCATATTCTCTTCCTGAATATCAACGGCGATTTTACTGGAGTTAACCGACGAGCCTACACCTGCAATCATTACGCCAAACATGTCTTGGAAACCCAATTTTTCTGGATTTCTTGGATCTCCTGTATGAAGACTGATTAACTCGTCAATATTTCGTCCATCATTTTGGCCTGCCGAGTCTTGTGATAAAATAAAACTGTCACCATCACTTACTTGACCAGTTAGGGTAAATTCGAAATTTCGATACGTAGTTTGTTGATCACCACTCACAACACGGGTAGCTATGGAATGATTGGTGTCAGCGTCAAAAATCTCGATAACATTTCCATTTTCTCCAACCGCTCGGATCTCATATGTTGTTAAATCCTCTTCGTCATTGGCTTGGCTGTATTCAGCGCCGATCGTACGAGCCCCACCGCCAGTAGCAAAAATCAACAGGTCTTCATTTGGTAAATTACTCAATTGGAACCTTGTATCAGACAAGCTTTCTGCAGACGCTGATATTGAAAAAGCTTTTTTGTCACTGGAATTGATGAGAATTTCGTCACCACTCACTGATATTTCTCGGTCTGCTGTTTTAAAGCCAAGCGCATTAGTTGGATTATCGAAAGACAGAGAATACATATCTCCATTGTACTCAGCCTTTAATCTGCCTGTTGTTGCAGACTCAGACTGCCATGTAAGTGTCAAACCTGTGACAGACGACGGAACCGTGGTGATGTTACCAAGCAAATCCAACGACACGGTGACAGCTTGGCCATCAAAATTTAATTCTAAATCGTTCATAGAGGATGTAAGCGTAAACAGTTGACCTGTTAGCCGAGTAGTTGAGTTGACCAATCCAAATTTCTCTGCAGCTTCACTATTGCCACTGAGCTCAGTATCGCTCAGCACAGAAATATTTGATCCAGACAACGATCCACCCCCAAATATTTGCAAACGGCTGTCGCTGTCAAAATATGCGGTTAGTCGATCAGGTTCGGGGCCAGATATTATTACCTCACCCTCTTTCATCGCTAAATTGTAAATTTGATCTCCATACTTTATCGCTACAGAGGTATCATCTTTGGGCAAACTGAGCGCTGGAGTTTCGCTAGTTAAGCTGAACTGTGTTTGTGGAACGGTTTCATTAACATCATTGAACTCAAATGATTGGACAGTAAAAGCAACGCCTGGGCTATCTGCAGTTAGGGTCACACCATAATTTGGCGGAGTTCCTGAGGCTGAGGCAGTGACACCAAGGCCAGCATTGTTTACTGATCTGATTATAGCTGCAGTAACATCAGCGGCTGAGCTTGCAGCTGTATTGGAGCCATCGATATCGTTTAGATCAACTGGTACGGATGAACCGTTGATAATAAGATTAACACTATCAACGTTTGGCTGTACCGCCTCAGTTCTCTGAAAACTGTAACTTACCACTTGCGTCTGTGAAACTGCTGCCCCCGCAGAGAGTGATGAAATTGGCGCCTGGTCTCTTATTTGTCGAACAATCGCCTTATTAACAGATTGTTTATCAATGACTGACAAATCACTATTTGAGACATTGGCAGAAAAAGTTATCGAGGAATTGCTACTGGGAACTGTCAATTGGTAACTTGCATTAGGTGCAACTGCCCGAAGACCGTTGAGCGCGGAACCTCCACTCTCAAGGGCATCGCTGATATCATATTCAATTCTCTTTGTATCGCCAGCAACGTTTGAGTGGATATTCACCAGGCCCCCAAGTGATGGGTCTTGAACTGACGAGGTCGCCCCATTGGTTTCTGTAACTGTGAATGAGGTAGAAGAAGATAAAGAAATCGAACCTGAGAAGCGCGCGGCATCAATCCTATTTCCACTTACTATCGTGCCAAAACTCACCAAACTACTTGGATCAAGTGATGCAACTGAAATTGTTAGGTCGTTGACGCCATCCGTGCCGCCGATTGCTGAACCAAGTATGGTTATTTCATCACCAACATCGTAGCCGTCTCCAACCGCATTCACTGCCACTGTTGCCACACCGTCCGCGATAGTAACGTCAAAGGTTGCGCCACTTCCTGAACCATCTGTGGTTGTTGGACTCAGGGTAGTTTGTGCTTGTGTGATGCCTGGCGCGAAACCAGAGGCTGTTGCAGAGGTGATGACACCGTTACCGTCTACAGCTCCAACTGTAATGGTCACATCATGAGTAACAGTCGTTCCACCAATCAGTGTCCCGTCAATTATGAAAGTTTCACCAACCACATATGGGCTTGCAGCGCCAGCTCCACCAGAGTTTATCACTACAGTATAATTACCGGATGTATCAGAAGAAATGTTCAGGTCAGCACCTGATCCACTCACCGTATTTGTCGATACTGTCGGACCCGCAATTAGTGCATTTGTGACCACACTTGTAGAAGTCAATGGCGTTTTTAAAGCTCCCGCGACGGAGACAGTTCCAATTGGTGAGGTCTCTGGGACACCATCATCATCAATGAAACGTCCTAAAAACGCGGGGCTAGCGGCACCCAACTTACTTATTGAAATGTCATCCCCAGCATCACTGGTGAGAATTATTCGGGTATTATCAGTGGAGGTCACTGCCACGACACCAGTTTCAGTTGATACTTTGTTTAGAGCAATTGCGAGGTTTGACAAATTAGTGGGGGTCACATCGGCTGAAATTTCAATTGGCACCCGATTGGCAACTTCGAGATCAAAAGACACAACTCCGGTACCTTGAAAATCAAAAAACTCAATTTGAGTTTTTGCTTCCGCTCTTACACCACTATTGCCCAGAATTTTATTAAACGAGCCCGCTGCAGTAGCCGCTGAAGCACCAACCGCAATCGGTATGCTAAACGAGGAGCTGTCAGGCAGCGAAACTGTTACTGTTTGAGCTAGAGTAGCGTTAGCAGGAACAATTGTTGTGCCTTGCGCAAGTGCTGGCCCGATGCCATTGCTACCAATTTTCATGGCATGCATACCGCCCGCAAAACTTACATCCATGTCGATGCCACGATATGGATCGAGCGTGTTATTCAAATACTCTGCAGTATAAACTGCAGAGTCATCAAACCCGTTTGCAGTCGTCATAAATTCAGTTATTTGAGTGTCCGAGAACGCAACCCCGGCGATATGACGGCCCTCACGGGTAAAAATCTGAAGTTCAGAGGCGGTAACAGCATCAGTCACAGAGGCAGCATTCGTAATGCCTCCGGTAGAAATTTCTGGTGCACCTATTCCTGATGAAACAAAGTTACCGCTGGAGGTTGTAAACGTCAGATTTCCGCCTGAGCCACTCGCGCGCATCCCTAAATCAAAAAGTGACTGATTTGCGGTACTCTTTAAAATACCTTTATTTAACGCGTCGGCAATCTCTGATGCATCCTGCCAATAATTCCCTGACTGATCGCTTGGATAAGCACTTGCATACCCGATATTGAAAGTATGTGGACCATCATCATCAGAATTCAGGCGACCAAAAGAAAATTGATTGATATTCTGAAGACCCAATCCTGTAAAATTAAATTTTGCAGAGGCTTGTCTGGTAAAGGAAGCTATATCAACTTGGTCTGTGCCAGCTGGAATTGTAGTAATAAGCCCATCCTTGATAAATTCCTGTGCCTCAACTGCAGACAACGAATTTGCTAAATCACCTGTAATGACACCATTCTCAGGGTAGAGTGCCGGTGAAATTCTCTTCATACTCAACTCAGAATCACTCAGATTTGAGTTCGACGCGGTTATGAGATCAGGGCTAGCGGCAGCAAAATCGTGCGGACGTGTAAGTAAGAATCTAATTTGGCCTGCTGTATTAGAGCCAGGTAAAATCTGGAAACTGTCACCACCTCTGGGCACACCACTCATGGTCATCTCAAACCCTGGGCCCCTAAGACTTCTTTTTCCACTCGAAATATGGCCCAAGTTGGGATCTGACAAACTCCATAATTTGGTCTCATCTGAGTAAGTTAGCGCCAAACCACTAGACGGCAATTTATTTGCGTCAGTGATGACTAACTCCAAGTCAACGTCAATTGAAGTGGCTGGGCTTCTGATAGCCTCGATAGATATTGTTGAAAAGAGATCTCTCCCAGTGGACCCATCAAGAGCCACACCTAACGTGTGCTGGGTATTCAATCGAGTAGATAGCTCAGCGGCTAACGAATTGACCTGATCAATAACACCCCTGATCGAGCCATACGCCTCGCTTAAACCAGCGATCTTGCCTGAAGAGAGCTGGCTGGTTGGCGTCTTTGACGCCAGCGGATTAAGTATAATCTGAAGGCCGCCAATCTTGTCATACCGCTCAATAAAGCCAACATTTGTATATTTATTCCCTGAGACGAGGCTCGGGCCTACTCCAGAAGAACCAACAGTGACATTTGCAACACCTCTATCAGAATAGCTCGCCGAAATATCCGCAAGTTTTGAAATTTCGCCGATCAAGTTATCGCGCAAATCCAGCAATGAATTTGGTGAGCGCCCACTCTGACTGGCCGATAAAATCCTGTCATTAACCGAAGCAAGTTCTTTCGTAAGTGTGTTTAGGGACTCAATTGCTTCGTCAGTTCTGTCCAGGGTCGATTGTTTCAATTGCTGTAACTGAACGGAAGTTGAATTAAACGCCTCAGCAACTGAATTTCCCCGCTCAATTGCAACAGCGCGTGGCGCCAAGTCACTGGGAGCTGCCGCTACATCATTCAATGCACGAAAAAAACTTGCGATCTGAGATCCAAGGTCAGACTCACCCGGAAGTAGCAAGTTTTCAAGTTTTTCCACTTGCTTTAGGAAACTGTCTGACTGTTCGTAATTTGAACTTGCCGAGAGTTTTCTGCCAGCTAACAGTTCGTCAAAGGAACGCCTGATGTCTGCCACTCTGACACCAAGCCCGCTCTGATTGGCAATGCTCGTAATACCGCCTTGACTGGCCGTGACCTCTTTCAAATCAGCTTCACGGCGAACATAGCCATCAGTGTTTATGTTGGCAATATTCTGCCCAGTTACCGACAGGGATTGACGGTAGGCCTGAATGGCACTTTTTCCAACATCAAATAGGCTAGTCATTTTGTTTCCAACCTCTACTCGCCAGCGGAGCTTTTCGCTCGACCAGAAAATTGAAGGACCAAAGCCTCGGCAATTCCAAGGTTTATCTTGGTGGACAATTGCTTTGCGCGCTCCTGATCAAGCATTTCTGTATAGGTGTCACCGGCTTCACTCCCCAAAATGTCATCAGCTAATTTTGCTGAACGCGCCTGTTTCAAAAGCTGATGAATAAATAATGCTTCGAACTGTTCAGCAGCGCCTTGCAGATCGGTAGGCCGACTATCTGCGTGTGATAAACTGGCTGCCATCTGTGAGCTAATTGAGGCTAATGCGTCCATTCGTAAACTCTCTAAATCACGATCAATTCGGCGCGCAAAGATCCAGCTTCGCGTAATGCTTCTAAAATTGCGACAAGGTCAGATGGGCTGCCACCAACAGCATTCAATGCATCAACAATTGACGACAATTCAACACCCGGATCGAAAACAAATGCTCTTGCTTGCTCTTCTGTAGCAGTTATTTCGGTATCTGGATTAGCAATTGCGGCGCCATCTGCAATGGCCGCCACCCCATCTGCAATTGCTGCAGTTTGGGTTTGCGTAACATTTACATCCTCTTCCACTCTCACAGTAAGAGACCCATGCGTAACAGCCGCCGGTGAAACACGCACATCGCCCCCTATTACAATCGTACCGGTGCGGGCATTGACCACGACTTTGGCACGTGGCCGCTCTGGTTCAACTTCGATATTTTCAAGTAGACTGACAAATGACACTTTTTGTGCCGGATCCATTGGAGCCCTGACTTTAACCGTTGTTGAGTCAAGTGGCACAGCAACACCATCACCAAACACATCATTGATTGCCTCACTGACTTTTGTCGTTGTGCTAAAGTCACCCTGATGCAAATTCAGCATGATATTTTCATCTGTCAGGAATGGCGTATCAATCATCCGCTCAACGCTGGCGCCGCCGGGAATACGCCCCACGGTTGGAATGTTCACCGTTAATGATGACCCGTCACCACCCTCTACACCCAAGCCACCAACCATCAAATTGCCTTGTGCCACCGCGTAGGTTTCGCCATCAGCGCCGAGCAAAGGCGTCATTAGCAATGTACCGCCGCGCAAGGATTTTGCCTGTCCGGCGGTCGATACAACAATATCCAGCCTCTGCCCGGGTTTAATAAAAGGGGGTAATTCCGCTGTTACAATCACAGATGCCGCGTTCTTGCCATTGATGTTGGCCGCATCAGTGACCACCCCGAACTGACTGATCATTGACTGCATGGCTTGCTGTGTGAGAACAGCGTTTCCATCACCTGTGCCTGCGAGGCCAACGACCAAGCCATAGCCGACAAGCTGGTTAGACCGCACACCAGCAATGGATGTCAGATCTTTTAGACGATCGGCCTGCACGGCAGATGACACAGCAAGACTAGCCAGCAAAGCAACAAAAATAAATTTCAGGTAGCGTATCATTTAAGTGATCCTGACAGCACAGCTTTTAGAATGGAGAGATGGCACGCATAAACTGACTGAGCCACCCTGGCTTCGACGCATCAGCCAGATGGCCAGACCCGGTGTAACGAATTTGCGCATCGGCCAAACGTGTTGATGACACAATATTTGTGGCGGAAATATCTTCTGGGCGCACGATGCCTTTTACCCTTACATATTCATTGCCATTGTTCAGTGTAATTTCTTTCTGGCCAGCCACTTCCATGTTGCCATTTGGGAATACACGTGTGACTGTAACTGCCAGTGATCCAGTAAAGCTGTTTGACTGGGCAGCGTTGCCAGCACCAGAAAATGTTCTGTTTGTGCCAGCTGTTAGGCCTCCACCATTCACCCCACTATCATCTGTCGCAAACCCACCAGTAACAATGTTTGGCAGGCCAGTTGGCAAGGTCACAGCAAAGGCGTCAGCCTTGCTCGATGCAGCAGTTGCTGCTTTGGTAGCGGCAAAAATTTCATTAAAAGTTACCGTTAATATATCACCGACACGCCGCGCACGCTGGTCGGTAGCAAAAAGCCCACTTTGCCCGCTGCGAAAAATAGCCCCGTTAGATGCTTGTTCGCTGGCCAGGTTTACCGCTGGATCGACAGGTTCAAAGGCTTGACCTTCAAGTTGTGACACATAGGTTGAACAACCAGCCAAAACCTGCGTCAGTAGAGCGGTAACTATAAATTTTGATATGAATAATGACATGATAACGCGCCTCTACCCTAGTCAGCCGTTACACATTTTGCGCCAAATAACGCATCATTTCGTCAACAGATGTAATGGTTTTTGAACTCACCTCATAGGCTCTTTGCGTCTCAATCATATCAACAAGTTCTTGCACAACATTGACATTTGAGCTTTCCAAAGAGCCTTGCACGGTCCGGCCCATACCTTCTTCAAATGGTGCAGCAACAATGGGAGCGCCACTGGCTGGTGACTCCATCAACATGCTTTCACCGTTTGGTTGCAAACCCTGTCTGTTTGGAAAGTCAGCAAGCGTAATCTGACCGACCTCTTCAGCATCAACCGCGCCTGGCACCTGCACAGTCACAATCCCATCAGATGCAACATTAATCGACAGGGCCTCAGGCGGAATAGTGATTTCTGGTTGTAATGGGTAACCACTGGCGGTCACCACTGTACCCTCAGCGTTTCTTGAAAAGGCACCACTTCTTGTATATCCAACCCGACCGTCCGGCAATAAGACTTGAAAAAAGCCATCACCCTCAATTGAGATGTCAAGCGAATTACCAGTATTAATCAAGCTTCCCTGAGTGTGCAGTTTGCTAGTATTGAGAAGGCGCGTGCCTGTACCCACAGCGAGACCAGAAGTCAGCGAGGTATTTTCTGACGTATTGTCACCAGCACCGCGTAAAATCTGGTAAAGAAGCGACTCAAAATTAGCACGATCTGCTTTAAACCCAGTGGTGTTAACGTTTGCAAGATTGTTTGCGATTACCTGCATTTTAATTTGTTGTGAATTCAGGCCAGTTTTGGCGACATGCATAGCAAATGTAGACATTTCGCTGAGAGCTCCTTACCTCTAGAGTGGAGCCTTTGTACAGCAATAACTGTGCCAAATGTTGGTTTAGCCGTTTGGCAACTTTAATAAGCTTGCGCCAGCTTCATCTATCTGTTTTGCAAGTGAAATCAACTTTACATTTAGCTGATATTGTTTCTGAATATCAACATTATTAACCAATTCATCAAACACACTAACGTTGCTTGTTTCTAAATAACCCTGTTTTAAACGGACATTTTGGTCTGCGTTGAATTGTGTTCGATCAATTCCACCCTCCGGACGAATTGTTCCGTCTGTATCCTTTTTGAGACTCAGACCTTCACCAGATGTGGCTGCAATCTGGTTTACCAATTGTCTGACACCAGGTTCACCTCCAATTGGTTCAATATACACTTGCCCATTCTCGGCAATAAAAATTTCTCTAAAAGGTGGAACAGTCATTGGCACCAGACTAGTATCTAGGATGACTTCGCCGCTGCGATTGACCAGTGTTCCGTCATTGGAGATTGTAAAATCACCTCGGCGGCTCATCCCCAATGCACCAAAACTGTTTTCCACCATAAAATAACCATCACCCTCAATAGCAACATCTGTTTGCTGACCAGTTAGGCGCATTTCACCCTGTTCGGAGGAAAATAATCCAGGTTCACTTTTTTTCGCAAAAACACGTGTTTCGAGCTGATCATCCGCATAGAGATATACCGAACCGAACCTTCCACCTATCTCATCGCCACGAAAACCGGGCACCTGCGCATTTGACAAGTTCTGTGCACTTGTCGCCTGTTTTAGCCTTGCTGAATGCATCGTGTTTAATGCTGTGTGGATTAACTTATCCATGTTCTCTATCTTTCACAAAGACGTCAGCTATTCCGCTAACGGATGTTAATGATCGTCGTAGTTAATGTTGTTGTCGTTTCAATAGCTTTCGCAGAGGCTTGGAAGTTTCGCTGTGCTGTGATCAAGTTCACCAATTCTTCAGTAATATCAACATTCGAGCGCTCCAAAGAACCCGACAGGATATTTCCATACCCCTCAGACCCGGCCTCACCAACCTGCGCAGCGCCTGACACAGCCGTCTCAACATAGGTTGCATTACCAATTTGCTTCAAACCGTTCTGGTTGTTGAAGTTTGCCAAGACGATCTTTCCGAGTGGATTATTCTGTCCATTCGTGTAGTTCGCTCGAATGGTGCCAGAAGCGTCGATCTCTAGACCATCCAGACGGCCCGATGTAAAACCGTCCTGCTCCACGTTCAGAACCGAGAATGGCTGTGCAAACTGTGTTGACTGACCAAAATCAATGTCCAAAGAGATTGAGAAACCTTCTTCCTGTCTCTCGTAATGGACAAGATTTTTCGGGCTGATGATCCGACCACCGTTATCAAAGGTCAATTCACCCTCATCGATGTATAGTGGATAGTACCCAGTTACAAGGTTTGCAGGTGGTTGGGTGACGACATTGCCCGTTGCATCGACATATAGCGCAACACCATCCGCATTAGTCGCTTGCACTAGGTTGTAAATCTGCGGAACATCGCCAACACCCAACGGCACATCATCTAAACCAAACCTCGCGGCGCCTTTCACTTTAATAGTGGAGGTATTGCCGGTAGTTCCGGTAGTGAATGTAAAATTATTGTCTGTTGAGTCATATCTGACTGTTACGCCGCCAACAGTATCACCCGTGACTGAATCTTGTATTTGGTTAATTCGGCTTTCCAAAGCCTCAGCAAGTGTAGATCCAACATAAAAACCAGTCGGAATTTCAATAACACCACTTATGCCGTTTACAGAAACGTTGAAGACATTTTCACCATTTGTGTTTGTCATGCGAAAAACACTAGTTAAATCCTCGTTTGCTGCATCCCCAATCGAAACCGCCGCAGAAGATGCGAGACCTCGGCCCGCGGTAGCAATTGCATCCGTTTTTGAGACACCAACAGACATTAAATGATTATCACCACTAAAATGGTCTGTTGTATCAATTACCGAACCGTCGGTCGTGGAGAGACTATATCTGCCCACCGTGATTGAAGAGGCACTCTGTGCCGATGTTACGCCAAGCGCACCATCCGCAGCTATCAGTTCACCAGTCGTACCACTTGCAAAAGTAAAGTTTTGAGTGTCGCTGTTGTACTGTACTGTTATACCAAAGCGCTTGTCGTTAAGCTGGATTTCTTCACCATCGGCGACAAATGGTTCTGTGCGGAGAACTTCACCACCACGGATTAGAACGGTACTGGCATCGTCTTGTGTTGGAACACCGAGGTTGTTTGATGCTTCCGCAGTGGTAGCGCCAAAAACTGAAAAAGAGTTAAAATTACTTTCGGTACCCGTGCCAAGCACTGTACGGTCAACCCGGAACTCAAGCTGCTGAGTATTCTCATTATAATTGACTTTCAAAGCGGGAGCTTTTTCATCTACCCAGTCAGTTGTTGTGGTGAGGTCATTTGCGGACGCGGATGTTCTCAGACCGAGCACATCCAGAGAGTCTAAAGCGGCACCATTCAGTGTTTGACTAATTGTAAATTGACCACTATCGACGCTCAAAATGCCATCGATTGATGCGATTGTGAATACAATATCATCAGCTGGAGACGCACCACCAGTGAGACTTGTCCCAGCGATCGTCAGTTGATCTCCAACAACGTAGCCACTTCCCGCCGTATTGAGGGTTACTGTAGCCACTCCTGAAGCGTCCACTGACACATCAAATGTGGCACCTGTTCCTGTGCCCCCCGTGGTAGCTAAATTTGTGCCTGATATTGATGCAAGAGAAGATCCATTTGCAAAAGTATGCGAGCCAGTTATTGCCATTTGCGTGTTGGTGTATGCATGTTTATTCGCATCACCAATTTCACGAATAACTATTTTTTCGCTACTAAAGTTAACAGCCGCACCCTCGTATACATCTGACGCACCCTCAAAAAATGCCTCAACAGCCTCAGACTCGTCGCTCATTACATAGATATCTGTTTCAGTCAGAGTGAAACTGTCATCGGGAAACGAAAGACCGGTGGTGTTAATTGTTATGCTGTTTCCACTTACATTATTAACTGTGAACTCGCGACCGTTAACGTGCGATGCCGGAACAGCATCAGCTGCTACAAATTCACCAGCAATTCTGATTTTTTCATTAATAGAAATATTGCTCGGTGGGGCAGCAAAATTAATTGTCATGGTATTTTGAGTTGCATCAAATGAGACAGTTGTGCCCGTCGTGTTTACCTGCGTTTTATTATCATATACGCTTAAATCAGGTCTTTTGCCTTGATATGAATATACCATAAATCGATCAGTAACGCTTGTAGAGGCCGACGAAGGTGTCGCAGCAGACGAAGTAGCATGCTTGAGATTAACAATTTGGGTTGAAGTTAAGATGCCATCCATCTGTGATCCAACAGCACGCGCAAACAACTGGTTAGAAACCCCTAAAGCACTGGCACCATCAATAGTGTCAGTCGTTGTATCGACAGCATAATCATTTAGTGCAGTGTTGATGCGTGCCTGCGCATGTGCCAAAAACTGCTCACGGGTGAAATCCGGCGAAGCTCCTGTTAACGTAATACCTTCAACCGTTGAAACATAACTATCTGCCAACAAATCCACTGAAACCGCAGTGGTGAGGCCCGTTGAAGATCCGTCAGCATTAAGTTTAAACAAGTTAATGCTGAGGGTATCATCAACGTTCTGGACAACTTGAATTTTGTTATCATCACCGTAAGCAGTGTTAATTGCTCGTTCTACCTCAGCCGCCAATTGCGTGGCATTATATTTACCAGGCCGCAAATCGATATTTACAGGTACGTCTCCGTTGTCAACATTGACCGTTAGGAAGTTTTTGCCCCAGTAGACACGGCTATCGGCATCACCACTCTCACGCGTTGCATTAAATTGAATAGGATCAGTGACAATTTCGACGAGCCTATCACCTTCTTCACCAAAGTCGAATTCAGTTTGCTCGCCGGTGAGTTTTCCAGGCTGGGAATCCACCAATGTCTGTAAATCATCTCTCTTATAAAGTGCAGAGCCTTTACCCTCGAGAAAGTAGTTATCATCCGGAACAGAAGTCGTCTGCATGCCAAAGCGGTCAATGAAGATCTGATTTCCTGCGTCATCTACAGATGGCACCAGGTCAGGTGTAATAATCGTATCGTTGATCACCAAGCGGGTGTCGTATTTGTTCGTTGGATCATTTGCGGAGGCAGATTGCGTTTTGATGAAATACATAGTCGCAATTGTTGGGTTACCCAAATCATCAAAGATTGTGATTGACGTTGAGTTTGTAAATGTGTTTGGGTTTGCAGGATCAAAAGTGTATCCATCACTGAACTCTGGTCGATCAGGCACTACATCGGCTGCCGCCGGCACGTTCACCCCTAATGTAATATTACTTGTTGCCTGTGGATCACCAGAGGTCACTGGCAGTTGTAGAGGAAGCGCGCTATCCAAGTCCTTTGCTGTAACCGAACCATCATTGTTCACGGGATATACGAGCAAGTACTGGCCAGCAGAGTCAACCACATAACGGTCGTTGTTCACATTTAAGGAACCATTTCGCGTGTAAACTTTTTGAGCTGAAGTCAGTGACGGCTTCAAGGTGAAAAAGCCTTGACCAGAAATCGCCAAATCAAGCGCGTTCAGGGAAGATGAGATATTACCCTGCGTGAATTGCTGCTTAATACCTTTCAAAATGGTACCAGAACCGATAGATGAGGATGCGTTCTGCAATGGCGATGTTGCAAAGATATCGCCAAATTCTGCACGGCTCCGTTTAAATCCGGTTGTGCCAACGTTAGCAATATTGTTAGAGGTCGCTGAAATATCAGACTGAGAACCATTCAAACCTGTCAACGCAGTATAAAATGACATTCGATTAAACTCCTGCTGGGCGCTTTATATATTCGCGAGACTTCCAAAAAATTGGGATTAGTTTTTAAACCGGACAACATCGCTGGCTTTGACATCGCCATAGCCGCGCACATCGTAAACAACATCAGCGGCGGCGGCACCTGTTGAGGCCGCCAAAACTTCGCCATAGACCGATGCGCCAACTGACTTTAATCCTTTGCCGGTGTCAGCATAAGCTTCAACTTTGATCGACGCATTTTGGCTTAGCACCTCTTGCGGGATATCCTGCCAGCTAAAACCAACCAGGCCAGCAGACTGCGCACCGAGCTCTTGACTGTGTAAGATTTCACCTGCCTCAGACCGATAAACAATATTCGTATTGGCAGAGGCCGCCGGGATATCAATCGCGCCGGAAATGCTGCCATCGCTGTCTGGATAGGCAGTGCTCCCTGGCACCAGAACCGAATGGCCCAACATATTCGCCGCTGTGGCAATACGGAATTCTGACAGCTGATCCGACATGCCTTTTAAGGACTCACTGATTTCAGTGATACCTGTCACTGTGGAAAATTGTGCCATCTGGGCAATGAATTCGGCATTTTCCATTGGCGCAAAAGGATCTTGGTTTTGCAATTGCGTTGTCATCAATTTCAAAAAATCCGCTTGACCAAGCTTATCAGACGCACCTGTCTCTTGAGCTGGCTTTTGAATGCCAAGCTTGTCCAAAATCGTGTTCAGAGAATTGCTGCTGTCAATTGTGCTCATCGTCTAGGTCTCCTGAATTGAACCCTATTTGCCCATGTTGATTGTGCGCATCATCAATGCGCGCAGTGTTGAAATCACCTCAACATTGTTCTGGTATTGGCGGTTTGCTTCCACCATCTCAATCATTTCTTCATTTTCATCAACGGCCGCTCGATAGACATAGCCATCAGCATCAGCAGACGGGTGATTGGGCATGTGCGCCCGCACCGGCTCGCGATCAACGCGCTCAATCCCGACAACGTCGACGGTAGACACACCAGTTTTGTCAAAAGCGTCTGCAAATTTTGTTTCAAAGACGGGTTTAAGTGAGCGAAAGGCCTCTTCTTTGGTTCCAGAAATAGTCCCCGCATTTGCCAAATTACTAGCAACCGTGTTCAGGCGCACAAGCTGTGATGCCATGGCGCGGCCAGAGATATCAAAGATGTTTTTAATGTCGTTCATCATTCACCTCTGATCGCTGACATCAACCCATTGATACGCTTGTTTAAAAAGCTCAAGGTTGTTTGATAGCGTATGACGTTTTCAGAAAATTCCATCTGCTCAACCGCCATTTCCACTGTGTTGCCATCCATTGATGGGTTAATCGGATCGCGGTAAAGCATCCGGTCACGCACCGGATTGACCATGGTTGGCAAATGCTGATCATCGGTTGTGCGGAGCGGGCCAACGCCGATATGATGCCGGATTTCCGCATCAAAATCTAAATCGCGTGCTTTGAAATTTGGGGTGGCCGCATTGGCGATATTTGACGCAAGCACCTCATTACGGCGCGAGCGAAGCGACAGCGCCTGTGCATGGAAGTCCAAATATGAGCCGATCTTATTCATTTCTGTTCAAAATCCGTAGTTAAGAACTTTATAATTTAGTGAGCGCCGATGGGCGATTTGGTGTAAATTTTGCAAATAGGATGCCAAAATCAGCGAGAGGTAAAAAAATGAGTAAAGCATCTCTGAGTACTGGCAACGGCCCCGGTTCATCTATTGCACTTGCGCCTGAGACTATTCGGATCCGCGATGCACTAATCGAAAAATTCAGCGGCGCACCGCTTGAGGAGATGAATAATTTCATGACCCTGGCGCTATCCAATGAAACTGATGAATTGCGGCGGCTCGGCATTCTGGCGGCACGCATTTATATATTGCGAAGCCGGGTGGCAAATCTGAAAGAATTCAACCGTAACCCGTCATTAACCTCATTGCCGGCGCTCGATACAACAATACTGAGCCTAAATTTACCGGGTACAGCTGAGCCAATCCTGACAGACGATGGCGAAGCGACATCTGAAGCAAATCAATGGTCACGGATACAGATGACTGAACCAGGCGAGGTGAATGGTGTGCGTTTTCTGGCAGGCACCATTATAGATGCACAAAGTCAAGACGCTGATAAACTCATTCGCTCAGGCAAGGCCGTGCGGGTGGAAAAAGACGGCAATATTACCAATCACCATGATGATGATTTCAACGATAGCGCCACCCCTGTGGCTGACAGTGATCACACTGCACAGGCGATTGATAATGACGCATCCGCGCAAGCAGCACCAAATGATGCGCCAGCGTCTGACGAGCCACAGGGGGCCAGCGATGCTGATGTGGATGTTGATGATGATACTGAGGTTGATGCCGAGGCCGAGGCCAGCGAGGGTGAATCCCAGACGGTCGACACCGCAGACGAAGACCCAAAAGCAACAACTTCATGATGCACAGACGGCTGGTTCATCTCTCTCTTTTGGTCACATGCGGCGTTGGTCTGACAGCTTGCCCGACAGAACGATTCCGTCATGAAAAATATAAATGCAATAGCGGCGCCTTTGGCATTGCAGAGATCATCGTCAATGACACCGGTGTTGGTGATATGGCGAAAATCATTGGATATGATTATGAAAAAGAGGTGAAAATCTTGTCATCCAGCAAATCTGTTATCACCACAAAAATGGATGATACCAGCATCAAGATTGATCGCGACACGGGTACCGTACGGGTCAAACGCGGCAAACATTATGCGGTGTTTGCCTGCTCTAAATCTGTTTTTACAATGTAGCGATACGCCTCGATCAGCGTTTCGTTGCGCCATGAAATTTAACAATGGCGCTGGCTTCATCTTCGCCCAGCCCAGTGGCTAGGGTGATTTCCTCGGCACTTGCCCCACCACGTGCCAAATCTATGGCTTTAGTCAATTGCTTCTCGCCGCCCATAGCCTCTGCCAACCGCGCCAATTCCACCTTGCTATGCTCATAATTTTCTGAAAATTCTGCATATTGAGTTTCAAGTGTTTGTAGCCTGTTCGCCACAGACTCCAAGTTCAAATTGGTTCTTACAAAACTGTCTTGCAGATGCGAAAGACTGCCAGAAATATCCTGGAGCTTATCAAGACAGCGGCGTTGACGCCCCAGCAATATACTAAAAAAAATAGCTGTTAGGATCACCAGAACCAGTACCGCGGTGGCTATCGGCATGGTGACTGGATTTTGCAATATGTCCGAAAAATTCAACATCATTCACATCAACACTACATAACCAACGCTAGGCGCTAGCGCTTTAGGCAGTTTGAGTATGCGACTTAATCCGACTGTTCGGCAATATATTTTTGCAGGCCAGTCGGAATATTTGCCCTTGTTTCGGCGCGTTTCTGCAACCCAGCCAACCGTTCAATAATTGACGCCACGCGGCTCTTTTGCTGGTTTGTTAAAGCGCCGCCAGCCGCCAGCAATGTTTTTTGGTCACCAAGATAATTGTCAAGCTGATCGCAACCCACCCGAAAATCTGCTGAAGATTGGTCAGACGCCTCTAGCGCGTCGAGCATTTGCTCGACACGCTTTAATGTATCTTCGATAGCGGCCGTATCAGGCATGATAAATGTCCGTTACGAGCTTTTCATTTCCTTATACGCCTCAAGCAGCGCATCTGAAATACGATCAATATCAATCGGATATTCGCCGCGTTTAATTGCGTCTTTGATCCGATCCACATTGGCCCGATCAATTGGCGCCGAAGCGGCCATTTCTTTGATCGCGGACATATTTTCAGCTGATTTCAGCTCGACACTATCAATTGATGATGTCGTCGCGGCTGATTTGTTTGCTGTTTGAGGCGCCGCATGGGTGTTATTCGCCTTGCGGGGCTCCATACGGCTAATGGTGTTTTTAATGCTCTCAACCATCTAAGTTGACCTCCAATGTTTGCACTAACGACGCGCTGTTAATATTATTTAGCTCGAATGCGGATTTTTTTTCCAGAAATTGCAACACCCTCAACCACCAGCCCGCTCGAATTATTTTTTACTCTAACGCGGTCACCAAGTTGCGCGTCATCGACGGCAATACCCGCGCTGACAACCGTTACCAAGCCAATTTTTGACTCGATAATCACTGACTGATCTTTCTGGATGGCATAATCAAGCTCAAGATGGCGGGTGCGAATGATCTGATTGATTGTGAGTGCCCTTTTTGCCTTGCGGCCGACAACATCATCAATATCACGAAAATACCCTACACCCGGGTTGGCGTCACGCTGAACAAGCCTCACATCTCCCATACCGATAATTTCACCAGGTTGCAGGCTCTTTGTCAGTACGACAAAGTTGGACAGAATGGCATCACTCTCTGGGTATGACGCGGTGTCAGGCGCGTCTTTGGCAAAACTATCAATTTGCGTCCGTATTGCAATTTTGAAGCCGTCCGTATCCGGGCAAGTTAAGCGCACAGTTTTATACCCCCCAAACATCGGCGTAACCTCTAATGGCGACTGGCAGGCACGAAACCGGCGGTTATCCGAAATCACCGGGCGACTGTCTAACCCACGCGACATCAGCACTGAACGCACATGATCTTTCAGCTGGGCGCCGCTGATCATATCACCAGCCATGGCCGGAGGCATTATGCAGATTGCCGATACCATCCCCATTGTGATGAGTGATTTACCCGCCAAAGAAAAAAATGTCATTTTGCCGCTCGCCATAACTCTCGCCTTGCTGAACTTTTTCCTTTTTGCCAAGTGCCAGCGCTTGTATCTGATTGACTGACGGTAAATGCAATGTTTTGTCAGCATAAAGAAAATTGGGGTTGCCACGGACAAAAGCATGTTTGTTAAATTGAACAATCGCCAGTTCAACAAATGTCATATTCAGCCCGCTACCGCCATAATAGGCCTGCATAATATGACCCAGTGTTTCATCCGGCATCACCTTGTGTGACTGCTGATAATTCGGATCCATCCGAAATGGATGGGTGCTGGCATCATCGCCATATTCATGACTGCCCCCACGCTGACCATATTCAAGCACAACAATGGGTTCACCAGCTTCAGCGGCAAGACTTGCCATCACCAACAAAAAGCCAATCAAAACATGAACACGCATTAGTTAAACTCCAAAAACGTAACTGTCTGGCCATTTAATTCAGCCAGATTACGCTGCCGGTTAAGCGGTATTAATGTCGCGCCATCTGCATCTGACTTGGTGACCCGCAAAATTGTCCATGGAGTCATTTGGCCTGACACCACCGCCAAATGGTTTGGACCCAGCCCCTGGCGGGCACCAATTGTGACATGAAGACCATCATCGCGCTGTGTCATTGTCGCCGATAAAGGCAAGCAAAGCATGGTTTGTGACAATGCGTGGGCATGTGTGTCGACAAGTTGCAGTAACGACTCTTGAATATCTGAGCGTTTCGGCGCGGCCAATGTGCTGATTGTCTGGCTGATAGAGGTGCCGCCAGTTTTAATACGACTAGAATGCGTGATATCGCCAAGCTTTTGATAGCGACTACCGCTGTATAAATGGCTGGTGATGGTCACATCCAAAAAATGCTGTTGGTGCAACCCTTTATCTATACGCGCACCACTAAAACTTATCTCAGTCGTAAAGGCAAAATCGCCATCAGCAACATGTGGACGCGATGATGTTAATGTTTGGTAATCATAGCGGGCATCTTTGAGCAGCTTGCCAACATCAAGCTTTGTGCCAGCATAATTTGTCAAAGTCAGTTCCGGCTGTGCCGCCATTTGGTCATAGAGCGCGCGTACCATTAGTTGCGGCTTTGTTGACAACCATCCCGGCACATGACGTGTCAAGCTGTAAGATGGTGCAAACATGCTGATATGGCCAAGTATCCGATTTTGACAGCCGTCTCGCTCTACCGACCCCACTGCCACTTGCACAGTGACCTGATAATGCTGGTCATCATGCATTTCATCGACAATGTTATAGTCAAGAATTTCTGAAGATGGACGCACCACAAAATGGTCGTCAAGCGCGGTGTCTGCTTGTATCGAGCTGAACCCGTCTATTTTGGCACCGCCTGATAATGCCGCCAAATACAGCGCGTCTTCAAGTGCCGCATTTTTCGCTTCATTCAGAGCATCACTATGTGAAATCACAGCACGGCCAGTCGCTGTAATCATCCGCAACTGATCGTCTGCGGCCTGCACGGCGCCGCTCTGCATTATTAAAATGAACAGGCAAAGCCTGCCAATGAAACCAATCATGTCAAGCTACACCGTTTGCCGTGCTGTTTGCAGTAAATAGCCAATGGTTTCCCGATCAATTTCAAGAACCACTTCATAGGTGTCAGCACCGGTTGGATTGATCCGTACCGTGCGTGCGCCCCGAATTGTCCCAGCAACAACGCCGCGGAATGTATCATTTTGTACCACCAGATCAATCACTGTGGTGTTTGAGTCGACCTGCAACCCATGAATTTGTTCAGCAAGGTCACGCATCGCCGCCATTCGTGCTGACCGGATGGCCATCAAGCGTTTTTGCGACTCACTGCGGCCCGGCTGTGACGAGGTCACCGCGTACCCAACCGCGGTCAATGTCGGAATATTTGCGGTGCTGGCATCCAGCACATCTTTCAGATTAATCATTGATTGTGTCTGCGAGGCCTCTAGCGCCGCCATGTTGGAACCAGCGGTGGCGCCGCTTGACCCAATTGTTGTGTGCTGGCAAGCACCAAGCACCGCAACCCCAGTCGCAAGGACAGCAAGAGATTTGATAGAAATGCGCATGTAAAGCTCCGTACGTCAAAAAAAGGTACCGGGCAAATTATGCATTTTTTATGCCAATCATTTGCGGAAATGTCACCGCTACCCACATGCTGGTCGTCATCGTCATAAAAATTATCATAAATTCAGATCTTTGACCAATTTTCACTCAAACAGTCTGCTAGAAATTTTGTACCAAATCGCGGACTGGCACAGATTTTGCCTTTCACGTTCAGGCGCCCATTCATGAGGGGCAGGGCACAACAGGCAGAGCAAGACAGAAAAATGTTTAAAAACATTAGTTTAAATCAATTTTGGGAAGGTTGGACACTGACTTTTTCTGTCAATTTATTATCATCTGAAACCATGCTGGCGGGAGCGGCGTCATGAATATGACACTTCGAAGACTTGGCTTTGGGGCTATTGGAGACAACGCTGCAACCATAGTGATGCCGATTGGTATTTTGGCACTAGTTGCAATGATGGTGCTGCCATTGCCAGTGCTGCTATTAGATACTTTTTTTATCACCAACATTTTGGTCTCGTTACTTGTGCTAATGGTTGCATTGCACACATATCGTCCACTTGAATTTTCTAGTTTTCCAAGTTTATTGCTGATCGCAACGGTTCTCCGCCTAGGTTTAAATGTAGCGTCAACAAGAGTCATTTTAACTGAGGGCCATCAAGGTTCAGCCTCTGCTGGACAGGTCATAGAGGCCTTCGGTGAATTCGTCATAGCGGGCAATTACGCTGTCGGCATTTTTGTTTTTGTAATTTTGGTCATAATTAATTTAGTTGTAATAACAAAAGGTGCAGGGCGCGTTGCTGAAGTTTCAGCGAGATTTACACTTGACGCGATGCCTGGAAAGCAAATGGCAATTGACGCCGATTTAAACGCGGGCGTACTTACAAACGATCAGGCCAAAGAGCGTAGAGAGGAAATTGCCCAGGAGTCCGAGTTTTATGGTGCGATGGATGGTGCGTCAAAATTTGTAAAGGGTGACGCAATTGCAGGAATTTTAATATTGGTAATTAATCTCCTGGGAGGCCTAATTATTGGGCTCTTGCAATACAAATTATCTTTCGAACAAGCTGCTGAGTCATACGTTTTACTATCAATCGGCGACGGTTTAGTCGCACAGATACCCTCACTGCTCCTTGCAATTGCCACAGCAATCATCGTAACAAGAGTTTCCACGAAGCACGATATGGCCGAGAATATTGGTCTTCAGATTGGTCTATCACGTGCTTGGCTGCCAGTTTCTGCAGTTTTGCTTTTGATGGGTTTTATCCCCGGCATGCCAAACGAATTATTTCTAACAGCGGCATTGTTTGCTGGCGCTACAGGTTACCTTCTAAAGCGGCGAGAGCAGGCCGAACCAGATGAAATGGCAGTCCTTGAAGCGGCAGCAGAGGGTGAAACGCCAGCTGCACCAGACCAGATTAATCTGGCTGACGTCACCGATAATTCACCAGTCTCGGTCCAGCTTGGCTATGGCTTGATTGAGATGGTAGACGAGGATACTGGCGGCCCGCTGATAAACCGCATCACCGGCATTCGCAAACAGGTATCACGTGCACTTGGTTTTGTAGTGCCGCCCGTACGGGTGCGCGATGACATGTCTTTAGGCGCAAATGATTACCGCATCCGTATCGGGCAGACGATTGTTGGCGAAGACAAGATTTTCCCAGACCGCAAGCTGGCGATCCCGGGAGATGCCACCAATATCAAAATTTCCGGCATTGAGGTCAAAGATCCAAGTTTTGGCATGGATGCCATCTGGATTGAACGCCATCAAGAAGCCGAAGCCGAGAGTAATGGATATGTGGTGGTCGAACCAGAGTCTGTTCTGGCAACTCACGTGTCGCAGGTGATGTATAAATTCGCGCATGAGTTAGTTGGACAGGATGATGTGCAACGGCTTCTTGACAACCTTGCCCAAACCTCACCGAGCCTAGTTGAGAGCGTTGTGCCAAAACTTGTGCCACTTCACGCGCTCACCGGCATTTTGAGTGAGTTGCTGACCGAGCGTGTGCCGATCAGCGATTTGCGCAAAATTCTTGAAACGCTGGCAAATCTGGCCGGACGCAATTTGAGCATTGCCGACTCAGCCGAGGCGCTCCGTCCCTGTCTTGCTGGCTTGCTTGTTCAGCAAATTGCCCCGCTTAACCAGCCATTGCCTGTTATTACGCTGAGTTCTGAGCTTGAACATATGTTGATTTCAATGTCACGGCAGAGCGCAGATGGCGGCTTGCTCCTCGATAGCCACTTGGCCGAAAGATTGATTAAGTCAGTGGCTGAGGCATCTGAGCGGTCATCAGCTGACGGGCGGCAAGCCATTATGGTGGTGTCACCGCAAATCCGGCGGCAATTATCGAATGTTCTACGCCAGCATATTGACGATCTGGCTGTGCTTGGCTTCACCGAACTGCCTGACAACCGCAAGATCAATGTTGTGGCTACAATCAGCGGTGCTGATGACGCAAAATTAGAAGAAAAATAGGGCGATGCGCCCACCCCTCATCCAAAAAGGAGGATGACAAATGCCAAATGTAACTGTGACAGCTCCTGATACCGCAACCGCTATGGACGAAATCTGGGATCGACTTGGTCCAGATGCGATGATTGTCTCAACGAAAAAGCATCACGGCAAAATCGTCATGGAAGCTACCACCGAAGCAACCGCCAAACCGGCCGAACCGGCGCGGGCAAGCGCAGCTGGATTTGGCACATTATTCACCAATCAAATGATTGGCAAAGCCCCACGGCGCGATGTCAATAATGCCCCACCAGCCGGGACCATAGCCCAGCAACATGAGCTTGCCGGCTTACGGCGCGATTTGGCCGCCCTGCAAGATATGCTGACAGGTATGGTGCTGACTGACCTTGATGGCATCAACCCAGCCTTAGCACCAAGCACGCGGGTGACATTACAGCGCGCAGGTTTCAGCCAGAAAATTCTACAGGATTTGCAAACCCATTATGCAGGCTACAGCTATAGCGAAGGGTGCGAGCGGTTCTTGCAAGCACTAGCAAACCAGCTGGTAGATCCAACCAGCGCGACCATTTTGCAAAAACGGCTGATTTTTGTTGTTGGCGCGTCTGGCACTGGCCGCACCACAATGGTTGCAAAAATCGCCGCCATGTTGCGCGACCAAAACCCCAGCAAGGAAATTGTTTTGGCAGGTCTGAATGGACAAAATGGCACGGCGAACCATCAATTGCAGAGCTTCGGCCGTTTGTTGAACCTACCAACTTTGACGCTTGGCCTGTCAACACCGGTCGAAGACTTCAATAAAATGACGGACTATGATTTTATGGTCATTGATGTGGCAAGCGATAGCCCGGAAGCTGTAGAGAAAGTATGCAGTATCCAGACATATCTTGGCGAAGCTGAAGTTGGCACATTGCTGGCCATCCCCGGCAACACCAGCCACAGCATGATCAGCACAACCATCAAGCGGTTTGATGCGCTAAAGCCTCTTGTTATGCTCACCAAACTTGATGAATGCGAGACCAAGCCGGCAGAATTTTCCGCCCTTGCAGAAAACAGCACAAAAATTGCCCTTTTGTCCGGCACCAAATCGGTTATCGACCCAGCAGTATTTGCGTCTGAAACCATCTTGCTGCAATATCTACAGGAAAATTTCAGTCACGGTGACACAGCCCAAACGCGTATAGGATCAAAGTAAATAATATGGCGGTATCGATAGCAGTCACCAGTGGCAAGGGCGGCGTTGGCAAGACCAACACCGCTGTTAACCTCGCCATATCGCTTCGCAAGCTTGGCAAGCGTGTTGTTCTGTTTGATGCTGATTTTGGCATGGCCAATGCCCATATTATGCTGGGATCAAACCCAAAAACCACTACAGGCGATTACCTAAAAGGCACCATAAGCATTGTCGACACCCTGACCGACACCCCTACAGGATTGAAATTTATCGCTGGCGGGTCTGGGCTGACTGAACTTCTCAATCTCGACAATCAAGCGCGCTACAAAATGTTGTCAGGTATCTCCTCGCTTGAAGATGATATCGACTATTTGATCGTTGATAGTCCGGCTGGTGCCTCTGATAGCGCACTTTTTTTTGTCAATGCTGTCGATTTAGCGCTGATTGTACTGGTTGCCGAGCCTACCAGCTTTCTCGACGCCTATGCCCTTGTAAAGGCAGCACATTTAGAAAATGGAGTCACGGATTTTGCGGTGATGGTCAATATGGCTGACAACGCAAAAACAGCTGAAACCAATTTTAATAAATTTCGTGACATCACAATGCGGTTTTTGGACATAAAATTGCATTACGTTGGCATGGTGCCGCAATCTCCCGTCATCAGACGGTCGATTGTGCAACGCAAGCCGATCAGCATCAGCCAGCCAAAATCACCGCTGGCAAAGGCTTATGAGACGCTTGCGTTGAAGATGATGAAGACATCTCACAGCCACCATGATGGTGTGAAGTTTTTTAATGGGGCACAAAAATGAGCGTTGCGATGCAAGATCATTACGCCAACCAAAAGACTGATGTTGACGAGTTAATCAAAACGCACAGCGATCTTGTCCGCAAAATCGCCTGGCAGGTGCATGGTCGCACCCGGCATACCACAGAAATTGAAGACGTCATGCAGATTGGCTTTACTGGTCTGGTGAATGCGGCCCAGCAATATACCCGCAAAGAAGGCGCCACATTTGCTACCTATGCCAGCATCAGAATCAAGGGCGCGATCATTGACTATTTGCGCAAGAGTTCAAATCTGTGCCGCACCACAATTCAGATTAAAAAGAAATATAATAAGGTCGTGCAGGGCCTGCAGACAAAATATATGCGTCAGCCCACCCATTCAGAGATTGCTGCAGTTATGGGCATGAGCGAGCATGAACTCCATGAATGGGAACAGGCCTTCCAGGCCAACGCACATGAGTCATTAGCCGATGTTTATGACCAATATTCAATTTGGTATGCATCTGAAGAAGACAGCCCAGAAGAAAAATTGGGTAATGAAGAGCTGAAAGAGCTGTTGAAAAGTGCGCTCCACACCCTGTCAGAGCGTGAAACACTCGTCATCCAACTCTATTATATCGAAGAATTGAACGTCTTTGAGATTGCCGAGGTAATGGAAATTTCAACCGGACGCGTGTCGCAAATCAAAAAATCGGCGATTGCCAATTTGCGGTCATTCATCACCAACGCACAAAATGTCGGGTAACAATGCCACGGCCTGAATTCGACTCAGTGAATACCATTCAAATGTCGCTGCAGTCTGCCGAGCAGCATCTTCATCATAATGATGGCACAACACAGCTTCAACTATCTTGTGCGCTGATTAATATTGCGCGCGGCTCATGCGTTGCGGTTATCCGGCCTGATGGTGCGTTGGGCCAATCACCATTTGGGTCGCTTCACATCCCGGCTGACCGTCCAGTTATGCAAGCAAAAATATCACTGGCACCAGCAAGTTTTGACGAACTAGCTGCCCAATTGCGGCACCCAGCGCCGCGGCCAGTAACGCTCGTCATGACAGTCGTCGATACATTGTCGGTATCACAAGATGGATTGTTATTTATTGATGAGACGCTTGATACAGCGGTGACCGATATTTACTGGATCTTGCCGGTCAAATAGGGCAATTCAGCCGCCAGCATGACTTTACTATTGGGTCAGTTTACGGGTCATTTCATTTTCTGCTTGTAGCAATCTTGATGATCCTGAAAAAGCTTGTTGCGCCCGCATTAAATTGGTCAATTCAGATGTCATATCGATGTTTGACATTTCAAGCGCACCAGAATGCACTTTGCCACGCCCCTCCTCAATTGGTGCGCCCAACACGCCAGCACCTGAACTAACATTCTCCGTAAAATAGTTCTGGCCAATTGGTGTTAAGCGATTTGGGTCAGCAAAAATTGACAAACCAACTTGCCCCACAAAAAACGTGCTGTTGTTCCCATACGTGGCTTCTATTTTGCCATCAGTCCTGATCGCGACACCGGTCAATCGCGTTTCTATAAAAGTCTCGGTTCCATTCACATTGGTTGCTGTATTTGCTGTCATTGGAACGGTGATTGGCGCGCCGAGTGCTGACATCAATTGCATACCATCTGTATTCGCGATCAGACCATCAGCATTGACTGCGAATGACCCATCGCGTGTGTAGAGTTTTTCATCAGGGCGATCTGCATCGACAAGCGTGAACAAGCCTTGTCCCTCGATTGCCAGATCTAGAACGTCACCAGTCTGCTGCAATGTGCCTTGGGCGTTCAAAACTCGGTTTTCTTCAACCAAAGACCCCATGCCAATTCGAGCCCCTGACGATTTAATAGCATCTGTATGGCCATAGATATCCGCAAAGGTTGCCTGCCGTTTTTTGAAGCCAGTGGTCTTTGCATTAGCAATGTTATTGGACGTCACACCCAAATCATTCAATGCCGCGTCAATACCGCTTCTGATGACCGAAATCATGAATAAAACCTCTCTCACGCCCTTTTCGCGCAATGCCGTTGTCCAGCAAAAAATATGCCAAGTCGCTGCTGCAAATAGGCAAGAGTGTTTTTTTCCGACAATCAACGCATAAAAAGTTACTTGTTTAGAAAATGTTAATGCCTCATATTATCAAAACTGAATTAAGGGAAAGTGATGCCGAGCGCAAAGAACACATCGTTGGTTCCTGTGAGCAAAAAGTTGCCAGCTGTCCGCAAAGACGGGGTTGTCACCTCTGCTTTTTCGCTCTATGAGGGCGAACGGCATTTCACCGACCGCGAAGATGTGCGCCAGCATCTGCCCGATATTTTGGGCAAGGCTTTGGCGCGCACTTGGATTGACAACGAATTTCACAAAGCCTTTGATCGCGACCCAGTTGGCACCCTCGAATCTCACGGTGTATTTATTCCAAGCACCATGTCGATTGAATTCCAACGCAAAACATCTGACAGGCCGCGCATTGTTGTCTATGAGCAAAACCCAAATTCAAAATTTAAAGCCCGGGTGTTGTATCTTCAACTTGTGATGATGGCAGGCCGGTAAGGTGCGCGTCATGCACACCAAAAAAGCATATTGTTCCAAATTAGTTCTGCTGATCAGCCTGATCCTTGGGCTGTCAATGGTGGGGGCATATGCTGACTCACACAGTGATAATGAGGCATTTAGCGCGGCTGTTAAAGCGGTAAAGGCACGCAATTACGGCCGGGCGTTGACTTTGTTTGAACAGCAGGCAAATGATGCCAAACATGATGCCCAATATAATATGGCGGTGCTATTACGGGCTGGCAAAGGCCGGCCACGTTACTATCCTGATGCTTTATATTGGGGATGGCTCGCCCAGCTTGGTGGCATCGAAGAAGCCGAAGATCTTGCCAGTGATGTGCTGGAAACATTGACAGAGGACGATATCAAGGCGGTACGAGCGCGAGTGGGTGAAAATTTACAAGCCCGGCTCGACAATGGTGATATCGATGCCATCGCCCAATTCGCCGAATATCACCTGACAATCTTGGCGGAACCAGATTATAACACTGCCTATATCTGGTATTCAATTGCTGTCGCGCTGAATATTCCAGATATGGTCGATCGGCGTGATGATACTGAGAGCGATATTGAGGCAAAAGATTTGGCGCGACTGCAAACAGAGGCCAGAGAGCTGTTTGACAAATACAATTTTGCGCCGTTCACCCATAAAAAGGCAGGAGGCACAAATGAAGGTTAAAGTGCACTGGATTATTGATGGCGTTATGGAAATTGAGGCCGAAACGAATGATGCCGCCGAAGCGCTTGCTGATGAAAAACTGCGCAACTTCATAAATGCCCATCCGGACATGACCGAAACGCTCGGTGCAACAGCCATTCAAGGCCATGCTGTCACTGATGGCGGTGACGCTTAATGTCTAGCCAAAGCTGTCTAGCAATTCGCTGATCGTCTTTTCGAGCTCGTCATTGTCATTTTCGATATTGGTGATCTCTTGACGCAATTCTTCAATGCGCTGTTTGCGTTTTTCCATCACATCCCGAATTTCTTCAAGAACTGTCGCTAACCGACCACTCAAATCAGCCTCGCTGACTTCTTCCTCAGCCATGATTTCAACCCTTTCATCTGCCTAACTGATATCAGCGGCGCACATGACGCGCAGTAATCCAGCCGGATCCTTCTGACATATGGCACAGTCAATATGGTTCTGCTAAATTAGACACCGACATATCGCTATTCAACCCTTGCAGATACTATGCCAATATAGGAACCACAGTCATGCCGACAATAAATCTGTCATACCGCTTGATAAATTGGCCAAAAAAAACCCAGTTTCGCCGCTTATCCGCGTCCTTGCTGGTTGCTGGATTTTGTTTATTTACAGCTATGTCGGCGATGGCTGATACGCATAGTCACCTGCCAAAAACGCCTTGTGATATCCGCCTTGAATTTGGCAGTGATGAACGCGGCATGCCATCTGTTGGCTATAAATTATCATTGCAAATAAAGAACCGGACCGCACGCGATATTGCCGGCGTGTCTGTCTATTGGTTGGACGGTAAATCTGCCATCATCGGCAATAGCGCGGCAATTTGTGGGGCGAAAGGTGGGTCTGTTGGCCCATCTGAGAGCGGACCATGCGAAATAATGGTTCAGCAAATTGGCGGGGCCTTGCTGCAAAGGCTAGGACAGGTCACATGGACCAAAATCATCAATCACCAACTGACCAATTTCCACAAAGTCAAACAATGCGCCATCATTGGATATGATTATCGCGATAACAAGCCAAAGACCTATTAGCCTACGTTTCAACATCAGGCTTGGCATTAAAAATGCTTATAAACGGGTCGGGGAACAGAAACCACAGCCCAAAATCAAAATAAAGTGACGGGGAATATGATGTCGAATGCGAAATTAAAAGAACAAATAGAGGCGGCTAAAATCGCACTTGTTCATTCAGTTGAGTCCAGCACATCGATAGATATGCCGCAGGCATCTGACACGGTGACACAAATCCCTACTACCAGCGGCGATCATGCCCAAGGCCAACGTGACCGCCCAGCAGAAATGGCACTTGCATCAGCCGACCCCGAGACGAGCATACGTGTTGATGACATGGCCAGTCATGATGGGGGCGTTTCTGAAATGGCTGGTCACGAAATGGTGCCACAAAGTGACTATGAGAAGCTGGAAGCACGGCTTCGGGAGTTGGAAGAGCAGATCAGAAACCAGCAACGTGACCTACATACATTATTGCAAAAATTACGTGACATCACCGCCAAGAGTCAGGCCGCTGCCAAACCAAAAAAAAGCAAAGGCGCTAAAAAATGGTTACTGGGTGGCGTGCTGTGCACACTTGGTCTAGGCGCGGTTTATTACGGTCCTGGCGTTGAGACGATTACTGCCGCTGTCTATCACCTGACTGGCTTGCTGGTGGCATTGGTTGACACGCTTGCCAGCAAAATTTAACGAGACACGCTATGGCTGAAATTGAGGCTGAACAGCAGAAACCGAAGAAACGCTTGTCGCTGTCTGGACTGTTTCTGCCACTGCTGATTGGCGCAACAATCAGCATTATTGTGGTGTTTTTTGTTGTTGGCTATATCAGCCTGACAGAACCGCCGCCCCTGCCTGAAGACATTCATAGCCTGATGAATAAAAAGCAGCAGGAAGCCGCGGCAACGCCAGCTGATAATAGCACCGAAAATGCCCAAGAAATGGTGGTGAATGAGGACGGCACATTTGACTTCGCCCAATACCGGTATTTTTCTTTTCCCCTGCCCTTTGTGGTTAATTTTGCCGATGGCAATGGCATGATGACAGTAGAAATTGCCATTGCCACCTATGAAACAACATTGCGCGGCGAACGGTTGATCGAAAAACTGACAACTTTCACACCAAAAATGCGCTCAGCCATCAATCTGGTTCTTGCTGAACAAATTCATGATGAGGTAAATACGGTGGCGAAACGTAAAGCGCTGGAGAAACGACTACTTGCCACCATAAAACCATTGATTGACGGCACAAACCCAGAACGACCAAGCGGCATCACCGATCTGTATTTTACCAAATTTGTGATTTCTAATACGCGTTAATGCGTCGCCCCAACAAATGACAGCACCAGCGTTTCAAACGCCTCATTTTCTTCAGGCGATAGCAGAAGTTCCGCTTTGGCACCATCCCGCCGTTGGTAATATACAGCCTCTTGTGGGAATGACCACCGCATTTCAACACGGTTATGGCGTGTAACGCGAAAATCAACCTGGATATTTAATGGTGCAAATAAACGAGATACGCGCCACTGAAAATCAGCCACGTCATAAATCTTGATATTTTTTGGAAAGACAACAGACCGTTCGATGCCTGCTTGGTCAATAGCTGTCTGGCCAAGCTGTTGATTTGACTCAGCTTCACCTAAATCGAGTGATAATTGTTGCGGAACAATTTGCTGTTGCGACGCCAGATGCACTTAATCAACCCACCATCTTGGTTAGGATCAGTTGTGGATAAGTTAAAGTAAAAGTACGATTCGGTCAATTATTTCTGTATCTTAGAAATAATCAAAGCTGTGGATAATTAACTTGCCAAAAAGGCCGCCAACTGCGTCAAAAGATTATGACCAGACGGGAAGAGCAAAAACCAGCCAATGCCAAAAACCGCCAAACATCCATAAAACAACCATTTTGATCGCCGCAATGTTTTGCGCGCCGGCTCCGGTGCGTCTGGTGTCATGGTGCGCGCCACATCTGCCATTAATGCCCTTAAATCGGCGATATGGCGTTGGGTTTTACTGTTGGTCGCTACCGCGCTATCGAGGCGTGTGATAAACGCTGTCATTTGTGCGACACTGGCATAGGACAGAGCCGGAGTTAGAGTTTCGTCACCGGTGCGTTTCTTTTTTTGAAAAAACGTAAATTCCTGCGGCATGCCACGACCTAGCATGTCAGGTGTAGCGCTTGCCTCATGGACAACAGGCATTGCCACGGCAACGTCAGCATTCACAGCATCCCCATTGTGGGGCTTGATCTCATCATTTGATGGCATGGGCGACATCATCCCTTAATTCATGTCCAATCCTAATTTAGACTGGACTGATGTGCAATTTTTTTGCCAAGCCTATACCAGCGCACAACAAAGAGATAATAGCTCAAAAAACTTTGGCTCTGGCGGTACCACCAGCCCATTGCCAGCTGTCTTATAACGGCCGGAACACTTGCAACCAATGATTGGTCGTATAGCCCCGGTGATAAATGCCAAATTTTGGCAAATCAGCGACCCAGTCATTAGGATCGGCCCAGCTATCAGCCTCTTCGGCGTCATGCATAGCCGTTTGCCGATGGGGTTGGTGCTGTTGCGGCGCGCCCATATCTTGCTGGATTTTCAATAATTCATTCATCATTGCCGTTAAGGTAACGACATGAATTCAGATTATCTTAATGCGCTTTTTCAATTTGCCTTGCAAACCAGCACAAACCGTATCCGCCGAACAGATATGAAAAATAGTCAGCCTTGTGAGGGCTATTTATCTGCCAGCAAAGGGGCTTTTGAAATCCAGCCGCCGCCAAGCAAAATATCAGCATTTTCTGCATCATAGAGCGCCGCGGCCTGACCGGCGGCGATGCCAAATTGTGGCTCATCAAGCAGGATGATGGCGGGGGCCAATTCTGGGCTGTCACAATAAATACGCGCAGGTGCCGATAGCGCAGTGTTGCGCAATCGTGCCAGCACCCGGTTTCCATCTTCAGGCTGTCCGTTTATCCAGTTCGCGTCAAGTAAATGCACTTCGCGGCAGGCCAAAGCCGTTTGCGGCCCAACAAGCACGGTGTTGCTGCCAGCATCAATACCAACGACATATAATGGCCCCTCTGACTCATCAGCATCTTTACGTCCGCCAATGCCCAGCCCACGACGTTGGCCAATTGTGTAATCAATAACGCCATTATGCCGGCCCAATATTGTGCCATCTAGATGCCGGATATCGCCTGCATCGACCGCCCCGGGCCGTAGCCGCCGGACAACATCACCATAGCGGCCATTCGGAACAAAACAGATATCTTGGCTATCTGGCTTTTCGGAAACTGCCAGCCCATGACGCCGCGCCAAATCGCGGGTTTCGTCTTTGCTCATACCGCCGAGCGGAAATCGCAGATAGGACAGTTGCTCAGCCGTTGTGGCAAACAGAAAATAGGACTGGTCTTTGGCTGGGTCAGCCCCCCGCGCCAACGACAGTCCCTGGTCTGTTTCAAGGCGTTGCACATAATGCCCGGTGGCCAGACAATCGGCACCAAGCTCACGCGCTGTTGCCAATAAATCGGTGAATTTCACTGTTTGATTGCATCTGACGCAAGGAATGGGTGTTTCCCCGCGCAGATAGCTATCGGCAAAATCCTGCATGACCTGATCATGAAACCGGCTTTCATAATCTAGAACATAATGCGGAATACCAAGCCGGGCTGACACCGAGCGGGCATCATGAATATCAATGCCTGCACAGCAAGCACCTTTGACCTGCACCGCAAGCCCATGATCATAAAGCTGCAAGGTGATTCCAATCACTTCATAGCCCTGATCATGAAGCAAAGCGGCTGTCACTGATGAGTCAACCCCACCCGACATGGCCACAACAACGCGCGTATCTGCCGGGGCTTTGGCAAACCCCAGCGAGTTCAACGGCGAATCGCCGGTTGCCTCCATTTTGGAATTAGCAGTGAGCATCAATTTATCTGATCCTATTTTGTGAGAAGCGGTCTAGAGGTCTTCAGGAATTGTTACCTTCAATCCATCGAGATCGTCTGACATCTCGATCTGGCATCCCAATCTGGATGTTTCGCTCAGCCCGAATGCTAAATCAAGCATATCAAGTTCATCTTCGCTTGGTGCGCCAGTCTTTGGAAACCAAGCCGGATCAATAATGACATGACAGGTTGCGCAAGACAAGCAACCGCCACAGGTCCCCTCGATACCCAGATTAGCATCACGGCCAGCTTCCATAACCGTGGTGCCATTTTCAACAGCGATCGTATGCTCGCTTCCATCCGGCTTGACAAAAATAATATTTGGCATGGTTTCACACACTCCTGCTAATGCTCTCATTAGTGGGCCGCCTGCCGCTTTACCCACTCGTCGAAACGCCGCTAAAAAACAGCTGGCGCTGTGGTTTAATCGCTTTTTTTGTATAGACGCACAAACACATCTGCAACTGTTTCAAAATCAGCCTGTTTTGTTGCCCAGCCGCCAGACACACGGATGGCATGTGCCGACGCCACGCCTGCGCCCATGGCATTTAATACATGGCTGTTCTGCACTTTGCCAGATGAACAGGCCGCTCCGGCGCTCACCGCAACACCAGCAATATCAAACGCCATAACCATGGTTTCAGCCGTTTTTGGTCCAGCCGCGATACAGCTTGTATTGCCCAGCCGTGGTACCGATTTACCAAAAATCTGCGTTGATGGGAGCTCCGATATGACATGGTCTTCAAATGCATCGCGCCAAACTGCCATTTCAGTATAATGCGCACGATCACCGACAGCGGCGGTGGCAGCGGCGCCGAACCCGGCTATGCCAATTAAATTTTCTGTGCCGGAGCGACGCCCATGTTCTTGCCCGCCACCTTTAAGCAGGCTTGACAACGCGCACCCCGGCTTTACCAGCAATGCCCCAACGCCAGCTGGACCGCCAATTTTATGGGCTGACAGGCTAGCATACCCAATGCCTGATCCAGAAAAATCTATTCTGTGTTTGCCCAAAATTTGGACCATATCACTATGCAGCACGATACCGGCTTCTGCGGCAATTTGCGCAATATCATCCAGGGGTTGCAATACACCCGTTTCATTATTCGCTGCCATAATTGATATCAAACTCGTCGCACGTTCTGCGTCTGGCACGGCCATCGCATGGCGGCGTAAATCATCACAATCAACGCGTCCATCTGGCAACACTTTGACAAATCTTATATTTGGATGTGCGGCGCGCACCGAGTCATGCTCTATCTTTGATGTAATGATATGGCGATAGTGACTAAGAACAAGATTATTTGCCTCGGTACCGCCGCTGGTAAAAACAACATCACTGGCCCGGCATCCAGCAAGCCCAGCCACCGCCATGCGCGCATCTTCAACGCGCAGCCGTGCGGCGCGGCCAAATCCATGCACCGAAGATGGGTTTGCCGGCGGACCCATCGCCTCGTGCATGGCGTCCATGGCCGCGTCGCGCAAAGGCGCTGTGGCGTTATTATCAAGATAGAGCGGCGGCACAGACATCATTGGCGGGATTTGGTTTATGTGGCTCAGCTTGTTGATTTGCCGCGGCGCGGTGCCGATTTTACGGTTAATTTTTTTGGCGCAGATGAAACAACTGCACTTGCCAATTGATCTTCAAATGCGTCAAGGCGGGCCCGTTGGCTTTGCACTTCGTCAACAAGCGCCGCAATGGTCCGTTCGCGTGGGTCACTCTCGCGATCATCCGGCATTGCATAGGGACTGAAATTTGCAGTTGCCGGGCTTGGCGCTGTGGTTTTTGTCATCTGCCGGGCTGGCACACCAACCACGGTGGCGCCTTCTGGCACATCTTTGGTAACCACCGAATTGCCGCCCACCCGGGCACAACGGTGCACGGTGATGGGCCCTAGAATTTGCGCACCAGCGCCGACGATCACATAATCACCCAAGGTCGGGTGCCGCTTTGAGGCACGCTGTTTATCAGAGTCAACAGCTGGCATCACCCCGCCCAATGTGACGTCATGATAGAGCGTGACATCGCGGCCAATTTCCGCGGTTTCTCCAATAACCGTACCCATGCCATGGTCAACAAAAAACCCAGCACCGATTTTAGCGGCAGGGTGAATTTCAATACCGGTCAAAATACGCGCCAATTGCATGATCAAACGGGCAATAAACCTGAATCCAAAATTCCAAATATGATGTGACAATCGATAGGCCAGCATGACCTGAAAGCTTGGATATAAAAAAACCACAGCTAACTTGTTGCTTGCCGCGGGATCGCGCTCAAGAATGGCATTCAGGTCTCGGCGAAGATTTGTAAACATTTTTGCGCCTATCGGTTTGTAAGTGCCCAAAGAACAACAATATTAACAGCAGGTGGAACCCTCTTTCCAGTAAACAGCTGTTTATCTGGTGGATTGGCCGTCTGCCAGCAAAGAAGTGAAACCTCGCTTGGCCTGTCTCTCATATTACGATATAAGCCATTTCTGCAACAGTACAAGATGATCGGAAAAAAGATATGCCTGAGGTCATTATAAACGGTCCAGAAGGACGGCTTGAATGTCGCTATATGCCCAGCGAGGCCCCTGACGCACCAACTGCCCTCATTTTACACCCTGAACCAGACAAAGGTGGCACGATGAATAACCGTGTCACTTATGCGCTGTACAAACATTTTCAGGCGCGCGGATTTGCCGTGATGAGGCTTAATTTTCGCGGTGTTGGACGCAGTCAGGGTGAATATGATAGCGGTGAAGGCGAATTGTCAGATGCCGCGACGGCCATGGACTGGCTACAGGCACAAAACCCAGCTTCGCGGCAGTGCTGGATTGCCGGCTTCTCATTCGGTGCATGGATTGGCATGCAATTGATGATGCGGCGGCCGGAAATACACGGGTTTATCTCGGTCACACCGCCAGCCACAACGCATGATTTTTCATTTCTAGCCCCCTGCCCAGCATCGGGTTTGATTATCAATGGTGAACAGGATGAACAGGTGCCACCAGACGCGATTTACAAGCTTGTTGACCGCCTCTCCATCCAAAAAGGGGTAAATATCGAAATTGATATTGTGCCAGGCGCCAATCATTTTTTCACCGATCATCTGGAACCAATGATTTCGCAAGTATCCACATATCTTGACGCGGCGCTTGTGGATGGCACGCTTGCCGATCCAGATTTTGACCCGCTGGCCTAGCACATCTGCAACGGAATACTTAGTTAATGACCCATAAATCTGACCTCATCCAAATTTTCAGCGAACGTGGCTACATCCATCAAGCAACCGATTTGGAGGCAATTGATAAGCATGCCGCCACCAGCATCATCCCCACCTATATTGGGTTTGACTGCACAGCAAACAGCTTGCATGTCGGCTCGCTTGTGCAGATTATGATGCTGCGGATTTTGCAGAGATGCGGTCACAAACCAATTGTTTTGATGGGGGGCGGCACCACCAAAGTCGGCGACCCATCCGGCAAGGATAGTGCGCGGCCCTTGCTATCTGATCAGGATATTGAAACCAATAAAAACGGCATTAAAAAAGTATTTGAAAAATATCTGACCTTTGGCGATGCCCCTGCCGATGCGCTGATGGTGGATAACGCAGACTGGCTTGATACGCTGCATTACATCAGATTTTTACGTGATTTTGGCGCGCATTTTTCGATCAACCGCATGATGGGCATGGAATCGGTCAAACTGCGGCTTGATCGTGAACAGAATTTATCCTTTCTGGAATTTAACTATGCGATTTTGCAAGCCTACGATTTTCTTGAATTGCGGCGGCGCTATGGCTGTATGATGCAGCTTGGCGGCTCCGACCAATGGGGCAATATTGTCACCGGCATTGACTTAACCAGGCGCGTTGATGGCCAAGAGGTATTTGGCCTGACGTCGCCGCTAATCACCACATCATCCGGGGCCAAGATGGGCAAATCTGCCAATGGGGCGATTTGGCTGAACGAAGAACGCCTATCGCCTTTCGATTTTTGGCAATTTTGGCGGAATACTGAAGATGCAGATGTCGAACGGTTCTTGGGGTTATTTACCGAACTGCCAATGGATGAGGTGCGCCGGCTTGGCGCATTGCAAGGCGCTGAAATCAATGATGCCAAAATCATTCTTGCCAACCACGCCACCAGTCAGTGTCATGGCGAAGCGGCGGCACATACCGCAGAAGCCACAGCCCAGACCACATTTGGCGATAAAGGCATGTCAAATGGTCTACCGCAAGTTGAAATTGGTCAGGATGATGCCAATGGCCTCAGCATGATTGCCGCCCTCAATCTGGTGGGGTTTGCCAAATCAAATGGCGAAGCGCGACGGTTAATCCGCGGTGGCGGGGCGCGGCTGAATGACCAAGCTATCACCAATGAAGAAGCCGGCCTGAAACCGGCTGATTTTGTCGACGGCAAAGCAAAAATCTCAGCTGGAAAAAAACGCCACGCCCTGATTATTATTGGCTAATTCTGCTGGCCCCTGATCATGTTTCTTATTGGATTGCTTGCGACCCATCAGCGTCTAGCGCGTCCTCATTGGTCGCATCGGGCGTTTCATTAAATAATCGGTCACTTTCCTTGCCAAGCCAATTTGGGCTGATTAAATCGCGCAACAACCCCGGGGCAATCGAGGCCGGGTTTACAGATGTCTGCATGTTGTCAGACTGGCCAGTCACCCGAAACTGGGTAGCGAAAATACCGCTTTTATCTAGCCCCGTTAGCACATTACCAAGGACCGGCAATTTGCCAACGATGGTGCTTATCTGGCTGACCGGCACCAGATTGCCGCTCACATCAACTTGCTTGCTGGCACGGTCATATATCCCGACCATTGATACCGCCACCGCATCACCACTAGCTTTCAGAGCTTTGATATTGACAACAGGTCCACGCGTTTCAAGCTCTGCATTACCAATTTTAAAGGCGGTGCCGTCCCCCTCAACCAGCGCGTAAAGACCAGCAAGGCTAAGAACCGATAAGGCTTTAATCGCACGCGGGGCCTCAACAACGGCAAAATCTGTGATGTCGATGCTCGTGTCATAATTTTTATAGTCATCGCTATCAAATATTGTCTGAAGCCACACATCACCGCCGCGCACCGTGTCGGTAATATCAAGACCCGACAACATGCGCCCCCCATTCTTTGAGGTCAGGACAAGTGTCGGCTTGCCATCAACACCATCATTGAAATTGAAATTTGTCTCGCCACCGCCAATTAAGCCAACGCCTGTAATGGTCTCATCGCCCGTGCCAAAAACAATACCAAACTGGGCCTCGGTAATCAGCGGTTCACCACGCACCAGTAGGCTACCAGAAAATTCTGCCTCACCCGCCCCTTGCGCCGATCTTGCCCCAACCAATTGGCCGGACAAGCTGATCTGATTATCGACAATGATTTGATCTGCGGTGAAATCGAAATTCACCGTTTCGCCGCCACTTACACCTTTGTTGCGGCGTAATGGTACCAGATCGATGATTTTAGCGTTGGCGCCAACCTGCCATGATTTGTCCTGATTAGACTCAATAATCAGATCCCGAATATCATTACCCGGCCATGCCACACGTTCAAAAAAACCTGCCTGCATGGCACCTGCGGTGTCAAATATAACCTGCCCCTGTGCGACCAAACTACCAGCAGCAATATCGATATTATTGACCGCCGCCAATTCACCACCGCGCAGGTCAATAACCATACTGACCTGACCAGATTCAGCTGGCAATTTGGCCCAATTTAAAACTGGCACATCTATGGACACACCGGTAAGTGGGGCGGCGATTTTGAGTTCTGCCGTGTTTTGCGCCAAATCCCCGGTATATTCCAGCTTGCCGCCAAGCCGTCCATCAAGATCTAGATTTAACCGCCGTGCCAACACCGCCGCCATTTCAGGTGATGGTGACGCCAACCCAACCGCTTTGACACGGTCTTTTTCCCGGTCAAATTGCACAGTAAATTCAGCTGGCGCGCCCATAAATGACGCCGTGCCGCTGACATCAGACCGGTCTTTATCAAATGCGGCGACCAATTCAGCATTATCGATGTGTATTCTCCCCGGCAAATTGGCAAAAGACCCATTGCTGATGGTGGCATCAAGCTTTTGAATGGCTTTCAGCGCATTGATTTTTTCACCAAGCGGAAACGCCGCCTGCAAGATCATCTTAGCTTCGCCGGATGCGGTCACATCAGTCAAATCAATCGCGGCCAATTTAGTGAAGCCAGACGTTCTGGCATGGTTTAGGGCTTTATCAAGCGCAGCCTTGACAGAGATTGATAACTGGGCCTCGCGGGCAGTATCGCCGACCACAGGCGAGATGGTCACCTTGCCATGCTGGACACTCATCCCGCCAAAATTGGCAGTGCTGATATTGGCCAGAAATGTTGTATTATCGATCGATAAATCTGCACTGAGGTCAGTAAACAGAGGTAATTGGTCGGACCAGCCAAGCGTGGTGTCATGCAACCGCCAATTACCCTTTATATCATCCAGTTTGTGCCTGCCACTGTCTGCATCATAGCGTGTATGGAATGATAGTTTGGCATCACGCATCCGCCCAGATGGCATATTCTGGTAGAGCCAACGACGTGTCACAGGTACGGTGCGTGCCGGCCACAAGGCGGTAAATAAGGCGGCATCAAAATCATCTGCATCAATTTCGATAGCCGATGTTTCAATGGCATTTTCATCATCAACGCCAATATTTGCCGATAAGGACATTTTACCGCTCGGGCCGAAATCTGCAGTCAGACCAGATACAAGGGTGCGGTCATTGGTAAATTTAGCCTGCAAATTTGCCGCCGACACAAGCACTGGGGCGTCCCGGCCTGAGAGCAAAATTGACCCATCAGTCACTGTTGCGGCTAAGTCCAGCTCATCAATTTTGCCGTGTGCGCCCATGCGGAAAGAAAAATTGCCATCAACTGTTCCAACGGCACGGCGATATTGATCAGTGGCGGCATTTACACGTAATCCGGAAAAATTACCGTCAAAATTAAATTGTGACAGGCCGAGGGCACCGTTGACTGGATTATATCTGCCGGCGATTTGCGCTGTACCGTCCTGCAGATATCCGCCATCCACATGCGCCTCAATAAAGCCTCTATAGTTGTCGGCAACAAATTCTGGCCAGTCCGCCAAAATTGTGCGCAAGGCGAAATTGCCAACTTTAACGCCACCAGCAAAAGACACAGACGACGTGCCGATATCATTCACACCGCCAACAAAGGAGAGTTCTCGGCCGTCAGCCATCATAATTTCTAGCTTGGCAATATTGAGCGCTTGTTGGTTGCGCGCATAGGCACCAATGACATTCGCCGAGCCATAGGCGGGATCAGTAAGCATGCCAGACGTGGCAAGAACCCCATTTTGCAACGCGATATCAGCCTCTAAATGGGCGATTTCAGCATCTTCAACATTTACACCAACATGCCCAGACACGGTGCCTAGCGTTTTGAATTCGTCTGGTATTTGGTCAATATAACCAGCAAAATCGGTCAAGTGGAGTTGCTGAGCTGTCACATCAACGGCAAAACGGTTGCCCCCCGGCCAGCCTGTGACTGTTGCGGTGAAATCACCAGCACTGGCAATTTCGGTATCATGACGGCCACGGATACTGCCAACTAAACTGCCATTAGCCAGAGACTCAAAGTCAAAAAATAAATCTGAAAATCTGACTTTTGGCAGAGCGCCCGTAGCATCGCTTAACGTCATGCTGGTGACATCAATGCCAATTTTACGCATGGCAAGTGTTTTTGCGATCTCACCACCTTGTCCGGTTTGACCCAGCAAAGACCCGGTCACCCCCATGATTTTTGGGATATTCCAGCCTGTTGCCGTCTTTACCAGATCAAGGTCAAGGCCGCGTAGCACCAGTTTTTCTGGCTGACTCGTCAGCAAGCTGGCAAAGCCAAATTCAAATTCAGCCGCCGGCACCAAAATATGACTCTGGTCCAGCTTAATACGCATATTGTCAATATTCAGCGTTAGCGGCCGTGCAGACATCCGCACACCTAATCCCGCATCCGCCACCGCCACAACAAGCCGGTCTGAAATCTTGTTCAGGCGCTGTTCAACCAGCTGGGATAGCCCCCCCGCTTGGTGCACGAAAGCAAAGCCTGCAAAAAAGCATAGCAAGAGCAACCCGAAAATTGCCCCGCCAAAAATTTTCCAAAATCTGGCAGTTGTTACCACACCGATCACCGACACATTGACGCCTTGTCTAACCACTCAGCCCTTTGTTTTTACCATGATGAGCATCACCTGTCTTGCAGTCTACTGCATAATAACTATCTATTCTGCATCCTATTCTAACCTGTGCCAGCCACGCTATGTTGCGCGGGTGAACTGGCCCACATTAAGGAGACACTTATGCTTGCTGTCGGCGATATTGCACCTGCCACCGAGATGGCAACAGATACCGACCGATTTTCACTAGCCCCGCATGATGGCAAAAAGATGGTCATTTTCTTTTTTCCACGTGCTGACACCTCTGGTTGCACAAAAGAATCCTCACAATTTTCTGATTTGATCGAAGATTTTGCCGCCGCTGGCACCGAGGTAATTGGCGTTTCAAAGGACACCCCGCAGAAACAAGCCAAATTTCGCGCAAAACATGACCTTAAATGTCATCTTGGTGCGGATCATGACACGGATATATGTGAACAATTTGGCGTATGGGTTGAAAAATCCATGTATGGCCGGACCTATATGGGGATTCAACGTGCGACCTTTGTTATTGACGCCAACGGCAAAATTGCCGCCGTCTGGCCGAAAGTGAAGGTCGGTGGACATGCCGCTGAAGTGCTGGCATTTGTCAAAACCATCTAGCTAATGCCGCATCAATCAACATTATCATCCTCGATTGTTGCGGCGCTGGAAACAGCCGACTCACATAAAAAAGGCATATGCAACAAGGCAGATTGTGGCCGCTTGGCGTGCCAATCAAATCACTGAACTTGGCCAAACCCACCCGCCGGACCGCCGCGCGCGGCCAGACAAACCGGCCTTATTACCACCGCGCAGTTTACCACGCCGTCGCATTACCGCCGGCACCGCCGGGCGTGTCGTAATTCTTCATACGATTGCCCATATAGAAGTCAATGCCATTGATCTGGCATTTGATATGGCGTACCGGTTTGTTGAACAGAGCCTGCTGAAAGATTTTTACATTGACTGGCTTGGCGTTGCAGATGATGAGGCGCGACATTTTATAATGTTAAGCGACCGTCTCGCCCAGATGGGTGCGGCCTATGGTGATTTGCCGGCGCATGATGGTCTGTGGCGCGCGGCTGATGCCACCAAAGATGATCTGTTGGCCCAATTGGCTATTGCACCGTTGGTTCTAGAAGCGCGAGGCTTGGATGTCACACCCGCTATGATTGAAAAATTAACAAATGCTGGTGATCCGGAAAGCAACGCGGCGCTTGGCATCATCATGACAGATGAGGTCGGGCATGTGGCCGTTGGCAAACGCTGGTTCGATTATGTATGCGGGTTGGGCAGGCTTGACCCAGTCAGCAGTTGGCACCGGCTTGTGACAACCTATTTTCATGGTGATCTCAAACCGCCATTCAATATTGCCGCCCGCCGCGCCGCCAAATTTTCCGCGGCCTTTCATGGCCCGCTCGCCGATCGCAATGATTTGGTTGCCCCGACTCGCTAGCGCTGATTGCCTACACGTGACGCCAGACTTGCGGCGATAAAATCATCTAGGTCACCATCTAACACACCCTGCGCATTGCCCTTTTCAACGGCGGTGCGCAAATCCTTTACCATTTGGTAAGGATGCAAAACATATGACCGAATTTGATTACCCCAGCCGATTTCAGTTTTGCTAGCGGCGGCATCATTGGCGGCGTCTTCGCGCCGTTGTAATTCAAGTTCATAGAGGCGCGCTTTAAGCATGTTTAAGGCTGTAGCCCGGTTACGATGTTGCGATCTGTCATTTTGGCATTGAACCACAATATTGGTCGGCAAATGCGTGATCCGAATTGCCGAGTCAGTTTTATTCACATGCTGGCCGCCAGCCCCTGACGCCCGGTAGGTGTCAATGCGCAAATCTTTTTCTTCAATCTCAATTTCAATATTGTCGTCAACCACCGGATACACCCAAACACTAGCAAAGCTGGTGTGACGCCGCGCTGAACTATCATAGGGCGAAATTCGAACCAGCCGATGCACACCGGACTCAGTCTTCATCCAGCCATAGGCCGTGTCGCCATTGACCCGCATAGTGACTGATTTGATACCGGCTTCTTCACCGGCGCTTTCTTCAATCATTTCGATTTTAAAACTACGCGTGTCGCACCATCGACTATACATGCGTACCAGCATCTGCGCCCAATCCTGTGCCTCGGTACCCCCAGCCCCTGCATGAATTTCAACAAAGCAATCATTGCCATCGGCTTCGCCCGATAGCAGACTTTCTAGCTGTTGCTTTTCCGCGATTTTTACAAGCGAGGTTAATGTGGCCTCTGCTTCGGCAACAATTTCATCATCACCTTCAGCCGCGCCAAGTTCGATCAAATCGACAGCATCAGTCATCTCGTTTTGCAAAGATGCAATCACATCTAACTGGCGTTCAAGCTGATTTTTTTCCCGCATGACACGTTGTGCCACCGCCGGGTCATTCCAAAAATCAGCCGCCGTTGTTTGCGCTTCCATTGCGGCAAGCCGGTCTTGTGCATCTTCAAAATTCACATGCTTGCGGAGTAATTCCAATGAAGTTTGGATGACTTCGATTTTCGCAAGTGTTTCCGCCTGCATGATTTTGTCCTGTCGCGCTTTTTTGAAATACACCAAAGACGGCTGTCTGTTCCTAGCCCGTCATATTCTGCGTGGCAAGCCCGAAAGCATGACATAGCCGGATCAAATTTTTTAATAAAGACCCTGCGTTGTGAGTGCCCCGCCCGTCACCGTGCCGCCATTATCATTACCTGGTTGCGGCACATCGATCAGCGCCCCGCCGGGACGTTGGTCAGGTTTAAAAACCTCAATAATGGCGTTTTTGTCGCTTGGTAAAACACGCTCGCCCGTCTCGGCATGAACCGGGATGAGCAAAATATCATTCGGCCGGCGAAACGGTATCACCGGCTTATCAATTTGCGACCTGGTCATAAAATCACCAAAAATTGGCACCGCCACGGTGGATCCAGTTTCGCTTTTTCCCAGAGGACGCGGCAAATCATAGCCAACAAATACGCCGACAACCAAATCAGGCGTAAAACCGATAAACCACCCATTTGTATTGTCATTTGTTGTGCCAGTTTTTCCAGCAACGGCCAGACCAAGATCGCTGATAAACCGGCCAGTGCCACGCTTGACCACGCCTTCGAGCATCGACACCATTTGAAACGCAGATGCTGGCGAGGTGATTTGCGGCCGATCATCAGATAACAATGGCACCTTAAGCATATCATTGACGCGGTCGCATTTCGGGCATTGCCGTTTATCATGCCGATAGATGGTTTTGCCATGCCGGTCTTGAATGCGATCAATCAAGCTGGGGGTGATTTTATGCCCCCCATTGACCAGCATGCCATAGGCGGCCGTCAGGCGTAACAAGGTGGTTTCACCGGCCCCAAGCGACATTGATAATAGTGGCGGCAAATTATCATTCAGACCAAAACGACGGGCATATTCCTGCACCTTTTCCATACCCAAATTCATCGCTAGTCTAGCGGTCATGAGGTTGCGTGATTTTTCAATGCCAAGCCGCATAATCGATGGACCATAAAATCGTTTTGTATAGTTTGCTGGTTTCCATTTTGGTTTGCCCGGCCCCTGATCAACAACCAATGGCGCATCTAAAATCCGCGTAGTAGGGCTAAAGCCAGCATCAAGTGCCGCCAGATAAACAAATGGTTTAAAAGCAGACCCTGGTTGACGCATAGCTTGCGTTGCCCGATTAAATTCGGACTCGGCATAATTATAGCCCCCGGTCATGGCCAATAACCGCCCAGTATGCGGGTCCATGGCAACAATCGCCCCCTCAACCGCCGGACGTTGCCCCAGTGCAAAATCGTCACTTTTTGGCACAAATCCGTTCCTAATCAGATCGGGTGTAAAGCCGGGCGGTTGCACAATAACGATGTCATTGACCGCCAATGCATTTCGCAAATCCTGTAATGGCGGTGGGCGCACCCCATCTTCGTCACGAGGGGGATAGGCCCAAAATGCCAGTTGAAACGGTATTTTGGCATTGCGCCCCTGCACATAAATATTGGCGGACCGGCGGGTAACCTTGGTGACCAGCGCGGCATAATGGTTGGGGCGTAGCTTTTGTGTATAGCTGGCCAGCGTCGCATCAATGTCTGCATTATCTGGCATGCGTCCCAGCGGCCCTCGCCACCCTTGCCGACGATCGAGGGCTTCAAGGCCGCGTTCAAGCGCATCATCCGCCAGTTGCTGTAAATGCGGGTCAAGCGTGGTGCGCACAGACAGCCCTCCATCATAGAGCGCTATTTGCCCGAATTGATCCAGCAGCTGGCGCCTAACCTCTTCGGTGAAATAGGGGGCGTTTGCCGCGTCAAAACCTGATTGGCGCTGTAGCAACAGAGGTTCAGATTTGGCCACACCGGCCTCGGCATCGCTGATATACCCATTTTGCCGCATTTCATCCAAAACCCAATTTCGGCGGGCCACCGCGGCGCGGTTGTTACGTACCGGGTGATAATTATTCGGCGCCTTGGGCAAGGCGGCAAGATAGGCAATTTCAGCCAGCGCCAATTGATCCAATGGCTTGTCAAAATAATTTAGTGCCGCCGCCGCCACACCATAGCTGCCCATGCCAAGATAAATCTCATTCAGATAGAGTTCTAAAATTTGATTTTTACTAAACGCACGCTCCATCCTCAGCGATAAAATGGCTTCTTTGATTTTCCGCTCAATCGATACTTCATTGGTGAGAAGAAAATTCTTTGTCACCTGCTGGGTGATTGTCGATGCGCCAATGGGGCGGCGGCCGGTGCCATAATTGAGGAGATTGGTCACAGCGGCGCGTGCCAAGGCCCGCAAATCGACACCAAAATGCTGATAAAATCCCTTATCCTCAGCTGATACAAACGCCTCAACCAGCCTTGGCGGCATCGCGCGTACCGGCACAAACAACCGCTTTTCATTCGCGTATTCAGCCAGCAACGCTCCATCACCAGCATGTATTCTGGTCACAACTGGTGGGTCATAATTTGCCAGTTGCTGGTAATCTGGCAAATCACGCCCGTAAGTCCAGAATACCCACAACACCATGGCGGCGGCCATAACCACCGCCAAAAACACCAATGATACAAAAAAGGATATAAATCTGAACATCGCGCCTATGTTATCCAGTAATTTTGGCGCATATGTGGCAAATGCCCTGCACAACTTTTGCCGCCTTTACCTGTTTTATCGGCATCAGAACCATCAGATAAAATAAACGCTATTTTATAATTTTGGGCCATAGTAACTCAAATAATTAATGATCGCTGAGGTCAGGCGGCTGTTTAGCTTGCGTAGATAGGTGGCATTACGCAAATTCTTTTCATCGTCGCGGTTCGATAAAAAGCCCATTTCAACAAGAACAGATGGCATATCGGGAGCCTTTAGCACCGCAAAGCCAGCAAATCGATGGCCACGGCGGTCGCCCCCCGGCATGTCACGGATTTGTTTTAAAATAGCGGCGGCCAAATGTGATGACTGGTTCATTGACTCTCGCTGGAACATTCGCAGTAACGCGCCCGCAGCATCCGGGTCTTCTGCACCAAGATCAGGCCCGCCGATAAGATCCGCCTTATTTTCATTGCGCGCCAGTGCTGCTGCTTCTTTGTCCGAGGCGGTGTCAGACAAAGTAAAGACAGATATGCCGCGTGCTTTACCTGACTGCGCCGAGTCAGCATGAAGCGAAATAAACACATCTGCCTGCTGGCGACGCGCCAGACGTATCCGTTCACGAAGCCGCAAATACCGATCATCGCGGCGCGCCAGAATGGGCTGGATTTTACCAGTCGCCGCTAGTTGTTGCGCCAGATCACGCGCCGCGGCCAGCGTGATGGCCTTTTCCTTAGTGCCAGATTTGCCAATGGCCCCAGGGTCCTTGCCGCCATGACCAGCATCTATAAACACAATCCAGCGCCGATTCTTCCGCTTTGGTATTGACGGTGCGGTATTGCTGGTTTTGCCAGACCCAGCCGTTTGCTGTCCTTGCATGGCCTGTTTTGATTTTGGCAATTTCATCTGCTGGCTGACTGCCCTTGTCGGACTAATGACGGCCGTTAAATCGGTAGGAGGCTGGGCAAATTTGGCATCTGGGCTCTTTTTTAACGCCGCCGCCGCCACCATAAACGCCGTGTCACCAACATTGATCAGATCAATAACAAATCGCTCACCCCCCGATGCCGGCGGCAAGGTAAACGCGCGTACTGGTACGGCTGGCTGATCAAGCTCTATGACCAAACGCCCGGTGTCTGGTTGCGGCGATCCAAACCGATAGGCGCCGGCTGGCCCGATATTGAGATCACCGCGTTGCGGCAAGGCCCCCAACTGCCAATTCGCACTCGGCATATCAATCACCAGCCGATACGGATCACGAAGCAATGATAATTGTGCCTGTAACGGCAGGCGCGTTTCAACAACCAGACGCAGACCCGGTACCTCATCAACTGTCACCGCACCAATGCGCATGCCGGTAACTGAATTTTGTGCCAGCGGGCTGGTCATTGCCATCAACATGACGCATAGCCAGGTCACTAGACCTAGTTGCAGGCGGCCAAAATACGCCACAAGCCCGCGCAAACAGGGCAAAACCAGACAAATCAGATTTATGCTTTTATGAACTGGCATATCCGCGTTGCCCCGTTGTCATCATATTTTTCGACTCCCGCAACCTAGCCGATCCGATAATGGCAACAAAGTAAAAATCAGTTTAATCACAAAATGAGCATTAGATCCTTGGCAAAAGCATTTAACAGCGTGTATATAAAATCAAACAAAGTGTTGAGGTGTATTTGTTCTCAATTCGGATACGGCGAGAATGCCGCGCTTTTTAGAGCAAAACGATCACCAACGCCTTTATTTGTGAATTTTTGCCGGCGTTGCCCCGCATTATGCGCCAAAGCGCGATTAAATTGGTAATTGACGCGGCCATCAACCGGCCCCGCATAACATGGCAGCACCACTGGCTAACCAAGCGCGTAACATAACAACTATCGGATCAATCCAATGACACGCAACGCCCAAACCTATCACCAGCGCCGCTTCGAAAGTGCGGCCTGTCGTGTGGGCGGTGTTTGCGCATTGTATCCGTCTAAAACATACCTGCCATCATCATTGCCCTTGCCGATCACAAGGCAAAGACAGCACGAGATGGCCGGAGAGAGATACAATAATGACAAAGCGTATATTAATCGATGCCCGTCAAACCGAAGAAACCCGGGTGGTGTTGCTTAGTGGCACCCGCATTGATGATTTTGATTATGAGACAGAAAACCGCAAACAATTAAAAGGAAATGTATATCTTGCAAGGGTGACACGAGTCGAACCATCGTTGCAGGCTGCATTTGTCGAATATGGCGGCAATCGTCAGGGGTTTCTGGCATTTAGTGAAATTCATCCCGATTATTACCGTATTCCGATTGAAGACCGCGAGGCTTTGATTGCGGCTGAGGGCGCAGCGCCAGACGATGCGGCCGATGATGCACCCGACGATGGCACCCCAGAAACGGTTGGCGGTGAAAGTGCCGACGATGAGGACATCCGCCCAAAACGCCAAATAAAAAAATACAAAATCCAGGAAGTGATCTCGCGAAAACAGATCATGTTGGTGCAAGTTGTCAAAGAAGAACGCGGCAATAAGGGCGCGGCCTTGACCACCTATTTATCACTGGCCGGGCGCTATTGCGTGCTGATGCCAAATACCAGCCGGGGCGGCGGCGTCAGCCGTAAAATTACCAACCCAGCCGATCGCAAGCGGCTGAAAACGGTTGTTGGCGGTCTGGATATAGCCAAGGGCATGGCTGTGATTGTGCGCACCGCCGGTGCCAAACGCACCAAAACCGAAATTGCTCGTGACTATGCCTATCTGTCGAAATTGTGGGATGACATTCGCAACCGCACGCTGGAGTCACAGGCCCCATGCTTGATCCATGAAGAAGGCGATCTGATCAAACGGTCAATCCGTGACATGTATACAAGCGAAGTTGACGAAGTATTGGTTGAGGGTGAAGACGCCTATAAAACCGCACGCAATCAGATGAAAATGCTGATCCCCAGCCATGTGAAAAACGTCAAAAAATTCGCCGAGAGCCAGCCAATTTTTCAGCATTTTAATGTTGAAAGCCAGATGGACACCATCCAAAGCCCGCAAGTAACGCTGAAATCAGGCGGCTATCTTGTGATTAACCAAACCGAAGCCTTGGTAGCGGTTGATGTGAATTCAGGCAAATCAACACGCGAGAGAAATATTGAAGAAACTGCGCTGAAAACCAACCTTGAAGCGGCTGAAGAACTGTCCCGCCAATTGCGGTTGCGCGACATGTCAGGGCTGATCGTTGTTGATTTTATCGACATGGAAGACAGCCGCAACCAGCATGCTGTCGAACGGCGGATGAAAGATGCCATGCGCAATGATCGTGCGCGTGTCCAAATCGGATCTATCAGCCATTTCGGACTGCTTGAAATGTCACGCCAGCGTTTGCGGTTGAGCATCAATGAATCAATCAGCAATCTATGTCCGCATTGCGAGGGTACAGGCCGGATCCGGTCTATTGATACCGCCGCAATGCAGGTACTGAGATCGATTGAGGACGAAGCCCAAAAAGGTAAAATGGACGTTCTGCATATCACCGTGCATCGTGATATCGCCCTGTTCATTTTGAACCATAAACGCGCGTCATTGGCAGATATTGAAAACCGGTTTGGTTTGACCATTATTTTGCATTCAGATGACAGCTTGATTGCGCCTGAATATCGTATCGAGCGCGAGGGCTTTCTGGGCAAAGCACGATCGCGTCAAAATGGCCGTCAGTCACAAAAAACCAATCAATCCAATGACAGTTCGGAAAATGATGGTCAGACTGACGAAGCGGATAGCAACGCCCAATTTGGCGATGAAGCGACCGGCGATGATGACCAGCCAAAACGGCGCCGTCGTGGCCGCCGTGGTGGTCGCCGGCGTCGCAGCAAGCGTAATGGTGAGGACAACCAACAAATTGAGGCCGCCAACAATGAAAGTGAGTCGGCAGATGGCGAGACTGGCGAGCCGATAGATGATACCCCAGCAACCGCTAGCGATGAGGAAGCAAAGCCAAAGAAAGCGGCACGTGGCCGTGGTCGTGGGCGGCGCGTCGCCAGAAATGAGGCGGCAGAAAATGACCGCGATGAAACCGGCCCGTCCGCACTATCACAGACCAGCGGTAAGTCGGCACCAGACATAGCCAATGCCGCGAGCGTGACTATCGGTGATGCGGCAGAAGAGAGCAAATCTCCACGTAAAACAACGCGCAAAAAGGCCGCGAAAAAGCCAGCAAAATCATCAGATGAAAATGGATCAGATGTTGATGAAGCGGCGAAAGTTGACGCCAAAAAACCAGCCCGCGGCCGCAAACCCAAGGTGAAAAGCGAGGCCGAAGCAGAAGGCGCAACATCTGATGATGAGCGCACGGCGACGACCGCGAAAAAGCCAGCCCGAAAATCACCAGCCAAAAAGGCGAAAAAGGCGGCGACCAGCAAGACAGAAGATATCAATGCGGTGGCGGCAAATGGCAGTACCGAAGCCGATAATCACGCCACCAACCGCGCGCCGATTAGTTCAGCGCCGCAAGATGTCATTGACGTTGGTAGCGCAACACCAGACGCGCGCAAACGCGGCTGGTGGTCGCGCGGTGAATAGCCGGGCGGGGGCCCAAGCACCGGCGGTGACGCCAGCCTATTTTATGGTTGTTAGCCAGCCATTGATCCGGTCAATGGCGGTGGTGATGGTGTGCCGACTACCAGCATAAGACAGGCGCAGAAAGCGCCCCCCTTCTGTTTGATCAAAGTCAGCGCCCGGCGTAACCGCAACACCAGCTTCATGAAGCAGGCGCCGGGCAAAATCACCGGCGTTGCTGCTGATAGCACTGATATCGGTATAGAGGTAGAAAGCGCCGTCTGCTGGTGCATGCTGGCCTAAAAATTCTGCTGGCAAGCCAGCAAGCAGGCGATCGCGGTTATCCTGATATCGCGGCAAATGCGCATCAAACTCAACATAGCAATCAAAGGCCGCGATAGCGCCAAATTGATTGGGTGTCGGCGCCGAGATAAACAAATTTTGTGCGATTTTTTCAGCATTATCGACAAGATCATCAGGCAAAATAATCCAGCCAAGCCGCCAGCCTGTCATACAAAAATATTTTGAAAAGGAATTAATGATAATAGCATCTTGATTGAATTTCAGGGCGGTTGTGCCGCGCCCGCCATATGTCAGCCCATGATAAATTTCATCCATAATCAGCCGCACACCATGCCGCGTACACCACCCACAAATTTCCGCCAAATCATCATCGGCAATCACCACACCAGTTGGATTTGCCGGACTGGCTAGCAAAATACCGTCAGGCAACCGGCCGGAACTCGCCAAGGCTTCAAGGTCTGGCATCCAAGCCTGATCAGCGCGTGCTGGAATCAGATCAGGCACCAGCCCCAATGCGGCCATTAGATTGCGATAGGCCGGATAGCCCGGCGTCGCTATGGCAATATGATCACCGGCATCAAAAGCCGCCAGAAACGAAATAGCAAAACCAAGCGATGACCCGGGGGTGATGGCAATATGGTTCCAATCTGGTGTTATACCGTACCAATCTTGATAGTGCGCAGAAATACGCTGGCGTAAGGCTGGGTGACCAAGGGCCACCGAATAGCCATGCGAAGCGGTGCGGCCCAGCGCCATGCTCAATGCGCTATTCACCACATCTGGTGGCGGGGTCGATGGCTGACCAACTTCAAGATGCATAATATCCTGCCCGGTTGCTTCAAGACGCTGAGCATCCTGCATCACTTGCATGGCGAGAAATGCTGGAATTTGGTTTGTTTTGCCAATCTTTAAAGTCATTGTATATTTAGAGGAGCCCGTTCGATGCTGAAAACTGCAAATGAAAGCGCATTGGCGCCACCGGCATGGGTATATCAGAGCCGCCACAAACAAGCCATAAATTTATGTCACGCATGATTACGAAGATGTTCAGGATGATACGAAAAACCGCCAGATATTTCACAGCCATTCCGCTGTTTATGTGTGTGCTGACCACGGCATCTGCTGGCATGATTCGTGATACCGAGCTTGAGAGCGGCCTGCAGACATTGATGGAGCCACTCGTTGAGGCGGCCGGCTACCCACCAAATTCCATAGCCATCAGGATTATCATTGATTCCAATTACAATGCATTCGTTGCTGGCGAGCAAATTATCTATGTGCATTCGGGACTGCTTTTAAACGCCAAGTCAGCCGAAGAAATTATTGGTGTGTTGGCGCATGAAATAGGCCATCTAAAGGCCGGGCATATGCCGCGCCGTGATGCGGCGATTGCTGATGCCAATTCAGCCAGTGCATTGGCGGCATTGGCGGCAATTGCGGTGGCGGCGGGCGGCGGCGGAGATGCGGCGGCTGGTGTGTTGATTGGCGGACAAGATCAAGCCAAAAGGAAGCTCTTGCAAACCATTCGCTATGACGAGGCTGTTGCTGATGAAATTGGCCTCTCGCTACTTGACAAATCCGGCATTTCAGCCAGCGGTCTGCGCGATATGATGCAACGTATGGCCGCCCAGCGTGCGCTTCCCGAAAACCGTCAATCACGTTATTACCAGACACACCCTGCTGCCGCTGAACGGCTTCGCACCTATCAGGACCATGTCACCCGCCGGGCCGGACAAACAACACCAATCAACGATGAAATGTTGGCTTTGGTGGACCGGCTAGAGACCAAGATGCGGGCTTATGTTGAACCACCGCAATCTGTTCTCTCACAGTTTGATGATGCGGATGCCCTCACCCATTTATATGCAAAATCAATTGCACTCTACCGCCGCGGCGCGCTTGAACCAGCGTTAACGGTGATTAACGATCTTATCGACATGGCCCCGCAGGATCCATTTTTTCACGAATTGCGCGGCGATGTGTTGCTGTCCATGGCCAAACCAGACGCCGCCGCACTGGCCTACAAAAGAGCCATTTTCATACGCCCTGACAGTCCCCAAATTTTGCTGAATTACGGCCGGGCGTTGGTTGCCAGCGGCAAAACAGAGAGCTTAACAGATGCCATATCTGCTTTGGAACAGGCCCGTGATGGCGAACCAAAATGGACCTTCGTCTATCGCCAGCTTGCCATTGCCTATGGGCGCGCGGGCCGCCTTGCCGATGCTGATATCACACTTGCCGATGAAGCCTTGATGATGGGTGATACACAACAGGCGATTAAGATGGCCAAGCGATCATTGTCGCATGGCACCGTTGGCAGTGAGATACAAAATCGTGCGAATGATATTTTGTACCGATATGGCGCGGCAACAGAGTGACAATTTGCAATAGTGACGGCTTTCTATATAACTAGAAAAATAAAATAAATCAGACGCGATATCTGCGGCTTTTGCGACTGAACCGACAGGAACATATTGATGCGCATTCTCATTGCTATTTGCCTAGTGCTAACAACCATGGTGCCGTCTCTCGCCAAAGCCGATTTGGACGCGACAGACCGCGCCACACTGAACAGAATCATCGAAGACTTCATCCGCAATAATCCAGAAATTGTACGCGATACGCTGATTGCCCTTGCCGCCCGTGAAGAGGCTGAACGCAAACAAACAGGACTTGCCAAGGTGCGTGATGATCAGGGTGATCCAGTTATGGGCAATGCGAATGGCACCATCACATTATATGAATTTTCTGATTATAATTGTGGCTATTGCAAACGTGTTTTTGAACCCATTCAACAGCTGGTGCGCGACAACCCTGATGTCCGGCTGGTGATCAAGGAATTTCCTATTTTAAGCCAATCGTCACTGGTTGCCGCCAAGGCGGCTATCGCGGCTGAAATGCAGGGGAAATTTGGTGACTATCACATTGCCATGATGACCTATCGCGGTCAGATCACTGATGCGGTTGTGATGCGCATGGCCACGCAAGCAGGTGTGGATATAGAACGGCTCAAATCCGATATGGAGAGCCCAAAAACTATGGCCATCATCCAGCGCACACGCGAAGCAGCGGCGGCGCTTGAAATCAACGGCACACCCGGTCTGGTGGTAGGAGACACGGTTGTCCCCGGCGCCATCGGGCTTGACGAGCTTGTCAAATTAATTGCCGAAGAGCGCAACAAACAAGGCTAAACTCTTTTCTCTGCCCCTCAAACAAGTATAGTATCTTTCATTATGGCACCGATTTGTAGCATCGCAGTTTTGAATGGACCTAATCTCAACATGCTTGGCACGCGTGAGCCGGATATTTATGGGCATCAAACACTGGCTGATATCGAGGCCGAATGCCGTAGATTGGCCAGTGAAAAGCAACTGGATATTGACTGGTATCAGTCAAACCTTGAAGGCGAGCTGATCAGCAAAATTCAATCGCTTGCCGGTTCAGCGGACTGGATTGTCATTAATGCGGCGGGGTTGACCCACACATCAGTGGCGTTGCGCGATGCTTTATCATTATTTCCGGGCGGCGTACTCGAAGTGCATTTGTCGAATATTCACGCACGCGAGTCATTTCGGCACAAATCGCTTATTTCAGCGATCGCCAAGGGTGTTATCGCCGGATTTGGCGCAACATCCTATTATGTGGCCATTGACGCCATTTCGCATTTACATTTGGAGACTTAATTCTAATGGCAGCTTCATCAAAAACCGCTTCTGCACGTTCTGAAACAAAACTGGTTCAGGAATTGGCGGATATTTTAGATAAATCTGGCCTTATCGAGTTGGAATATGAAACCGATGCGGTTGCTATTCGCTTGTCGCGGTTAACCGGTGCGGCGCCTGTGGTTGCACCTGCCCCAGTGGTAACCGCGCCGGCCACCGCCCAAGCATCTGCACCAGCACCGGCTGAACCAACAGCCGTGGCTAACCCGGCTGATCATCAAGGGGCTGTTACCTCGCCAATGGTAGGCACGGTCTATACAGCGCCTGAACCCGGTGCCGCTGACTTCGTATCTGAAGGTGACACAGTGAAAGCTGGTCAGACCCTATTTATCGTTGAAGCGATGAAAGTGATGAACCCAATCACCGCCCCATCTGCTGGTAAGGTGACAAAAATTCTTGTTCAAAACGCGCAACCAATTGAATTTGGTGAAGCGCTGGCCATCATAGAATAAACGCCATGTTCAAAAAAATTCTGATCACCAATCGGGGGGATGTGGCGTTGCGGGTGCTTCGTGCCTGCAAAGAAATGAATATCCCCAGCGTCGTGGTACATTCAACAGCTGATGCCGACTCGATGCCGGTACGGCTTGCTGATGAATCAGTTTGTATCGGTCCGCCAAGCAGTGCAGACTCTTATTTAAATGTGCCAGCCATTTTATCAGCCGTTGCCATCACTGGCGCGGATGCGGTACATCCGGGAGTTGGATTTTTGTCAGAGAATGCCGATTTTGCCGAAATTGTTGCGGCGCATGGGCTGACATTTATTGGACCAGAGCCGCGCCATATCCGTGCCATGGGCGATAAGGTAGAGGCAAAAATCACCGCCGCCGCCGCCGGCTTGCCACTGGTACCAGGATCACCCGGGGCTGTTGATACAATCGAAGACGCCAAAAAAATTGGCGCCAAGGTCGGCTATCCGCTTCTTGTCAAGGCCGCATCAGGTGGTGGTGGACGCGGCATGAAAGTTGCCGAAACCGAAGATGATCTGCCCGGAGCATTAAGCGCCGCCCGGTCCGAAGCCAAAGCCGCCTTTGGCGATGACACGGTTTATATGGAACGCTATCTTGGCCAGCCACGCCATATCGAAGTTCAGGTGATTGC
>CACHXC010000005.1 GCA_902583715.1 uncultured SAR116 cluster alpha proteobacterium
ATCGGCTAGAGTCGATTGGGTAGCGCCCAACAAATCAAAGATTCCAACAATACTCACTAAAGAGGTGTCTTTAAACACACTAATTACCGTATTTACAATGCCGGGCAAAACATGTTTTAGCGCTTGCGGCAAAATCACGAGTCTCATGGATTGCCAATATGTTAAACCCATTGCGTCAGCGGCCTCGTATTGACCCTTGTCAATCGCTTGCAAGCCGCCACGAATTACTTCTGCCATATATGCGGATTGCCAGAGTGTCACCCCTATCAGCGCTCGCAGTAAAGAGTCAAAATTTACGCCCTCCGGCATGAACAGCGGGATCATAACAGATGCCATAAACAATACGGTTATCAGAGGAACACCACGCCAAAACTCGATAAAAATAACAGAAAAACTTCTTGCAATCGGCATCTCAGACCGCCGACCCAATGCCAATAAAATACCCAATGGCAAAGAAGCTACAATTGCGGTGACTGCGACCACCAGAGTAATTAGCAAACCTCCCCAATCACGCGTATCAATGCTGGTTAAACCTGAATTGAAACCAATAACTACTGAAAATGCCGCAATAAATATTAGAACCCAGCCAGCAATACCTGAAATTGCGGCAAGATCAGCAAAAACTGGAGGAAGCCTGCCCTTGGTGCCAAGACGATTGATCGTTATGAGCAGCAGTCCCAATAAGGTATATAAACCTACACTAGATTTTGAAAAACCACCTCCGCCACCAGTGAGCATTAAAGTGGCGAACATTGGAAAAAAAACCAGCAGCGCAAAAGCAACTATTTTTCGAAATGGCAATGGTTCAATTAGGACCCATGCGAGCATCGTTCCCCCGAGGAGGTATGTGAGATTTACCCGCCAAAGCTCGGACTCTGGATACGCGCCGTACATAATAAATTTTACCTTTGCGGTGATGTAAGGCCAACACGCCCCATGCCAACCGCTCGGCAAGTCACCACCTTGATCAACAGTCCAACATACCTGACGTTTTAACTCGTCAGGGTCCACCCATACTGCTGAAATTATTGCAAAGTCCAGAAAACCATATATCTGCGATGCGAAAGAGTAAAAAACAAAAACTGTAAAAATGGCAATGAGAATGGATTTGATACTAGCGCTCAACGAAGAAAAATCAGACATGCTCTGAAAAACATTCTGGTAGAGCCAGCCTTTGAGGCCTACTTCTGAGGGTGGTGCAGGAAGCAAAGGCGCATTGTTTTTACGAACAAAAGCCTTTACGTTTTTTTTTGGGTTCGATTTTGCGTTTTTCAATTCTGAACTGATCATAATCAACGCTCTATGAGTTTAACTTTGCTGTTGTACCAGTTCATGAATGCGGCTGTGACGAGAGAAAACGTTAAATAAACCATCATCATCATAAATATCATCTCTATTTCTTTTCCTACCTGGTTCAATGCCGTTCCCGCAAACACTGATACCAATTCTGGATAGGCGATTGCCACTGCTAACGATGAGTTCTTGGTTATGTTTAGATATTGAGATGTCAGAGGAGGAATAATCACCCGCATAGCCTGAGGGATGATTACCAATCGCAGTGTGTAATTTGGACGTATGCCCAACGCATATGACGCCTCTGTTTGTCCTTTGCTGACCGCGAGTATACCACCACGCACAATTTCAGCAATAAAAGCGGCGGTGTAAAGAGAGAGCGCAAGCCAAACCGCCAACATCTCTGGAACAATGAGCATTCCCAGGCCAGGTTGATAGCCACGACGCAACATTGAACCCGTTTCCTTAAATTCCGGCAATTCCCAAAACAAGGGACTGCCCAAGGATAAGAAAACGAGCCCGGGGATAACCACCATGATGCCTACACCAAGCCAAAAAACTGGCAAAATCTCGCCAGTTTTGTCTTGACGTTTGCCAGCGTAGTGACGCACCCCAAAAACAAGGAGAGCGCTCAGCGCAATAGCAATCAGCACAAGATCAAAACCACCTTGGGGTTGAGGCGCCGGCAGGTACAATCCTGTGATATTTAAACCTGCCACACCCGGTATAATCTCAAATTTTTCCCGTTTTCCAGGCATCGCACGCAAAACCGCAAAATACCAGAAAAACAATTGTAGCAGCAACGGGACATTCCGTAGGATTTCGATATAGGTTGTGGCAAAAGACTTGAAAACAATGTTATTGGAAAGTCGCATGATTCCCATCGTAAAACCAATAACAGTTGCTGCAATAATTCCCAGAATAGCAACCAAAAATGTATTGGCGATGCCTATAAAATAAACTTCCCAATATGTTGATTTACCAACTTCGTAATCAAACAACCAAGTGCCAAACGTCTGGCTAATTTGAAAACCAGCAGTGGTTTGAAGAAAATTGAAACCGAGTGACTTGCCCTGATTGTCCAAATTAACCAGGGTATTATCTACTAGCCAATACAACCCCAATGCAACCAACAAAAGCATCATGGCTTGAAGTACAACACCACGAACGTGCTTGTCGTTTATGATTTTTCTCAATGAGAAACTTGTGTCACTTTTTATTCCCAAGGTTATACTCAACTTTCCGATAAAAAAGCGCCCAGCGTTCAAAGCTGGGCGCGTTCTAGTTTTGTTTTACTTAGCGAATTGGTGCAGCATACAAGATGCCACCATTACTCCATAGTGCATTCACACCACGGTCTAATTTCAAAGGTGTGTTAGGACCGACATTGCGTTCATAACTCTCACCATAATTCCCGACTGCAGTGATTGCGTTGAGCGCCCAGTCATTCGAAAGGCCAAGCTCCTCACCAAACTTACCCTCACCACCGAGTAAACGTTTGATCGCAGGGTTTTCTGTTCCCTTTAGACGTGCCTTGGCATTCGCTTGAGTAATACCCATTTCCTCTGCGTTTATTAGAGCATTTAGGGTCCACCGAACGATATTGAACCATTGATCGTCGCCTTGACGTACGACCGGCCCAAGAGGCTCTTTTGAGATAATCTCAGGCAACACCACGTGCGCATCTGGATTAGTCAGTTTTCCGCGTTGTGCGGCGAGACCGGAGCGGTCAGTTGTATACACATCGCAGCGACCTGCGTCGTAAGCAGCAACCACCTCATCAGCTTTTTCAAAAGCTATCAGGTTAAAGCTCATGTTGTTAGAGCGAAAATAATCTGTAATGTTCAATTCGGTGGTCGTACCGGTGTTGGTGCAAATGTTGGCGCCGTCAAGCTCTGTCGCAGATTTCACACCTAGCGCAGTTGGGACCATCATACCTTGGCCGTCATAATAATTCACACCGGCAAAATTTAATCCAAGTTGGGTGTCGCGTGTCATAGTCCAGGTTGTATTTCTCGACAAAATATCAACCTCACCAGAACTTAATGCCGTAAAACGCTGCTTCGCTGACAATGGAGAAAACTTCACTTTGCTGCCATCCCCAAAAACAGCTGCTGCAACTGCGCGGCACATTTCAACATCCAGGCCCGTCCAGTTGCCACTGTCATCGGCATTTGAAAACCCTGGCAAACCCTGTGATACTCCACATTGAATAAATCCTTTGGCCTTAACAGCCTCAAGCGTGGTGGCGGCATTCGCGCCGGTGGCGAACATTGCGATCCCTACCGCCGCTGATAAAATCGTTCTTTTAATCATGAAACTTTTCCTCTCCAAATTAAGATTTGCATCATGTTATGTGATTCCTGATCATTTACGCAATCGTAAACGGAATGTTTGTTATAAGTAAATTTATCTAGTTGTTTTTTATTGTTCTTTTTAAAAGAAAATCTGAGGGTAGCTAGATAAAAAGCATCCCTACTTTAGACTGCCTATAAAGTAGGGGTTTGACCATGCCATCTTTCCAGCCGCATCGCGCAAAGTGATGCGAAACCAATCCGATCGAAATTCTGATAAATCAAATTTTGCGGCCGTAATATTCTTGCCATAGCATGCCAACGCTAAATGGCCCTCACCGCTCACGACGATGCTATCGACCGGCGTTGTGTGCACAGCCAAAACTCCACCCTCTATTTGCAAATCGTTAAAATCAGCGCCAGTGGAGGCGTAATGATGACCAGCTTTCAACGCCGCGATGAGACCATTTTGTGATAGTTCAGCGGCGGCCACTATCACCCAGCCACCACCCCAATCTGGTAGTTCAAAATGTGAGTCATCAGTCGCGGTAAAACTTATTTTCTTGCCCTCATTCAGCAAATAATCAGCAATCGTGATGCCGCTACCGCGTGCCGATGAGAGCACACAAGAATGGTTATATATTTCCACCGCATCAGCCCCCGCCACTTGCATGGCTTCATCAGTTGTCATGGTATACCATTCCGGATGTGCCAACGATACGTAGGCGCCCGCGGCTTGAGCCCGCGCAATAAGGTCTGGAGCGGTTTCGTTTGCATCTGGGCAGGCAAAATCAAGCGGCAGGCCGTTAGCCACAATGTGCCATAAGCTGTCTTGATCATATGTTTTGCCATAGCAATGAAGTTCTGCTGACGGCAGGGTGATAAAGTCCTTTCGATCAAGGGTGCGGCCATCAAAGACACTTGTTGCGGCAAATTTATCATCGATCCATAAATGGTCCGACAAACAGGTGAAATCATAGCCAAGATCGACATATTTCTGGACTACGTCCTGCGCCGAAAATACCCCATCGGAGTGGGTCGAATGCCCATGTAGATTACCGCGATAAAGGGAATGACCAAGTCCAAATGGTGGCAGTTTCATGGAAAAAACACTCCCGGGCCACGCCGCCCCGTAATAAATCTATTTGGATGTTGTTACTGGACTATGGATCGCCCCAACAGGCAAGCAGAAAAATACCATGACACCACCCTCTTAAAACCAGTTGGCTAATACTATCAACATAATCTCCTTGAGATTGACACCAGTGTCTGGTTCGGGGCAAAGTGCCGCTTGTTATATAAGTTCCATCTATAATACCCATTTTAGTGCAATAAAGGTGCATGCCGTCTAGCTTTGCACCCTCTCGAAGTACATGTTTTCCCAGCGTGCGGCAGTGTTAAATCATCTTGTATTGGTTAGGTGTCTAGGCTTTGTCAAAGCATCACATTAAAGGTTGGTCATCACTATGGTAACGCCGGGCTGGGCTACCTCATATATGAATGGCAAGCCTGGCCGGTTTGGCACCTTGCTGGCGCTAGTCGGCATCTTGGTATTAACGCCTGATACATTGGTGATCAGGCTGTCTGGGCTTGAGCGCTGGGCCTTGATGGGCTGGCGTGGGATATTAATGGGTGTGATGTCATTCGCCATTTGGTGGCTTTTATTCACCCACCAACCTTGGCGCGATTTGCGCACCGTCATAACATGGCAAGGATTGTTTGTGATTGCCACATTCAGCCTGAATTCAGTGACCTTTACTCTTGGCATTGTGGAAACATCTGCCAGCGTGGTGCTGACAGCTGTTGCCACCATGCCGGTATTTGCGGCAATTTTATCTGCCTTTTTATTGCAGGAACGACAGGGCTGGCTTGGCTGGGCGACAATTTTCACTGGAATGACTGGAGTTGGCATTGTGGTGGCTGACGGAAGCAACGCCATTGGTCAGCCGGGCGGGTCAGTCATGCTTGGCGCCCTTTATGGTGTGCTGACGGCAATAGGACTTGCCGTCACTTTTACTTTTGCTCGCAAATATCCATGGCTGGCGATCTTGCCAGCCGCCGCATTTGGGGCCTTTATCAGCGGCATGATCGGCCTATCACTGGCGGAAAAAGACAAAATACTTGTGGCGCCGTTGTGGACAGTATTGACCATGGGTTTGATATTATTGCCAGTATCTTTCACCTGCCTGAATCTCGCTCCGCGCTATACCAGCGCCGCGGTTGTCAGCTTGGTGATGCTATTAGAAATGGTGGTTGGGCCATTTTGGGTTTGGCTTGGCATTGGCGAGCGCCCCACGGCAACAATGATGGGCGGCGCCGCTGTGGTATTAGCGGCACTTGGCTTTCACATTATCCGCACACAATGGTATGCCGCCAACCAGACAAACAACGATTAGACATCACCTCCAACAAATGGTGACACAATGCATAATCGGTGGCGTTGACCTATGCCGCAGGTGGCAATGTTTCTTTATAACCGGGTACTGCCAACGCGAAATTAGCAAGCCAGTCTTGCAGATTGGCCGCATGATCCCGCCAATTCAGCTGTTGTCTGAAATCCAGATAGTCAAGAACGCAGGCCAACGCAATTTCACCAGCATCAGGCATGGCCCCATTGCGATATTGTGGGGAAGACGCCGCGATGACCTCTAGCCCGCGTTGAATTTTTTCGCACTGGTAGGTCACAACGCTCTCGACATATTTATCCTCAGGCCGCATACGGCCTTCATAAACAACCAAAATCGCCGCGTCCATGATCCCATCCATCAGCGAGGCGCGGGTTAATGTTTCAAACCGCGCAGCGCCAGCCGCCGGGATAAGCTTGCCGCCCCCCGCCTTGGCATCAAGATATTCAACAATCACTCGGCTGTCATAAAGAATGGTGCCACCATCCGCAAGCACTGGGATTTTTCCTAGTGGATTGACCGACCGGATCGGATCGTCAGCATTCATTGTATTGGTCTCGACAAGTTCCAGTTCACCAGCAAACCCCAGAACATGGGCAGCCAGCTTGACCTTGCGGACAAAAGGCGATGATTGGCTGTGACAGAGTTTCATGTGTGTTTGTCCCTTCAGATAAAATAGCGTTCGAAAAACTAGCATTGCTTGGCGGCAACCGAAATGTTTTTTGCCGCGCACCCAGCCACTAATTTAGCCAACAACAGTGAATTAATCGCTTAAATAATCGCTGTTTCAAGTAGCGGCGTTTGCTTTAAAATACGATCAAAACCAAAAGCGCTTAAATCCAGTGTCTGATAGGTGCCAGACACAATATGTTCGGCAATGCCGCGGCCCATCGCTGGTGATTGCTGCAGACCATGTCCAGAAAATCCATTCATAAAATAATAATTTGGCATGTCCGGGTGCGGCCCAATAACCGCATTGGCGTCAAGCACGTTGTAGGCATAATGCCCGACCCATTCGCGCTCTACTTTGATGGCTTCAAAAGCCGGCACCCGGTGCGCCAAAGCCGGCCATACCTTGTCTTGCCAAATATGCAAATCCATCTCGAAATTGTCCGGTGCGACAGCCACATCATGATCTGGCACACAGCCAGCAAGAAAATAGGCACCGTGCCGCAAAAAATGCACACCCGTTGGATCGATTGTCAGAGGCAGTGACTGCGTCATTGGCGTTTGTGCACTAAACACAAAACTAAACCGCCGCCGCGGCTCCACCGGCAAATCAAAACCGGCCATCGCCGCTACCTCGCTGGCGCGTGGGCCGGCCGCATTAATCACCACCCCCGGCACCACCTGATCGCCTGATGCCAGATGGACGGCCGTCACCCGGCCCCGCGCATGGTCAAGCGCCACCACCTGATCCTGGCGGTATACCACACCCCGTTTACTGGCGGCGCGGCGCCACCAGTCAAATATACCGGCACCATCAAAATAGCCTTCATCACGCCGGTTATGACTGCCAAGAATGATGTCTTCCAGATTGTAAAAAGGATAGTGGCGAGCGATCTCTTCTGTTGTCATGATTTGCGTGCCGGCACCAAGACTGGCCTGAAGTTGCTGTTGGCGTTGCAATTGTTTGGCAAAGCCATCGCTTTGTGCCAGATACATATAGCCAAAACTATCAAGGGCAATATCAGGGGCCGCCAGGTCTTTCATATGATGCTTGAAATTTCGCACCATCTCGACAGCAAATTGCGCAATCTTAATATTCAACGCATTGGCATATTGCTGGCGCACGCAGCTATGGGTATGGCTTGTTGAACAAAAGCTATAAGTTAGGTCGCGCTCTATCACCAGAATGCGCCCATCAAATTCTGGATGATGCGACAAGAACCACGCCGCCGACGAACCCATCATCGCCCCGCCAATGATCACAACATCAAACATGTTAGTCTTGTCTGATAGATGATGCTGCGTCATGCCATTGTCACTTTCTTTAACCGCGACAGCTAGAGGCGAAACCGGGTTGGGCTGAACGCGGCCACGTCCATTGACGGCGGTGTATTGTCGATCAGCGCCGTCAACAGCTGGGCGGATCCCGGTGCCAATGACAGCCCCAGATGCTGATGCCCAAAATTGAACCACAACCCATCATGACGCGGTGCAGCACCAATCATCGGCAATGAGTCAATTAATGTGGGACGGCGCCCCATCCATGGGGTCTGATCAAGCTGATCTGTCATATCATATGCCTGCCGCGCCATCGCAACAGCCTGAGTAATCTGCTGATAATTTGGTGGGGCATCTCGGTCGGTGAGCTCTACCCCTGATGTCACCCGCAAGCCCGCCTTCATTGGCGCCATCACAAAACCAGCTTCGATATCATGGATCGCACGGTGCAAAGCCGGCGCATATCCTGGCTGAAGATGCATATGGTAACCGCGTTCCCAAGCCATCGGAATGCGATAGTCAAGCCAGCTGGCCATTTCTGCTGACCATGCACCAGCCGATAGAACCAGATCATCCGCGGTAAATGTGTTTGCCCCACATTCGACACACCAGCCGGCGTCTTGTTGGCGCAAGCCAGTAACTTTGGTTTGTTCAACAACGCCGCCAAGACGCTGAAACAGCGCCACATAAGCATCGGTTAAATCAGCCGGGCTTGACACTGCGCATGTGTCATCCATTAACACGGCTTTGCAATAGATCGGCTTTAGCCCCGGTTCAATTTGCCTGATTTGTTCACGCTCATAGACAGTAAACCGGGCGCCAAAGGATTTAACAATTTCAAGGTCCTTGCTGAATTTAGCAAATCCAGCTTCGGTTCTAAATAGTTTCAGCCATCCGGTTTGCCGCAATAAATGGTCAACACCAGCCGCCTTAATCAACTCCTTGTGTGCGTCCAGCGATAGGGTCAAGAGCTGACGCAAGGCAGAGGCAGCATGCAGCACATGCGCTTTGCGGCAGTAGGACAAAAATTTCAAAAACCATGGCAGGCGTTTTAGCACAAACCGCCAATTCACGCGTACGCCAAGGGTTCGGTTAAGCAATATTTTTGGCAAGATTTTTACAAGGCCCGGATTATTCATCACCAGAAATGACGCTTCGGCAAGCATGCCGGCATTACCATAGGATGTCTCACGGCCCGGCTTTTTTGCGTCAATCAACCTGACATGATGGCCAGCACGTTGTAGGGACAAGGCGCTGCAAACGCCAACAATGCCCCCACCAACAACAATGATGTCTTTTGCCATCACCCATCCTTTCCTAGTGGCGCCGTTTACGGCTGGCTAAACAAGTAGATTAACCACACTAAGAATTATGCCGCCCACCAGCGCATAAGCAAGTGCTGCCCACAAATTCGGCCCCAACACAAGTTGGCGTGATGGCACCTTGAACAGATTTGCACAAGTAATCACCGATAGTGACGCCACTGAACTCATTGTGCCAGCGCCCCAGCCAATAAGATGCGCCTGCATCAGCAGGGCGGGATGCGCATCCGCATGGCCGCCGCTAAAGACCGCTAGCATGGCGGTGCTACTGATCACCGGATGCACCCCCACCACCGATGCCAGCATCATCCCAAGCGGCGTTAGAACAATCGCCACATATCCGGGAATAACGCCATCATAAAAACTGGCAATTAGGGCTGAAAAGGCACCAGTGCGGGTGGCAAAATACCCGATCAACATCGCCATGGTGATAATCAAAATATCATCTGCAGTGGTAATCATACTGTTTTTGGTTTCGCTCAGAATGGTCGATATGTTGCCTGGATGCCGGAAAAATTGAACCGCAACCAAAAGCGGCATCACCACTACAACAGCCGACAGGGCGGTAAAGTCAAAAATTAATGCCGCCGCTAGCACCATCCCCAGAACGATAACCAACCGCATGGTCACCGGCTTCAGACAGCCCAACGCGGATGACAGACGGGCAATTGAAAAATCCTTGTTTAAAAGTGGTAACGAAACCAAGGCAAATAGGATGGTTGTGACCGCGCCAATTCCCAGACCGATCCATGAATTAGCTTTGTCGGTGAAGGTTTGACCAATCGCAAAAGCGACAAAAAATGGTGACCAGGCCGCCGCGGTCACCATGCCACGAAGCGCCGACTCAGCCGCCAGTCGACGCCGTTCTGCGTTAGCGTCAGGGGGAACCGCCGCAGATAAAATCGCCAATGACCCGGTGTTAATCACACTGCCCAAGATATTCGCCGCAAGGTGAAACCCACTGGCTGACGCCGATGCTGGCAATTGCGCCAATGACTGCTGGGTCCGACGCACTGATGGCATGGTTGATGCGGTCGCCCGCACCAGCGCCATAGTTGGCAATAACGCAGTGAAAATAAGCACATACCGGCCTGCCGCCCACCATTCGTCAGCCGTTGGCCGGTGATCCAGCAAAAACCAACCAACCACCACCAACACCAGCAGGATCAAAACCGTGTCGCGGCGCAACCTCGGCAATGTCAAAATCACAAAACCGGCAAACCCAATCACACCAATATCAACCCATAAGTGTGATGCCGAGCCAAACACAACTTGAATCAGGGTCGCCAGCCACGCGCTGCACAACAATACAAGCCGCGTTGGATTGACCATTGGTCGAATTTCAAACATGCACGGGTTACTTCACTTAGACCAGTTTGATAATGTGCGGCATGGATAAAAAAGGTGAACGTCCCTACCGGCAGGTTTATCATGCACCCAATTGGGTCACTTGCTCAAGCTCTTCTTGATGTAATAGCCACGCCTCTTCAACCGCACTGAGTTGTGCGTCTATGCGGGCAAGTTCGGCACCAAGCGCGGCAATATTGTGCGCATTGGACGGGTCATAAAACCCGGGTGTGGACATTTTTGTTTCGATGGCTTGTTTTTGCGCACCGAGGGTTTCTAATTCTATTTCACAGCTTCGTATTTTAGCACGCACCGCGCTGGTATTTTGCCGACGCTGGCGGCCAGTCGATAATTGTTTATCAACTGGCTTTGACGTTGGTTTGTCGGCATTTAACGTGCCGGCATCGCCCCGTTTTGCCAACAGCCATTTTTTATAATCCGTCATATCACCGTCAAAGGCAGAAACATGACCATGTTCCACTAGCCACAAACGGTCGGCAACCATTCCGACCAAATGCGCATCATGACTGACAAGAATGACACAGCCTTCATAGCTATTGAGTGCATGGACCAGCGCTTCGCGGCTTTCAATATCAAGATGGTTTGTAGGCTCATCCAGAATCAAAATATGCGGCGCGTCAATCGCGGCGATAGCCATCAGCAGGCGCGCCTTTTGCCCACCAGAGAGTCGTTCGACCGGGTTATCAACAATATCAGCACCGATGCCAGCCGCACCAAGACGGGCACGCAATTGGGTTGGCAGTTCTTGAGGCCGTAATCGTTGCATATGTTGCAACGCAGACTCGCCCGGCATCAACTCATCAAGTTGATGCTGGGCAAAAAAGCCGATACGCAATTTTGCCGCACGCCGCACGGTGCCAGATAATGGCGCCAATCTGCCGGCTAACAATTTCGATAGGGTCGATTTACCCTCGCCATTTGCGCCAAGCAAGGCAATACGGTCATCGGCGTCGAGGCGCAAATCAAGCTTGCGTAAAACCGGCGTCCCATTATAGCCGACAGCTACCTGATCCAGAACCAACACCGGCGGTGGCAAGGGTTCGGGTGTTGGAAAATTGAATCCCGCCACAATGCGTTCTGATATAGCGGTAATGGGTTGCATTTTTTCAAGCTGTTTGAGACGCGATTGTGCCTGACGTGCTTTCGATGCTTTATATCTGAATCGATCAACAAAGGCCTGAATATGCTTGCGTTGGGCGTCTTGCTTTTGCCGCAGGGACTCTTGTTGCTCTAATTTCATACGGCGTTCGGTTTCAAACTGATCATATCGACCGGTGTAATAGGTCAAACCACAATCGGTAAGGTGCAAAATGCCGGTGACTGACCGGTTGAGCAAGGTGCGGTCATGCGAGATCACCAGCACCGTATGTTTATATTTGGCAATGAATGACTCAAGCCAAATCGCGCCTTCCAAATCCAGATAGTTGGTTGGCTCATCAAGGAGCAATAAATCAGGTTGCGCAAACAATACAGCCGCTAGCGCCACCCGCATGCGCCAGCCACCAGAAAATTCATCGCATGGCCGTGCCTGTGCCGCCTGATCAAACCCCAATCCCGCCAGAATACTAGCGGCCCGCGCTTCACCGCTATAGGCATCAATATCTGTCAGCCGTGCATGAATTTGACCTAGACGATCTGCATCCGTCGCGGTATCGGCCTCAGCTAACAGCTGATGGCGTTCATGGTCAGCGGCCAACACCGTATCCAGCAGGCTGATATCACTGTCTGGTGCCTCTTGGTCAACACCGCCAATACGAAAATCTGCCGGCACTTCAATTTGCCCACCATCAACTTCCCACTCTTTTCGGATCAACCGAAATAAGGTGGTTTTTCCAGACCCATTCCGACCAACAATACCCACTTTATGACCGGTCGGAATCACCGCCGATGCATTGTCAAATAACGGCTTGCAGTCAATGGCAAATGACAAATTGTGAATTTTTAACATGGCGAAATCAGCCTGCCCGTTTGTGCCTGATTTATTGAGGAGACGTCATGCCGCGCCGCCTGAATGCTATTGCGGATTCAATTTGTGCCAATAGGGGTTAGACCCATATAATGACGCCATGAAATCAACAAAAGCACGGGTCCGTTTGGGCAGAATTGTGGTTTTTGGATAGACCGCAAAAATATCAAAATTTGTCCATGTGTAATCGGCAAATAATGGCCGTAACAGACCACGGTTCAGCGCTTCATAATGTAAAAATTGTGGCAAATTAACCATGCCATGTCCGGCGATGGCGAGTTCGCGTAACACATCACCATTATTCGCCGACATTTTCGGCTTCACTCGTAACACGCCAGTTTTACCGTCTGGATCGGTATAGTGCCAGTCTTGTGGATTCCGGTCATTCGAATAGATTAATGCTGGCAGATGTTGCAGATCTTCAGGCGATAATAAAGCGGGCAATTGGTCAACCACCAAGGGAGCGGCGGCAGGCAAGAACCGTACATTGGATATTTTGCGGGCGATCAGGCTCGAATCTGTCAACGTGCCAATCCGGATGGCCACATCAAACCCTTCGGCAATCAAGTCAACGCGCTTGTCGCTTAGATCCATCTCGATGCGCACCTCGGGGTTGGCGTGCATGAACTGGGCAATCGCAGATGACATGTGTGCCAACCCAAATGATAAAGGAGCGCTGACCCGCAAAACCCCGCTTAAAGAGCCACCAGCGTTGCTGACTTCCTGTTGCGCGTCCTCAAGATCGCTCAAAATCAGCTTGCACCGCTCAAAAAACACTTGTCCAGTTTCATTGAGATAAAGCCGGCGTGTAGAACGTTGAATAAGCGCCGTACCGAGGCGTAGTTCAAGATCGCGTAATCGGCGGCTCACCGCTGAAACGGCGATACCTAACCGATCTGCCGCTTGGGTTAAGCTGCCAGTTTCTACAATAGTAACAAAGGCACGCAATTCTTCAATCTGGCTCATCGCTCGATAGACTACGCTATTTTTCTGTAAATTAGAATTATATTTTGTATTTTCACCCATTTATTTCTATCCAGGTTAACAATAATGCTTATATTGCCATGGGGGTCCTCCCCCCTCCCATGGCGTTTCTTATTTAATGCAACAGATCGGTAGCCAGCTAATGACAGCAATAACACCGAAAATATTGCGTATCGACGGCAGTACCCGGCACAGCGAGTCGGTCAGCCGTGCGTTGGCTGATCTTGCCGTTGCAACGTTGCAAGACCAATTTGGTGTGGCGAATGTTACCCAGCGCGATACACGCAGCGGCATTGGCAATATTTCAAGCGCTTGGCGTAACGCCAGCTTGAAACCGAATGAGTCAAGATCGCCTGAAGATCGCGCTGTCCTTGCCCAGTCTGAAGCGCTGATGAACGAAGCGGACGCCGCTGATCTGTTGTTAATCGCCGTGCCCATCTATAATTTCAGCATTCCAGCAGCTTTAAAATCATGGATTGATCTGATTTGCCGTGACAATGTTGATGGTGCGCGCGCCCATGATCTGACTGGCCGATCGATAAACAAGCAAGCGCTGATCATTCTGACGTCAAACTACACATTAGCAAATGCGGATGATGACTTCGCCACGCCCTATCTCAAATTTATCATGAAATTTATCGGAATAGACTCGGTGACATTCATCGACGCGACCGGCCTTGCGAATGATCAGTCGGGCATCTTAGCCCTCGCCCAAGAGGCGGTTAAAGCCCATTGCATGGACATTGCCAACACCTGGAACAAGCAAACCGCCGCTGAATGAGTGCCCCGACGGCTCGGACAGTAGTGTAAAGGCCGCTACGCTACATCGGGATGTTGGAGCGATGCCATGGCAGAAATAAAAATAGAGCCATGCTGGAAATCCCGTCTTAAGGGAGAATTCGCAGCTGATTATATGCAGAATCTTGGTCAATATCTGCGCGCTGAAAAAGCGGCTGGCAAAAAAATTTACCCGCCGGGGAATGAGATTTTTCATGCCTTCGCGCTGACACCGTTTGATCACGTGAAAGTGGTGATTTTAGGTCAGGACCCTTACCACGGCGCGGGTCAGGCACATGGCCTCAGCTTTTCAGTGCGCCCGGGCACAGCCAAGCCGCCATCACTGCAGAATATTTTTAGAGAATTGCAGTCCGACCTTGGCATTCAGCCACCGCCACATGGCAATCTTGAAAATTGGGCAAAAGCCGGCGTTTTATTGTTAAACAGCTGTCTGACTGTCGCTGATGGACAGGCCGCGGCACATGCTGGCAAGGGGTGGGAGACATTTACCGATGCGGTGATTGATCAACTCAATCAAAATAAGCGCCATCTTGTGTTCATCTTGTGGGGCCGCAAAGCCCAGGAAAAAGGCGCCAAAATTGACCGGGATCGACATCTTGTATTAACTAGCGCGCACCCCTCGCCACTGGCCGCGCATAATGGATTTTTTGGCAGTGCGCCATTCTCCAAGACCAACACCTATCTATGCCAGCATGGCATTACGCCAATCAATTGGGACGTCACCGCCGATCAGTGACAGAGGCAAAATAATCAAAACCAAATCTAATTTTTATCTGTAAAATGGGAGTCGACCTGCATCTAAATGATGCATGATCAACCGTCCCTTAGTAAACGAGCCAGCATCAATGCAAGACAATCCGCGACGCGGCATTCTGTTAATGATTGCAACAACCATTATTTTTGCCGCTCAAGATGGCATATCCCGCTATCTGGCAGGTTCTTATGACATCATTACCATTGTGGCCATTCGCTATTGGTTTTTTGCCTTATTTGTTTGTGCATTCAGCGCCCGCAAGTCAGGCGGGTTCAAGTGCGCCGCCACCACCAGCCAACCATGGTTGCAGGTTGGCCGGGGTGTTCTTTTGGTCACGCAAATATGTGTGGCCGTTCTTGGCTTTAGCCAAGTGGGATTGGTACAATTTCATGCTATTTTTGCCAGCTACCCGTTGATGGTGATGGCATTATCAGTGCCGTTTTTGGGCGAAACAGTCGGCTGGCGTCGATGGCTGGCGGTTGGCTGTGGATTTGTCGGTGTCTTGATGATTTTGCAACCCGGCTCGGCGGCTTTTGGCAGCAACGCGATTATTCCATTATGCGCCGCGGTCTTGATGGCAACCTATGGTGTGTTAACCCGCTTTGCCGCGCGGCGCGACAACGCTATGAAAAGTTTCTTTTGGACCGGTGTCGCCGGCGCTATTGCTATCACCTGCATTGCGCCGTTTTTCTGGCATCCGCCACAAGGCGCAGATTGGTGGTGGATGGCACTGCTATGCATCACTGGGGCAAGTGGGCATTATTGTCTGATCAGCGCGCTTGACACAACACATGTGTCAACCATTCAGCCCTTTGCCTATCTTCAACTGGTATTTGCCTCGGCCATTGGCATTGTCATTTTTAGCGACCAGTTGGACCGTGCGCTGGTCATTGGCAGTGTGATGATTGTTGGGTCCGGGCTATTCGCGCTGAGTCGCGAGCGCCGCGCCCACTTATCATCACCAGCAAATCGCTAACTGCCCTGCCCGGCCAGCCGCGGGGCAGACACCGCCACAGTCATCCAGCAATCCTTGAACCGTCCTTCGGTCACTTTTTCGACAATCCATGCAAATTGCATCACCTTGCCATTACCAGCTTCCATAAACACATCGAATTGTTGCCATCCATCACCTGAATTTGCCGGCACAATGTGATGCGATGCGTGATTGAGCATCATGTCATAACCCGGGCCTTTCAGCATGCTGGCAAAGCGCGGCAATGGGCCGGTCATGGCCCGGTTACGTGGATGCGCAAATGCCCATGTTTGGCGAATACCAGCATCGGTCTTGGGACTGTCATTATATTGCAGGCCGTTCAACTGGATGGCAATGACTTCCGCTGGCGCAATATCTGGATTTGGATAGACGAGTTCACCTGTACGGGCGGTGGTGCTGAAACATAGCAAACTAATTAAAACGGTGAAAATAGCGCGGTAGAGCATAACAAAACCCCTATTTAATTCGCCCCCAAAAACAACTTATGCCATAATGATGACATGGGGGCTTTCGTGGCATTTTCAATACCAAGATAGCCACAAAAGGGAGACCGACATGCATATTGTCATTCAAGGGGCAGGTCGCGGCATTGGCTATGCAATGGCCAAACAGGCAATGGCCGCCGGTGCCACACAGCTGATCCTGACCGCAAGGCATCCAGCCCGCACAGATGGTTTTCGCAGGTTGCCCCCATCCGACATGGTGCATTGGGTCGAGATGGATTTTCTGGACCCCGCCAGCATCCAAGCGGCGGCGGCCCAAATCATCGACAGAATGCCAATCATTGACCGATTGGTGATGGTTGCCGGCGTGTTGCAAGATGACGTAACACAACCTGAAAAAAGGCTGTCTGATCTTGACCCTAACGCCCTGCATCACAGCTATCAGGTCAATGCGATTGGCCCCATGTTGCTGGTAAAATCATTATGGCCAGCGCTCCGCCAACCGCATCCTCTGGTGGTTGCCAGCCTATCAGCACGCGTTGGCTCAATTGCTGATAACCGGCTTGGTGGCTGGTATGGATATCGGGCCAGCAAGGCCGCACTAAACCAGCTGTCGCATACCGCGGCGATTGAACTGGCACGTTATAACCCAGACAGTTGCATGGTGACGTTGCACCCCGGCACCGTCGACACCGACTTGTCACGGCCATTTCAAAAAATGGCAACAAGCACATCTATATTCACCGCCGATCAGAGTGCCGCACAATTATGGCAGGTCATGGGCCAATTACGCCCGGCGCAATCTGGCGGCTTTTTTGCCTATGATGGCAGTGCCATTCCGTTTTAGCTTTGCTGGACATTGTCAGGCTGGATACGCCCACGCAATGTTAAAGGTAATTGTGCCAACATAAATAAAACACTGGCTGGCGCGGCGATGAAGGTTTTATAGACAACCCAATCTGCGTCACTGGCATGGCGCCACACCAATTCATTCGCAATGGCGAGGCACAAAAAAAACCACCCCCATCGGCGGCTCAGCCGGTACCATGTGTCATCGGTTAGAAAAAATTGTTTGGCAAAAAACACCTGCATCATGGCGCGTTTCATCAGCAAACCACCAAGCAATACAGCAGCAAATAAACCATTGAAAATGGTTGGTTGGATCTTGATAAAAATGGCCGCATCGAACAACACGGCCGCCGCAGTGAATCCGGCTGACAGCACCAGCGAGAACAGCGGAAACGGGGCAACAAAGCTAGCACGCCACCAAGTCAGCCCCAAAACAATGCCAGCCAGCCCCACCGAGATCACCGCCGCGATAAACAGCCCGTAATAATGAAAGCCGACAAAAAAGCCGGCTAATGGCATAATTTCAAAGAAAAACGCACCAAGCCGCATAATCACTCTGCCCATATACCACGAAGCCGGCGGCTAAGATCAGGTTTCAGCGCATTATCAGACAACCAGATTGCAAAAAAGGCTTTGGTAAATGCTGGGTCATTTGTCTGCCCGCGTTTTATCTGGTTATGATAGAACGCCATCCCCCCATCTGCCAGCGCGACCATGACCGCCTCGTCACCATTTTGCATATCAGGAAAATTCTGCTCCATCCAGCCAGCCCATTCTGCCAATCTGGCCGCGTCATTGACCCCTTGGCGGCGCATCTCATCAAGGCTGGTCTCGATGATTGTCTGGCCGGAAACATCGCGCAAATAAGACAATTTAAGTGCATAGGGCGACGTCCCATCATAACGGCCATCCGGGGCAAAAAGCGCGGCATGATAAACATCAAAGAAAAACATGCGAAAACGTACCTCTCCCACAAGATGCGGCGATGTCTCAACCCACCCCGGCAGTTGGGCATAGGCTTTATGCGAACTGCCAGTCACCATCAGCATCATGCTGATGAAACAACCGCCAACCATCCAAACTGCGCGGTGCATGTGCCTCCCTTTTTTTTCAAAAAACTATCCGGGGTGACGAATCCTATCAACTTGGCCATTTGTCCAATGATAACGGCCATAAGCTTGACGCTGTTTTGCCGCGAATGAAAACGATTGTCACCGATCCAATTTCAACGCCAAATTTTGTCACAAAAGCGCGGTTAATGGCGATATCTTCGTCCTGTTTATAAATCCAGTCATCAAAATGCACATCAAGGCTCATGCCGGACAATTCAAGCGTGATATCATATTGCCAGTTCAACGCATTACCAATTTGCATCCCTTGCGCGGCGGCATTCGCATCGGCGGCACGCCCAGTATACTTCACCGTGCCACCGCTGACCGACTCCAGCCGGTCAATCTTCCATCTACGGCTGGCACGTTCACCATCATCATATAAAAATTCTTCATCAAGCACGAGCCTGTTGCCATCCAACGTGCCTGACAGATTGACCCGAAACTGCCTGCGTAGATTGCCAAAACGATCTTCAAAAATACCATAAGCAACAGATCGGCCAGCAAAAAATTCTTCCAAAACAAGCCGTGGCTGGTAGCCGGCCAATGTACTGACATCTTTGCGCGCACAAGATGCTATGCCAAGTGACAAGGCCACCAGCACAGCGCCTGACACAAGAAAATTGGCCAGCATGCGGCTAAACCAGCTGGATTTTTGTCTGCGTTGTCTTTTCATACCTATCCTCCTTGGCTGAAGCCAGCTTAATCGGTGATCACGCTTCTGGCAGCGCGGCTAAGAACTGGTCTGCGTCATGACGAATGGCAGCAATTTTTTCCACATCCATCCGGTCAAGACTGCGATACATCATACCAAGCCGCGCATTATCTTGCAGTTTGGGACGGTTACGGATCAAAAAATCCCAATAAAGATAATTGAACGGGCAGGCCGCCGCACCGTTTTTCTGACTGACTTTATAGTGACATTCGCGGCAATAATTCGACATCCGATTGATATAAGCCCCCCCCGCCGCATAGGGTTTGCTGGCCAGATAGCCCCCATCGGCAAACAGCACCATGCCTGATACATTGGGTAGTTCCACCCACTCATAAGCATCGGCATAGACAATCAAAAACCACGCATTCACTTGCGATGGCGCGACTCCGGCCAAAAGCGCGAAATTACCAAGCACCATTAGCCGCTGGATATGGTGCGCATAGGCATATTTCCGGGTCGCATCAACAGCCTGGGCCATACACAGCATCTTGGTGTTACCAGTCCAGAAAAATTCTGGTAAATCGCGCTCCGCCTCAAAGAAATTCAAATCAGCATAGCCCGGCATTTTCAGCCAATAAATACCCCGTACAAATTCACGCCAGCCTAGAATTTGCCGGATGAACCCCTCGACCGAATTTAGCGGTGCACGTCCGCTGTGATAAGCGGTTTCAGCGGCGGCAATCACCTCAGCCGGCAACAACAAACCGGCATTTAGATAAAATCCGATATGGCTGTGATAGAGCCAAGGTTCATCCAACAGCATGGCATCTTGATATCTGCCAAAATCGGGCAGACGCTGATCAATAAAATGATCAAGAACCGCCAGTGCTTGCTGGCGAGTGACGGCAAAACCAAAATCATCAAGATCGCCAAAATGGTCAGCGCATCGAGCCGCCACAAGACCAAGCACATCGCTGGTCATGTCATCTGGCGCAAATTGAAGCGGCGGCGGGATCACCATACCTGCTTTTGGTGACTCGCGGTTATCACTATCAAAATTCCATTTGCCACCAATCGGTTCACTGCCATCCATCAGAATATTATAGTCCCGCCGCATGTCACGGTAGAAGAAATCCATACGCAACTGGCGGCGGCCATCGGCCCATGTGGCGAATTTATCCAAACTGCATAAAAACCGATCATCCTCGCGCAATTCAACCACAATACCAAGCGTCGATTGCCAGCTTTTCATAATCTCCATCAGCCGGTATTCCCCCGGCATTGTGACCACTAATTTGGAAATCTGACGCGCGGCAATGGCCTGCTTTACTTCGCTTTCCAGACTGCCACCATTGTCTGGGTCATCAAGGTGACGATAGATCACCGTTGTGCCAGCTCGGCGCAATTCATCAGCAAAATGCCGCATCGCCGCAAATAGAAAGGCAATTTTGCGTTTGTGATGTTTGACATAGGTAACTTCAGCGCCAACCTCGGCCATCAGCACAATATCGGTGTCGATATGAATATCGCGCAAGCTGGCAATCTGATGACTCAGCTGATCGCCAAGAATGAGGCGTAACACTGTCATGCTGTGTCTTTCAACGCGGCAAACGCCGCCAGCGCGTCAAGTCGTGACGCTTTGACGTCAACAAGTGGGTGCGGGTAAGTCTGTCCCAAAACCACATTGGCGGCATCTAAAACATGGCGTGGGGCTTCCCACGGGCTAAACAAATGATCATTGGTCAGACCGGCAAGTTCGGGTACATAATGACGGATAAAATCACCGTTTGGATCAAATTTTGACGCCTGCGTGATCGGGTTGAAAATACGAAAATAGGGGGCCGCATCAGCGCCGCACCCAGCAATCCACTGCCAGCTGGCACTATTATTGGCAAGATCAGCATCGACCAGACAATCCCAGAACCATGCCTCGCCATGATGCCAGTGAAGCCGAAGATTTTTCACCAGAAATGAACCGACAATCATCCGAAGACGGTTATGCATATAGCCGGTTTGCCAGAGCTGACGCATCGCCGCATCAACAATCGGATACCCGGTTTGACCATGTTGCCAGCATCGCAACGCATCGGTGTCATCTTTCCACGCAAATGCGTCAAATCGCGGCTGTAAATTTTGCCGCGGCAAATCGGGAAAGTAATATAATAAAGCATGCGAAAATTCGCGCCAGCCGAGCTCTGACAGGAAATGATCGCCATCCTCATGGTTGACCATACCTGCATCCATTCGGTCTTTTGCCGCATGCCACACTGTGTTCGGTGACACCTCGCCCCAGTGCAAATGCGGGGATAGCCGCGACACATTTGGCCCGGCCGGAAAATTACGCCCGTCTTTATACCCCAGCAAATCCTGATCAATAAAAGCCGCCAGCCGCGCTGTGGCCCCAGCTTCACCGATCTGCCAATGCGGCGCGAGCATCTCATCCCAGCCGGTATCTGGCAGTAGCCGCAACCCATCAATGCCTGCCGCCTGGTAATCTGTTGCCACCAGCACAAGCGGCGAAGGCACCGGTATGGGCTGGCGTGGTGGCGGCGCCGACAGACAGCCGCGGCGGAAATAAGGGGTAAACACCCGGTACGGCGTGCCATCGGCTTTGGTCACGTCCCATGGCTCCCACAACAAGCTGCCATTATGACTGTCAACAACAAGCCCGCGCGCTGTCAGATCCGCCTTTATTGCAGTGTCACGGGCAATGCGCCATGGTTCATAGCAGCGGTTCCAATGCACCGAAGAGGCGCCGCTCGCCACCGCCAATGCGGCAAGATGCGTTGCTGGATCGCCCTGCAGGACAACCAGCTTGCCATCAAGCGCGTCATTCAAAGCGTGCAAGGCATGATGCAACCACCAGCGGCTGGCCCCGCCCATTCTATGGTCACCTGCGTGGTCATCATCAAGAATATAGACCGGGATCACTGCGCCATCTCGCGCGGCGGCGGTCAAGGCCGGATTGTCAGCAAGGCGTAAATCCTGCCGAAACCAATAAATTGAAACCGGGCGCGCCATCAATTACCTCACGAAACACGATCATATGCCGCCATGCGGTATATGTATGGCTCCCCACCGAGGCGGACTATAGCTGGATTTGCGGCCAAAGACAAATCCCAGTGGCCGCTATCAGGCGGCGTTTCAAAATCAGCCTTCGGCCACCACAAGCTGACGCTGACTGCCAAGCCCGGCAATCGTGGTGACAATTTCATCACCATCTTGCAGATATACCGGGTCTGGTTTTTGTCCCATACCGACTCCGGCCGGCGTGCCGGTGGCAATGATGTCACCTCGATGCAATGTCATGAGTTCCGATAAATGGGCAATTATCTGCCGCACCGAAAAAATCATATCACGGCTGTTACCATTTTGCATAATGGCACCATTTACCGTGACTGACATATCTAGATTTTGCGGGTCAGATAGCTGATCGCGGGTTAACAGATAAGGGCCAACTGGGCCAAACCCGTCACACGATTTCCCCTTTGTCCATTGACCGGTAAGCTGCATTTGAAAATAGCGCTCGGACAGATCATTCACCACACAATAGCCGGCCACATAATCAAGCGCTTCATCCTCGCTGACATATTTTGCAGGCTTGCCAATGACCACACCTAGTTCAACTTCCCAATCGATCTGTGTAGCGTTGCGGGGCCGGACAATATCATCATGGGAACCGCTGATGGATGATGTGGCTTTCATGAACAAGATGGGATGCGCCGGGATCGGCAAACCGGTTTCTTCGGCGTGATCGTGAAAATTCAGCCCGATACATAAAAATTTACCAACATGCGCAACACAAGGCCCGAGCCGCGTTTGCGGGTCTATTTCTGGCAATGTTGTCGGGTCCAAATTGCGCAATCTCGCAAGGCTGGCATCATCTAGAATACGGCCGTCAATATCATCAACATGGCTCGATAAGTCACGTATTATGCCATTCGCATCAATCAACCCCGGCACTTCCTGACCCGGCTGTCCACAACGTACTAAGCGCATTTTATACTCCCTGCAGGTGGCTAAATAATGGGCCGATACAGTTGAACTATCTGGCTATAATAAATCACAAAACAGTGGGTCTCAAGACTTTGGCGCGGCGCCGCATCCACTGCTGAATTGGGATCTGCAAATGCGGTGTGGATGGTAAATCGGTTGCGGCCATCTCGGGCTTAATCATAGGTCTTAATCAAAACCGCTTCGTCACTTCGCATGCCAGGGAAATAATACCATTGATACGCCTAATTGAACCGGGCCATCTGCAACACGCCCACCCGGTCTTTCGCCACGCGTTTGACCTAGACCAGGTCGTCTGCCCTCACCATTATCGAGTCACAGAATGCCAGCGCGTGGTTTCAACCGCGCCAGGGATTAACCGCCATAAATTAATTATAGCAAAGCGGCCAGCTAACAAACGGTTAGCTTCATCAGGCAAAAATGTGCGCAGTCTCTGCTCGGCTGACCATTCAGTGTAGTCATTCTGGATCAGCAAAGGTGGTTCACGCGATTTCACTGTACGCCGTAACTAATCGGTCGTCGCTTGTCTTATATTGTCGAACACATCGACCTGCCGCACCCCAGTGATTTGTTTGATCAGCGCTGTTACCTCGGCGTCATAAATGGATGCCAGCTGTTCATCATCGTAAAAATCAGTAACCGCAGAGCGTTGCACCGCCTGATGGCTATAGCAGTCTCGCCTATTGTCAAATCATTACCGCCGGCACAATACCGGCAATTGATGACGATGGGTTTAAATTATTTGATTCAGAAGCCATTGCAAAATATGTCAACGAGATCGCGCCAACACCGGCCATGCTACCCGTTGGCGCTAAAGACCGTTCCACAGCCAGGTCATTATCACGGTTTCACGAGAGCCGGATCGAGCCTGTGTTGCGCGTGTATTGCGGTCAGGTGGTACCCGCCAACCGTGATGCAGGGTTCATTCAAGACAATGCCAATTTGTTTCAAACCCGATGTGACCAACTGGCCAAAATGGTCACTCCGGCGCCGTTTTTATGTGGCAATACTTTGGTCTTGCCGATTGCGGCTTTGTGTCAAGCTTCGCCATCTTGAACAGGCTACACCCCCTTAAGGGTTTTCTATCCAGCTGGCTCAAACCCTGCGCGAGTGTGAAACCGCACTGGCAAACCATCCATCGGTAAAGGACGAGCTTGCCGATTATTATGACGCTTTTGACAGCTAGGTCGCGGCGAAATTAGCCGCCTGACACAGCGGCGCAATAGATAGTTGCGACGCATAACATCTGATTGACCAAGATGAACCGATGGTGCCTAATGGTATCATTACCAGTCATGGTGACACTGATGTGTCACAGTTTGGTCGCTGACTCAGATGATATCAATTTTCAATAATTTACCAGCACAAACCCGCGCGACGTGTTTGATGATCGTAGCATTGTTTATGTTTACCGTGATGGGCATTTGCATTCGTCTATCGGCGGCGCATTTACCGGTTATAGAAGTGGTGTTTTTCCGCAATTTTCTGGCGGTGCTTATTTTACTGCCGCTTTTAGCACGCGCTGGTTTTGGCACGCTTCGCATGTATCGGCCAAAATTGTTTTTCTTGCGCGCGGCGATCAATGCGGTTGGCATGTTTTGCGGCTTTACCGCTCTAACACTGATTCCGCTGGCGCAGATGACCGCACTCAGCTTTACCACCCCATTATTTGTCACAATCGGTGCCGTGCTATTTCTTGGCGAGGTCATCCGGGCGCGCCGGATCGCCGCCATCTGTGTTGGGTTTTTAGGCACGTTGATCATCCTGCAACCCGGCGTTGTTGATGTGACATTTGGCGCGCTTCTGGCTCTGATTAGTGCCCTGACCATTGCCATGGCATCGCTGATTGTGAAAGTGCTGACCCGCAGTGAAAGCCAGCATGCTATTGTGACATGGATGGTGGTGATGCAGGCACCCTTGGCATTGATCCCGTCGCTAAGGATTTGGCAATGGCCAGATCTTCTGACCTGGGGGTTTTTGTGGGGCATGGCGTTATCCGGCACAATTGCCCATCTCTGTTTCACCCGCGCCTTTAGCCTTGTTGACATCACCGCATTGCAACCACTGGAATTTATCAAACTGCCATTTGCCGTGATCTTAGCATGGATTATTTTTGCCGAATGGCCCGGCTTATGGACGTTTGTGGGTGGGGCGGTGATTTTTGCATCGACCGTTTATATTACCCGCCGCGAAGCGGCCGCGCGGCAATCGCTTCGGCCAACTGCCGGCCCGCGTGAGCCACGGTTGTAAGAAATGACCAAGCTCCCTATGGGCGGGGCTCAACCTCCCAATATAACGGCACGCCACAATCAAAAATTGTGACCTCGCCATTGGCTGTCGCTCGGCTGACAGGAAAGACCAAAGCCTCGTCACGTTTTACCAGGGTAATGGTGTCATCTGCCGGTGGCAGGCCATAAAACGCGGCCCCATGAAGCGAGGTAAATGCCTCTAGCTGATGAAGTGCTGACTCGGCTTCAAACACATGGGCCAGACATGACAATGTATTTGGCGCTGTGTAAATGCCGGCACACCCACATGCTGATTGCTTGTCGGTATCAAGATGCGGCGCGCTATCGGTGCCGAGAAAAAATTGTCGCGCACCAGATGTGGCGGCGGCTACAAGTGCCAGACGATGACGTTCACGTTTGGCAACCGGCAAGCAATAATAATGCGGCTGGATCCCTCCGGCCAGAATATGATTGCGGTTGATAAACAGATGGTGCGTGGTGATGGTAGCCGCCATATTACTGCCGGCATCACGTACAAAATCAACACCGTCAGCTGTTGTGACATGCTCTAGAATCACTTTTAAGTCGGGCACTGCGGCGCGCAACGGCGTTAACACCCGGTCAATAAATACCGCTTCACGGTCAAAAATATCAACCGACGGGTCGGTCACCTCACCATGCACGCAAAGGGGCAGGCCAATTTCTGCCATAGCGTCCAGAACCGGGCGCACCTTGTCAAAATCACGAACCCCCGATGCTGAATTGGTTGTTGCCCCCGCCGGGTAGAGTTTGACTGCGTGAATAATGCCCGCCTGAGCCGCCGCCACAACATCACTGGCATCGGTGGTTTCGGTCAGATACAGCGTCATCAGCGGTTGAAATTTGGGGTAGCCAATACAATGTGCCAAAATCCGTTCCCGGTAGGCGCTGGCATCAGCCCTCGTCACCACTGGCGGCACCAGATTGGGCATCACAATCGCCCGGCCAAAATGCTGGGCGGTATCCGCCACAACCGCCGCCAGCATCGCCCCGTCACGCAGGTGAAGATGCCAGTCATCTGGCCGGCGCAAGGTCAAAGATGTGATCGGTTCAGCCGCGGCCATATTATGCTCCATAAATTCGATCTCGTCAGGATCAGCGGCCCCGCCCAGCATTATGTCATACGTTCTATGCGGCACGGCGGTCACTTCAGACTACCATGACGCGATCTGAATTGACCAGTCAGATCATCCGCGTATACGTTAAAATGGCCATCTTGTGCGCGTCATGCCGCGACAGCTAGACGTTCAGCAACAGATATTCCCGCTCCCACGGGCTGATCACTTCTAAAAAGGCTTCAGCTTCAGCCCGTTTGACCTCAACAAATAATTTGACAAAATCCTCACCAAGCACCGGGTGCAGGGCCTTAGCCCGTTCCAGAGCATCAAGCGCCACATCCAGATTTCGCGGCAAGGTTTCTAAATCTTCACCACTCACCTTGCGTGGCCGCGTCGGGCGCCGCTTTTCCTGTAATCCTATCCAGACAGCCGCCAGCGTAGCGGCGATAGCCAAATAAGGGTTGGCATCCGCCCCGGGGATGCGGTTTTCTATACGGCGGCTGTCTGCCGCGCCAATCGGCACGCGCAAACCAACTGTGCGATTATCCATGCCCCACGCCAAATTGGCCGGTGAATCTTCCGTGCCAGTGCGGCGGCGGTAGCTATTCACATAAGGTGCCATTAACGCCATTGCACCACTTAAATACCGTTGCATGCCAGCAAGCGAATGATAGAAATCATCGCTTTCTGTACCATCTGTATTGGCAAAGATATTTTTTCCGGTCTTTTTTGACCTGACAGATATGTGAATATGCATGGCACTACCAGGCTGTTCCTGCATTGGCTTTGCCATGAACGTGGCGTGCAACCCATGGTTGATGGCGGTTTGCCGCACGGTGCGTTTAAACAAAAATGCCTGATCAGCCAATTCCAGCGCACTACCATGATTAAAATTAATTTCCATTTGCGCGGCACCAGCCTCATGGCTGAGCGTGTCGATATCAAGCCCCTGAACATCACAATGGTCATAGATTTCTTCAAATAGCGGATCAAATTCATTCACCGCGTCAATGCCATAGGCCTGTTTGGCTTTTTCGGCCCGGCCTGACCGACCGGTTGGGGTGATCAGCGGGCTGTTCGCGTCATTGCTTTGCTTCACCAAAAAGAATTCCAACTCTGGCGCAATCACTGGTTCTAAACCTGCATCTTCAAACAGCGCCAGAACATGTTTTAAAACAGCGCGCGCCGTAAATGGCACCAAACGCCCATCCTGACTAACAGCATCATGAATAATTTGTGCAGTTGGCTCATCATACCATGGCACCAGCCGGCAGGTGTTCGGATCAGGGATCAATACAACATCACTGCCGATTTCATTCAAGACATCGCTATCGTAATATTCACCGGTCACCGCCTGACCAAACACATATTCCGGAAGCCGCAGGCCGCCCGTATCCTGTGCCGATACAAATTTTTTCAGCGGCAGAATTTTGCCGCGCGGTATACCCGAAATATCACTCACCAAACATTCGACTTCGGTGATGGCCTGATCAGTCAGCCATTTTTGCATATCGAAAGCCATAATTTTCCCTATTTTCGGAGGCGCCCCCGAAAAACCCCCTTAATGGTTCTTAAATACGAAGATCTGCGGCGGTCTTATCAATTGCCATAGTGGCAATGCGCACAGCTTCATCAATATCCGCACGGCCAAATGTCAGCGGCGGTGACATAATCATGCCGTCACGGACAGCCCGCATCATCATCCCGCCGGCGATGGCATGATCGCGGCATATCACCCCAACGTCACCAACCGGATCAAACAAAACGGGCCCAGCCTTGTCCTTGACAAGCTCAATAGCTGCCAGCATGCCAAAGCTACGCACCTCACCAACAAGTGGGTGATCCACCAGCGGCGCTAGCGCCGTGGCTAGATAAGGGCCAGTATCATCGCGCACTCTCTCGATCAGTTTTTCATCTTCAATGATCTGCAAATTCGCCAGCGCGACAGCCGCCGCTACCGGATGACCCGAATAGGTAAAGCCGTGATAAAATTCACCGCCATCGGCAATCAGCTTGTCAGCGACACGGTCGCCCACCATCACCGCTGACATCGGCACATAGCCAGACGTCAAGCCTTTAGCAAGCGTCATCATATCTGGATTCAGGCCATAATAATCACTGGCAAACCAATGCCCCGTCCGGCCAAATCCGGTGATCACCTCGTCAACAATAAACAAAATATCATGTGCGCGGCAGATGGCTTCCACCTTGGTTAAATAGCCTGCTGGCGGAATGATCACGCCGCCTGCCCCTTGAATTGGTTCAGCCACAAACGCCGCCACGTTATCGGCACCGATTTCCGTAATTTTGTCTTCAAGCCAGCTTGCTGCAGTTGTTGCAAAATCAGCTTCGGACAAATTGCCTTGATATAAAAATCCATAAGGCGGCCTTACATGAGCAAACCCGGGCACATCGGCGGCCTGCTGGTGCATGCCCACCATCCCACCCATACTTGCTGATAAAATGGTGCTGCCATGATAGCCATATTCACGCCCAATAATGACACGTTTTTCCGGCTGGCCCTGTAACGTCCAAAAATGCCGGACCATTCGAATGATCGTGTCATTCGCCTCGGAACCAGAATTTGCGTAGAATACATTATTTAACCCTTCTGGGGTGAGGGCGGCTAAACGCTCCGACAAAACGGCAATCGGCTGGTTTGTGGTTTTAAAGAAATTGTTATAATAGGGCAAAACAGCCATTTGCTGGCTGGCAGCATCAACAAGCTGTTGTCGCCCATATCCGACATTGACACACCACAAGCCAGCCATCGCATCCAGAATCCGGTGACCATCACTATCGGTGATATAATGACCATCAGCCTGCGTGATGACCCGTGCGCCGTTTTTGCGCAGGGCGGCATAATCGGTAAATGGTGCCAGATGATGACGGGCATCTATCTGTTGCCAATCTCGGGTATGCGTAATTGCTGTCATTTTGTTGTCCATAATTTTGCCGACGCAAATCGCCTCAACATGACATGAGCGTGCACCAGTAAATCATCACTAATTGATTTCGATTTTATTATACCATAGACAAAGAGGACTAGCTTATAAAATTTTGTGTACCAGCGCGTTGACAGACCCCGAGATAATGACCCTGATACCACCGCAGTGACGACCTGTCGAATATGTGAAAAAACAGCCATACAGGACCCATGCTTACCTCAATCTACGCCGATCACATTGATGCGCTGCCGCCGCCACAAAAAGACCGGCCGCACACGTGCGATGTTGCCATCATCGGGGGCGGTCTGACCGGGGTAACCGCAGCCCTGCATTTGGCAGAACATGGGTATGATGTTGTTCTGCTTGAGGCTGAAACCATTGGCAATGGCGGGTCAGGGCGCAATGGCGGTCATTTATGCCAAGGCTGGCCAAATGATTTTCATCATATCAGCCATCAATTAAGCGCACATGACGCCGACCTTGCATGGGCCGCGGGGATGGCCGCTGTTGATATGGTGGCATCACGTGTGCGCAAACATAACATTGCCTGTGATTTGCAATTTGGCTATCTCCACGCCGCATTGCATCACCGTCACGTGAACGAATTGTTGGCTATGCAGCATGAATGGTCACGCCGCGGCTATGCCTTTCTAACCGCGCTGACTGACCGCACCGCGCTTGCCCCGCATATCAACAGCCAGTCTTATTGTGGTGGCCTCTATGACGAGAGATCCGGGCAAATACAGCCGCTTAAATATCTGATGGGATTGGCGTTGGCCGCCGGTGCAGCTGGTGCACATATTTTGGAACATAGCCGGGTGATAAAAATAGACCGCGGCGTCAATAAAACGCTTCACATAGAACACGCCCCACAGCTGACCGCTAGTCGCGTACTCTTGTGCGGCAATGCCTATCTGACCGATATTGGCCTGCCGGACATGTCCCGCCGGCTGGCACAGGTCACCTCATCAGTTCTGGCCACCACGCCACTATCCGATAATATGATTCAGCATATATTGCCAAGCCGCGCCACCGTGGCGGATTGCAACACAGCGCTGAATTATTTTCGCATAGATGCAGATAACCGGATGATTTTTGGTGGCCGTGCTAGCTATACCAATGTCAATCTTGGCAACGTTGAAGCCGATTTGCGTCGCCGTATGTGCACTGTATTTCCAGTGTTAGCCAATGCCGAAACCGATCGTGTCTGGTCCGGTCGTATTGGCATTACCGTCAACCGGATCCCACATTTTGGGCGCACTGATGATGACATCTATTTTGTTCAGGGCTTTTCCGGTCACGGGGTCGCTCTGACCGGGCTGGCAGGCACGATTTTGGCAGACGCCATCATGGGTGACGCTGAACAATTTGAAGTGATGCAATCATTGCGGCATATGCCATTTCCCGGCGGCATCTTGCGCACGCCCGCGTTAGCACTTGGCATGGCTTGGTATAAATTGCGTGACAGATTGAAATTGTAAATTCAGCTAAATGCGGCCAACCGGTTTGGATGGCGCGCCATTTTGTTTCGCCAGCACAGCCAGCCAGTCATAGGCAACAGATGCCGCGGCAATCGCAGTGATTTCAGCATGGTCATAAGCTGGCGCCACTTCGACAACATCCATTCCAATCAGTTGCAAGGGTTCAAGACCACGGACAAATTCAAGCCCTTGCCAGCTGGCCAAACCACCGGCAACCGGCGTACCCGTACCGGGGGCAAAGGCTGGGTCCAAACCATCAATATCAAATGACAGATAAACCGGCTTGCCCACCGCCCGCTGGCAAACAACATCAATAGCCGCATCAATACCATGGCGGTGAACCCATGGGCTGGTCAAAATTTCAAATCCGTGGTCACTGTCATTATAGGTGCGTAGCCCGATTTGCGTTGACGCCGCAACATCAATGATACCCTCGGCTGCGGCCCGGGCAAACATGGTGCCATGGTCAAGTCGGGTGCCATCATCCGGCCATGTATCGCAATGCGCATCAAACTGAACCAGCACCACCGGCCCATATTTTTTTGCATGTGCCTTTAACAATGGATAGCTGACAGAATGATCCCCGCCAAAGCTGAGCATTTTTGCGCCCGACCCCACAATCAGGTCGGCATGCTGCTCGATAGCGGTGAACACGCTTTGCGGGTGATGCGGGTCAATATAGCAATCCCCATAATCAATAACTGTCAAATGATCGAACGGATTAAACCCAAAAGGAAAATGTTTAAGCTCCGCAAGTTGTGTTGACCCAGCACGGATGGCCCGCGGCCCCAAACGACAGCCTGATCTGTAGGTGACAGCACAATCATAGGGAATGCCGCTGACCACAACATCTACATCTTCCAGCCGGCGGCTATAGCGGCGACGTGCAAAGCTGAGCGCACCGCCATAGGTCATTTCATGCCATGTTTGCTGATTATCACGTGCCAGAAATGCCTGATCACCTGAAGCCGGATCGGTCATATCCATCCCCCTTGTTTTTCATATCTTGCCGGCGATCAACCAGTTTTACCAAGCCGACGCCGCATAACATAGGCCGCCATGATCACACTCACCGTCACAATGCTAATCATCACGCTGGCTAGGGCGTTAATCTCTGGCGTCACGCCAAGACGCACTTTTGAAAACACTAAAATAGGTAAGGTCGAACTGCCTGGACCGCTGACGAAACTGGCAATCACAAGATCGTCAAAGCTAAGGGTAAAGGCGAGCAACCACGCCGCGATCACCGCCGGCAGAATAACCGGCAGGGTCACCGAGAAAAACACAAATGGCTGACGTGCGCCAAGGTCATAAGCCGCTTCTTCAATCGCCTGGTCAAAATCGCGCAAGCGCGCCTGAATCACAACCGCGGCGAAACACATACCAAATGTTGCATGCGCAATAATAATAGTATCCACACCGCGCCCGGCCGGCCATCCCAACACCGACTCCATGCCAATGAACAATAATAAAAGCGACAAGCCAGTAACGACTTCGGGCATCACCAGCGGCGCACTGGACAGGCCGCTTAACGCCAAACGGCCCCGAAAATCACCAAACCTGACAAAAGCAATGGCAATCAACATGCCAAAAAAAGTGGCGATCGTTGCCGCCCAAAAAGCAATAAACAAGGACAGTCCAAAGGCGTTCAGCAATTGTTCATTGGTGAGCAGGCTGGCATACCATTTTGCCGAAAAGCCTGACCATACGGATACCAGCTTGCCAGCGTTAAAGCTGAACACAATCATCACCGCCATCGGCACATATAAAATGCCAAATCCCAAAATGCCAAGGCACATTACCGGCAAGCTAATCCGCCCAGTCATGGTGTACCTGCCTGCGGATCGCTCGCATGATCTTCACGTCCATCCTGATACCGCGCATAAATAATCGGCACGGTCAGTATGGCCAGCAACAGCATTGCAATGGCCGCCGCCACCGGCCAGTCGCGGTTGCGGAAAAATTCCGTCCACAACACCTTGCCCATCATTAATTGATCCGGCCCGCCGAGCAATGCCGGAATGACAAATTCCCCGACCGCTGGAATAAACACCAACAGGCTACCGGCAATCACCCCGGGCAAGGTGAGCGGCAAAATAACCGTCCACCAGACAGCAACAGATGAGGCACCCAAATCAGTGGCGACTTCAATCACATCATCATCAAGCCGCACCATCACCGCATAAAGCGGTAGAATCATCAGCGGCAGATAAGTCAGCACCATCCCCATATAGATCGAAAAATCAGTTTGCATCATCCGCAACGGGGCATCAATAAGCCCCAGCCATATCAGCAGGCTGTTAATAAAGCCGTTTGGATTGAGCAACCCAATCAACGCATATATCCGCAACAAGCTAGACGTCCAAAACGGCAACATCACCATCACCAGCAAGACCACCCGCCATTTGGCAGTAGAACGGGCAATCCACCACGCCATTGGATAAGCAAACAGCAAACATACAAGGGTAGAAAAAAAGGCCAGCTTTATGCTGTTGCCAGCCGGGCCGATATAATCCTGCCAATAGGCCGCAAGAAGAGCATAATTATCCAGCGTAAAATTGGTAAAAAATCCAGTTTCGTCAAATCCCCACAAAGGCGCATAAGGCGGGACGGAGCGTTGCGCCGTGGTAAAAGATACCTGCAAGGTTTCAAGCAAGGGCAACAGGAAAAACACCAACAGCCAAACAAGCGGCACCGCCGCCACCAGACGGCGCCCAGTGGCGCCAGTCAATCTATACAGCACTGAACCACCCTGCTGCATGCACTTATACCCCATCATCGTCATGACAAAACAATAACGTCCGCCGGGTCAAACTGGATAAACCCGGCATCACCCCATTCCGGCGGCTTGTCAGCACGCCGGTTTTGCTGCTGTTGCAGTTTAAACATTTGCCCTTGTGCGGTTTTGACCCGGTAATTTGAGGCAACGCCCAAATAGGCAAGATCCTCAACAACAATTGGTATTTCATTGACAGCGCCCTTAGCGGTAGCTGACAAGTTGATTTTTTCGGGGCGGATAGCCAATGTGATCTTGTCACCTGCCTGCAACTGACTGGCAAGGCCGCGCTGTTGATCAAGCGCCGCTGTGATCGGCGGCTGGCTGTCGATCACCAGCCCGGTTTTGGTGCATTTGGTGACGCGGCCTTCAACAAAGCTGATCATCCCCAAAAAATCTGCGACAAAGACATTTTTTGGAGATTCATAAAGGGTGCGCGGGGTATCAACCTGCACCAATTGCCCCTGATCCATAATACCAATCCGGCCAGCGAGGGTCATCGCTTCTTCCTGATCATGCGTCACCACCATAAATGTGGTGTCCAGCTTTTCCTGAATATCGACCAGTTCAAATTGCGTATCTTCACGCAGTTTTTTATCCAGCGCCGCCAAGGGCTCATCCAACAGTAACAATTTTGGCTGGCGCGCCAAGGCACGTGCCAGCGCCACACGCTGGCGTTGCCCACCTGAAAGTTGATGCGGTTTTCGGCCACCATAGCCAGACAAACGCACCAGCTTGAGCAAGGCGTCAATGCGTTCGCCAAGCGCCGCCCCCCGCATGCCAGCACGCCGCAACCCATAGCCAATATTGCCAGCGACACTCATATGCGGAAACAACGCATAATTTTGGAACATGATATTTACTGGGCGGTCTGCTGGTGCCACACCAGCCATATTCTGGCCATCAATTTCAATCCGGCCAGCGCTTGGCTGTTCAAACCCAGCCAGCATGCGGAGCAAGGTGCTTTTGCCGCACCCAGACGCCCCTAAAAGACAAAATAATTCGCCCTTTTCAATATCCAAAGACAGGTTATCGACGGCAACAACCTCGTCAAATCTCTTGGTCAGCGCGGTTAATCGGATAAACGGGGCCATCAGCTTATTTGTTACCCTTTTTAGAGGTCGGGGGCGATACGGCACCAGTGATATGAAAAGAGCCACTGTCTTACCATTACATAAAACAGAGGCTCTTTATATTATGGTGTTACAGCATCGCCGATTGGTCTAGCTACCAGATGAGAAACGCGACCATACACGGTTAACAGCCCGGTCAAGCTTGGCGTCATAGACCGGCACAACAAACAGCTTTTTCTGGCCTTCAGCTGTAGGATAGATGCCCGGGTGTTCCAGAATTTCTGGGTCAATCGATGCCTTTGCTGCTTCATTACCGCTGGCGTACCACACATAATTCACATTATTTGCGGCAACATCAGCACGCATCATATAGTCGATAAATTTATACGCGTTATCGACATTTTTTGCGTCAGTTGGAATCGCCATCAAGTCAAACCATAAATTTGTGCCTTCCTTTGGAATGTAATAATCAATCACATGCCCGTTATTGGCTTCTTCAGCGCGGTAAGCGGCTTGGAATGCATCGCCTGACCACATGATCGCGGCGCACAAATCACCATTTGCAATGTCATTTATGGATTGGCTGGAATGGATGTAACGCAAATGCGGACGCACCGCATTCAACACCTCACCCGCTTTTTCAAACAGCTTCGCGTCAGTGGTGTCGCCGGCACCGCTCTGATAAGCGATGACATTTGGCAACACATCTGTCGGCGCATCAAGAATAGCGATGCCGCAATCAGCCAATTTTGCCGCATTTTCTGGGTCAAGAATCAGGCTCCAACTATCGGTTGGGGCGTCATCTCCCAAACGCTCTTTGATCATCTCGACATTATAGGCAACGCCGGTTGTGCCCCACATATAAACAATGCCGGCTTTGGTGTCGGCCATTTGGCTATCTGCTAGCCCCTGGACTTGTTTGTCTTGGTTGCCAATATTTGAAAGGCGTGTCATGTCGACATCCGCATAAACGCCAGCTTCCCGGCCGCGTGCCAAAAAATCACCTGTTGGCACAACAAGATCATAGCCAGACGACCCAGCCATCATTTTGGCTTCCAGCACTTCGTTCGAATCATACATATCATAGGTTACCGAAATGCCTGTTTCTGCCTCAAAATTGGCAATGGTGTCTTCGGCGATATAGTCCGACCAGTTATAGATATTTAATTGACCGTCTGCATGGGCAATGGTGCTTGCCAGAACAGCCACCGCTGCCACTTTCATAATATGTTTCATGCTACTCTCCCACTTTTTAAGGTTGGCTGCGTGATGCGCTTGGCTTTGTGGTGCACAATGCTACTGGCCGCATGCGGCGAATCTCTGTCTATCATACGCGCCTGCGGAGAAATAGAAAAGCCAAATTAAACGCGGTCACTGGCCGCAGTGACTGGCCCGATTGTTCAGGCTTGATCCAGATAAGATTGATATTCAAAGGCAGATATGTCAGCCGCAAACCGCCGCATTTCCTGTGCCTTGCAATCAAGTAGCATATGCCGGAACACATCGGGCAGCAAATCGCCTAGCACGGAACCTGTGGCAAAGGCGTCATGCGCGGTTTGCCAGGTCACTGGTAGGGACGGCAGTTCGGCATCATAGGCGCTACCCTCGATTGGTGGCGGTGGGGGCTTGGCCCGGTCCAAGCCAGCAAGCACCCCAGCCAGAATGGTGGCAAGCACCAAATATGGGTTGGTATCAGCCCCGGCTACGCGGTGTTCAATACGCCGCTGTTGAGGCGGCCCCAACGGTATACGCAACGCTGCGGTCCGGTTTTCATAACCCCAACAGGCCGCCAATGGCGCATGTGACTCAATAGCAAAGCGCCGATAAGAATTATGATGCGGGGCAAATATCAGCATTGACTCCGGCATCGCCGCCAGCAATCCAGCCACCGCATGTTGCATGAGTTGGCTTCCGGCTTCACTACCATCATCAAAGATATTGTGTCCCTGCTGATCAATCATACTTAGATGCACATGCATGCCATTGCCCGGCCGGTCAGCATAGGGCTTTGCCATAAAACTGGCGGCCAGCCCATGTTTGCGGGCGACACCTTTGGCAATTTGCTTGAAAAGAACGGCGTCATCAGCGACCTTCAAACAATCTGGCCCATGCAACAAATTGATTTCAAATTGGCCTGACCCGGCTTCGCTAATCGCGGCATCGGCGTCAACATCTTGCATGCCACAACAGTCATAAATATCATTCAGCAAGGCGTCATGATCGTTTAAATCATCTACCGACAGTACACCCTCGCGAATATTTACCGCACCAGTTAAAGGCGACGCCGCGGTTTCTGGTGCTGGCCCGTCATGCCAGGTAGGATCAGCCAAATAAAATTCCATCTCAAACGCCGCCACTGGATGCAACCCAAGGGCCGTAAATTTATCAAGCACTGCCGCCAGCACATTACGCGGGTCACCATCAAAAAGACGACCATCATTATACGTGAGGCATAAAGGCACCATCGCCGCATCACGGTCCGTCCACGTCATTGGCAAAGGGCCGCGTCCGGTCCAACGACTGCCGCCGTCAGCATCACCACTTTCAAATACCCATTTGCTGTTGGCAATATCGCGGCCCCAAATATCGAGATTGGCCGAAGATAACGGCATGCGTATCCCACCATTTACGGCTTTTTTTAATTGTCCAATCGGCAAGCGTTTGCCGCGCATCACACCATTAATGTCAAACGTAACAGCCCGTACATTATAAATGTCGGGATGGTCTGCAAGCCATTTGGCACTATCAAATTTTTGCATAAATGATCCTGTGACTAGACGTGCCGGCATTCTGCCGCAAATCGGCTGTGATAGACAAGCAAATTTACCAGTTTGGCTGCGGCCTAGCAGCGGCCGTCCAGCGCCAGCGCGCAAGCACAAGACGAAACACTGTCAACCTGCCTGAATAGCTATAGCTAGCCCGGCCAATGATGGCTTTACACTGTGTTGCCTAGCCGTTATAACGTCGCCCGACGGGCTCTTGTGATGAGTATTCCGTACCTTGATTCAACGTTGAGCAAGAGGATCTTTTCATGCTTACAAATGCACTTTTACCGATCGCATTCGGCGCGGTGGGTATGGTATCTGCTTTCTTGATTTATGCCAATATTCTCAAAACACCGTCCGGTGAGGGCAGAGTAAAAGAAATTGCAGATGAAATTCATCTTGGCGCCATGGTCTTTATGGCAAGTGAGTACAAGCGCCTGGGAATCTTTTGCTTAATGTGTATAGCCGCGCTCTATGCAAGCCTCGGCATCGACACAGCCATCGCCTTTACACTCGGCGCTATCTGTTCTGGAACGGCTGGCTATATCGGAATGTACTCAGCGACTAAAGCCAACGTCAGAACAGCTGTGGCTGCGAACACGAAAGGTGCAGCAGCGGCACTTAATGTCGCTTTTTTTGGTGGATCTATTATGGGTCTCACAGTCGCCTCTATGGGTCTCATTGGCATTGGTGTCCTCTATCATTTCATGGGCGGCACAGTGCATGGTGTTGAGTCTATCGAGGGCTTTGCAATGGGTGGCTCGTCAGTTGCGCTGTTTAGCCGTGTTGGCGGCGGAATATTTACCAAAAGTGCTGACGTGGGGGCGGACCTTGTTGGCAAGGTAGAGGCTGGAATTCCGGAGGATGATCCGCGCAATCCAGCGGTCATTGCTGACAATGTTGGTGATAACGTTGGTGATGTCGCGGGTATGGGGTCAGATATTTTCGAGTCCTACTGTGGTGCGATGATTGCGTCAATTGCCCTCGCAGCCTCGATGTCGATAGAGAACATTGCGAGGCTGGGTGGTGATCAAGCTGTGCTCCAGTTCATGCCGTTGGCGCTTGCTTCACTGGGGTTGGTTTGTTCACTTGTTGGTATATTTGCAGTGAATATGTTCTCAAGCAAGACTGCCGATGTCGCTTTGCGATTTGGAACGATTGGTTCAGCCGCAATCTTCATTGCTGCAGCCTACTTTCTGGTTGTAACGATGGGAGGTGCTATTGGTATCTGGATTGCGGTTTTGGTTGGTGCGATAGGCGGCATCATCGTCGGTCTTGTCACCGAATATTACACGGGCGGCGCTCCTGTTCGCAAAATCGCTAAAGACGGCGAAACTGGTCCTGCAACAGTGATGATTTCTGGCCTCGCAACTGGGATGCAATCGGTAGCGGTTCCTGTATTGACTATAGCCGCAATTATTTTCTGTGCGAATGAGGCAGCGGGACTTTACGGCGTTGGTTTGGCAGCTGTTGGAATGTTATCGACTGTCGGCATCACCATGGCAATTGACGCCTACGGGCCTGTTGCAGATAACGCAGGCGGCATCGCTGAAATGGCAAATATGGGCAAAGAAACCCGCGAGATCACGGACTCACTAGACGAGGTTGGAAACTCAACAGCGGCAATAGGTAAAGGGTTTGCGATTAGCGCGGCAGCTTTAGCGGCTCTTGCTTTGATCAGCGCATACATCTCTAAGGTGAGCAAAGGTGACCCAGATTTTGTCCTCGCAATCAACGACCCAATGGTTCTTTGCGGCATGTTCATCGGGGGCATTTTTCCTTTTCTCGTTAGCGCGATGACGATGACTGCAGTTGGTGACGCAGCGTTTGACATGATCGTTGAAGTTCGTCGACAATTCAAAGAAATCCCCGGTCTACTAGAAGGAAAAGCTAAACCCGACACAGCCCGCTGTGTCGATATAGCTACTCGTGCTGCGCTCCGCAAAATGACTATGCCGGGGTCGATGGCGGTGCTGGCACCTGTGATAATCGGTTTTGGCCTTGGTCCAAAGGCGCTTGGAGGAATGCTTGCGGGTGCGTTAGTTTGCTGCGTGATGATGGCGCTAATGATGGCAAATGCCGGCGGTGCTTGGGATAACGCGAAGAAATTTGTCGAAAAGGGCAACCTCGGTGGCAAAGGTTCCGACGTTCACAAAGCTGCGGTTGTTGGCGATACTGTCGGCGACCCGTTGAAAGACACCTCAGGTCCGGCAATGAACATCCTGATCAACGTCATGGCTATTGTTAGTCTAGTCATCTCACCATTACTCGTGTGATCTGAACTTAACTCAATCACAAACCGGCTCTGTTGCCAGAGCCGGTTTTTTTATTGCGTAAGTTCATAACCGTTAACATTTTAATCCTGGGAACAATGCGCACTACATTCTCTAATTTCGAGCGAAAAAAAACACCGTCCAAGGACTATTCTTTCTACGTGGATCCACAGATCATCCGGTAAGTCAAAGGAGTCACCGACGCAAAGTCTGAGCCACATGACGATTACGCAGTTTGTCAGTCAGTTTATCGACAAAAATGCTGACTTTTAAGAAGCAAATTTTGACCCAACATTAATGCGCGTCACCATAGTAGATCGTTACGCTATGCTTGGCCTCGGCAAAAAACAGCCAGCGTTCTATAAAAATACCGGCCATATGTGCTGCCAAAGCCATGGTGAGCACTAACGGCGCAGCCGCCAACAGGAACAGTGCTGCCATTGGCAAAACACCACCGACCAGTAAGGCAATTGCCCTTAATTGGGCTGCATGCTTTCGTGCCACAACAAACCCCATCTCATGCTGTAGATAGTTTTCTGATGTATGCGGTGGCATGATACTGCGCACCGGGCCAAGGTCGCCAAGACCCGTTGCGGTTGCCAAACTGCTACCCGAACCGACTGCTCCGGCAAGTTGCCACCAGATGATTTTGACTCCCCAAGCTGATGCGACCATCAATATCGTAGCGAGCAACAAAGGCGCACCAATCTTCTGTCCCAAGACCGCTAATACCGAAAGCACCGCCATCAAGCCGCTTGATGCGGCAAACATCAGGTAACAAACCGGCGTGAGTGGGTGATGCCACCGCGCTACTGTGTGCAATGACGCGTAGATCATTGAGGTGGCATAGACCGTGAGCGCTAACAACACTGCAATCAAACCACTAGCCCAAAATGGGGGCGTGCCATGCCGAATATAATACAGCCCCCACACGGCCATTGCGATCAGCGCCAATACTGCCAGCACCCCCTCACGTGATAACCAGCTTGAACGCCATTGTGTTAAGGCCCGCCATGCTCGTTCTGGATGACCAAGATGAAATGTTGAACTAAGCAAGCCAGCTATAATCAAGGCCATTGTGGCGACTCCGACAACAAGCAAATGTTCTGGATTGGTCAAATCAACAAAACCCAGAACGAGCCAAGCCGCCAGACCAAACCCTAATCCAGAAATTGATGTAAAAAATATAATTGACCAGGCAGGACGCATAGTGAATCACCCCAGCCTTTCCAAAGTTGAGTCGACCCACTTCCAAAACCCAGATGGAGTTGCATCTTCGGCCATCGCCAGCAACGAGACAGGCGTATCATCAGCCACTCGCCGCGGCCGAGGTGGCAAATATTTATTCACCGGCTTGGTGTTTTGCTCTGGCATCAGATCAAATCCACCACGTGCCGCTACTAACCGGCTAACATCCGACCCAGGATCGCCAAGATCACCAAAATGCCGGGCATTTGTTGGACATGTACGCACACAGGCAGGCACCTGATCTTCAGCTGGTAAATTTGCGTTATAAATACGGTCAACACACAAAGTGCATTTCTTCATCACGCCTTCGGAAGGATCCATCTCGCGGGCGCCATACGGGCAGGACCACGCACACAAACCACAGCCAATGCACCACTCTTCATTGACCAGAACAATGCCATCTTCTGCCCGCTTAAACGATGCCCCCGTCGGGCAAACTTTTACACAAGGTGCGTCTTCGCAATGCAAACAAGATTTTGGAAAATGTACAGTGCGGGCGTCGGCCCCAGTGCCCGCCTCATAGGCATGCACCCGGTTCAACCACGCCCCACTGGGGTTTTCGCCATAAGCATTTTCATCGCTTAAAGGCGCCCCATAGCCCGAAGTATTCCACTCTTTGCAGTTAACTACACAAGCCTGACAACCGACACAAATATCGAGGTCAATGACAAGCCCAAGTTTAATAGCCGACGGTTCTGGTAAACTTGTCATTTGTTGGCCTTGCTAATCTTCTTGAATTGTTTAGTCCACTCAATGCCATACCGAAGTGTTTTTTGGGGTTTTGGATTAACCCCATTCGATCGTGACAAAGCTGGGAACTGCGGATAAGAAACCTTTGGTTCGTGAGGTTCAGCTTTTGTGATCTGCACCTTCAAATCAAACCAAGCAGCTTGGCCGGTTACTGGATCAGAATTCAACCATCTTTGCCCGTCACCTTTAGGAGGCAGCAATTCTTTGATTAGATGATTTAAAAGGAACCCTTTTTTAACCTCCGGAGCGTCATCTTCAAGTTGCCATGCGCCCTTCCGTTTGCCGATTGCATTCCATGTCCAGATCGTTTTTTCGTTTAACCCTTCCATTATTGCAACTGGTACCCTTATACGGCCGTGATGGGAAGTAACCCATATCCAATCACCCTCAACTATTTTATGTTTTTTTGCTAATGAAGGGGCTATAAACATAGGATTGTGGCCATGAATTTGGCGAAGCCATGGGTTTTGTGAGCCCCAAGAGTGGTACATTGCCATCGGGCGTTGAGTTAACGCATAAAGGGGGAATTTGTCTTCACAAACGGCTACCTCCTCAAACGGTGCGTACCATGTTGGCAGTGGTGTAAAACACTTCTTTATTTGCTCTCGCAAATGCTTCGGCGGTTGAACATCGCCGTATCCGCGTGCGGCAAGTTGAAATTTTTGCAAAACCTCGCTGTAGATTTGGAAAGTATATGGCTGTGGGGTATCGCAAATCCCAATTTCAACGGCAAAATTCTGATACGCCATGTTGGCCATTTTGTAAAAACGACCTTCCTCGGGTATGTCTTTATGCCAAAAGGCCCCGTTATCTATATACTGGTCAATTTGCCCTGGGTTTGGCTTGCCCCTTCCGGATCTATCTCCATTTCCACGAAAACCAGCAAGTGGCCCAATACCAGGTTTCCGTTCATGATTAACGATGTAATCAGCATAATCTTTGTATTTGGGGGTACCATCATCGTTGACCATACCAGGCAGCTTCAACCTAGCGCCTAGATCTAATAACACCGACTGAAAACCTCGAACATCACGATCTGGCTCAAAAACTGGCCAACGAATAGCGTCCGCAACTGCGTCGGCTTCACAAATCGGCCGATCAAGCATTGAAATCGCGTCATGACGCTCAAGGTAGGTGGTGTCCGGGAAAATCAAATCTGCGTATGCCACCATCTCCGATGAGTAAGCGTCAGAATAAATTATTTTGGGTATTTTATACTCGCCCGTGGACGCATCTTTTTCGGTCAACATCTCCATCACGCCACGTGTATTCATAGAGGAATTCCACGCCATGTTTGCCATGTACATGAACATGACATCTATATGATATGGATCACCCGCTACCGCGTTGGAAATGACCATGTGCATCAAACCATGAGCAGCCATGGGAGCGTCCCAGCTGTAAGCCTTGTCTATTCTCTGCGGATTACCGGCTGGATCGAGCAACAAATCATCAGGTCCTAAAACATATCCCAAAGGAGACCCTGCAAGCGGCCTGCCTGCCTGTATTTGGTTTGGTTTACCTGCGGGCTTCGGATGTGCTTCAGGTGGCTTGGGGTAGGGTGGTTTAAATCGCCAACCGCCAGGAACTTCAACCGATCCCAGCATAAGTTGCAGCAGATGCAGAGCGCGGCAGGTTTGAAACCCATTGGAATGAGCTGAGATACCCCGCATGGCGTGCATCGCCACAGGACGCCCAATCATTTTTTCGTGCTTTTCACCTTTCCAGTCTGTCCAAGGTTGATCGATGACAATTTCTCTCGAAAAGGCAGCCTCAGCCAGATCCGCAGCAAATTGCCGTATCCTTGCGGCCGAGATACCAACCTTGGGCGAGACGGCCTCGGGTGAGAGGGCCTCTTGCATATAGGTTTCGCTGATAAGCATGAACGCTGGTACAGCTACGCCGCCATTAACAAGCGAAATCTCCCCGTGCATTGCCGCGCTAATGTTCCTTGTTTGATGAGGAACTGCTGAACCAGTTTTTTGATCTAGAACTTGGGGATTGCCATCAGCATCTCGGTAAAACAATCCGTCGTCATCCGCGCCCGGATTGCGGATGACTAGCCATGGCGCGTTTGTGTATCTGCGTAGGTAATCGATGTCAATGTTACCCGAGAACATAAGTTCACGGATCAAAGACATGATCAATAATCCGTCAGTACCAGGTGTTACACCATACCAATCATCTGAAATTGCAGCATATCCAGTTTGAACAGGATTGACTGAAACTACTCGTTTTCCTCTTCCCTTGACCTTACCAAGGCCCATCTTTATCGGGTTGGAGTCATGGTCCTCAGCCACGCCAAACAGTACAAACATTTCTGTACGGTCCCAATCCGGTGCACCAAACTCCCAGAATGCACCGCCAACTGTGTAGATCCCACCGGCAGCCATGTTGACCGAACAAAAACCACCATGCGCCGCAAAATTTGGAGTGCCGAATTGCTGAGCCCACCAACTTGTAAGAGCTTGTGATTGATCACGTCCTGTGAAAAAAGCCAGTTTTTTTGGGTCGGTTTGGCGAACAGGCTCAAGCCAGTCAGTTGCAGTTTGGAGCGCTTCTTCCCACGTGATTGCTTTGAATTCGCCCGAACCCCGTGGACCAACCCGTCTCATGGGTTGTTTGAGCCGAGCGGGTGAATAATGCTGCATAATACCCGCAGACCCTTTCGCACACAAAACTCCTTTATTGATTGGGTGGTCTTTATTTCCCTCAATATATCGAATTTTGTTGTCGCGAATATGAACATTTATGCCACAACGACATGCACACATGTAGCAAGTGGTTTTCCTAATTTCATCCGATACCTCCGGAGAAACATCAACCACTGGTTCACTGGAATTTACACTTTTTTTCAATGCGTTGTTAAGAGGCACCATAAGCTCCTGTGCAGCAATTTCTTCGTGCTCTAAAATGGATTTCAACGCTTATATTTCACAAATAATGATTGGTCCAATGACTTATTATTGTTTAATCAATCAATTTTATTTATAGTTTTTGAATGACACTTACACAGCTTAAAATTTTTATCATGGTTGCAGAGTTGGGGAATGTGACCAAAGCAGCTGAGCGGCTGGGCCTCACCCAATCCGCGGCATCAGCTGCTATTGCGTCAATTGAAAACAATTATCAAGTGAAGCTTTTCGAGCGTGTTGGCCGTTCTGTTGAATTATCAGAGACAGGGAAAAGATTTCTCCCAGAAGCGCAAAACACAATACGAAGCGCTCGAGCAACAGTTCGAAATTTGCGTTCGTTGAGTGGTAAAACATACGGCAACCTGCATATTTCGGCCAGCCAAACAATTGCCAATTATTGGCTGCCACAGCGTCTAGCAACATTTCATTCGAGAAACCCAGAAGTAATGTTGAATGTGACAATGTCGAATACCCGGGACGTTGAGCAGGCAGTTCTGAAAGGCAATGCTAATATTGGGTTTGTTGAGGGTGAAATCACCTCTGATAAATTAGAACTAATAACAGTTGACCAGGATCAACCGTTGATTGTTGCGTCTGCCAAACGTTGGTCAAGCTTCGGGATGTCAACCAACAACATTAACCCCAAAACTGTACCATGGGTTGTAAGAGAGAGGGGTTCAGGCACTCGTAAAATCCTCGAGGACTTTATCAATCAGAGCAATTTAGATTGGGATAGTTTGGACATTATTTTGGAGTTACCAAGCAATGAGTCCGTCCGAGAGGCAGTTATTGCGGGTGTTGGCGCGACATTGATTTCAAAACACGTGGTAAATTTATCTCTGCAATCCGGCCTTCTGAAGTCTGCAACCTTAAACTTCCCCCCCCCGCAATTATCATATGATTGTTCATAAAGAGCGGCCTCCCAACAACGTAGAAACCGCCCTTATCCAACTCATGAAAGAGAACATCTAGAGCCCGTATTGTGCGAATCATTGAGTTCAATTTTCAGAACAAGTTCAAAAATAAATACGCCTCCATTCGAGAGAACCAGTTGCTTTCAACTTATAAAAATGGGGGCAATGACCCGATAGTTATTCGCTATTGTGTTTTTGCTTGAGAACCGAAACGATCAGTGATCCGATGTCTTATGCACGCACGTGTTGATGGTGGCCATTGTCAACGGTTAACTGAGGGGAAAAATCGCGGATGTTAGTAAAACCACACGGACGTGCTGACTTGAACCCTCTGCTGGTAGAAGAGGCTCAGCGATCTGATCAACTCGCTAAAGCAAAAACTTTGAGACCGGTCACAATGACTTCCCGCGAGTTGTCGGATCTGCTCATGTTTGGTATGGGTGCTTACAGTCCATTGGAGGGCTTCATGAACGAGGAGTCCTGGCGGAAATGCTGCACTGATTACAAAACGGACCAAGGACTATTTTGGCCCATACCCATCACGGTTTCGGTGTCAGAGGATACTGCCTCTAGCATCTCCATCGGCGAGACGGTAGCGCTGACAGACGAAGACTCTAACATCTATGGTACGTTAAAGGTAGAGGAAAAGTACACGATAGACAAAGATCTAGAGTGCCGGGAGGTATACAGAACCCTTGACCCCAAGCACCCAGGTGTAGAAAAAGTGATGGCACAGGAGCCAGTGAACCTCGCTGGCTCAGTCACTGTTCTAAATGAAGGGATCTATCCATCAACATACAAGGGTTTGTATTTGAAACCTGAAGAAACTCGGGCAATTTTTGAAAAAAATAATTGGTCAACGGTCGCTGCGTTTCAAACTCGAAACCCTATGCATCGTAGTCACGAACACCTCGCAAAAATCGCCATCGAAATTTGTGATGGGTTGCTTATCCACCAAGTCTTAGGAGCTCTAAAACCCGGTGATATTCCCGCTGAAATCAGGGTTGCTGCGATTGACGCACTAGTTGAGAATTATTTCGTGCCAGGCACAGCAATACAGGCCGGCTATCCAATTGAAATGCGGTACGCCGGACCACGCGAAGCACTGTTGCACGCCCTTTTCAGACAAAACTTTGGCTGCTCACATCTTGTTGTAGGCCGTGATCACGCTGGCGTTGGTGACTACTATGGACCTTTTGATGCACACCATATTTTCGATGAAATTCCCAAAGGCAGTCTCGAAACTCAGCCGTTGAAAATAGACATAGCGTTTTACAGCTACAAGTGCGGAGGAATGGCGACAGGCAGAACCTGCCCCTCCGATGAGAGCCAACGGCTAAACATATCAGGCACACGTTTAAGAGAAATGTTGGGAAATGGCGAGCCAGTTCCTGAAGAATTCAGCAGGCCCGAGGTTATAGAGGTGTTACGGAGACATTATGACGCGTAGTCACTACAATTGAATTGAGATAAGGTAGTCAGAAGTACCGCTCGGTTATAGCTTACAGGGCGTAAGTTTTTAGGGGAGACAAAAGATGATTGAAATAAATCCATTTGCTGAACTGTCACGCACAGTATCTGTGGAGGTTATGCAGGGTTTTGTGACATTAATGATCGCCTTAGTTGCAGGAGGAACACTGTTTGACATCATCCACAAAGGCAGTGCTAAATACTTCTTTCAACGTTGGTCCCGAGAAAAAGGTGCTAAGCAAAGAGACCCTGACTTGGGTGAGACTGTTACAACAATAGCGAAGACGACTGTCCACGACGTGCTAACACAAGGTGAATTTTGTAGTTTCAAACGACGGCTTGCTCACCTTTTGTCGATGTGGGGTTTCGTAGCGTACGCTACAGCTACTTCAGTGATGGTTTACTCATACCCAACCGACGCAATTTCCACGCCGGCCTATTGGCCGCAACTTTGGTGGGTTGGTGCCGCGATGGTCTCCGCAGGCGGCTACTGGTTCTGGTTCTTTATCCGGGTCGACGTTGCAGCAGAGGGCAATTCACCATTCAGATTTGTTAGAGCGGATCTTTTTGTTGTCTCGCTAGTTTTGAGCACAACCTTCGCGCTGATTTGGGCTTATTGTCAGGCTACAGACTCGTCAATGACGTTAGTGGCGCTTGCACTATATTTGATTTCAACAACTGTTCTGTTTGGTTCTGTGCCTTGGTCAAAATTTTCGCACATGTTTTTCAAGCCAGCAGCAGCTTATCAGAAAAATCTTGCTCACTTGAATGGTGGCAGAAATCATTTGCCCGCTCCAGCTGATAAACCAGCGATTTTGGGTAAGCCAAAAAAACATAGTCACAATTATTAGGATAGAGAAATTATAGGAGAGAGAAATGCCAACATTTGTATATATGACAGCGTGCGATGGTTGTGGACATTGTGTAGACATTTGCCCATCTGACATTATGCACATTGACCCTACAACACGGCGCGCAGTTAACATTGAACCAAATTTTTGCTGGGAATGTTACTCATGTGTAAAAGCTTGTCCACAGAACGCCATTGATGACCGTGGATACTCAGATTTTGCGCCAATGGGGCACAAAGTGAGGGTATTGAGAGAACCCGAAAAAGGTACTATATCTTGGCGCTTAAAATTCCGTGATGGTAGAGAAAAGAATTTTGTCTCTCCAATTCGAACCACAGAGTGGGGTTCAATCAAATGCGCCTCTGAGTACGAACAGCCATCAACCGCTAGTTTTGATAGCGCAGAGCTTGCTCATGAGCCTGATTATTTGAAAGCCGATGGTGGATTGCGCACAATTTCGAAGCAGCAATTCAAAAAACATCCAATTGCAAAAGAAAAAACAAGCAACTTAAAAGCTGCTGAATAACCAGGCTTTAAAAATTTAGGGAGAAAGCTCATGGCCGGTAAGAAAACTCATTTTGTGGACTCTGATATACTCGTCATTGGTGGCGGATTCGGTGGCTGCGGCGCAGCTTATGAGTCCCGCTACTGGGGCAGAGATAAAAAGATTGTCGTGGTCGAAAAAGCTAATATCGAGAGAAGCGGCGCAGTCGCGCAGGGGCTTTATGCCATCAATTGCTACATGGGAATGCGCTGGGGACAAAACGAACCTGAAGACTATGTTCGCTATCAAAGAAACGATTTGATGGGATTAGTCCGCGAGGATTTGGGCTATGATATCGGCCGCCACGTTGACTCAACCGTCCATAAATTCGAGGAATGGGGTCTCCCCATAATGACCGATGAAAATGGTCAATATCAGCGCGAAGGCAAATGGCAAATCATGATTCATGGTGAAAGCTATAAGCCGATAGTAGCTGAAGCTGCCCGTAAAGCTGCAACCGAAGTTTACAACCGAATTATGGTAACACACCTCCTCAAAGACAAAAAACAGCCGAACAGAGTTGCTGGAGCAGTTGGATTCAATGTTCGAACTGGAGATTTTTACGTTTTTCAATCAAAAGCTGTGATTGTTGGTGCAGGGGGCGCATCGCACATATTTAAGCCGCATTCCGCAGGGGAAGGCATGGGACGTACTTGGTATGCTCCATGGAGTAGTGGATCTGCTTACGCGCTTCCAATTCGAATTGGCGCAAAAATGACGCAGATGGAAAATCGTATCGTTTTGACAAGATTCAAAGACGGGTATGGGCCTGTTGGCGCGTATTTTCTTCATTTGAAAACATACACTCAAAATGGATTTGGTGAGGCATATGAGCCAAAGTGGCGGGACTCTATCGAAAAAATGGTCGGCGACTACGTTAATCACGAGCCAGTTCCGACATGTTTGCGCAACCACGCCTTCTTGAAAGAAGTTGAAGCTGGTGGTGGGCCAATAAGAATGGTCACAAAAGAAGCGTTTAAAGACCCCCACAAGGAAATTGTGGGCTGGGAAAACTTTCTTGGAATGACAATTGGTCAAGCTGTGGTCTGGGCCGCAAACAATATCGACCCGAAAGAAATCAATCCAGAACTTGTGATGTCAGAACCTTACGTCATGGGATCACATGCTACGTGCTCCGGTGCTTGGGCAAGCGGGCCCGAAGACTACGCCCCAGATGAGTATCAGTGGGGCTATAATCGTATGATGACGGTCGATGGACTTTTTGGAGCGGGTGATACTTTAGGTGGAACGCCTCACAAGTTTTCATCGGGCTCTTTCACAGAAGGTAGATTAGCAGGCAAAGCGGCAGTGAAGTATGTTGATGACCTAAAGGGCAACACGCCTGAGGTCGACGAGTCAGAGTACATGGAGCTGAAACAGGAAATTTACCAACCGCTCGAAAACTACAGAGTTGGGCGTAATGAAATTACAGCTGGCACAGTCTCTCCTAGCTACATGCTCCCTCTTGCAGGACTGCAACGATTAGAGAAGATTATGGACGAGTACTGTGGCGGATGTGGCCAACGTTACATGGTAAACACTCCACTAATGGAGCGTGGTATTGAACTCCTGAAGATGCTAAGAGAAGATCTCGCAAACCTTGGCGCCGACGGACTGCATCAATTACTGCGCGCCTGGGAGTTACACCACCGCGTGTTAGCATCTGAGTGTGTAATGGCGCACACAATGTATCGTGAAGAGACACGTTGGCCAGGTTACTACTACCGTGGAGATTTCCCGAAACTCGATGACAAAAAGTGGCATTGTTTCACTTTGTCTCAATATGATGAAGAGACCGGTGAATTTCACATGGAAAAGGCTCCAGTGTATCACATAGTGGACGAGCACAAAAAAGCAGCTGAATAATCAGTCCACAGTTATGCTAATCGCGCAACTCACTGACACCCACATAACAGTTCCTCAAAACAAAAGTGAGGACTGTTATGTGAAGCTGGAGGCCTTAAAAAAATGTGTTCTTCAGATAAATGAACTGGATCCCTTGCCAGACGTAGTTATACACACCGGCGACCTTGCCCATAACGGACGCATTGACGAATATAAACTCACAAAATCAATAATGGATCAGCTAAAGATTCCCTATTTGATTACAGCTGGAAATCGGGACTCAACTAAAAATTTGGTCAATGCTTTCGACCTCAGTTCCATTGATTACCACGAACAACAGCTTCTTCAGTATGGTTCTGATATTGCAGGCTATCGACTGGTATCGGTTGATACCTCGTCAAAAAATAGCAACCTCGGTTTACTCAACTTTTCAAAGCTGGCACATCTTGACGGTCTATTACGTCAGAAACAAAGCTGTCCTACGATTATTTTTATGCATCACCCACCAATTAGTTTATCAAACTCTGAACCACCAGAGCACGAGTATGAAAACTTCAGGATGATTAAAAATTTTGCAGAGATAGTTGACCGACACCCTCAAATTATCGCTTTTTTGTGTGGTCATATTCACCGCGCATTTTCAAGTCACATAAACACCTCTCCTGTTATGGTCACACCCCCTCTTGCTAAGAGGCTCTACAGAGGAGCGATTGATCACTCTAAAATGCCCGAAATCACTTTTCGCTTGCATTCCTTCAAAGAAAACGCTTTTAAAGATACAACAGTCGTGGCTGTTAATTAACGCCGACAAATATCATCCAACTTTATGAGAACTTGAAATGACCACAGCTGATCAGTTCATTTTTGATTCTTTCAGTAATGAAAAAAAATTGATTATCACTCAATGTTCACTCAGTGAAGAGCCAGAGGTTGTGGTCGCAATTATGGGCGAAGATATTCCTGATGACTTTGAGGAACCCCTCTACTTAGGCAACAAATATGTCGTTGTTTTACCGCAAATAATTGCTGGGTATGCGAAAGAAATTACTATCTGGTTTTCAAAAGATGTTAACCCAGACACTATGTCAAATTTAATTCAAGCTTATTTCAGCAAAAAGTTTCCTAACCTAGAAATAAATGAGTCAACATCAATGGGCGTCTCCGAAGCTGGGAAAATCGTAATTGTTAACAACCCTTCAGAATAGCTTCGGTAGAGTTACACTAATTGACTGGGACGCGGTTTGTTGATTAGTCCTGCTCTCTAACAGAGTTGCTCGGCCAAAAACATTCCTGCATTAAGGTGAAAACCATCCAGTTGGTGCCAGTAAAGTTAGAAAACCAGAGACTAACGCAACAATCGCAAAGATGTGATTGTTTGACCGCCAGAGATATACTGACGAGAAGAAGATAGCAGGAATTACGCTCAATACACCGGCAGCAATTCCGATGACTGTGAGGCTCTCACCATTAGTCCAAGTAGAAATATAAAATGATATATTCGGTACTTGCTGAATGTTAGATGAAGCCCAAATTGTTTCCACGTTTTTACCTGCTAACGCAGCATCAAGTAGATAACTCACCGACACTGAGGAGCCTGTCTCAAGAAAACTAAGTATTGTCCCAACAAGAACCAGCAATGCAGAAATGCAGGTTCCCCAGTAAATTATCTCACCATATACCACACCTGAGACTGGTATCGGTGGTTTTCTTTTAGTTGGCATAGCCTATCTTCCTAAATCAGAGGCACTGAAATACCAAAAAGGCCCTCAATGCCTCGAGCAGTTAACTTAGCACTTGTGGCAAAGAGCATCACAATCAACACCTTTCTCACAAATGCGGCTTTGATTGAGGCAAGGATATGAGCTCCCATTATACCACCGATGATTTGACCCAGCATCCAAGGAGCTGCAATCACCCCGATCAAAGCTCCCACATTTATATATGGCCATATTGCGGCAGAGTTACCCATTGCCAACAAAACCCCGCTAGTCGCAGCTGACACTTTTAAGGGTACGCTCATGACTAAATTCAGCACTGGAACAACAGCCCATCCACCGCCCAAGCCAAAAAAACCTCCTGTAAACCCAACAACAAAAAGTAATCCAATAGCGGTCTTGATATTATGCGCTTTATATTTAACGGGCTTCTGAAGCGAGTCTTCCCAATACATGTGGCGTAGCTTGAGGACTCTCCCTAGTTTGCTTGGATCATTGTGCTCAGGATACTCAGTTGACGCACCTCCCAGAACAAAAACAGTTGCAATAGCCATCAATAACAAGCCTAGCAAAAGTCGTACCAGTGAGTCGCCAGTATCCCCCATCGACTGGGCCATATAAATAGCTCCAACCGAACCTGCAAACCCACCTGTCAGAATTGGTAACGAGCCGAGAAAAACAAGTTTTATGTCTGCTAGCCCTTTTCTCATAAATGGACCAGTCGCAACCAGTCCGCTAAACATCGCCACCACTAAACCTGTTGAACGAATGATTAGGGTATCAATTGACGTGAATGCCAACATCAAGGGCGTAAATATAACCCCACCTCCAACCCCCGCGATAACAGAAATAATCGCAACCAGCACACTTAAGAGAAACGAGAGTAATATAAGATCCACACCGGACAGTCCCGAGAAGCCACTTAACTGGCTTGGTGTAATAAACAGCTCCAGAAAAGCGTAGCAACACACGGTGCACAGTATCAGAAACTGGAGTTCCGGCAGTCTTTTAGTCCAAGTCATTTTCGTCACAACATTGTTCTTTTTGGCTTTAACCATTTCTACCGAAACAGCATCTACTTTAGAAAATAGTTAGTCGAGCAAGCTCTCACTCAAAACGATAATTCATCAAACTCTGCTATATTGTTAATACGACAACACGCAGTCAGCGTATTAGCCAGTAGACAGGCGATCGTCATAGGCCCAACGCCACCCGGCACCGGAGTGATAGCCCCAGCAACAGCCGCACAGCTCTCATAGTCCACATCTCCAACCAGTTTTGTTTTGCCATCTGCCGTGTCAATGCGATTGATGCCAACATCAATAACCGTCGCCCCCGGCTTTATCCAATCACCCAGAACCATCTCCGGTCGCCCAACAGCTGCAACAACAATGTCAGCGCGGCGAACAACATCTGGTAAATCAACGGTACGTGAGTGTGCGATTGTCACAGTACAGCTATCATTCAAAAGTAACTGTGCCATCGGCTTGCCAACAATATTTGATCGGCCAATTACAACTGCGTTTTTGCCTGACAATGACTCATGATGATCACGCAGCATCAATAAGCAACCTAACGGTGTGCAGGGCACCATTGATTTTTGACCAGTACCCAAAAGCCCTACATTTGCAATATGAAAGCCGTCAACATCCTTTTCTGGGGCAATACGGTTAATTACCAATGACTCGTCAAGATGGCTCGGCAGTGGCAATTGCACCAGAATGCCATGAACCGTTGGGTCGGCATTTAAACTGTCAATCAAGTCCAACAAAACATCCTCAGACGTTTCAGCATCGAGTTTGTGTTCAAAAGAATTCATCCCAGCCTCTACGGTCTGTTTGCCTTTTGATCGCACATAGACCTGTGATGCTGGATCAGAGCCAACCAGCACAACCGCAAGGCCTGGGGTGATGCCGTGTGCACCCTTCAGGTTGTTGACTTTTTCAGCAACCTTTTGCCTAACAACGGCAGCGAAGGCTTTTCCATCGATAATTTGTGCTGACGTCATGTTAATTCACTCTATCGCTTTTACAGTATTGAAATCCGGCGTCTGTCGCAGAACAATCTGGAGCACACACGCCTAGATGCAGGCATTAAAACAGGCCTTCGATTTCGCCATTTTTATTGACACAGATGGTCTCTGCCGCTGGTGCTCTTGGGAGGCCGGGCATAGTCATTATTTCGCCACACACCACCACGATAAAGCCAGCCCCGGCACTTATTCGTACCTCACGCACCGGAATTACATGGCCAGTTGGTGCGCCACGCTGATTGGGATCAGTCGAGAAGCTATATTGGGTTTTTGCCATACAGACAGGCAAATGCCCATAGCCCTGCTCCTCCCAGTCTTTCAGCTGGTCCAGGATTTTCTTATCCATCACCGCTTCATCCGCCCGGTAAATCCGTTTGCAAATGGTTTGCACCTTGTCAGCCAATGGCATGTCATCTGGATAGATTGTTGAAAAATCAGCCATATCCGAATCCGCAACCTCAGCCACCCGCTTAGCCAGATTTTCTGATCCAGCAGACCCATCCGCCCAATGTTTTGATACAATGGCTTCAGTTCCCATTTCCGCACAATAATCCTGAACAGCCTTTACCTCGGCATCGGTGTCTTTGACAAAATGGTTGATTGCAACCACCACCGGCACCCCAAAGGATTTCAGATTTTCAATGTGACGGCCAAGGTTTGGACACCCAGCCTTCACCGCCGCCACATTTTCTTCATTCAGATCATTTTTCGCCACGCCACCATTCATCTTCATTGCCCGCACTGTGGCCACAAGCACCACCACCGATGGTGCCAGACCAGCTTTGCGACATTTTATATTTAAGAATTTCTCAGCGCCAAGATCAGCCCCAAACCCAGCTTCAGTTACAACATAATCAGCCAGCTTTAATGCTGTAGTCGTAGCAATCACCGAATTACACCCATGCGCAATATTGGCAAATGGGCCACCATGCACAAAGGCTGGGTTATTTTCTAAAGTTTGCAGAAGATTAGGTTGTATTGCATCTTTCAACAATACCGTCATCGCCCCATCAGCTTTGATGTCACGGCAAAATACCGGCGAGCGATCACGCCGATAAGCCACAATCATATCGCCAAGACGCTTCTGCAGATCAGCCAAATCTTTGGCTAAGCACAAAATCGCCATCACTTCAGACGCTACTGTGATGTCAAACCCAGCTTCGCGCGGAAAGCCGTTAGCCACCCCACCAAGCGAGGCAGTGATCTGGCGCAACGCCCGGTCATTCATATCAACAACCCGCCGCCAAACAACTCGGCGAGTATCAATTTCCAACTCATTGCCCCAGTAAATGTGATTATCAATCATCGCCGATAGCAACGAATGCGCCGATGTGATGGCATGAAAATCACCAGTAAAGTGCAAATTCATATCTTCCATCGGCACAATCTGCGCATAACCACCACCAGCAGCGCCGCCCTTCATACCGAAGTTTGGCCCTAATGATGCCTCGCGGATGCAAATCATCGCTTTCTTACCAATCCGGTTCAAACCATCACCAAGACCAACCGTTGTCGTGGTCTTGCCCTCGCCAGCCGGCGTTGGGTTGATCGCTGTCACCAAAATCAATTTGCCATTCGGCCGGCCCTGTACCGAATTAATAAAGTTCTGACTAATCTTCGCCTTGTCATGCCCAAATGGCACCAAATCCGCCGCCGGTATGTTCAATGACTCACCAATCTCAAAAATCGGCTTCTTCTGCGCCGAACGTGCAATTTCTATGTCACTCACAGTAATGCTCCCCAACATTTTCTGAGATTTTGCCAAATCAGCCAAATCATATAGCGCCTAATCACCAAAATTCACCTGAGTGTTGAAACTGTTGCGAGCAACTATCTTGGTATGCTTAGAACAATGCAGGCTTAACCCCATCAACACACTTATGTTCGAGTGTTGATGGGTACAATGGACTTGAGTTTCAGACGACTAACCAAGCTCGTCTAATTTTCTTTCCCACTTCATATCTGTGGCAAACTTGCGGAGTTCATCCTCAGGCATGTTGATGGTTTCCGCAGGCCCAGGGTAACTTCTGGTCTTTACGTCATCCATATATCGAGTGATCACATCTTCCATGATTGGGATTAGATCAGTGTATATTCTTGAGTGCTTTGGCACATGCTCTTCCCAGAGATGGAAAAGATCAGAAGAAATAATGTGGACACCGTCTGCGCAGTTTCCAGCACCAAGGCTGATGACAGGAACTGGAAGAATTTCAGCAAGATACTCAGCAACTTCAGAGGTGGTCACTTCGCACAATATTGAAAAACAACCGGCATCATACATTGCTTTCGCATCATCGATTAACTCTTTAGCACGATCAGCAGTTTTTCCCTGAGCAACAAATCCACCCAGTTGAGGCATACGCATTGGCGTTATGCCAATGTGGCCTTGAACAGGAATACCAGCACTGACAATAGCTTCGATTGCCGGCACATGATGACGGTTACCTTCACACTTCATTACCTCAGCGTTAGCTTCATGCACAAATCGCCCAGCATTTTCAACAGCTTGCTCTTTTGAAACATGGAAACTCCAATATGGCATATCAACCATTCTTAGCCCATATTGTGAGCCACGGTCGATAGCCTTAGACATCATCATGACTTCATCAAAACTGACACTTGTCGTGCTTTGATGTCCAAAAAGAATCATCCCACCAGTATCTGATACGCACAAAATATCCATGCCAAGCCGATCAGCGACAACTGCTGTGCGGTAATCATAAGCTGCTAACTGCGTAATTGGCTCTCCAGCTTCCATTTTCTTCTGAAGAGTTTTAAATGTGACTTTGCGTCTTGGTTTAGTATCACTCATACCGACCCTCCCCCGTTCATTTGTAATAATCACTCAGCCAAGACGACGTTCACCCTTCGAATTGGATAAGTTATTGTTTAGATTAGGATCAAATTCTCGCTTAAATAAAATGCTTAATTACTATTAGCTTTATCATCAAAGCTATTATCAAAGATACAAACAGCCCAAACTTAGCCTAATAGAAGAAGAAGAACCATATAAACTCCTGATGCAAATAGTAAAAACGCGACCAGTGTTTTGATATAGTCTATTGGCAGCAGCTCCGATCCTTTGGCACCGAACAATGAACCAAACGCTACCCCAAAACCCAAAACCAGAACGAGTTCCCAATCGATAAGAGAATTGAGCGCATTGCCAATTGTGGCAAACGTAGAGATTGGCAACTGAATGACTTGTGAGAGACCGATAGCTGTTATCAAAGGCATTGATAACCAAGTCAATAACGGCAGTAAAACCAGTGGCCCCCCAGTTCCACTCAGAACAGATAAGAATCCAGTCACCAACCCAACAAATGCCAACTGATATTTTGGCCTATTGCGCGTTGGATTAACCGGGTTGCTGCTATCACTACGTATAAATTGCCTAACTGCCGATAATATGAGAACTAGCGCGATAAAAAGTGTAAGGAAATAGGACTCTATTTTTGGTAAAACATAAGCACCTAATAGAGCACCCGGTATCGCACCAACGCACACCGATACAAAATCTGGCCATTGAATGATACCCCGTTGAGAATACACAACCGTGCCAACCAAACCTGAAACGAAAAAAGCGGCCACAGAAGCGGCTATGCTCGTGTGAATATCAATTCCAGAAACATACACTAATAATGGAACCAGAATCACACCACCAATGCCAGCGGCACCAATCAACAAGCCAGCAATCAGGCCAAACAGGAAACAGATGGAGAGAAGCGTCATCGAAACATCAAATAAACGGTGTTAGGTATTTTTTTTGCAATATGCTAGCTTAGCAATCCTAGAGCTTTGACTATGGTCGAAACTGACAAAGTGTGCAAACACCTTGTGATATAACGACTGTCTGCCAGTTGCCCAAAGGTATGAAATTATGTTTCTTAAGCAACTTGAATATTTGATTGCTGTAATCGAAGAGGATCACTTCGGAAGGGCAGCTTCTCGCTGCAATGTTAAACAACCCAGCCTCTCAAACGGCATTAAACAACTTGAGTTAGAACTTGGCGTAACACTATTTAAACGAGGCCGCGGTCAGCGTTTGTATGGGGTCACAGAAGAGGGAAAACGGGTTGCAGAGTGGTCTCGCATTATTCTTGCCAATTGCACTTCTATGCGAGACACAATTTCAGAAATGCAGAACAACCTAAGTGGCACTATCCGGCTTGGCGCAATAACTTCGATGTCACCAGTTTTGCCGATCATCCTACAACGAATCCGAAAAGCTTACCCTTTAGTTTCAGTTGATGTTCGTTTCGTAGGAAACGAGGAATTGCAGACTGGTTTGGATAATTTCTCGATTGACTGCGGAATAACATACATGGATCAGGCAACTGAAATGCCATGGTGTGATGTGGTGCCAATTTTTGAAGAGACATGGAGCTTGCTCGTCCCAGACTCGTTTGAGTTTGAAGAAATGGATGAGATTAGCTGGGAACAAGCAGGTGACTTGCCACTAGCTTTACTTCGGCCATCAATGTATGAGCGCGCCATCGCAGAGGAAACATTTACTAGAGCAGGAAAGAAAGTCACACCCAAGATCGAGTCTGAGTCGATACTGCACCTAATGTTTCAAACACAATTTACGGAGCTTTGCACTATCATACCTTCCCATTACACACGAATGCCAGGACTTCATTCTGGAACAAAAGCTTTACTGCTGAAGGACCCAGTTATTAGAAAAGGGATCGGCTTATTTTGGTTAAAAACTGAAACAGAAATCCCAATAACAAAAATCACTGAGGAGGTTGGTCGGTCTTTAGCAGAGAATGGCGAACTACAAAAATTCCTCTATCGGGACAATCTTTACGATTCAATGGACAACTAATTTTTTATTATGAAAACAAAAAAGGGGCACCTAAACGCCCCTTTTTTAAAATCTAAAGTTATTTTTACTCAGCGGCCATCACATTGTCACCGCCCAAGCCAAGAGGATTGGCCGGAGAAACTCCCAGGAAATTACCCCATGCTTCGTAGTAATGTCGCATGCCAACTTCATCATGAATTGTCGAATTCTCGTGGCGACCATGTAAAATGTTACGAGTTTCGGTGCCCTCTCTCATGGTGGTGCCCTGACCGGCAACACCAATCAAATCTTCATGTAGGTTACGACCAAATGGCCCCCAAATCGAATTGTGATGCTTAATCCTGGTCGCGCGGTCTTCTTTGGAGTCGCTTTTCAAACCATAGCCTCTAAATTCAATCATGACCTTGTTTGGGCCAAGAGGTGTTACAGAGTCACTTCTGTAAGCACTACCACGGAGGTTAAAATTAAACCCAGGAAACAAATCAACCATGTACCACTGGTTCGGTGGCAGATTAGGGAAAGATAGCTCCCCTCTATCGTCAAACCCGTCATACTCTTCGTAATTTACCGTGAAACTGCTTACGTTAACATGACCGTTATCAAATGGGATGTTTTTCCGCGCGAAATATTCGTCGTTAAAACCAGACACACGGTTAAAATAATGCATGAAATCATGGTAGAATTCACTGTTAGTGTCATGCCAAAGCTTGTAGTTAGTATCAATGACAGCTTTGTGGTAATGGAAAACATCTAACTCTTCTTCGTCAATCGCATCGGCGATACAGTCAAATGCGCCGCAAGTCCACTCTTCCACACTTTGTGAAGGGTTAGGATCGAGAGTTATCCAAACCATGCCACCATGTTTGACTTCACTGTGCAGCTTTTTCAGACCATCGGTGTCAATACCGTTTCCTGCAGGCCGGTCGCTTGATGGGCACAAAAACGCTTCAACAGTGTCACCACGGTTAACAGCAACAACATTTTGATGGGCTATTTGGGAAGATCTGAAATCGCCTTTGTTCGACATTTCGCTTGTATGACAAACAGGAACCCATACTTTTGAAAAGATTTGCTCAATCTCTTGCTGATAAATGCTATGGTTGTTGTAGCATTCGCTAGATATGAATTCCACCTTGGGCTTCTTCAACCAATTTTTGTGATTTCTAGGCGCCATTTTCTACTCCCGAACATAAACAGTGCGCGACAGATCTCGCAATATACATACCAAATATCGGCGATCTTGGCTTTCATGTCAATCTACGCGTTAAGGATTTGCTAAAATCGGCTAATAGTCTGAACCAATAAAGAGATAACTCTCACTCATCATTTTCTTGCAGTTGGTTCCCATCAGTACTTCATGTAGGATGACAGACACGTGTCAAAAGACAAAACGTTAAGTGACAAAACTTGCCGCATTGTCCAATAGCGGTAAAAATCCCAAGCGACGTGGAATTTTCTTATGGTACGAAACGGAATGAATGATCCAAACAACGGCTTTTTATATAGTGGACATGCCAGCGATCAGGAGGCCCTGATCAAAAAAGCGTCGAAAGACAATCCAAAAGAATTTATTTTCGTCCGCGCAACCAGTTCAACGGTTCTAGAGACCGCCCGAAAAGCCCATAAGTTAAAGCTCGTCAAACCAATTTTAGTTGGCGAACGGAAAGCAATTGAAAAAGCATCAAATTCAATTGGTTGGTCCCTCAAAAATATCGACGTTGTCGCTACAAATGATGAAGAAGATGCCATCTCCTCTTCTGTAAATCTCTTTAAATCTGGTAATATTTCGGGTTTCGTAAAGGGTAACCTACACACAGATACATTCATGGGCGGCCTTGTCAAAAGAGAGGCTGGAGTTCGGGCTGGCCGACGACTTGTTCATGTCTTTGTCATGCTGCCTCCTAACGGGGGCGAGCCACTTTTAATAAGTGACGCTGCGATAAATATAAGACCCGACATTAACACCCGCGTTGAGGCAGCACTCTTAATGGCTGAAATGTCACGAAAACTGGGTTGCACACGACCAAAAGTAGCGGTTCTATCAGCTACTGAGAGCATTCTGCCTGCTATGCCGTCAAGCGTCGAAGCAGTTGAAATTGCCAGATTGGCTCGAGAGAAAGATCCTGATGCAGATTTTTTTGGGCCCCTTTCTTTTGATCTTGCAATTTCACCTAGAGCCACTGCCGAAAAGGGTATAACTAACCAAGTAGCTGGCAGGGCCAACGCACTTGTTGTACCCGACATTGTATCAGGTAATATTCTGTTCAAGTCTCTTGTTTGGTGTGCAGGCGGATTGGCAGCTGGTTTGGTTTTAGGTGGCGCCGTGCCAATAGTATTGACCAGTCGCTCTGATCCACCAGAAGCAAGACTTGCAGCTATAGCACTCGCATCTCTAGCGTGAAATTTTAGTATCAAGTGCAATAAATATGTTTAGCAAAATATTAAATCGCAGTAATTTTTTGGAAATTACTGTAGAAACGGCGTGAACAAACAATAGCTTTCCGGCTTTTGACTGAATAACAGCTGTCCCCAAAAACGCAAATTTGGTTACCATTGACGGCTAACTCAGGTTTGATCTGAGCAATTGCGATCGTTTTACCGAGCCATGCACTTACTGCGTGGCTAGTTATTTTACCAACAGTCTGCCCGTTCGCATACAAGAAGCTGTGTTCGTACAACGGGCTAAGCCCATCAATGGTCAAGCCAACAATCTTGTGCCTTGGCATTCGGGATTTTTTCTCCCACGCAGTTTTTCCACGAAAATGTTTTTTCGAACCATCAATTATAAAGTCGAGCCCAAGTTCAGTTGGAGTCTCAGAGCCTGTCATATCACGTCCAAAAAATAACAAGCCTGCCTCAATCCGGGCGATATCGATTGCATCGAATCCAACAGGCACGGCTCCATTCGAAACCAGATAGTTCCATACATGGATTGCGTGCTGAGATTTTACGAAAATTTCAAAACCATCCTCACCTGAATAACTGGTACGCGCAATCATTACATCTGAGTCTGAAATGGAAAACAGCCCATGTTCGAAACGTCCAAGATTTACAGGCAGTGGCCCCCTAACGATCCTTTTAATCACAGTCGCCGCATGTGGCCCTTGCAACATCAGGCATACTGTATCATCGTCAGCCCGCGCAATAACTTCGGTACCCTCCAGTGACTTCGAGAGGTAGTCCACACCAAAGCCAGCACCAAAACAAATCAACCAAGACGCATCAAATTTTTCAGACTCTAGCGATGACAGACGAAAGACTATTGCATCGTCAATCACGTATCCGTTCTCATTCAGCAAAGCTGCATAAGTGGCCACACCTGGTTTGATCTTATTGCAATCGCGTGTAATCAAAAAATCTATAACTTCAGAAGCACCTGAACCCTTGAGCCATATCTTTTTTATACCCGACATATCTGTGAGGCCAGCAGCCTTGCGGATCGCTTTGTGCTCAGACTCAACTCCCTTGCTATAACTTTTTGAGACTGGCATCTGGTTCCAGACGAAAAAGTCAGCGCCAAGAGCCTCATGAACTGAAACTATCGGGCTGGATCTGGAATTTGCAAAGCTTACCCGCATCAAAATTTTCTGATCCTTTGAGATCTCCGTCTAAAATCTCGCAGTATCAATAAAATAACAGCAGAAAAAATTGGACCACAAATAAGGTTTAGCAATATTGTTACTTGGAACAGCTCATTGACATCCTGCCTAATTTGAAGCCGAATTTTCCGAAGCTCTTCTTTCAGCGGATATATCATCTCTCGAATTTTAAGAACTTCCAGTTTGAGAGACTCCGGTAAATCGTTTTCAGTCTTCGCATTTGCTAGTTTTAGAAACTGCCTGATATTTTCCTCAGCCGCGTTTATGCTTGAGGCAAACTCAACCTCTTTCGAGTGATATTTTTCTCGGCTAGCAACTAACATTTCTTCAACTTTTGAAAAAACTCTGACCGGGCTTTTTCTAGACCTAATCTCCAATAAGTCTTCCGAGCCAGCTGAGAGCTCCACCAAGTTCAAAAACAAATTGTGATTATCGTTAATAGGTCTGGACAGAGCTGCAGCCGTGGATCCAACACCCGCTCTGCTGAAACCATCATAAAGCCAATCAGTATCTCCAACCAACACCAAAGATGCTGACGTTTTTAGATCGTTTGCATTGTTGCGCAGGAATGGGGATGACAATTTTTCGTTGACCCGACCGACAATAATTTTTGGAGCCTGCACATCGCTTTCAAAGGCCAATGAGAGTTCTCCCGTGCTCTTCTCATTAAACGAGGCGCGCGTTTCTATGGAAATTTGTTCACTGGTGACAACAATTGGCTTTAAAAAATTAGACCCTTCCTCTGAGGTAAAGCCTCCTGCCTCTGCAAACAATAACTCATTAAGATTGGCAACAACTGGCTCATCTTTTGTCATGTTTTTTTCGCGCAGTCTTAGCCAATATGGATACGCGAAATTTTTGCCGTTTCCTGTCTCCACATTTGCGGCATTTTCAAAATCACCAACAACACCATCACGAGAAAATTCTATTCCATAAAATTGTATCAGATCCGCAATTGTGTTGATTTTCCCTATCCCCGATAGCCCCAATTCCAATTTAGCGTTGGCTTCGTTCATACGCTGAAAAGGATCGAGCATTATTATTGCACTTCTACCCTCTTGAATGTGTTGATCGATTGCCTTGACCATCGCCTGCCGGATGATTGGCGCATCAAAAATTATCAGGACATCATATTGTTCATCTAAACTCTCAGCAAAATATGGAAGGACAGACACGTCGTATTGACGTTTTAGGTCCTCTATTACGGATAAACCAGGGTGTGTCGTGTGTGCATTAGAGGGCTTAAGCACTGAGGACAACAGAGCTATCCTTGGTGGCTGTGCGCGTTGTAAATTGCTCAGCTGGAGTGCGAGGTCATATTCCAGCGAGGCTGCCCGATTCACATCTATGTAACCAGTTGTTAAAGAGCGATCCTCTTTACTGATAACCATACCAAAGTAGAATTCGTCACCTGAAGACATCGGTATACGAGCGATGCCAGCACTTTCCGCCTCATCAGCTTCGCGACTATCAATCCGCAGTGTTATAACAGAAACCTCAATTTTTCCAAAACTTGCTGCTTCGAGGGCATTTAGTGAACGCTCAACTCGATCCATATGTTTAATTATTTTTTGAGGAATTTGGCTTTTGTCAGAGCTCACAAACAACCTAATTTTTGTGCCGTCGGAGCTTTTTTCTGCGAGTTCCAGTGTCCTTGAGTTGAACGTATATTCCTTTGCATCCGTCAAATCTAATTTCAAATCAAGGTAACTGACAAAGTTAGCCATCATGCCAATTGAACCAGCGGAAATAAATAAACAGGTAATTGAAATAAATGGGAAATATGTCAATAAAAAAGATGTTTTTCGGTATCCTCCTATCTGATAGCTCGCAAGCCAAATACAAACGGACGTTAGGGTGAGAAAATAAAAAATCCCGGATAGGCTCACCTTGCCTGCAGTAAACTCATCAAACCAATGAGCTGGGCTGGCAACAAAGGTAAAGCGACTTATTTGCTCAACAAAATTTGGCAGCGCAGCAATCTGAAGTGCGTCAACATCCAGAAAAATGAGTGCGAATAATGCACAAGAGCCCAATAAAAATGAACTGACCTCCTCTTTGGAGACAGCACTGGCCAAAATCGCGACAGCGTACATCAAAGCGAGCGCAAGAATTGCACCGACATATCCAGAGATCACAGTTCCCCAATCAGGCTCACCCAAAACACCAAGGGTCACAACCAATGGGAACGTGAGGAGCAGCATTTGGCTCAAAATTATCAGGCCACAAAGCCATTTCCCTACCACAATTTCAATTGGCAAAAAGGGGTAGGAGAGCAACAAGCTCATCTCACTTGAAGCTTTTTTGGTGCCAAAGGCTCTCATTCCAAAAGCTGGAAGAAAAAAAACTGATAACCAAAGCAGGAATGTCCACTGAAGTGACAAGCTCACCAGATTTGAGTCTAGAAAATTTCCAATAAAAAAAATACAGATCGTCAAAAGAATTAAAAAACCGGATATGAACAGAGCAGTAGAGGTAGAACAGCCGCGGAGGATAAGTTCATAAACGAGTATTGTTTTGATGTTTCTCAGGCTCAATTATACCACCACTTCTATTTCTGGTTCTGGGCACACTAACTCGCGTAATTTATTATCGAGCTTTCCAAGTGCCCCTCGGCGTCCAGGAATGCTTGGGTGGCCCCATCCTTCACGATACACCCGTTATTCATAACCAATATGCGCCCGCACATAGCTTCTGCCTCCTCCAAGATATGGGTCGACATTATCACAATTTTTTTTCTCGCGATTTCCAGGATATAACGCCGTAACGCAACCTTTTGAATAGGATCCAATCCATCCGTCGGCTCGTCAAGGAAGAGAATTTCGGGGTTGTGCACCAAAGCTTGAGCAAGCCAAACTCTTTGCCGTAGACCCTTTGAGAGATCAGCCAGACGTAAGCCTGATATTTGCTCTAATTGCAGTTCCTCTATAACTGTCGTGACAGATTTTTTCTGTTTATCATTACTCAAACCGTGCGAAAGCGCTGAGAGTCTTATAAACTCAGCGGCTGTCAAATCTTCAAATCCAGACGGCGACTCAGGCAAGTAGCCAACTTTAAGCTGACAATAAGTTCTGCTGCGAACAATTGAATGCTGGTTGAAAAATGCATCGCCATCGCTGGGTGTTAAAACACCAGACAGGCATTTAATCAATGTTGACTTACCAGCTCCATTTGCACCCAACAGCCCAATAAAATCACCATCACATGCAGAGAAATTAACGCCATCAAGGGCTGGCTTGTCTCCATAAAATTTTGTCAAGCTTCGCACTTCTATCGTATTCATTGATTACGCCAGCCATGTATCAGATTCAGGACAGGTCAATAATAAACCCAGAAACAATGAACAAGAAAATACTAACAGACATGGCCGCATAGCCACTCGTTGAAAAACCTTTTGCGATCCGATTGACTGCTACGTCACGGCTTTCAAACGGCCGGTCACCGATCATAGACACCACAAAACTGCTCAGAGCTCTGGCAAACGTTGATAGAATTGCACCCATGATAGCAAGTGAAACAACTATATTTTTTGAGGTCATAATTAGTAGAAAGTCGAGCACTTTCAGAGGTCCTATTAAAAATAGATGGACTGGAGCCTCAGTGATAGCCCAAAGCTATTTTGAAATAGCGAAGCTTTTCATTGCTTCACCGTGAAGCAAATCCATAGCCTGTTTTCGATATTTAAAGGCTTTGGCAGACGTCAACATCTTGTAGTTGCGAGGACGCGGCAAATCAATTTTGATGACAGTTTGGACGGTGGTTGGCTTGTTTGACAAAATGACCAAATTGTCGGCGAGAAAGATAGCTTCATCTATCTCAGACGTGACAAAAATGTTCGTTTTTTTATTCTCCTCGAAAAGTTCAAGGAAGAATTCCTGCATGAGGCTCCGCGACATAGCATCAAGCCCTCTGAAAGGCTCATCCATGATCATAACAGTTGGCTCATTAATCAAAGCACGCGCCAATTCAGCGCGGCGCTGCATACCGCCAGAAAGTTGGAGCGGAAATTTGTGAATAAATTCACCAAGTCCAACTTTGACCAAAAGTTCCTTGGCCTCGTCATCAAGCGAACGTCCCTTTTTTTCGCCTCTCATTTTCGGACCAAACGTTACATTTTCTAATGTGGTTTGCCATGGGATCAACGCCGTTTCTTGGAAAACAACCATCCTGTCCTGAGCTGGCCCTGTGACGAGTTTTCCATCTACAGTTACCTCCCCCACATCGGGCTTTTCAAATCCGGCAAGGAGGTTAACTAATGTCGATTTGCCGCATCCAGATGGCCCAACGATAACGGTCAGCTCACCGGCTGGAAATTCAACGGAAATGTTTTTTAAAACCTCCTCGGATTCCCAGGTTTCACCGTAGGCTTTGGACACATTTTTCATTTCCACTTGCGAGCTATTTAACTTTTTATTTTTTTTACTCGCAGTTGATTTAGAAGCTGACTTGCTTGAGCTCATCTCAAACTCCACACCATTTCAAATAATTTTCCATAATTCGGTCTAAAAATGCGATCAAAAAAGCCGCCGCCAAGGCATAAAGAAATATCCAATTTTTCGGATGGTACTCGAACAGATATACCCAGCTATGCCAATTGATATCATTCCAACAACAATTTGCTCTAAAGAACCGCCCATGTATGAATTCCAGATGAAAAAGCCGAGGCCACCGCCACCTTGTGTGCCACCGCCAGAAATCATCTCAGCAGCAAGGACAACCTCCCAAGTGATACCCATACCAACTGCAGCACCAGTAAATATCGACGGCAACGTGCCTGGCAGCACTATTTTCCAAAATAAGTCCATTTGAGACGCGCCCATTGATTGGGCGGCTCTCAGGTAACTGATATCAATACTTCGCGCACCACCAAGGACATTAATCACTATTGTAAAAAACGCCCCAAGAAAGGTTACAAAAGCGATCGACATTTCATTTGTTGGCCAAAAAATCAGGGAGGCCGGAACCCAAGCTAATGGTGGAATAGGCCGGAGTATTTCAAATGGCGGAAAAAAAACCCCGCGAAAATATCTATTAACGGCTAGCAACAAGCCAAATGGGATTCCAATTATCATTGCTACCAAAAAACCAGCCAAAACCCGGCTAAAACTTGATACCCAGCTCATCCAGTACCCAACCTTTGGAATAACACCAAGAAATGCAGCAAAAACATCTCCAGGTGGGGGCACTAAACCTATGCCTAAAACATCTACACCAGTCCAATCATCAATCATTGCACCAATGTGCCAAATGATTACAAAGCACACGATCGCCCCAACACCCCGCCGGGTGGTCGTGTTTTTGAGAAAATTTCCTACAGCACTCATGTTTGTCTCAATTCCTGGCTCGTTTAAATATGAACTTTGCAAATCATTATCAGGCCATTTCTCGCTCACCCGCTTGGAAGGCCTTTACAGCTTCTTCGTGAACAGCATCGTTGACCTCCTCAAGAAGTTTGCGAAAACCTTCAGAGGATTGGGTGGCATAAGACCTAGGCCTCGGGATTTTTACCTCAACTGTCTTTTTCAACTGACATGGACGGGTCGTAACAACATGCACTTTGTCCCCGAGAAAAATGGCCTCCTCCAGGTCGTGCGTAATAAAAAAGATCGTCACGCCAGTTCTGTCGTATGTTTCAAGCAAAGACTCATGCATGATCTGTTTTGTTAAGGCATCCATGGCTCGATACGGCTCATCCAACAGCAAGACTTTTGGGTTATTTATTAGGGCTCTGACAATCTCTGCGCGCCGCGCCATCCCAGATGAAACCTCACCAGGATATTTTTTAACAAATTGTCCAAGACCCGCCTCAGCCAGCATTTGGCCTGCTTTGTCCATTGCCTCATTTTTAGACAACACCCGCTGAACAGTTGGCCCGTAAGCAACATTTTCTTGAAGTGTTTTCCATGGGAACAACGCTCCATGTTGAAAAACCACCATTCGCTCTGCACTTTGCTCAGCTTTTGGCTTTGTTGGGCCGCATAAAAGCTCCCCATCCAGATGAATGCTTCCCTCAGTAATGGAGTGAAAGCCTGCAATCGCGTTTAAAAGTGTCGTTTTACCGCACCCTGATGGTCCAACAATCATGCAAACCTCACCACCTGCGATTTCCATAGAACAATCGTCCACAGCTTTGACATTCACGCCCGATGGATCATAAATTTTTGTGACATTTTTGATGCTTAAAGCACCAATTTTTTTCCGTTTAGGAGATTTGTTCACCATAACTATTTCCTTTATGCCCTTCTCAAAGAGCAGATCATTTATCGACCTTGCTGTGCCAGCTCTTTCACATGCCAAGCCATCAATTTGTTGCCCAACGCCCTAACACATGCAGAGCTGAAATAACCGATAAATCCCAGAGTTATCATAGCAATGACCATTGGCACCGTCACATTGTTCATGTACGCGTCAACAATCAGATAGCCTAACCCCAAATCACCAGAGACCATTTCTGCTGCAACTAGAGAGAACCATGCCACACCAATCGAAATCTGGAGACCGGTAAAAATAAAAGGTAATGCTCCTGGCACAACAACATGCCGGAAAATATCCCACCTTGATGAACCAAGGCATCCAGCCGCTCGGAAATATTCTTCATCAATTGAGTCAACGCCAAGCATGGCATTCAACGTAGTAACGAAGAATGAGGCTAAAGTTGCAAGGAAAATCACTGGCCCCTCAAACCCTGGAAGCAACAGGATGGAAAGCGGCACCCAGGCCAAAATTGGAATTGGACGCAGAGTTTCGATGATTGGAAAAATATAGTCACGTATTGACCTGGACCAGCCCATAAATAGACCCAGAGGCACGCCAAGCCCGGTCGCTAAACCGAACGCAAACAAAATTCGTTGGCAGCTTACTGCAATATGGTCATAGTATTCTTGGGTAAAAATTGAGATCCCTTGAAACGGAGTGGTGGAAAACCAATCCTTAGAGATCGCCACTGGACCCGGCAATTTATTGAACCGCCAGATCTCAAGCCCTTCGCACAAAACCCAGTATGCAAAAAGCCAGAGGCCAATGCCAGCAACGGTCAAATATGGATCTACACTTTTAAATTTTTTGTTCATGCGGAGCATGAATAATTCGAATCCCTCGGGCTTAGCATTGCCATCAAGCTGTGTAGTTGAAGACTGGGTCATCTGTAGGCTCCAGAAGCGATTTTCAATTCATTAAAAAAATGGAAAAACCGGGAGGGACCATTACACAGTCCCGCCCTAAATTTATTGAGTTGAATTACTTTGCAACGATACGACCGACTGGCGTCTTCAGTCCGCGCTTCTCAAGAACACGCTCAGCAAACTGAGGCATGACACCCTCAGGCCGAATTTGTGGCGCCGCGGCAGGCTTCTTCTTCAGGCTGTATAGAAAAGCCGTAGCGTCCCGCAGCAACGACTGCGCATCGTCACTGATGACAAAATCAAGCTGTAGCTTTGTTGTTCCCGACATTGGCGAGTCGTACAAGCTAGCCTTCAGTACAGATTTGTCAATTTGCTCAGTCTGCTGTTCTGCCATTGACGCAACCGCGTCGGCATTTGCAGGGTTTGCCACAAATTCTTGCGCATCTAATTCTGCTTCTAGCCAACCCATAACAACATCTGGGCGTTGAGCAATCAAATCATTGAGCATCACCATGAATGCACCGTCCTGAGCGCCAAAGTCTTCGCCAGAGGCTGCCCGACGAGCTATACCCGATTTAACCATTTTAGATGCAGTTGGCTCCCAAATGGCAGCGGCATCAAGCTTACCTGCGCGAAAGTTCGTTGTGATGACCTCAATGTTCTGATTCAAATATTTTGCTGGCTTGATACCTGCTTTTTTGAAAGCGAGTTGAGCAAATCGGTCAGTACATGCTCCATGAGGTGCTGATGTGACTTTACCGTCCATCCACTTTACAGCTTCTACACCGTTCTTGAATTGAGGAGCGTCATTGCGAACAAGGAAAATATTGCATTGCTGCTTCGATGTTCCCAGTGCTGCAACGATTCTGATGTCTGTGCCGCCACGCTCAGGAAGATATTTGAACGTTGAGGCAATTGCTGGCATATCGCCCATGTAACCAATATGCTGTTTTTCACCTGCCATCGCATTTACGATAACAGAACCCTGCAGACCAACTTGAAACTCCGCAGTCGATCCCGCAGGCAAATGCTTCTTCCAGAAGGCTTTGCCGTTGTTAACAACACCAGTCCAAGATTCCGTGTAGTAGGGTTGATAACCGATAACTAGATCGACTTTTTCGCCTCTCTTGCCGAAGTCAACCGCTGCGTTAGCCGCGGTGGCCCCTGCTAAAACTGCTGCGGCAGCTGTGAGCTTAACAGCCGTTTTTAATGTTTTCTTCATCGTGTTCCTCCCGATTAAGTTGTTTCAAACAGTTTGGAGAGAAAAGCGATTGCATGCAAGTCCCGCGTGATTTTGCGTACTTTTTGGACAATTGCACGGGTTGACTTCCTCCTCCTTGATAGAACGATAGGCTCTACCATTCACCCAGGCTTCTTCTGGCCGGTTTAAAATCCTAAATATTATTAGAGCCAACTATCAAGCCATTTGCTTATTCATATGACCGATCAAGTGATAGCAAAATGTAATTGCGACAAATATTGTCAACTGACCGTATCGATATGAAAATACATCGCCAAAATTTATAGAGGTTTAAAAATGGACATTGAGACAAGACCCAGCGCCACCGAGACTGCTCAATGCATTGCAGGCATGTCAGAAAAAGTAGCAGCTAACCCCTTGGATAGTGACTTCATCGCAGAGCAGACCCGTATTTTCCGCAATGCATGGGTGCCTGTTTGCCACGAGTCTGAACTGCCAGCACCTTATGATTTTAGGACAGCTAGTATTGGCAATGAAAACATAATCATTTGCAGAGCCCCAGATGGGAAAGTTAACGCGCTTTTGAATGTCTGCCCCCACCGTGGCATGTTGATCGAGAGGAGACCGCAGGGCAGTTTTCTCGAGGGTCAGGCATCTGGTAATCCTAAAAGAATTACCTGCATGTTTCACGCTTGGCAATTTGATATGCGAGGTAATTGTGTATACGTCGCCCGAGAGAAAGAAGGATATCAAGAGAGATTTTCAAAAGATGACGCAGGGCTCCGTCGAATCCGTTGTTCGGTAAAATATGGTGGTTTCGTATGGGTCAATATGAATGACCAGCCAGTCTCAATGCTCGAAGAGTGGGCTGGGCCAGCGTTTGGCCATGTCGAGCAGCAGCTGAATTCTGTGCCTCTCGAGGTCGTGCACTACCACAAAGAGTACGTTGAGCATGGTTATATGACGGAAGCTCTGGAATTTCTGAGCGCTGCAAAACACGGCTCTGTATTCGACTTTGGACATTGTGCAATCACCGCAAATGACGATACGGGGAGTCAAAACGTGTCGGATGAGTTTCCAAAACCAAACTCCGGAGGAACATCCAAAATCCATCTGTTTCCAGGTTATGTTTTCGATATAACCGGGCCAGTCCTCCATGTGAAAGTGGTAACGCCGGTGGACCCAAACCTCACAATGATCGAACACCGAGGCCTAGTACCGCAAGGAGAAAATAAAACAGATCGTGACACACGGATAAAATACTACAACCTGAACCATGGCCCCTTTCGCATCTCAGCCATGAACTCTACAGAAGGATCTCAGTCATGAACCCAGAAAAAAACGCTGAGAAAAATACTTTCGTTGCCCATTACTTAAATGAGTGGTCAATGTGGATGGATACCCACCCGGAGGGGCTTAAACGCACAACCGAGAAAAATAACGCCGACGAAAATAGCGCTGATGATGCCGGCGAATCACCCAACGGGCCGCAAGTCGTTGTCATTGGAGCCAGTCACGCTGGAGTATCATTTGCTGATCGTCTTCGTAAAAATGGTTTTTTAGGCAGCATATCCATATTCGACAAACAAGTTGGTGGGCCAATGGAGCGCCCACCTTTGTCAAAGGGGTTTCTTCTCGGTGGCGGTGAGTCAGTTGAGTCAAAGTCGCTGCTAAGGCAAAAAAAATGGTACAAAACAAATAAGATCAAGCTAAAGACGCAAAGCACGGTTCATAGTATCGACAAAGACAATCAGACAATCACAGTCAACAACGGCGATGTTGTAAAATTCGATAAGCTGGTTATCGCGAGCGGCGCTGTTCCAAAAGAATTGCCGAGCTCAAAAGATATGGGCAACGCCTTTGTCTTGCGTCAGCCAGCTGATGCAAACGCAATCCGTCAAACCGCAAATAATTCCGACTCGGTGGTAATTATTGGAGGTGGATATATTGGCCTCGAGGTCGCATCGTCACTGCGCAAAAAAGGTATGAAAATAACCGTGATTGAGGCTGGCGAGAGAATCCTTGCCAGAGTGGCAAGTCAACCGCTTGCCGACCTTCTCCATAAGTTACACGAGGATAACGGTGTCACTGTTATCACAGGAGTTGGCGTTGAGAGTGTAAACCAAGAAGATGGGATTTTTCACAGTGTAACCTTATCTGACGGTAGAGTTATAGAAGGAGAGATGCTGATAACAGGTATCGGCGTTTTTCCAGACAGCAAGCTTGCCTCGGATTCGGGATTAGAGACTCAGTTCGATAATGGCGGTGCTATCTTAGTGAGCAATGAAATGCAAACTAGCGATGAAAATATATATGCGATAGGGGATGTCGCACTTCGTCGCGAACAGAGTATTGCAGTTGAATCAGTCCACAACGCGCAAGAGTCAGCAGCCATAGCCGCAGCCGCGATCGCCGGCGTGGACAGCCCAAACATTCAAACTCCCTGGTTCTGGTCCGATCAATATGATGCAAAACTTCAGTCCGTTGGAATCGTGCCGGTTCTTGACGACAACGTTTACCAGGTCGAAAGACCCGGAAAGCGAGACGGCGCTGTGTCATTCTGGAGCTATCGTGGGAACGAACTGGTGGCCGTCGAGGTGGTCAATGACCCGGCAACGTACATGGAAGCCAGACAATGTCTCGACACAAAACGATTTCCTGATCCGAAACAAATAAGTAATCCATCTTATTCACCTATCGATAGTGGCGGAGGTCGGTCGTGAAATCGTCACTCGATGTGTTGATACCTATCACCGATCAATAAGAAAACAGAGACTTACAAAAACTGAATGCAAACAACGAAAGAATATACCATGCTTGATTTGGAACGGAAAATTGAAAAAACAATATACAAAGCAACTCTCGCTTTGGACGAAAATAACTGGGCGGCTTGGTTTGAGCTTTGTGACGAGAGTTTTACTTATGCAATCACATCCTTCAGCCCTGAAATTAACAAAAAGATGACTTATTTTAGTGGTGATAAGAAAGAGCTAACAGGGCTGATGGATATGCTTCCAAAGCACAACACTGATCATTCACCGTTACATCGACACACCTCAGTGTACTCAATCGATATCTCAGATGATGGCAAATCTGCAACAGCAGTGAGTTCGGTCACAATCTACCAGAATATGCTTGATGGTATTAACTCGCACCTAGACTCCGGCGAAAGCCGGCTTTTCGTAATTGGAAAATATGTTGATGAATTTTCGATAGTTAACGGTGTTCCAAAATTCACTAATCGCGAAACACAGCTTGATAACAGACGCCTTGATAAAGGTTCACATTGGTGTCTTTGAACTAGGTTTAGAAGTGTTTTTAACCCGGATATTCAACCAACAAAGAGGTTAAAGAGTGTAGGCAATGGCTTGGACAAAGGTTTGTGAAAAAAGCGAAATTCCCGTGGGTTCAATTAAAAAGGTTTGGGCCCGAATAGGCGGTGGGATTCCTATCGCGGTCGCGCACCACAAGAATGGCTATGTCGCAGTTCCCCCAGTTTGCCCTCATTTAGAAGAACCTCTAGAGGAGTCCGGTTTAGTCATCGGGTGCAAGTTGACTTGCACAAAACATCTATGGTCTTGGGACCTTGAGACTCTTGAGCTTCAAGATGAGGCCGAGCTGCCACTCAAAACATATGACGTTAAAGTCGAAGATGACAACATCATGGTTTACGTAACAGAACAGCTTGAATATGCGTTCGATGAAGATGAAGATATTGATGAATCAACTTTTTTTGATGACGATGACGATGATGATGAGTGGTAAGACGTCAAAGCTATGTTGTTAGTGAGATACCTTTGAGCCAATCAGCAATCTGGCCCGACGCAAAAATCTTAAAGACCAAGCAGTTTCGAGACGCGTGTGTCGAGGCACACAATGCCATTTTCTGGGTGGCAAGAGGAGCCAACAGCTTCCTTGAGGCTATGCCACAAAACCAGCACCTAAGTCTCTTGTGGGTCGGGGACTCCCAAGACTTCCGAACTCGCTATTTCGAGAAACATTTCCAAATTGGTCTAAATATTCGTGAACTTGAAGTATATTTTTGTGAAAATGGCGTAAAGGTTCCACATAGTTTTTGTTTTGATGATAGAACACCGGCCTTTGCCGAAGCTTGGTATTTGGTAGAACTGCTTCACAGAGATCTAGACCAATCAAAATTTTCTACATCCTTGCCATTTGACTCCCCATTTATGCTGATGGGTGACACACAGGATCATAACGCTTCCCTCTATCACCATGAACTCGAAGCTCTTCATGCCTGTTTGTTGAAAAGTGTGCGCTTGTTTCAGCGTATTCCATCATTGCTGACACCTATTAAGTCCCTCTTGCATCAGCCAAATAAAATAGCGCTCGAGCCAGAAACTTTTACTCTGGAATATACGGCTTTTTCCTCTGTAATGACTGGGCAAAAAATAATAATTGGTTTTAGTGCTGGTGATCACTTGCGACCAAAACCTTTCTACTTCATCAAAGATATCAATCAAAACTTTCGGCCAAAAAACCGTGGGCTTGATTACCGCCCGGAGAGCATCCAGTCACTCGAAAAAATTATTGAAAACAATGTGTCTGACGATGAACTTTTGAATCAACTATGCAAACTGACCATGGCGTTAGTCAAAAGCGCCCAAGTCTAGTGACTGATCGCTTCTATTCTTATGTCTTTGATGCTAAGGCGTTAAGCGTACATGCAAGCCGCTTGAAGCCTTCGGCAATATGATCGGCAGGAATTGCGGAATAGGATAACCTGAAATAGTTCAGCGGTGCCGCTTCGGAACGGAAAAATACGTCCCCTGGTTCAATTAAAACACCTTCAGCCATGGCAAGCTCTGCCAGATGCCGTGAATCCAGCCATTCTGGCCCATGCACCCAAAAACTAGTGCCACCAAAATGTGACGCCGTTTGAGACAATAATGGTTCGCTATCCATGGCTTTTTGTAAAAGCCGACGTCGTTCGGCAAGATGGCGGCGCAACCGCCTGATTTGCGCATCATAATGCCCCAGCGCCATAAAATAGGCCAAGGTGCGCTGAGCATGGCCGGGGGGATGCCGTAAAATCAAATGGCGCAGGGCGCGTGCCTGTTTTATGACAGGCTCAGGCGCCACCATATAGCCAAGGCGCAAGCCTGGAAAAACTGATTTTGACAAGCTGCCAACATAAATCACGCGGCCATCACGGTCCTGACTTTTCAATGCCGGTGTTGGTGATTCAAGAAAATTCATCTCAAATTCATAATCATCCTCCACAATCAGGAAATCATGCCGTTTGGCCAGATCCAAAAGCTGTAGGCGTCGGTCTGCTGGCATGGTGCAGGTCGTCGGGCACTGATGGCTTGGGGTGATAAACACCGCATCGGTTTGCCGCAAAACCTGCTCATCCAACACCAAGCCGCCAGCATCCACGTCAAGACCTTCAATTTCATGGGTGCGTTGCAATAAAATATCACGTAAATCAGGATAGGATGGATTTTCAATCACTACACGCTTTTGTGGGTTGATCAGCAAGTGCGCGATCAGATAGAGGGCATTTTGCGCTCCAAGCGTCACTAAAATTTGTTCTGGACGGGCTTTAATGCCGCGGCGCGGCAAACTGCGTGAACAGATATAATTGATCAGCATCGAGTCATCATGCTGGCCAAAATCACCCGCCATGGTGCTGAAATTGCGCCTGCCCAAGGCCTGACGCGCACAATCCCGCCATTCTGAATGCGAAAATAATTCGTCATCCACCTGCCCATAGACAAAAGGAAAGGGAAATTCCCTCCAATTCACCGGCTTTTGCACAGGCCGGATATAGCTGTAGGAGTGTACCAGTTTCTGGGCCCAGTCGATTCGACTTTGCTGGTTATAGGATAATATATCCCGATAATCGGCTAGTTGATCTTCGTCACCCAAAGGGAGCTGATCTCCGGGGGTATCAACAAGACGGGTAATTGGCGCTTCATCACTAACCACATAGCCAGATCGTTCACGTGGTCGCAAATAGCCCGTATCTACCAAGGCCTGATATGCCAGAATCACTGTATTACGTGATACTTTTAATTGTTTGGCCAGAGCCCGGCTGGACGGTAGCTTATCACCCGGTAAAATCGAGTGACCTAATATTGCCTCAACAACTGATTGCCGGATTTGCGCCTGCAAACTAATTCCAGACGCTGTATCCAAAGTGATGATTAAATGTTCGTTCACTGGAAAAACCACCTATTTGCCATACCCCGGGGCACCACCCGGCCACGTTTTTACTAATTGCGCTTAATTGAAGCTGTTTATCTGGTACCAGTCAATGCCATAACTGGCACCAAAAAGGCGCTTGCTGTCATTTGGCGATTTTGTCATGATATTGACTGCAATGTGACCTCCTGAGCGCGATTTGGCTTGCTCGAGCATTGCAACAGTGGGTATTTTTTAGATGTGATTGTATGAGACGTTTGATATTAGCTTGCTCTGGCAAACCCAGGCCAAATAGTTATGTAAAAATATCGGCAGAAGTCTCCGCAGGCGGCCAGTTTTAAAGAGGAAACAAACCTATGTATGACGTAAATTCGCTTGAAAGTCATTGGATGCCATTCACCGCCAACCGTGATTTTAAACAGAATCCGCGTATTGTGGTGAAATCAGATGGCATGTACTTGTGGGATTATAAAGGCGGTGAGGTTATTGACGGGTCATCAGGCTTGTTTTGCACGCCGCTTGGCCATGGGCGCCGTGAAATCGCCGAGGCGGTCTATCAGCAAATGCTGACAAATGACTACACACCGCATTTCCAGCTTGGTCATCCGGGGTCTTTTGAACTGGCCGAACGCGTCTGCCGGATTTTGCCGGATGATTTCAACCATGTATTTTTCACAAATTCCGGGTCAGAATCAGTCGAAACAGCCATCAAGGTTATTTTGGCCTACCAGCGCGCCCGTGGACAAGCCCAGCGCAACCGGCTGATCAGCCGTGAACGCGCCTATCATGGGGTCAACATGGGCGGCGTGTCGCTGGCCGGTATGGTGCGCAACCGCGAAACCTTTGGCCTCACCTTGCCAAATATTTCCCTCATTCGCCACACATGGCAGGAAGACCAGCGGTTTTCAAAGGGCCAGCCAAAAACTGGTGCCGAACTCGCAATGGACCTAGAGCGTATCGCTGAAAATCTTGGTGGTGGCACGCTGGCGGCTGTATTTATCGAACCTGTCGCCGGGTCAACCGGCACGCTGGTACCGCCTATTGGCTATTTGGAAAAAATCCGCGAAATTTGTACGAAACATGGATTTTTGCTGGTGTTTGACGAGGTCATCACCGGCTTTGGCCGCATGGGCACCGCCTTTGCCACACAAAAATTCAAAGTCAAACCAGATATCGTCACCATGGCAAAAGCCCTGACCAATGGGGCCATTCCCATGGGCGGTGTGGCTGTGACAGATGAGATCTACGACACGGTCACCAATGCTGCGCCAGAAGATGCGATTGAATTTTTCCATGGCTATACCTATTCAGCGCACCCGGCGGCATGTGCAGCTGGCATCGCCACGCAAAAAATCTATGAAAGCGAAGGGCTGTTTGATCGTGCCGCGGCACTCGAAGAGTATTTCCTCGATGCGGTCTGGAGCTTGCAAGATCACCCGCTGGTCGCTGATATCCGCGGCATTGGCCTAATGGCTGGCGTTGAACTGGTGTCAGATGGTGTTGCCGGACGGCGCGGCGGCCAGATGCAAAAGGCTATGTTCTGGAACGGTCTGCATGTGAAATTTACCGGTGATAATGCGATTATCGCACCGGCTTTCATCGCTGAACGCAAACACGTCGACGAAATTGTCGATAAATTCCGCACATCGCTTGATGCGGCGTTAGACGCAAAATAACATCAACGGGTCGCGGTTAGTTGCAACCACGACCCGTTATCTCTAGCGTATCAGCGACCCCAGATCCCCTGTTTTAACGGTGCGGTGGTCGCTTTTTATATGACAATTGGGTTTGCTTAAATCAAAGATGTGCAGAATGACGATCATGGTCAGCGGTACGGGCATTGCCGGGATGAGTACCGCCCTCGCCGCCGCCAATGCCGGTCATCGGGTGACCTTGTGCGGTCCCCATGCGTCGACACCTCCGGCTGGTGGCATTCAGCTTGCACCAAATGGCTGGCGGGCACTTGACCAGCTTGGCCTGTTTGACGCGGCAATCGAGCGTGCTACCCGGCTTGACCATATCGTTGTCCGCGATCTGGGCAGTGGGGCTACACTGACCCGCCTTAGCCTCAACAATCACTATGCCAGTATCGGGCGTGCTGATTTGCTGGATCTGTTGCAAAATACGGTGGCCAAACGTGACTCAATTACACATCACGCCGCCCTGATCAGCCATGCGGTACCGCACAAAGATGGCGTTGACCTTGTTTTTGAAGATGGACACAGTACGAGAGCGGCGGCACTGGTCGCGGCAGATGGGGCCGCTGGTCTTGGCCGGCGGTTGGTTGCCGGCGCCATATCGGCCAATAGACAGCTAAATGGCCGGGTGGCGATGCGCGCCGATATTGACGCCGCCCTGATACCTGCCGTTTTTGCCCAGCCAGCTAGTAATCTCTGGCTTGGTCAAGGGGCGCATCTTGTGCATTACCCGATTGCTGGGGGTGCCCGCATCAATTTCGCTGTCACTTTGTCAGCACAGCTTGCGGCAGGCCAATGGCAGGCCAAAATTTTTGGAACGAACCCGCTATTTGAAACGCTGGCAAGCGGCTCGTTTACCTGGGCAACAACATCTGTGTCACCAGCTGGCAGCCCTTTATGTTGGCGGCGCGGCCGGCTAGTATTGGCAGGTGACGCCGCGCATGTTATGCCGCCGCATCTTGCCCAAGGGGCCGGTCAGGCCTTGCAGGACGCCGCCAGTCTGCAACAGGCATTGACCACTGCCGACTCGATTGATGACGCGCTGGCCATTTATGCCCGCCACCGTACCAGCGTGGTGTCTATGGTTGCGCGCAAGGCTGATATCAGCGGCAAAATCATGGCACTTGGCGGGGCCGGAGGCCGATTGCGCAATCTAATGATTGGCCTTGCTGGCCCCAGTTTTTTGCACAGCTGGCTGGCGGATGTATGGGCAGGTGACCCGGGGATGGTCAAGTAGATCGTGACGACACTGTAACCAACAGCCAGACCAACCAAACAAAATGGCTGTTGATTTGCACATCTTGGATTTCACAAGATCTGATGCTAAATTGCCGCGAAAATTCCTTAAATCAGGATATCAAAGGGTAATGCCAAACTATATAGACACCATGCATCAAATGTTGGCGCAACGCAGTAATGACGTCAATTTTGTCGTCGCCGCACTGTATAAATTTGTATCATTGGATGATGCCTCGCAATTGCGTGAAACGCTTCAAGATTGTTGCGATAAGGCCGGGGTATGTGGCACCATCCTATTGGCTGATGAGGGCATTAACGGGACAATTGCCGCGCCTGTCCCAGCTATGGAAACGGTGCTGAGATGGCTAGAAAATGATTACAGATTTGCCGGGTTATCATTGAAATTTTCCTCCAGCGACTCCCAGCCATTTTTGCGGATGAAAGTGCGTTTAAAGCGGGAAATAGTGACCATGGGCTGTCCCAACATCAAACCAGCTGAACGCACCGGCACCTATGTTGAGCCGGCCGACTGGAACGCCCTGATCAGTGATTCAGATGTGATGGTGATCGACACCCGCAATAGCTATGAAACCGCTATTGGTATGTTTGATGGCGCGGTCGATCCCAACACCACGAATTTTCGTGATTTTCCAAGCTGGGCCGCCGATCTTGCCAAACAGCCTGACGCGAGCCGTCCGAAAAAGCTGGCCATGTATTGCACTGGCGGCATCCGCTGTGAAAAGGCAACAGCACTGATGCAGGATTTTGGCTTTGACGAGGTCTATCACCTGAAAGGCGGCATTTTAAAATATTTTGAAGAGGTGCCAGCCGAGCAAAGCAAATGGCATGGCGAATGTTTTGTCTTTGACGGTCGGGTTGCGGTTAATCATGACTTGCGTCCCGGCACTTATCATATGTGTCATGCCTGCCGCATGCCCCTGTCCGAAACCGATCTAAACAGTGATGATTATCAAGATGGGGTGAGTTGTCCGCATTGCAAACCGAGTCTCAACCCACAACGCGCAGCGCGATTTGCCGAAAGACAAAAACAGATTAGGCTGGCGGCCGAACGCGGTGAAAAGCACCTAGGCCGAAATCCACGTAAAAAGCTAGCAGGCTCGAGCAAAGTACAAAATATCTAACATAAGCTCTCACGCCCATGTGGCGCGCTGTAATCAAGTAGTGGACCCGTTGGCACAATCCCAGTCGGGTTAATCGTTGGGTGACTTTGATAATAATGCTGTTTGATATGATCCATCACCACAGTTTCGGCAATGCCCGGCAGCTGATAGAGATCGCACAGATATCCATGCAATGCCGGATAATCTGCAATGCGTCGAATATTACATTTAAAATGCCCTACATAAACTGGGTCAAACCGCACCAATGTTGTAAAAAAACGCCAATCAGCCTCGGTGATCTGCGCCCCCAGCAAATAGCGTTGCCGGTGTAAGCGCGCCTCCATCCTGTCAAGCGCAGCGAACAGGGCCGCTACTGCATCTTCATAGGCAGCTGGACTGGTGGCAAATCCCGCCTTATACACACCATTGTTAATATTGTCGTAAATATCCTGATTGACATTTTCAATGTCACGGCGCAGTGCCGCCGGCCAGTAATCATCATGATTGCTGGTTATTTCATTAAAAGCCGAATTGAACATACGGATGATTTCAGATGATTCATTCGACACAATTTTTTGGCTATATTTATCCCATAGCACCGGCACTGTGACCCGCCCGCTGGCCTTTGGGTGGCCATATGTGTAGACTTCATGCAGGTAATTTTTGCCCAATAAATGGTCGCCGGTTGCATGCGCATCTCTATCAAAACTCCAGCCATTTTCCAGCATGAGCGGATGCACAACCGACACTGATATATGGCTGGCAAGCTGTTTGACATGCCGGAAAATAATGGTGCGGTGCGCCCATGGACAGGCATGCGATACATATAGATGGTAGCGCCCACTTTCAGCGGCAAAGCCAGCCTCGCCAGTTGGACCAGCTGTGCCATCCGGGGTAATCCAGTTACGAAAACTAGCTGTCTCGCGGACGAACCGCCCATCTGTTTTGGCTGTATCATACCAAGCGGTCGACCAGTTGCCGTCGATCAATAACCCCATTTCATCCCCGTTATGTGATCACCAAGCGGCATAACAAATTACAACGCACTGGCACTGCGGATGGCGGCAATATTGGCTGCATAGGAAGAAGAGTCATCCCCCTTGAAAATGGCAGACCCGGCTACCAGCACATTGGCACCTGCAGCGGTCACCAAAGCTGTCGTGGAAGCGGTGATTCCGCCATCAACCTGTATATCAATTCTGCGAGATCCGATCAGTTTTTTGACCTCAGCAATTTTATTGGTCATTGACGCGATAAAGGCCTGCCCTCCAAATCCGGGGTTCACTGTCATCACAAGAATCAAATCTAGCCTGTCAAGCACATGAACAAGATCATCAACTCCGCTATGCGGGTTAAGGGCGACCCCTGCTTTGCATCCCAAGTCATGAATGCGCTCCAAGCTGCGATCGAGGTGTGGGCATGCCTCGACATGAACAGTGATGCGATCAGCCCCGGCGGTCGCATAATCAGTAAGAAGAGCATCTGGGTTGGACACCATCAAATGTGCATCAAATTGCTTTTGGCTATGACGACGCAAGGCTTTAATTAACGGAGGGCCAAATGTCAGATTTGGTACAAAATGTCCATCCATGACATCAAGATGAATCCAGTCTGCTCCTGCCTCATCTACCGCCCGCACTTCTTCACCAATACGACTGAAATCAGCGGCCAAAATAGAAGGCGCAATTATCAAATCTTGTGGCATAAGAACCATCCTATCAGAACTGGCAGAATATCTCCGTGCCTTTACTTACTGGCAATAATTCAAAAACACAAGCAAAGGGCGATTTGCCAAGCTGCGTCTGGCGGTAAAATGTCACATGAAAAAATAGCCTACCGGCCTGTAAAGTTAACACAACATGCGCTATCATATTTCAGACCGTTTTTGATTGAAGGAAAAATTCAATGGAAGGCAAAGTTTTTACCGATGCCGGTTCAAAACCACAATTTCAATGGGAAGACCCGTTCTTTCTTGATGCACAATTGACCGATGAAGAGCGCATGGTGCGCGATGCTGCTAGCGCTTTTGCAAGTGATGTATTAATGCCCCGCGTCATTCAAGATTTTCGCGAAGAATCTTTTGACCCGGCAGTGATGCGCGAAATGGGTCAGTTAGGTTTACTTGGACCCACCATACCGCAAGAATTTGGTGGAGCCGGTCTAGGCCATGTCGCCTATGGTGTAGCGACCCGAGAAATTGAACGAATTGATTCGGGTTACCGGTCAGCAATGTCGGTTCAGTCATCACTGGTCATGCACCCGATTTTTAGTTTTGGCAGTGATGAACAAAAGTCGAAGTTTTTACCAAAGCTGGCAACTGCCGAAATTGTTGGCTGTTTTGGCCTGACCGAACCCGATTATGGATCTGATCCAGGCGGCATGGTCACAAAGGCGGTGCCTGTCGATGGGGGTTATCATCTGTCTGGCGCCAAAACATGGATTTCCAATGCTCCTTATGCTGACATTGCCATTGTCTGGGCCAAACTAGATGGCATTATTCGAGGGTTCATTGTTGAGCGCAAAACAGCTGGAAACGGTTTTACAACACCAAAAATCGAAGGCAAGCTATCGCTGCGGGCCTCGATCACTGGATCAATCCAGATGGACAATGCATTTGTTCCAGAAGAAAATTTACTTCCTTATGTTAGCGGGCTAAAAGGGCCGTTTTCTTGCTTAAATAAGGCGCGCTACGGCATTGCGTGGGGTGTCATGGGAGCAGCTGAATTTTGCTGGCATGCCGCGCGTCAATACACGCTTGACCGCAAACAATTTAATCGGCCATTAGCTGCCAATCAGTTAATACAGCTTAAACTTGCAGATATGCAAACCGAAATCACACTTGGCTTACAAGCGGCCTTGCGGGTAGGACGGCTTCTTGATGATGGTAATTGCCCACCAGAAAATATCTCGATCATAAAGCGCAACAATTGCGGTAAAGCCCTCAGTATTGCGCGGCTAGCTCGCGATATGCATGGTGGTAATGGTATTTCTGAAGAGTATCATGTCATGCGGCATCTGATGAATTTAGAAACTGTTAACACCTATGAAGGCACGCATGATGTGCATGCGTTGATTTTGGGACGGGCACAAACTGGCCTGCAAGCATTTACCGGCGCATAACATCCAGCCCAGCTTCCTTGAGTATGGCCGAATGAAAGACTTTTTAGCCGGTCTTCTTTTTGTACCAGCTTGCCAGAGCATGTGAAGGTTCGATAATCACCATGGCTACCCCGACAATGACCACTGCCCCGCCAACCAGCACCATCACATCAGGCACCTCGCCCAGCCATGTGACCGCCCCCAAAATGGCCGCCACTGGTAAAAGAAGTAATAATGGCATAACCACCGGTACCGGATATCGCGCTAAAACGTAATACCACGCCGAATAGCCAATCACCGTCATCACCAACCCTAGATACAACACTGTCAGCCATGCCGATAGGGGCGCTGCGATTATTGCTGGCAACGGGTTGCCATCAAGCAGCAATGAAGCGAATAGCATTTGTGGCCCAGCCATAACCCCAAGCCATGCTGTCAATTGAAATCCACCCAGCGCCCCATCTAGTCGCCTGATCAAGACCTGACCAAAAGCCCAGAAGAGCCCCCCTAGCAATACCAGCGTCACACCAAGCATCTGGCCATCTAGCGATGGCGCCCCTAAAATTACAAGAATGCCAGCCAGTGCAACAACAATCCCAAAAAATTGCCTCAAATTTGGCTTTTCGCCCAAAATTATGGCGGCAATGATCACCCCAAAAATGACTTCACTTTGAACTAGTAATACAGCCGGTGTTGCTTGCATCAACGCGAGGCCAGAAAAAGTCAGACCATATTGCAAAGTGGCGGCGATGAATGAAATCCAGCAAATTGTCCATAAATACCCGCGCGGCACCGGCACAAACCATATCAGAACAAGCCCAGCCAAAACAAAGCGCATGCCCATCAGCAACAAAGGAGAAAAATGTCCGAGACCTGATTTTGCAAAGGTAAAACCGAATCCCCAGGTCAAAGGCACCAGCAGGGCGATCATGATATGTTTAAACTGCACAATCTCTACCCCATCGCCCCATCATCAATTTCAAGGCCCATCCAAAATGGCCCGTTATGCATATCAATAAGTATCATCTGCGGCGTGTAAAATGACCATGCATCATAAGCATTAAACCAGTTTATGTTTTCTGGATCAGCAATCACCAACGCATCCAGGCCGCGCGTGGCCATTGTGCTGCGCACCCGTGACAGCCTGTCATCATATTCAGGTTTTAAAAAGGTGATGCCATTACCCGGTCTCCTCATGCAATGGGCAGAACTTGAGCCGTATTCATCAGATGATCAATCACGATACGCCACACCGGGTAAAACGCATAACATTTCAAAAAGTAAATTTGCTGCCAACAAGGCGGTATTGCCATTTGTGTCATAGGGCGGCGACACTTCCACCAGATCGGCCCCTACCAATGATAAGCCGCGACAACCGCGAATAATTTCCAACGCCTGAATACTGGTCAATCCACCAATTTCAGGCGTGCCAGTACCCGGCGCATAAGCCGGGTCAAGCGAGTCGATATCAAAGCTCAGATACACCGGCCGGGCACCAATTTGCCGACGAATTTGGTCCATGAGCGGTGCTGCTGATTGATGCCAGAGCTGTTCAGCCTGTACGACCTGAAAGCCACGCTCACTCGCCCAATCAAAATCTTCAGCTGTATATCCAGTGCCACGCAAGCCAATCTGAAACACTTGATCAGCGTCAAGCAACTCTTCTTCGAATGCCCGGCGAAACGGCGTGCCATGGGCAATCTCCTCACCAAACATATGTGAATTTATATCGGCATGAGCATCGATATGCAGCAGTGCCAGCGGGCCATATTTTTTTGCCATTGCCCGCAAAATAGGCAAACTCAACGTATGGTCGCCACCAAGTGTTAATGGCCGGACATCATGGCGCAATATATCGTCATAAAATGCCTCTATCCGCCGCACCGAATCTTTTAAATCAAAAGTGTTTATTGGCACGTCACCAATATCGGCCACTTGCAAAGAATCAAACGGGGCCGCCCGGGTCCACATATTGTAAGGCCGCAGCAAAACCGACTCGGCGCGAATTTGTTTCGGGCCAAACCGCGTGCCGGGCCTGTTTGATGTGCCAATATCAAGTGGCACCCCAACAAAACAGGCGTCTAATCCCTCCGCGGTTTCTGCCGCTGGCAACCGCATCATAGTTCCCGGCCCAGCAAATCTCGGCATGTCATTACCGCCTAACGGTTGATTACGCATCACCGCCGCTCCCTCGAGGCACGTATGTCAGAAGGCCCGATTAGCCAAGATCATATTTTTAGTACACAACAACAGAGCGAATTGACTCGCCAGCATGCATCAGATCAAAACCCTTATTGATGTCTTCCAAGGCCAAAGTATGGGTAATCATCGGGTCGATATCAATTTTGCCATCCAGATACCAATCAACAATTTTTGGTACATCAGTGCGGCCACGCGCACCGCCAAAGGCAGTGCCGCGCCAACTGCGTCCGGTGACAAGCTGGAATGGCCGTGTGGCAATTTCCTGACCCGCCCCCGCAACGCCAATGATAATTGATTCTCCCCAGCCCTTGTGCGCACATTCTAGTGCCTGCCGCATCACATTCACATTGCCAATACATTCAAATGAATAGTCAGCCCCGCCGCCGGTAAGTTCAACAATATGGCCGACAAGATCGCCTTTGACCTTTGACGGATTGACAAAATGCGTCATGCCAAATTTTTCGCCCCAGGATTTTTTGCTGTCATTGAGGTCAACACCAACAATCATTTTAGCGCCTGTCATTCGCAGACCCTGAATGACATTCAAACCAATGCCACCAAGACCAAAAACCACACCAACACATCCGGGTTCTGCCTTGGCGGTATTAATCACCGCACCAATGCCGGTAGTCACGCCGCAACCGATGTAGCAAATCTTGTCAAACGGTGCGGCTTTGTTGACTTTGGCAACGGCAATTTCTGGCAACACAGTAAAATTGGAAAACGTCGACGTGCCCATATAATGCAAAATTGGTTTGCCATTTAATGAAAATCGGCTGGTGCCATCGGGCATAACGCCTTGACCTTGGGTGGTCCGAATGGCCTGACATAAATTGGTTTTCGGATGCAGGCAATAATCACATTCGCGGCATTCCGGCGTGTAAAGCGGGATCACATGGTCGCCAACAGCTACACTTTTTACACCGGCGCCCACCTCACGCACGATGCCGGCCCCTTCATGACCTAAAATTGCCGGAAACATGCCCTCTGGATCGGCCCCTGACAGGGTGAATTCATCAGTATGACAAATACCCGTGGCCATTATCTCAACAAGCACCTCGCCAGCACGGGGGCCATCAAGATCAACCTCCATGATTTCGAGTGGTTTACCAGCTTCCATCGCAACCGCTGCAAGTGTTTTCATGACCTGTCTCCCTATCGCATACCAGCGTATTTAACCCGCTATTGATGCATTAACGATGGCACGAAAATACCGCGCATTTCAAGTGTGATACGCCATTGATTTCAGCGCTGCGTTTGTTGCCATTTAGGGTGCTGAAACGGTGTGTCATTGGCCCGCGGCAGTGGTGTGCGCCCTAAAATATGATCCGCCGCTTTTTCACCCGTCATGATTGATGGAGCATTTAAGTTACCATTGGTAATTCGCGGGAAAATCGACGAGTCAGCGAGGCGTAACCGGTCAATGCCAATAAATTTACATGTCGGGTCAACAACCGCTAGCGGGTCATCCACCGCCCCCATGCGCATGGTGCCACAAGGGTGATAAGCGCTTTCTGCATGCGCCCGGATAAAAGCATCAATTTGGGCGTCACTTGTTTGATCATCACCCGGCTGAATCTCATGCCCACGAAACGGTGCCATTGCCGGCTGTGCGATG
>CACHXC010000006.1 GCA_902583715.1 uncultured SAR116 cluster alpha proteobacterium
CACAAATTATTGGCACACAGCAGATTGCTGTAACGGCCGTTTTTCTCGGCGTTATGCTGATGGTGTTGATGATCTTGCGGCGAAAGGGCGGTGCCATCCGGGCCAGCCTCAAAGCCGGTAAACGCATTGTCGTCATCGAAGATACCGCGGTCAGCCCGACCGAACGATTACGGCTTATTTCGGTGGATGACAGCGAATTTTTGATGTTGTCTGCCAAGGGTCAGGCACCTGTTCTTATGCCATTTACAGTGGCCAGCACTGGAACTGCCGCAGTCAGCGCTCCATCCTCTATGGGGCTTGCCGATATTGATGCGGCGCAGACGGTTGCATCCACGCCTTCTGCGGCACAAGCCAAAAGCGATAAGCTATACCCGTCGCCAGCTGAGCGTGCCGCCTTTATCGAAAAATTTCAAAGCTGGAGACGCGATCATGCGGCAGGCTAGTTTGATGTGGCCGCGCGTCGCTAGCGGCGGCTGGTTGATGCTGGCATTGGCCGGGGTGTGTTTGATGGGCGTAGCACCAGCCTTCGCTCAAGACACGGTGCCCGCGGTGATGAATGGCCTGGCCACTGGGTTACCTGCACTTGTTGCGAATGATGTGGCGGACGGGTCAACCTCATATTCATTGTCATTGCAAATTCTGGCTTTGATGACAGCACTGACGGTGTTGCCATCTTTGGTGCTGGGCATGACCTCATTCACGCGCATCATTATTGTGCTGTCACTGTTGCGTCAGGCCATGGGTACCCAGCAAACACCCCCTAATCAGGTTTTGATCGCTATTGCGCTGTTTCTGACTTTTTTCATCATGTCGCCAACCTTGACGACAGTCTATGAAAAGGCGGGCAACCCCTACCTAAATGGACAAATCGGGGCAGAAGCGGCGCTTGATATGGCGACCACTGAAATGAAAAAGTTTATGGTGAAAAACACCCGTAAAAATGATCTGACAATGTTTATGGATCTTAGTGAAAACGGAGCTGTGGAAGACGCGGCCGATGTGCCTTTATCGGCCCTTTTGCCAGCTTTTATTACGTCAGAACTGAAAACCGCCTTTCAGATTGGGTTTTTGCTGTTTCTACCATTTCTTGTGATCGACATGGTCGTTGCCTCGGTATTGATGTCGCTTGGTATGATGATGTTGAGCCCGATGCTGGTGGCGATGCCGTTTAAATTGCTTCTGTTTGTACTTGTCGATGGCTGGACCATGACCGTTGGGTCACTGGTTGCCACATATGTTGTCTAGCTGGGTTTACCAGATGAGGAGATAAAGAGATGGGTTTTGATGCGAATGTGGAATTTTTACGCATGGCTTTCTGGCAGATATTGACTATTTCTGGCCCGCTTTTGGCGGTGGCTTTGGCCATTGGTCTGGCGATTGGTATTTTGCAAGCGGCCACGTCAATTCAGGAAATGACGCTGACCTTTGTGCCTAAAGTGATCTTGGTTGTGGTGGCATTTGGTCTGCTAGCTAATTTCATGATGGTGCAATTGTCAGATTATTTCGCTTTCATTTTTGATCAGGTGGCGCAAAGCGCATAAACGGACATGGACGGCATTGCACTTACAAATCTAGGCGGTGTGGGGGCTTTGCCCGGTCTCAGCCTGCAATTTGTCATGGAATCACTGGCAACAGTTTTTTTAGCGAGTCTGCGGGTCGGGGCATTTTTAATAGCGTCGCCATTTTTTGGTGGTACATCCGTACCGCTTCAGCCACGGATCATTATGGCGGTTTTGCTTGGCGTGGCGGTGGTGTCGAATGTCACGGTGCCAAGCTGGCAGAGTTTTGACGCAATGACTGGGTTTCTGGTCATTCTTACAGAATTGGCAATTGGCATTGGCGCAGGCCTGATTTTGACTATTTGGTTTTCGTCCGCACTTTTGGCAGGCGAGAAAATCGCGGCATCCTCGGGCCTCGGCTTCGCTGCGCAAATTGACCCGGATTCTGGTGGCCAGACACCCGTTGTTTCCAAAATATTTTCAATTTTTTTGACGGTTTTATTCCTATCTTGGAATGGCCATTTGGTGATATTGCGTGCCATTTTGGATACCTATCAATTTATGCCAGTTGGCACCTTGCCGAACATTGATGCGCTTGTCGCTGGCGGGCTAACCGCGGCGGGATCAATGTTTTTTGCGGCCACCATCATTATGTTGCCCATTACTGGGTTTTTGGTTGCAATCAATCTGGCGGTTGGTGTGATTTCACGCTCATCACCGCAAATGAACCTGTTTGCTGTTGGTTTTCCAATCAGCATGATTGTTATTTTTGTCCTGCTCTACATGTGGGTTGATGCGTTGGGGCATTCATTGACTGAATTGTCGCAGACTGGGGTAGAGAGTGTGACATCCGTTTTAGAGGTGATGATCAATGGCTGAAGAAAGTAGTGACGGCCAAGAAAAGACTGAGGACCCCTCCCAACGAAAAATTGATAAATCATTAGAGGAGGGGAGAGTCCTCAAGTCGCAGGAGGTGAATATATTTACCTCTTTGGCGGCGGGCTTAGCGTTAATGTTTGCCGTCCCTGGCCTTATCAATCAGAGCCTTACTATATGGGGATCATTTTTTCGCATTGATTCTGGTGCGGATCTTACCCAGCTAGCCTTTGTCAATATATCGGCCTTTTTAGAAATACTAGTTACCATTGCTGTGGTGCTCGGCATTCCATTGGCCATTGTCGCCATTTTGACACAGCGCGCTGTGAGTGGGCAGTTTAATTTCGCGCCAAAGGCACTGGCATTCAAAGGTACAAAAATGAATCCGATGACTGGTCTTGGACGAATGTTTGGCACAAAATCTCTGGTCGAATTGGGGAAAGCCATCCTCAAAGCCAGCTTATTGGTTGGAGTTGCAGCAATCATTTTGTATTCGCAGGCAGCAACGATATTGCAATTACCGTTCCGTTCACTTGCTCATTCAATGGCGTCAATATCAGTAATTTATCCAAAGGTTCTTGGCGGACTACTATTGGTGCTAGCGGTAATTGCGTTTATTGATTTTTTGTATCAGCGACACACCCATATCAAATCGCTGAAAATGTCAAAACAGGAACAAAAGGATGAACATAAGCAAACCGAAGGGTCGCCAGAGGTAAAGGCAAAAATCCGCCGGATGCAGATGGAAAAATCCGCTAATGCGGCGCGGCAGACAGCAGCCTTAGATGATGTGGCTTCTGCGACAGCGGTGATCACGAACCCAACACATTTTGCCGTGGCGTTGAAGTATGATGTTGGATCACCTGATGCACCAAAAATTCTGGCTATGGGGCGTGGCCATATGGCAGCACAAATTATCGAACGAGCAAATAATGCGAAAGTGACGATTTTCCAAAATCCGTTGCTGGCGCGTGCGCTGTATTTCAGCGGTGAGATTGGCAAAGAGATTCCAGAACGTTTGTATCAAGCAGTGGCAGTTGTTTTGGCTTATATTTATCGGGTTGATAAGGGTGAGGATATTGAACGGCCAGAGGTTGAGTTGCCTGAAGACCTGCGCTTCAATGAACATGGTAATGTGATGTCAGGAGACAATGATGCGTAAACATCGTAGCCTAGGCGAAATGATCAGCACCGCAACATTTTTTGGGTGCGGCGTGTTCATATTTCTATACAGCATGGAATTGCTCGACATGGGACAGCATCTACGCGCCTATGTTGGACTTGCCGCGGCTTTGTTTTGTATTCTCGGTGGTTTTCGCTTCACCATCGCAAATCTAGTTAATAAATGGCGGGATAGCTGATGGCTGATAACGCTCAAATGCCTGTCCGTTGTCATGGATGTGCATATTTTTTCATTACCCATGAACCAAATCGTCCGTATGGCTGTACCAAATTCGGCTTCAAGGCGAAAAAGCTGCCAGCTACAATTGTAATTGAAACAACTGGCACACAATGTGCATATCGGAAAACGCGTTCGTCCGGACAGAACGGACGCAGGTAAAACCAGAGGAAAGTCTGATGGCAGGTGAATTGAACTCGGTACAAGAAAGTATCAAACTGGCATTGGATGCGGCGGATGCGGCAACCGATGTCACTTCAGAATATAGTCAGGTCAAACGCGAACATAAAAAACTGGAAAAAAAAGTGTCACAGATTCATCGTTACACAGCCATTACTTTTGTCACCGGAATTGTAGCAGCGGTTGTAGCGCTGACATTTTCTGCCACACTCTATTTCAAATCAATTGCCGAACTTAAATTGATGACGACAACAAACCGCGAGGGTTTGATCGTTTTTTCAGAGAACATTGATAAGTTGAATATTGTTTTAGCTGATTTGCAGGAGTCTCTCTCAAAGCAGGAAGAACTGGTGGAGCTAAACCGAGAAGCTACCGCACAGATTGCAGAACTAAATGATGTAATGGCAAGTGGTACCGCCAAAATTGTTGAAGAAATGAAAACTAACAATGCCGCCAGCATTGCTGCGAACCAAGCTACGACTGAGGCGTTGAAATCAACATTGGCCAGCAATACTAAATCGACAACCAATAGCATGAAAGTCAGCTTGTCGAGCCTTGAGTCGTCATTGCAAAAGATGCTTCAAGCCATGGATCAACGTATTGCCAGCAACGAAACCTTGAATGGGGTGGCATCTCGTCAACAAATCACGAATAAAGAAATCCAAGCGATGAAAGTGCAGGCTGCAGAGATCCGAAAACTTCTTGAAATACAGCAAAATCGCATCACTTTCCCCTAGGATATGAGGGAGTAACTGCGTGGCCGAAACACCAGACCAGAATCTTGACGATTTAGGTGCCCAGCGAGTGGCGCCGAATCCGGTATTCATTGAAATAAAATCAGTTCCTCTACGTTCTAGCGCGCGAGATATGCGCCTGCGAGACGGTGATGTCATCGTTGCGGTGGATGGTGTGGCTTGCCATCTCGATATCGCTGAATTTGAAGATTTGCTTCTTGATGCTCGTGACGATGAAACTTCAGTTTTTGTGACTATTGGCCGCGACAAGATGTTCTTTGAAATATTCTTAACCGGGCCACTTGGGCTTATCTTGGATTATACAGACGCCCAGCGTGCAGCAAATATTGCGGAGCAATTTGCCAACCATTCTGTTGGACCAAAGGAACAATACCGAACTTATGAAGCATTGCGCGACGTACATCGCCATGTGACCATCTACAACACAGAATATTCCGGTCTGGCAACAATCTGCCCGCCGTTATGGCTCATTCAGCACCGGGCACTTGAACCACTGGCGGCGGTGATTGCTGCCTATGCGGCGGCGGCGGCGGTGCATTGGGTTTTGTTTCTCATAACGGTCTTTTTGATTGGTGCTTATTTCCATAAGATTCAGTTTCGATTAATTCGTAATTACAATATCTTTACCGAGCATTTTTATTGGGTTGTGTGTGCTGCTCGTTCTGTAGCTGAGGCCCAGAAAATTTGCCGTGAAATTGATCCAAAATGTGTATTTTCTTTCAGTTATGTTGGACCGCCTGAAGACAACGAAGTTGAGGATAAGAAAGCCGCGCGGCGCGCCGCGCGCGCCACGCGTGTGGCGCAGAAGGCGGCCTAGCCTCTCAACACAGCGTAAAAGGCATTTTGGTGATCACTTTGCCAATTAGTATGGGCGCCTTGTTTCGGCAGTTGGAAAATCCATCGGCGCTACTATGTTTTTCACTTATCTCAGCGCCTTGCACAAATTACGCGGTACTATACGTCTGTTGACCAAACGGGACTAAGTGGAAATTTTTGCACTCATGCCGTCACAGTTTTATCTGCATTACACAGCCAAATATTCGCGAGAGCGCTGAACAGAATAGTGATCAAAGGTATTTAGTTTTTAGACAGGGGGCGCCACCATCTAAAACATCAGGAGCGGGCAGGCGGGCAACATATGCGTCTTGCTAAACTCTACAGTCACTGTTGTGGTAGATCTACCCCAATAACAAACCAGTCATGGTCAGACGGGCTCGTGGTAATGCTGACCTAATAATTAATTTCGATTTCTATGCGACGGTTTTTGGCGCGGCCTTCCGCTGACTCATTTGACTCAATAGGCCGAGATTCACCATAGCTTATTGCTTCAAGTCGGTCTTCGGAAATGGTGCCGTTTGCCGCAAATGCCTGTACCACACTTGCCGAACGGGCTGCTGCAAGGTCCCAGTTATCACGGTAATTCGAACCAAAGATAAGCGGTACGTCATCTGTATGGCCAGACACTTTTATGTCGCTGGTGCCATCGGCATTGACTTCGGCGATACGGTTCATTATGTCGACGGCTTCTGGGGTAAGCTGGGCTGACCCAGATGCAAAGGCACCCCCAGCACCGACAGTGATAATGACTTTATCTTCCTCGCGTTCGACATCGACCAGCCCTTGGCCAATTTCCTGACGTAATGCGACTTTTAATTCATCCTCGGCGATCTGTGCCTTTTTATTTTGTTCGGCTTGAGACTCGGCTTGGGCCTGGCTGGCCTCAGCTGCCGTGCTAGCCGTTTGGGCCAATTGGGCAAGCTGTCCTTCAAGCCCACCAAACAGAACTTCCTGATCGGCTTTGCCTGTGGCGGATTTCGCTTTATCAATGGCGTTTAATGTTTCTTGTAGCAATTGTGGCAGGTCTTTTTGTTCTGCTTCAGTCGGGGTGAAATTAACCACGACCTTTTCACCGAGTGTTTCTACCTGAATGTCACCGCGTGCGATTGCCTCTTGCAATTGTTTGACAAGATCATCTGCGTCACTCTGCTTGTCACCATTGCCATCACTGTCTTTATCTTTTGTTTGCTTTTCAATTTCTGGTTGTGTTGTATCCGTCGTTTCCTGCGTCATTTCGTTTGTCACTGATGGCGATGGAGATGGACTGAAATTCATTGAAATGACGGTCGTGCCTTTCGGCTGTTCAACAACTGGCACAATTTTTTGAATACCGAATGCGTTTCTTAATGACCCAGAAATCTGTTTGAATTTTGGCACATTAAATTCAGCAAAAGACAGAATGAGAACAAAGAAGGCCATTAACAGGGTTGCCATATCGGCAAAGGTAGCCATCCATGCCGGTGCGCCAACGGGCGGACATTTGGGACATTCCTCTTCTGCTTCTTCTTCGACTTCTGCTGCTTCTTCTTCTGCCATGACTCTGTCTCGTTTACGCCATTATACAACAATCGGGGCGGGGTGAGGGGGCTAGGCCGCCTCGAGCTTGGCCTGCATTTTTGGTGGAAGGTTGGCCACCATTTGGTCTTGGATGTTGCGGGGTGATTCACCGCGGGCAATATTGCGAAGCCCTATCACAACCAATTCGCGATAGCTCACCTCATACACTGTGTAGCCCTCAAGTTTGACCAGCATTGGCATAAAAATAATATTGGCGATAATCGCGCCGTACATGGTTGTCAACAAAGCAACAGCCATTGCCGGGCCGATGGCTTTTGGGTCAGCCATGTTGCCAAGCATAAGAACTAGGCCTATCAATGTGCCAATCATGCCCATGGCGGGGCCAATATCAATCCAGCCTTTTACGACGCCTTGATTAGCTTCATGCCGTAATTTCATTGCCTTAATTTCTTGGTTTAGTTGCGACACAAGCTTGGCCTCATCGGCGCCATCAACAAGCATTTGCAAGCCTTTTTGGAAGAATTTGTCAGGCACATCTTGACCTTCAAGTGCCATCATGCCGTCTTTACGGGCGATTGATGCAAGATCAGACATACGCTCAACCAGCTCGTCCATCTTTTTCACTGGAGGCAGAAAGGCTTTTGCCATCACCCCAAAGCTTCCCAAAAACACTGGTAGGGGACAGGTATACATGACCGCAAAAAAAGTACCGCCAAAAACAATCAAAATAGATGGAACGTCGATGAATGGCGCAATGCCACCACCTGAGATCATGGCTCCAAGGATCATACCGATGGCGCCCAGAAATCCGATTAAAGATGCTATATCCATAGTGAAACCAATCTTTTGTTTGACGTTTGTGTCACACTCATCCGCACAGGTAAGCAAAAACGATACCAAGCCGAGTATGCGCGATGTTTTTTGCTAGAAAAACAAAAAATATAAGATAATTTTCAACTGAGGGATGAATTGGCGTAAGATGTGCTAGAGTTGATGAATAGTCATTTGTGGCCACGCTTGTAACATTATCAGGCAATAGGAGGATATGACGTTGCGTCATTTCACGAATATGCATTGGTTCTGTCTTGTTGTATTGGGGATGATTTGGGGCGCGTCATCACTGTTTAGCCCCACAAAGGCCGTAGCCACTGGGCTGGCTAATGGCCAGTTTCTGGCGCGTAATCATCTGATTATTGATTTGCGAAGCGGTGTTGAGTGGATGCGCTGTTCTGTTGGCCAGCAATGGAACGGCACAAGATGTGATGGTGAAATCATACGTCTAAATCATGATGATGTGGCCAAGGCCATTGTGATTGCGAACAAACAACTTGGTGGAAATTGGCGCTTGCCAAGCCGTGAAGAGTTGGAAGGTCTGGTCTGTGCCGCTTGTGAGACGATCAAAATAGACAGTGACAGTTTTCCGCAAACAGTGCCTGAACCCTATTGGACGGGCGAGGTAAACGGGTTTGCGACGCGGCATTTCTGGTCGGTAAATTTTATGACTGGATATACCTACGGCCGATTTTTTCCCCAGCAGGAATTGGCCGTAAGATTGGTACGGGACCGCTAGTCTGTCTTTGTGTCTGTTTGGCTAAAAAACTTCCAATAGACAAGCTTGACGATAAATCCAACGCCGCCGACAATCATAATCAACGCGGCAAAAAATTTGGCATCTAAAACATTCAAATAGGCAAGCTTGTCACCGGCGACAACTGCCAGAAATACCAACATAATCACCAACATAATAAATGATCTGATGATACGACATCTCTCGCACGGTACAGCTTTTACATCAGTTCTGGTTTGCAACATTGCTATGTCTACCCGTCAGGTTTCATTTGAAAAATCTATGAAATTTTGCTGGATGATGCGACACATTTTTACCAATAGATGGTCAAAACCCCCGTCCATTTTCTGACATTTTGTTTTTGGCATTTTTTTACGAAATTCATAAACATCTGAATAATATAACTTTATAACGGCAATAAATTGACGTTGGCCCCAGTCAAATAGATTTTTTGCAATTGGCATGCCGACTTTGCACCATTGTTTGCGGAGGACGAGAACATGCAACTTTCACAATCGGTCAAACTGAAGCAAAAACAGTCACTGGTGATGACACCACAGCTGCAGCAAGCCATCAAATTGTTGCAACTATCAAATTTGGAATTAACCCAGCATCTTCAGGAACAGGTGGATGAAAATCCGTTCTTGGAATTGCACGAACCAAAAAATTCTGAAAATCCATCAGAATCAGCAAAAGGCACATCCGATGATGTGCAGGCAGATGTCGCAACAACCGAGCCACGTGTCGAATTGTCATCCATGAGCGAAAGTGCGGCACTTTCCGAGGACCCGACAGCACATAGTGATTTTGAAAACCGCTTTGACACATCAATTGTGGATACGCCGCGCGCAAGCAGCACGGCGGCCCCATTTGATGGCGATTTTGACGCCATCAGCAATGTGTCGTCGCAAGATGGATTTTATCCAAACCTTTTCAAACAACTCAATCTGACGATTGAAGACCCGCGCCAGCGCCTCATCGCTGGTCATTTTGTGAATGCGCTAGAACCAACTGGATGGATTGGAATGAGTGTTGCCGAAATTGCTGCGGCGAGTGGCAGTAGTGAGGATGAGGCAGAAGCCGTTCTTGATAAACTTCAAACATTTGAACCAACCGGCCTGTTTGCACGTGATCTTGCTGATTGTTTGCGTTTACAGCTTATCGAACAGGGGCTGTTTTCAAATGATTTTGCGATTTTGCTGGACAATCTGGAGCTTTTGGGCCGCGGCGAAATTAAGCGGCTGGCGCGTTTGATCGATGGCACGGCTGAAGATGTGATGGAAATGCTGAAAATCATCCGGACATTGAGTCCAAAGCCCGGTGAGTTTCTTGGCATTGATCATCTTGATATGCCAAGCCCGGACGTGATTGTCCGCCGGCGCGCCGATGGGTGGGCGGTTGAATTAAACCGGTCTACCTTGCCAGCGGTCATGATCAATGAAGATTATGCATACATGTTGGAAAAGCGCCGGCTTGATGAAGATGCAAAAAACTATTCCGCCGGCGCACTTAATAATGCACGTTGGCTAAAGCGGGCTGTTGAACAACGCAATTCGACAACGCTGAAGATCAGCGCTGAAATTATTCGTCAGCAAACTGATTTCCTGGAAAAAGGCCTCGATTATTTGAAACCCCTGTCGCTTCGTGATGTGGCACAGGCTGTTGGCATGCATGAAAGCACGGTAAGCCGTGTCACCACCGGTTTGTTGATCGCAACGCCGCGGGGTGGGATGCCGCTTAAAGCCTTCTTTAGCGTAAACATTGCGTCCCGCGATTCTGAAAATGATACCTCGGCAGCGGCTGTGCGAAACATGGTGAAGCGGCTGATTAGCCAAGAACAGCCCGGCAAGCCGCTCAGTGATGAGGCCATTTCAAAGATGATCTCGGATCAGGGCATTGATCTGGCACGCCGCACGGTGGCGAAATATCGGGAGATGCTGAATATTCCATCATCGTCACAGCGGCGCATGCAAGCACGTTTGGCAAATATCGCATAACGCATGCCAAGCTCGATGCCGCTAGCGGCGTAGGCGAAACAACGCCGACCATATCCCTGTCTAACGTTCAGTGACGTTGCTTCGGTTTTTACGAGGGTTTGTTATTTTGCCGCTTGTGCGGCAACAAGCGAGCGTGTCATGAAATATTCTTCACTGCTCAGCGGCGTGTCGCTGATGAACTTACCAAGCGGGATCGTTTGCACACTTTCCGGATTACCTTCCGCATCGAAATGCACAAATTCAATTCCCAAATCAGCTGTTGATCGCTGGTCATCATCGCCATGGGGCAGATCAGTGTAAGCATTAAATTTTGGTTTGGTCTTATTGTTCATGCTCGTCTCCATAGCGTGGAATGATAATTTTTTGACCATAAATAGGGCCTGCCCTTGACAATGCATTTCGCATGCCAGACCCGATGATGAAGTGGTAAATTTTATAGAGGGAAGACGTTAGTCGGTGAGAGAGGTTTGACGTAATTCGCCAGACACACTCATTTGGCGGCCAATGGTAAAAAAGTCGCCTGGGTCCACAGATTTTCCATCAACCTGAATTTCATAATGCAAATGCGCACCGGCTGATCTGCCGGTGTTGCCCATTTTGCCGATCACCGTATTTTCGGCAACATAATCGCCAATGCTGACAGTAATTCGCGATAGATGCGCATAGAGCGTTGAAATGCCATAATCATGCTCAATACGCACGACTTTGCCAAAAGCACCCTCTCGCCCGGCAAACACAACCGTACCGGGGGCTGTGGAGCGCACATTTTCCTGCCAAGTCCCGGCAAGGTCGATGCCGTGGTGAAAGGTTTTCTTGCCAGTTTTTGGATGTGCACGGAGCCCATATTCACTGGAAATGTAGAAATAGAGCATCGGTGTTTTGAATGGGATTTTGCGTAATACCGCACGATGTTCGGCCAGAGTAATCAATAACTGCTTGAAATCCGTGTCTTGCGCATTGCCGTTTACGCGGTCGAAGCGTGGCAAATAATCGGCCTTAATACCAATCTGGCTGATGCTTTTGCGGATATAATTAATTTCACTATTGAGCGATAACAGCATTTTTTGCGCGCGGGCCGCATCACTAATCGATGGCAGTAGTGGGCCAGCCCGGCTGTTATAGGCGGTGATGGCAAACCCATCATTAAGCGCGCCAGTGGCCGTATTATCACCATTGGTCGGTGATTGGGTTTTGTCGTCATTGGCGGGTGGTGCATGGTCCGATTCTGTGAACAACCGGGGTAACATGGTGATGGCAAAGCCAGCGGCTGTTCTTACAAAACTATCTTCGTTCTCTAACTCGACGCTGGCGTATTCGCCAATGTTTGATTCAGGCAAGGCCAGCGGTGGCACATCTGTGTTCATACCATCAGCGATTTGATCCACGGCTTGACCTGGCATTTGTTCTGATAGGGTATCAACGCTAGGGGCTTGATGTGCCGGGCTGATGGCAAGTGCCAAATCAATAATTGATTCATCACTATCTGCATTAGGATTTACCGCGCCTAGTGGAGCTGTATCGCGCTTTGTCACACTGGCCGCTAGCGTGCCGACTGGCAGCATGCTGGCAGGGTTTGCGTCCTGTTCACCATCACCAGTGATTATTTGAGATAGAGGTGGCAGTTGGTTAGCCGTAGCAATGTTGGGCAATTCTCCCAGCGAAGGAGCATTTAACTGGGGTTGCGTATTAAACCAGGATGGGAGTGGTTTAGGTGTTGTAGCGGTTTTGCCATTAATCTCGTCATTTAGGTCAGACAAGACGATTTGTGGTGAGATATCCTTCGGCCATACAGCCGCTTCATCGCCAACTGGTGCTATGGTACCAGTGCGTTGGGCATTGTTGTCTGACGTTTTATTGCTGGCTTGAGCAGTTTGAATTGTCTCATCGCGCATCACTTCAATCGCGCTATAGCTAGCAAAAATTGTCGATAAAAAAATTACTGATATACCCACCATGCAGATTATCGCAGAAGCGAGCACAGTGGTCGGACTTAGGGTGATTTCTACAGGCCCACTGCGAGTGAAAAATAAGAATCTGTTTTCCCGTAAAAACCAAATACGGTCACGAATGATATGGTGTGTGTCAAGGTCATTATTGTACCACATTGGTGGAAATAGTTTGGTTAATTTCTGACGCAAAAAAAGGATCCCGCGTCTGGCAGTTGTCTTTTTAGGGTTAGTGTTTAACTCTGGCTGATTTAACATCTCATTAGCCAATCTTCATCCAGACCATCAAAATCAACAGTATGTTTGTCAGTAGCTGAATGCCAATGACTGCCATTAATAGCCGATTAGAAATTTGATTTCGGACATTCAAAGTGAACGCTGGCATTCTGAGAGCATTGTCGATGCTCCTGTGGGTATGAACCATTGTATCTGATGGAGCTTTTGTTTTTTTCCAACCTTTAACTTCTCCCGGCTCCACATTGCTTGAAATAGCAATATCAGCCAACTCACCAAGAGCGCGCGTGGCTTGCTCATGCTCGCGCCCCGAAACTATTGCTGCGGATACCTCATTTCGCATTTCTTCTATTCGTTTACGAATGTCGACAACATCATCGTTCATCTTTTGTTCAGCACCATACAAAAATAGTTTGAAATGTCGTTACAATGTGTAAGGACAATGATTGACACCAAGCAAACCACATGCCAGTGAAATTCAATTACAGACAAAACTCACAAACATGATATCCTAAATCAGAAAGCTTGGAGAGCTTAAATCATTGGCTGGGGATGACCTTTGATAAATATGGCGCAGAATCAGAGATATATTATGTTTGGTAATAAAGACAACATGACTGAGTTTGAGCCAATTTCGTCACGTATTGGCGAAGATATGCGAATCACCGGCACCGTCATATCTGATGGTTTGGTGGTTTGTGCGGGCCAGCTCGAAGGCACAATTGAATGTGAGAATTTGCATATTCTGCCGGGGGGAACATTAAATGGTGATATAAAAGCCAAGTCAGTTACCATTGATGGGGTGATGGTCGGCACGGTCAAAGCAGACACAGTGCAACTGACAAAACATGCTGATTTCAATGGTGAATTATGCTGTGGCGACATAGCCATTGATGAAGGCGCTAAAATAGAGGCCAGCTTCAGCAAGGGACAGGTCAAAAATGGATAAGGCGACGGGTAATAAAGCGGTTATTGCGGATGGTGCGCATTTCAAAGGGAAGATAAAAAATGCGCGCGCCATCGAAATAAATGGTACGGTTGAGGCTGATTTAAAAGCCGACAAAGTGACCATTGGTTCCGGTGGTAAATTTGTTGGGGCGATCAATGCTGATCTGGTTGTGATTTCTGGCCATTATGACGGCAACATGGATGCGGGCAGCATCTGGGCCACGGCCACCGCGCAGATTGCTGGTAAGATCCAATATAAAACACTGCAGATGGATCGGGGCGCGGCACTTAACTGCCGGGTTGTGCATAATTGGAAGCCAGAAAAAACTAAGGCTAAAAAAACCACTGATACAGATGCTAACGTGGATGAAGCTAATCTGGAAGATGGCCAAAACATGACAGGTGGGAACACGGCAAACGCCGCCACCGAAGATGCGGACTTCGCCGCAGCACTTGCCTCCCAGACAGATGATGCAAAAAAAAATGACAATAGTGACTTCAAATTGTTTGCTGAGTGGTCAAAGCAAGCGCCAGCAGATAAAGATAAACCGGCGCTTGGGCGACGGCTTGGTATTTTTGGATTTGGGTCAAGGTCTGCGAAACTGCCTGATACATCGGGTTAATCGACATTATGGCACTGAAATCAAGCCCATCAATTCAGCCTTATGAGATGAAAGCAATGGATCATTTTACACATATTATCAACGGCATGGATATTGAAGGTGTTCTCAATGGCGGTGATATGCCAGTGGTTGTTGATGGCCGTTTTACTGGCGAAATCCACGCCGAATGCGTGACCCTTGGTGAACATGGGCTGTTTTTTGGAAAGCTGTTTGCCGCGCATGTGGAAATCAGCGGGCAGTTCAATGGTGAATTGGTTTGCGATACACTAAATGTAGGTGCAACAGGCAAGATTGATGGGTCAGTCAAAGCGGACACATTGTCGATTGATTTGGGGGCTGAAGTGATTGGATCCATCGGCCGCGCGACTTGACGCATCAGATTTTCAACATGCTTACCGGGTACGAGTGGCCAATATTTTGATGGTGGGTGCGGTACTGCCTAGACGTCTTCGTCCAGCTGATGAACCAGATCGTCACATAATTCAGCCGTGGTGATGCACAGGTCAATAAATGCCAGCGTTTCGGCCCGGCCTTGCAGTTGAAACATACGCATAGCAGCAAAGCGGCCTGCTGACATAGCGACGGTCAACGGCAAGTCTTCCTTGCGCGCGATGTCCTCAAGCGTATGTTCGATATGATCACGAACGGCTTCGATGCGCTTGGTGTCGGTTTCTGATACGAAAGATAATTCGGCGCAGGGCACCGCCACATGGGACCGAAATTCGTTTAGATTGATAATTTCACCCATGGGTCAATTTCCTTTTACTAATTTAAGCGGGCAGGTGAGCATGCGCGCTTCAATGGTAATGGTATCGGCAGAGTCTGCCTGAACGCTGTTCATTTTTGTTACAATCAGCTGATTATTGCCGAGCCGAAATGCCTCATTCTTCAATAATGTGATGGCATCATCCATAACACCTTGATGTTGCAATTCTATGATGCCGGACGCGATACATCCGCCTAGGCTGGCGCTTGTGTAATTGGAAAATGTAATGGCCTCTGACCCTGGGATCGTTGCAATTTTCACTGGTGGCGCTTCAGCCTCTGTGTTCTCAGTTTCGGGTGAGCCGATGGACTGGTTGGCGTTAAGGCTGGACAGACGCATCGCGTCCCACTCTTCAGACGGCACGACGACGACGGCACCAGACTCGCGGCTTCGATTGTCAATCAATAGCTGACAGCCGCTGGCTGATGTCACGATAGCGGCAAGCGCAAGCATTTTTGCTGTTCTCCACATCACGGGCCCTGTCCAGATCGATAGAAGTTTCGGTACTTTTAAACAACGACACGGCGCTTCAAATATTTATCAGTTTGTCGTAAAATAATCCATGGCATATGCGTTGTGCCGGTTGTGCTTGCAAGGATCGGTAGAATATGATGAAGAATTATGTGGTTTTGATCTCTATGATGGTGATGTCTTTACTAAGTATGACATCTGCATCGCCAGTATCGGCAGCTGGCCGAACCTATGAAGGGGCGGGTGAAAGTGCGGCGCATTGCAGTCTTTGGTCCACTGACCGTTTGCGCTGGCCACAAACAAGTGTCGGCCGTGAAAAACAGGAATGCCGGCGCCGTGCGGTACGGCCGACAAGCGGGGTGATCCAGTGCCGCTTGCGCACCTCATATATTGACAAAGAAACCGGTGAGCGGATGTGCATTTATCAACGCGGGGCAACCGGCCAAGGTGACATGACAACAAGTATGTCGAAGGAATTTAGTTGTGAGCGCAGTATTAACTGCAATCAGGAGTAATCTTATTGAATAATTCAGATGGTCAGTCACAGGCTGGTCAGTGTTATACAGTCAGAGAGCTTTGCCCGTGATATCGCAGAGTCGCATGTTTGAAATTCTTGAAAAGGGCCGGGTGGATGACCGCCAGAGCGTATACTGTGACCTCTTTCTATCGACATTGATTGTTGTCAATCTGATCGCGGTTTGCCTTGAAACCATTGATAGCCTGTATGCCGCATATAAACTTATGTTTGTTATGGTTGAGCTGGTGTCTGTATCCATTTTCTCGATTGAATATGTGTTGCGGATTTGGTCTCGGCCAGCCGCCCCAAATGAGTATGGCAAAACCGCTATGGGCATGCGGCTCAGCTACATTTTTAGTTTTACTGGCATTATTGATTTGCTGGCAATTCTGCCAAGCATTCTACCACTGTTGCTAGGCGGTGTTGATTTGCGCTGGTTGCGTATTTTGAGGCTAATGCGGCTGTTGAAATTTTCCCATTATTCGTCGGCGCTGGAAGATTTATTTTCGGCAGTACGACATGAATGGCGGTCATTTGTTGCCACGTTATATTTACTGATTTTGGCAATTTTCATATCAAGTTCGCTGATATATGTGTTCGAGCAGAATGTGCAACCAGAACATTTTGGTTCAATCCCTGATGCAATGTGGTGGACAGTAGTAACGCTGACCACAGTCGGGTACGGCGATATTGTGCCGATGACAGTGGCCGGCAAACTCGTTGCCACAGTAACTGCGTTGATGGGGGTTTGTGTCGTTGCCTTGCTGACTGGTATTGTTGCCACCGGCTTTACAAATCAGGTGTCCATGCGGCGTAATCAGCTAGAGGCCGAAATTAATTCGGCTCTGAGTGACGGGGTGATTAGCAAAGATGAGCGCAAAAAGATAGAGGATTTGCGCCAACGGCTGAATATTTCTGAACAGGATGCGCTAGCCATCATCAGCTATCTGTCGCAAGAGTCAAAAGCCATACAAGGTAATCGGGAAGACCACTTAACTAAAAAATCAAGGCCCAGGTGAAATGAAAAAGTGGCGCCGTCTATAAAAGACAAAAGACCAATTTGATACCTCAATCATCGTTTTTGAACACCCGATTGCGGTGACCTGCCACTATAGTGTGCTCAGATCTAAAAAGCGTATCTTGGTTACAGCTTAGTTTTAGATATCATGTATTCTAGTACGTAGTCAGCGAGTTCTTCCGGGTTTTTTTTGGCACTTTCCAGCACAATCTCCGGATTCTGCGGCTTTTGATACTCCGAGTCTATACCGGTAAAATTCTTTAACTGTCCAGAGCGTGCCTTTTTGTACAAACCTTTTGGATCGCGTGCTTCACAAACCTCAATAGGAGCGTCAACAAATACCTCGATAAATTCATTATCAGCAAGGATTTGTCGCGCGTATCCTCGTTCAGAAATAAATGGTGATATGAAGGCTGTAATTACGATCAAGCCTGCATCCACCATAAGTTTTGCCACTTCAGCAACCCGTCGAATATTTTCAACCCTATCAGCGTCGGTAAAGCCAAGATCATTATTTAGGCCGTGCCTGACATTGTCACCGTCGAGTGTATATGTTTTGTAACCACGCGCATGCAGCTTTTTTTCTAGCGCGTCAGCAGTGCTAGTTTTTCCCGAACCAGAGAGACCTGTAAGCCATATTACACAAGGCTTATGGTCGTTCTTTAGTGCGCGATGTTCTTTTTGAACCGACATGCGTTGCAAATAGATGCTATTGTTCTTAGGGTCGGGTATGCTGAAATGTGAGGACATTTAATAATTCTCAGATTTTTATTATTTGTATTTACAGTTCTGGTATAGCTTCCTGTTAACATAACGTTTTAGCCGCGACAATGATGCGTGGATAAAATATTATCGGAGATGTATTTTTATTCTTGTTTCAGTGTAAGTGCACTTGCTTGGCGTAATACCTTAAACATTCTATCCACGCGCTTTGTGAGTTACGGGAAAGAGAGGCGCCATGAGTGAAATTGTGCCTGTGATATTATGCGGCGGTGTTGGGTCTCGTTTATGGCCTTTGTCGCGTAAAAGCCTGCCAAAACAATTTGCCCAGCTGATTGGTGCGCAAAGTCTGTTTGAGTCAGCGGTGACCCGTGTTGACTGTGATGAATTTGCTGACCCAATTGTTGTCACATCGAGTGATCACAGATTTTTGGCAGAAAAACAGCTACGCGATTGTGGGTGTTCTGGCACTATTTTGCTGGAGCCAGTGGGCAAAAACACTGCCCCAGCAGTATTTGCTGCGGCTTATCACGTGATGAAACATAATGGGGATGCGTTGCTATTGGTAATGCCGTCTGATCATCATATTCCGGATCAAGACGCCTTTAGAAAGATGGTGCTAGCGGGCCGTTCGGCAGCTGATGAAAGCACCATTGTTACATTTGGGGTGACCCCGGATCGGCCAGAGAGTGGCTATGGCTACATGGAGCTTGATCAGCCTTCCGCCGGCGCGGCCTTTACCGTCAAGAAATTTCATGAAAAGCCTGATTTGGTGACCGCGCAAAAGATGCTGGATGCCGGTCATTATGTGTGGAATGCTGGTATTTTTCTGTTTCGTGCCTCGGCTATGTTACTATATGCCAGAAATCTTGCGCCTGATATGCTGGCGGCGGTGCAGGTAGCCATTGACGCGGCGCGTGATGACAATAATTTCTGGCATATTGATGAAGCCGCCTGGGCACAGATTGATGGGCAATCAGTTGATTACTCGATTTTAGAAAAAATAGAAAAAATTGCGTGCGTGAGATTTTCTGGCAATTGGTCCGATCTTGGCGATTGGAATGCAGTAGCGGGGCAACTACCACATGATGCTAAGGGTAATTTTGTTAATGGAACAGCCAGCCAGCTTGATTGCCAGAATACCACATTGTGGTCGGCGGCGAATGGCACCCAGCTTGTGGGGCTTGGCCTTAAAAATGTTGTGACGGTTGTGATGGATGATGCGGTACTGGTAGCTGATGCAAGCCGTATGCAGGATGTGCGCGATGTTGTTGGCCATTTGGAGCAGGCTGGCGTCTCGCAAGCCAACCAACATGCCAAGGATTACCGACCATGGGGATGGTTTGAAAGTTTGATAATTATGCCCGGTTATCAGGTTAAGCGTTTGCATGTCTATCCGGGCTCGGCTTTGTCGTTGCAAAGCCATCAGCGCCGTTCCGAGCATTGGGTGGTGGTATCTGGTACCGCGACCGTAGTGCGGGATGATGAGGTGTTGACTTTGGCGACGAATGAGTCCGTGTATATTCATGTGGGACAAAAACACCGTCTGGCGAACGAGACGGAAGCGCCGCTAACCGTGATTGAGGTGCAAACGGGCATTTATTTGGGCGAAGACGATATTGTAAGATATGAGGATGTTTTTGGTCGTGTATAATATGATTGCGATGAAAATAGAGCTAAAAACACAGATTAATAGGAGTAAGCAAAGCTCAGTCAGACAACTTGATATATGTTCGCGGAAATTTGACCCCTATCAGACTGAAAATCCACAATATGATGGGTAGGACGCTTTTAATAAAACGCAAAATAGCATTTTTTGAAAATGCATCAGAGCATGTAATCCAGAGTATTTTTGTCGATTGTTTTAAAGTTTTTCTGCGATAAACAGATTGATAGTCAAAATACTTTAATGTTTGGCCAATGCAGCTTTCTATGTCATCAACTTGAGTAGCTGACAGGCTTTTGGTATGCCGCCCTATACGTTTATCGGTGACATTAGCGTTAATTAAAGTATGTGATTGCAGGATTGAGAGGGCATTGCCCAACTCATTTCCTCTTTTTTTCGCATCTATTGGACTCACGATTTCAGTTTTCAAAAATAATGCAACCTTATCAAGTATTCTTTGAGGTTCACTGACGAGTTCTTCATACTTAATTTCAAGGTAAAGCGCTGGATTGGCTTCTCCCCAGCTACGTTTTGACTCAACATGCTTTTTCCATTTATTCGCTGCGGAAACTACATTTTGCGGTCCGTGCCAAGTCTCAACCCATGAGCAAGCCACGTCCCTCCCATCTCTGACAATGTGTATTACTTTTGATCCAGATAGAGCCGTGGTAGTCTTTGATATATCCAAACATTCAAAGAAAGCACTTTTATCAACCCATGATTTCTTTTTCTTCTTTTCAGCAAAACTATTGAAAATGGCCTCGACCACTGTTTCAAATGACCTTGAGTTTTTGACTATCTTATTTTTCTCATCTTCGATAGATAGCAAACTTTCCTCAAAGTATATTTGATGATCATTGGATTGCATCATTATCGGCGTCCAGATGTTAAGAAACTCGAAAATGGCATTGACCAGTCGAGCACGATTGCTCTCTTTTTCAAGATTTCCATACAAAAAGCTGTAGCGCCTAAAATAAGGTATGAAATGTGTCTCTATCGGAGATGCGAAATCAAAATTTTCTGAGATTAACTTGAGCAAAAGGTATGTTCCTGATCTCGGACAACCAACTATAAAAACCGGGCTACGCTGACTCATTGACGGAGCTCATCTACAAATAGTAAAGGTGGCGATAAAATCATGGGGTACATGTGAGGGCCTGCTGCCTAAAAATTTACTCATACTTTCTGTTGTTGATTGTCTCATAAAGTTCGACAGCTTTTTCAGCATAGAGCTCGGATTGTTTTTTCCCTGGGTGTGCATCCCCTAAATTTGCCCATTCATTTCTTGGTCTTAATTTGCCGTCAAAAAGGGCATCTAACTCATTCATGGTTGCCACGTGAGTGTAACCAGCCTCGTCCATAAAGATCTTAACCTTGGTAAAAATTTCTTTTTGGTCTTTACTATTGGATGTTGGCGTTGAGAGGAACCCAAAGTTATGTTTAGTATCTTTTGCAAATGTGTTTAAGCTTTCCTTGTAAGCGTCAAATGTATCTGGTTGCCATAATCGTAATTCCCAATTCCTGTAGCCATAGCTGACAATCGGCGGCTTCTTGAGTGAACCAACGCTGGGAGTGTAAGAGTCTAACAAAGCCTTCACTATTGCCTCAACATATTGATAAGAATACAGATATTTGCGGAAATACACTAACTGCGGGATACCAAGTCGGTTCGCAATCTCATTGTCATTGCTACGAGTCATGGTTTCGGGTGGAAACTTGAATTGACGGTATGTGCCCCTGGGGTGGGGATCGTTGGATACTATTGTTAGGATCACAAAATCTATGTTTAATCTCGATAAATTTTTGTCGTAGTAATTCAAATACTCATAGACGGTCCAACCTTTTTTGCCGACAGGAAAAACTTTGCACTTGTTAGAAATTTTTGATTGAAAAAGGGTTGTCCACCTGTTCTGCTCTGGCAGCCCTGCCCCAAACACAAAACTATCGCCGAGCACAACGATCTTGCATCCCTTCTCATTTTCAATAGCTTCTGCCAGAGTTGTTTCAATACTTTTGGATAGACGAAACCCACCCTCGGTTATGTGCCCCGTCTTGTTCACTACTTGACTGAGATTGGACAAGTAATTGGGACGATAGGTAGGGGCAGGACTCTCAAGTTGATCAAAAATTGTCGTGTATCTTAGAGACAGCTCGAGAGCTAAAGCTGCCATTAAAAAGCCAAACAAAATCAGAAATATATTTTGAAGAATGCTTTTCACTTTTTTGTTCTTCAGCTATTTGGCCGGGGGGTATTGCTCAAAAAACGGGCCGGTCACGTTGCAAGATGATAACGTAAAGATGATAAATCAGTTGTTGTCAACTCTCATTATTCCCCGAAGCGCCGATGGTAAACCAATCAATGCTAAAACACAGAACGTGGCAAAAGAGAAAATATGAATCAAAGTTGTAATAATTAATCCTTCCGCAAAGCTTTTGCCTAGGAATTTGAAAACAATTGCGCCTGAAAGTTCGTACCCGCCTATTCCAGCCGGTAGAGCGCTCAACAAATGCCCGAGATTTACTGCAAACAAAATCAAACCCGGAGCAGCGAGGTTAAGCTGTGGTGCAAAAAATAGAACCAAGGCTATAAAACTAATCAAATGAAGAGTCCAAATGAGGATGGTTAAGCCAAAGACTGAGGGAGAAATTCCTTCCACAATCACTGAATTTAGCTTTAGAGCATGTTTCCCGGCACTTTTGGCCAATCTTAGTTTTTGACCTAAAGCGTATTTAGCAAAAACCCCCAAAGCACCCTTTTGAAAGATTGTTGCTAAAAAGCCCAACAAGAAGAATATTGTTAATGACACAATAAAAATTGACCGACCATCATCGTGATGATTGATCAGGAATATCGATGAGGTGAGGCCAATCATAGCAATACCGATTGCGTCCAAGGTTCGCTCTACAAGGAAGGCTGCAATGCCAGAGGAGTACTGGATGCCTTGTGAGTTCAGCCATTTTGTCTTTAACAATTCGCCACTCTTCAACGGTGTAATCGAGCCAAGAAAAAAAAATAAATTATAGGCTTGGAACCAGTTAAAAAAATCAGCTGACCCGCGCTGTTTGAGCACAAGCCTCCACCTCCATGTGCGCAAAAAGGAAGCGCTTATAACCGTAATGGTAAAATAAAAGGCTGGATTGATCAGTCCATCGGTGATTTTGGGATGCAATTTTTGCCAATCACTAACAAGGTCATCGACAGAGAAGAAAAATAGAAAGATGAATACGAGGCAAACAGAGCTCAGGATTGCTGAGGGGAGTTTCATTAGAAAACTGAACTGTTTTGTTTCACCGAACATAATATTGCAGTGGTGTTTAGCGGGCCCAATCTTAGCGGACGGTGTTCAACTAACTGGAGCCCTGCATTTGCCAGAAGTTGAAATATTCTCTCATTAGTGCGCACGTGCTTTCCACGATCGTTCTTCATAATCAGTGTCCCAAAAAGGTTTGTTTGTTCACGCACAACTTCCATTATTACTACATGATCGCAAGCTATTTCCTTTGCGGCGGTGAGAATTTTAATCGCGGTGTCGTCATCAACATGATGAATAATGCCAATGAACAATACGTTATCAAACTTCATTTTTTTTGCGCTAATTTCTAATACATCTGCAACCTCAAATTTTCGATTGACATTACCATATTTTGCTCTGGCTGATTTTATGTAGTGAGCGTTGAAATCAACCCCAAGATATTTACTGTTTGTAATCACTGAAAAATGCCCTGAACCGCAGCCGACATCTAAAATTGTGCCTTCGCTAACCTCCCATTCTGACAATATTTCTTTTCGTTTTTCGTAAAAACCAAAACACGCGTCCATCAAAAATCTCATCAGATTCCAGATTGGTGCAAAATCTAAAATGTTCCGTATGTCACTTTTTATTAGAGCCATTTTGGCACTCACTAGGCTTTTGAATAATCATATAATTATACTCGTAAACGACATCATATTTGCAGTTCGAATGGATTCCAAATTTTGGTTCGTGGTAAAAGTTAAATTGTTTGGATTTTTGCGCAACATCAGTCGTCTGGCTAATTATGATTTTTTCGCCATAAGGCCAACTCGGATTAGGCGAAAGCGGTGGTATCAGACTTAGCCCTAATACAGCAATTTTCGATTTTGACTCAATGACAAGCTTATCAAGTTTAAAGTCTGATTCTAGCTCGATGTTATTCCATCCATTTTTTAGCTTAGGCATTTTTCTAGTTGCCGATGCACCATTTGATAAAACAAGTTGGACATCTTGATCTAGATCCTCTACGCCCGAAAAAAATAAATACAGCTCTTTGACTGGCCAATCAGAATTGTTGAAAGAAAATGAGATTGGCCTGTCAGATAAAACGAGATCCGCTGGATTGTACTCAAGCCATCTTATTAATGGCGACCAAGAAATAAAATATGGCTGTCCATAAAGCTTAATTTTTTGGGTGATTGTGGCTGGTTCAAAATCAGAAATTTTATCAAATCTGTGTTTAGCGCCACCATTGATCAGCGTCATTAGAAGTGGGACGGTGTCAAGTGATGCTTTCTTTTCAGGCAAGTGATAAATTAACCAAGTCTTTTTTGGTAGTCCACCTATGGCAGCCCTGAGCGGCTGGGAGTCTATTGAGAGATTATGTCTTAAAATCCTACCGTTGATCTGTTTGAAGTGCAGAAAGATGCCGTGCGCAGTGTATACAAAGAGGCTGGCGCATAAAAAGAGAAAAAAGAAAGGCTGTCTTTTTAATCCAACTAGTGATCCAGTCCGAGGTAGTATTTGATCGCTCTCAGCCGTTTCATGTTGAAGTGGATACTGTATTTTATGTATTTCATCCAGCAAACCTTTACACAGAAAGCCAATTGATATCACAAACGTTAAAACCCAAATCCGACCAAATAACAGCCCTCCTTTGGGAGGGAAAACGTATATTATGGCTAAAGTGTTGATAGCAATCAGTACTAACACAACTTTTGCTAAATTGTCACCGCGCTTCAGCGCTTTAATAAACGCTCGAGTTGCGGCAATAGCCGGGAATAAACATAGAACTAACCCAAACTGTGTTGCGGTTTCGCCGACTATTTTTACACTTGCAGCTAAATTTTTATAAATGCCAGCAATGCCTGCCCATTCGAGCGGTGCAAATTGCAATGGTAAAGAAAGAGGGGGCCACTCAACAGACTGGTAGCAGACAAAAAGAACGAATGTCATGATTGCTGATACAATTGCAAACAAAATTGTACAGGATGTCCAACTGCGATGGTTTAAAATGAAATGAAGGAAATAGATAGTTGGCACAAACAAAAGTGCAATTTTATGGAACAAAAACAGAGCGCAACATAAAGAAAACAACAGCACCTCTCGGTGCCGGCCGCGGTAAAACAGCATACCCAATGCCCAGAAAAATATTCCTGTCGCAGTGTTGCCTGGTGTCACGATGTGGATCCCCTGCTCGGGGAAAATTGTAAACGATAGGAGGATGAGAGATGAACTAGCTACTATTGGTGCAAAAAGGGATTTTAGACAGAAAATGATGCCTGTAATTATGACGACCGAGCTAAGTACTCGTACTGCCTGGAATGCTTCGACCCAATCAAGCCCTAATGCGTTAAGTGATATTGTTAGGTATGAGTGGCCAAAATGGTAGAGATGAAGAGTATGGCGAAGAAGAACAAACGTATTCCAATCATTTTGATCGTAGTTTGTTACAGATTCCAAATTCAAAATGTCATCTAGAGCCACACAACTATTTTTGGTCAGGCACTCGTCGATTAGAACAGCTTTGAAGATATAGACCAGTGAGTCGTCTAATTCGACAGGGACACCGCGTGCAAATTCTGGCCATACAACTAAACTTAGCTGGCACACAAAAAACAAAAGTGCGCAAGAAAAATGAAACACATCCGGTGGTGTTCGTGTTTTGAGGGCGCTTATAAATCTGTGAACCACGAGCATTCTCACCTCTCCCTGTACTCAAGAAGCTTTTGAGTGACTTCCTGGTTGATCTGAAAGCACTCGGAAATTGATGTTTTTTGAGTGCTATCGAGTGGTGCGACAAATTTTTCGATTTGCAAAGTTAGCGGAGAAACCGTTTGCGATTTGGCATTTGTTCTCTCACGCCGATCATTTATTATACATCTCGCAGGCCATGCTGAGAAATCAATTGAGGCTGTTCCACCTTCGCCATGAAAACAAACACTCCTTTGCCGGCACAATCCAAGACGATTGGCAGTAGTTTTTATTTTTGTAGGGCCAGCGCTCAGAAAAGCATCCATGAAGTTGTCCATTTTTTTGATCTCAATTTTATCAATGGCGATTTCTTTTGTTGGAAAGATAATTCTGAGAATGGTCCAGAAATGAGGCAAAACGTCTTCCGCTATCGTAATGTCTGGATCGTATGTTTTTAGCGCCCCCCACCTCAATTCTCTCTCCTCATCAGACCAAAGGATGCCAATTTTTGTTGCTCTAGTGACTGAAAAACATTTCTGAAGTAAAAGTCTAAAATCTTGATTGTGTAAAAGAACTGAACTGACCCAAAGGCTGTTCCCTTTTGCCAGAATGCCCAACAAGTTGAGATCATGGATGTTTAGGCAAAAAGGTTTTTCTACCAAAACTCTTTTATTTTTGAGAAGGAGTTTAATTGAAGTTTCTGCGTGTTTGGTTGGCTTTCTGACAACTATTGCGCTCGGTATGTATGATGTTTCTAGCACCTCATCGAAAGTGCAAATCCGAACTCCATCATGCGCACCTTGCTCCTCAGCCCAAGCCTGCCAAGATGAATTATTAGTTGGCGAGCACAGATAAAGAAGCTTCGGGGTGTGTCTGCTGTTTAATATGATCGAGGCGTAAACTCTCGCCCATCTACCGCTACCAATCACAGCAACACCGTGATCGCGAAGTTGGAACTTATTTTTTGCATCGGTATCTGACAGTTTTCATCTCCTCGTCGGTCGTCACCAGCTAACAAAGTTAATGTTGTATGTCTAGGGGCAGCCATCTTATTTGATTGCCTGTAGAGCTGCCTTTATGAGTAGTATTCACATGAACATGTTGACCCTAATAAAACCTTCTCTGTTTCGCAATTTAAACAGGTCGTTATACGTTGATTAACGACACATACTGGGGTATTCAATCAGTATCCAGCGACTTAATTATATGATGCGATACAATGACCAAGCCTGTGATAACCATCGTCATTCCGGTTTACAATGAAAAGGAAAATGTGGAAAACACAATCCGAGTGTTGCGGGAAGAATTATCAGATCTCCGGAGTAAATATAAATTTAAAATTTTGTTTTCGGATAACTGCTCTACTGACGGAACGTTCGAAATAATAAGAAAATTAGCTAAGCAGGACGCTGACATTTCTGCGATCAGGCTGGCGAGGAATTATGGGTTTCAAAAGTCTCTACTTACCGCATATAGGCATGTAAAAAGTGATGCAGCAATCCAAATGGATTGTGATCTTCAAGATCCACCGTCGGTTATTCCAAGTTTTATCAAGCAATGGGAGCGAGGACATGATGTTGTTGTGGGTATTCGCGAAGCACGCGATGAAAACTTCTTGCTTCAAAAATGTCGCCAAACTTTCTATTGGTTGGTAAATCAAATTTCGAAAACGACCACTCTCGACAATGCCGGTGACTTTCGTCTGGTCGATCGTAAAGTTCTAAATAGGTTAAACGATGTAAAGGACTCAAACCCGTATACCAGAGGTTTGATCTCTTCACTCGCCGCGAACGAAACTGGTGTTCCATATTCGCGCCCGCAGCGAGCATTTGGTCAAAGTAAGTTTCCAATTTTGAAGCTGCTCCCGCTAGCGGTAGATGGGCTTGTGAGTAACTCATTAATGCCTCTTAGGTATGCTGTTTTGTTTGGATTGATGTTGTTTCTGTTTGCCGGATTTTTGTTTTTATACTTTGTTTACAATCATTTTTTTGGAGAAAACTCATGGCCCAGGGGTTACGCATCAATTATCGTTCTATTGACGTTGTCGATGGCCGCCAACTCAGTTCTGCTTGGTGTTGTTGGCGAATATGTGGGGCGTATATTCGACGAGGTTAGAGTTAGACCACTTACCATAGTTGCGGAAACAATCAATTCACCCTCACAAGGAGAAAGTACCGTTAAAAATGGGTAATTTATAGGGACCCGTGCGAAAATAAAAAACCTGCACTCTTCAAGTATAATGAGTTGCTGCGTCAGTTCGGGGGTCCGCTGGGGTGTACCGTAATATTTCACTTTTACAATAAGAAAGTGCGATTAGAGACTGAAATAAAACTGCTGAATGTATGGACAACAGGTGGCGCAGCAGTCCATTTTTTTCCTACAAAACGGGGTTTTCTTCTAGATTTTATGAGGCGGTTGTATTAGACGTTAGTCGCAGATAATCTTTGGTGAAAAATCAAGAAAATAATTGATCTTTAAAATTTTCGTTGCTTCGGCAATAAGACCGCTTTTCAATGGTTAAAACGCGCTTCTCGTCGGAGCGAGATGGTAAATTTGAAACGACAGCCGGAGATAAATGTTGATGCGCGCAGAGGCAGATTTTGAGATGAATTCGTCACAGCCAAGATCGTTTGGCTTGCTGATTTCCCTAATTTGTGCGGTCGTGGCGCTTTATTTAGCATTATCAAATCAACCGGGTTACGGAGCACTAGTTTGCTTTGGAATTCTCTTTTTTTTGACCGCAATATTCAAGCCGTCAACACTAGCAAGTCTCACTCGCGTTTGGATATTGATTGGTATAAAAATATCTAGAATCACCAACCCAATTCTCATGGGCCTAATATATTTTGTGTTAATGTTCCCCGTGGCAATAATGTTGAGGGTATTTCGCAAGGATTTTTTGCAATTAAGGCACGATAAAACAGTGACTAGTTACTGGCATAACGTTAACCAAAAAGAGACAAAGCTGACTGAGTTTTAGAGGCAAAAATGATTTTAATAGAATTGATAAAATTTTTTTTAAACAGAAAAAAATATTGGCTTCTTCCGATTGTTTTAGTCCTTGCCCTGCTTGGAGGGCTAGTTGTGATGACCCAAGGCTCGGTTGTTGCGCCATTCATATATACGATGTTTTGAGTTGGTAACCCTCACGTGGCAAAAGATATTTATATCCTAGGGCTGTCGGCTTTTTATCATGACAGCGCAGCTGTCCTCCTGCGAAATGGTAAGATTGCCTGGGCAGTTCAAGAAGAGCGCTTTACGCGCATCAAGCATGACGCGGCGTTTCCGCATGAGAGCATTAAGTTTATTCTCAAAAGCGAAGGTATTTCGTTAAACGATATTGAATACATCGCATTTTACGATAAGCCTTTCTTAAAGTTTGAACGCTTGCTGGAAACAGCAATAGCATTTGCACCGAGAGGGTTTTTATCGTTCTGCCAATCGATGACTGTTTGGATAAAAGAAAAACTCTTCATGAAGTCGCTTATTATTAATGAGCTCAATAAATTTTCCGATGGTTTTGACAAAAACAAGATACTTTTTGGTCACCACCACAAGAGCCACGCGGCTAGTGCATTTTTCCCCTCCCCATTCGAACGTGCGGCTGTAGTCGTTCTGGATGGTGTGGGCGAATGGTCGACCGCGACTGTTTCGTACGGTGACGGAAATTCTCTCGTTGCAGAAAGGGAAATCAAATTTCCACATTCTCTTGGTCTGCTCTACACGGCTTTTACTTTTTACTGCGGCTTTAAAGTTAACAGCGGTGAATATAAACTGATGGGTCTGGCACCTTATGGTGAACCAATATTTGCGGATAAGATAAAGCAAGAATTAATCGATATAAAAGAGGATGGGTCATTTTGGGTTAACCAGACTTATTTTTCATACTGCTACGGGCTGAAAATGATAGGCCCTCGTTTCGAGGAGTTGTTTGGCCGTCCAGCTAGAGAGGCAGATGACAAAAATTTGGACAAATTCTATATGGATATCGCGGCGTCCATACAAGCTGTTACTGAAGAAATAGTGTTAAAAATTGTTTGCCATACCGCAAAACAGTATGAAGTTGATAATTTGTGTTTGGCTGGTGGTGTTGCGTTAAACTGCGTGGCTAATGGCAAAATATTAGAGAGTAACTTTTTCAAAAAGGTTTGGGTCCAGCCAGCCTCGGGAGATGCGGGCGGCGCATTGGGCGTTGCACTCGATCTTTGGCATACCTATCTCCAAAAGCCGCGGCTTCCAGAGACTTTTGACAGTATGAGTGGTGCGTATTTAGGGCCTGAGTTTGAGGATGAGCAAATTATAGAAGTCTTGGAAAAGCTTGGAGCCGTATATCACACCAAAAGCGATGCCGACCTTGTCAATGAAACAGCGATGGCGCTGTCAGGAGGTGCTGCGGTCGGATGGTTTCAAGGTCGCATGGAATTTGGACCTCGGGCATTGGGAAATCGATCAATTCTTGGTGATCCGCGCGACCCCTCAACACAATCCAAGCTTAATTTAAAGATCAAGTTTCGAGAGAGCTTTCGGCCATTCGCTCCATCAGTTTTACAGGAGGAGTACAAAAATTGGTTTGATTTGAATTGTGATAGTCCATACATGCTCTTTGTCGGTGGAGTAAGTCACACTCACCGTATTAAGCAAAAATCAGGCCCGCTCGATATAAATCAAGCTCGCTCATCTGTGCCTGCAATTACTCATGTTGATTATTCTGCTCGGGTACAGACTGTCTCTTCAGAAACAAACAGTAGGTACCACGATCTAATAAGCGAGTTTCATCGTCTGACCGGCTGCCCGATGGTGGTTAATACGTCGTTCAATGTGCGCGGCGAGCCTATCGTGCAATCCCCGGAGGACGCTTTTAGATGCTTTATGGGAACTAACTTGGATCTTTTGGTTATTGGCAATTTGATACTCAAAAAGCCAGAGCAGAACCCAAGACTTAAAATCAAATACATCGATAAGTTTTCCTTAGATTAATTACATGAGTGACGTTGTTGTCGTTTATTTGCAGCATGAAACAGAACGAAAATGGAAATTGAGAAGCCCAAAAATGTCATTGTAATAATTGTTGATAGTGTTCGGTACTACAAAACTGGCGCCGATGATCGAGATAGGTTGGACTTCATGGACACGTTTCAACAGGAAAGTGTTGAGTTTACCAATGCTTTCACTTCGGCGCCTAGTTCGGTAATGTCTGCGGCAGCAATGTTTACAGGTTTGCACTCTGCGTTTGTGTCAAGAAACTATAACGATTGGGAATTTGACTCGTCTTCGATCAAATCGCTGCAATTAACGCTAAAAGAAAACGGTTTTGATATTTACTCAATCGACAATTCAAAAGTTGGCCGAGAGGTGAAGCGAGATTTGATCCTGCCCCTCCCAAAGAAATTATTTCCAAAAGGCATCTCGCACGGTCAGTTTTGGACTAACTTAGACGTCACGCGAATCTTGAAACATGTTTTGGAAAATCGCAAGTCTGCCAAGCCTGCGTTCTTTATGCTTTGGTACGATTGCAGAGAAGACCCAAATACATCACACGCTGTCGAGGAAGCCGTAGCCGCTTTCAAAAAATATGAACTCTTTGATAACTCGATCATTATTTTAACGTCAGACCATGGATATCCTGATCCGCGAACTGGTTTGAATAAAAACACTATGCGCAACCTCCGTCATGATTTGGTTGTTACTGATGACAATATCAAAATCCCCTTGTTTGTCAGAGTCCCGAGTGTTTCTCCAGGCCGTCGAAATGCACCTGTATCGACCATAGATTTTACTCCAACCATAATTGATTTACTTGAACTGAAGAGAGATAACAGGGTAGGCAACGCTTTAAGTGGTGTTAGCCTCAAACAGTTACTTTTGGATCCCAAATTAGACGAGTCAAATATTTATGGTGATCGTTTAATAAGAACTGATACTCGACTTTTGCTACAAAGTGGGAGAATTACCGCTATTAGAAGCAGCGGCAAAAAGCTTGTACTATATCAAGATGAAAACAAAATTGAATGTTATGACATTGAGACAGATCCAGAAGAAATAAGCCCCCTCCAAGGCAACCTGTTGCAGTCAGGGTATAACCGACTTTATGAATTTTTTATTAAAACTAATGAGGAGATTGACAAATATCACAGCGCAGTAATCGAGAAGCAGGCTGCAAAGTTAGTAAAAAAATTTGATAAAAAAAGTTCCAAAAACGTATTTGTTTGCTCCGACGCTGGAAATATCATCAATTCACACATCATCAGCGCTATAAAAGAGCGCAATGAGCAAAGAGATATTGCATTGTGGTCCGGCTCAGGTGACGCGCTTTTGTATGCTTCTTCCAAAAATACAATTAAGCAGCCTCTGGTCATTGACCTTAACAACCTAAAGGAAATGAGATTCCACATTAGTTTTCGAATTACAGAAAAAGCTCATCACGCATTCCTAGACAATTCAGCCTTTGAAATCTGTAAACATGTAAGCGACAAAGTCTGTTCTGTTGATTTCAATATGAAGCCATATAACAGATTATTTGTTCAATGGGTTTCTCCGATCTGGAAGTACAGGCGAAATTTGAATTTTTACCTTGAAGAACCAAGGCTTTTCTTCGCTGACTCTGCAAAAGTAATAAAGCTTTTTGTCAAAATATTTTTGTTCAGAGATGTTGTAACTAATCCAGACATGAGCCTGGCCAAAGAGCTAAGAGATAGGGCGCTCATTGCAAAAGCTGAAAATGTGGAACGAGAATGAGCATGAAGCCAGTAAAATGGCTGCTTTTGGCTGTAGCCAATGCTATATTTTTCGAATTTACCTGCTTTGTTTTGGTCAATGGCCAGCTAATAAATGCGACAATACCACCATATGAATTCCAAAAACGTCGTTTCTTCGGAGACTATGATGAAAAGTTTGGTGCATGGCACATACCAAACTCTCATTATCGGCACAAAACTAAATGTTTCGATGTGCGATATAAATTTAACTCGGTAGGAGCGAAAGATGGAGAATTCAACGGCTCAAGAAAGTCTAAGTCAGCTATATTGATTGGTGACTCAATGGCTGAAGGTTTTGGTCTTTCGAACGAACATTCACTTGATGCAGCTATCGAGGGCCTTAGTGGCCTTAATGTTATGAATTTTGGCACTTCTGGTGTTTTTGGAACCACCCAATACTCTATTCTCTACGAAAAGTTCAATCAGCAGTTTGAGCATAAATATCTTTTTATTTTATTGACCTTGTCTAATGATTTCCTGGACGACTCCGACAGCTTTGGCAGGAAGGTCTATGCTAGTAGGTACAGGCCTTACAGGGTGCCCACTGATGGAGTTGCAGACGATTATACTTTAAGTTACCTCGGACGATCTGAGCTTGAAACGTATGACATGAGCATAAAGGATGTTCTGTCTGGTTACTTTGCTAGTTACCATTTTCTTAAATTCGTCTACAAGAGGATCAAATGGGACACGCAAAATGAGGTTAACGATTTACTGGCAGCCCAACCTGATGGCAAGTTGCAAGTCTATAATTTGCGCACAATGCTGAGCAAGGCTCACGCGAATAAAGTTGAGACCATGGTTATTATCGCACCCTCTTATGAAGAAGTGACTCTGAAAAAGCAAAACGCAACCACTAAAATGTTTAAAACAATACTTAGAAATGAATTTCCCTCTCTCCAGGTAATCGATCCCCATCAACTTTTTGTAGAGCATGATATGCCTAAAAAACTTTTTCACTCTTGCGACGCGCACCTCAGCAAAGCGGGCGTTACTGTAATTGCTAGGGCAATCTCAGCATCGCTACAATGAGACGAACCATAGTTTTTTATGTGCCATCTTTTGGCCTCAGAGTGGGAGGGGCTGAGCGCCAGGCAGAACTTCTCTTGCACTCGTTTTGGCAATTGAGGGAGAAAAGGGTATTTGTAGTTTGTAAATGTGGAGTGTTTTTCATAAACGATTTGGGAATTGTTAAGCAGATTAAAAATTTTACATATAAGCCCAAGCCATCCTCACTTTTTAAACTGGCACACATTTTTCAGGTTTTGTCATTCATTTGTTGTCTGCCACGCTGTAAGATGATCGTTCATTTTCATAGCTTGAGCTCTACCGCTCTAATTTTGGGATTTTTTCTGTCATTTTTTGCACCTATTCGGCACAGGTTTGCCTGCGTTTTTAAAGTGCCAAGAACAGGGCCTCTATCGCCATTAGATTGGAGCCATGCCTCATTTTTCTCGAAAAGCCTTTTTAAAATTAACATCAAACGGAGAGCTGTTTTTGTTGGGCTTACGCCCGAAGCAATAATTCAGCTGGAAAATATTGGGGCATCAAAAAGCAGGTGCGTCCTCATCCCGAATGGTGTCTCAACAACTCCATTGAAAAAGTTGAAGCCTTGGGAAAAAAGGAAGCAAAGTTTTCTTGTTGTTGGACGCTTGATCAAAAGAAAAAAAGTGCTAGCAATTTTGGATGCATGGATCGAGTCTGGGGTTTCGCCTGATGCAAAATTATATTTAATCGGCGACGGCCCTGAGATGGAGTCTGTGCGAAAAATACATCATTCAGTTTTGAATGAATATTCAATTATAATTTGCGGTACTCTGTCTGCACTTCAAATTGAAAAGCTTGCAAAAACTTCGCGTTATTTTGTGTTAGCTTCAGACTCAGAGGGGCTTTCAAATGCTTTGTTGGAAGCAATGTCGTTCGGTCTCGTGCCCATAGTTCGCGACATTCCAGAAAACCGATATGTGGTAAAACACAATCAAAATGGTCTGCTTTTTCAAGACTGGGGTGAGTTGGTCATCTGCCTAAAAAAATTAAAGCAAAATTCGCTGGATCCAAGTTTGATGACAAATTCAGTTAGCTATGTTACGGAAACATTTGATATTAAAAATGTGTCTAGAGATTACCTTCGGTTATACGATGCGATGCTGATGTCATAATTTCCCGCTGACCCACCGGCTCAGTGGTTTGATGCATTTGAGATTAGCTGTCTCCAAAAGATCAACATTAATTATCAGCAAATTCAGTGCACTTGTTTAAGGTTATAGTGAATGGAAAACGTTGTAATTTTACTGTCCCTTACGTTAGCTACTATTCTTCTAGTCGCATCCTACGCTAGACTTGTTTCAAAAACCAAAAATACTAATCCTATATTCCTTGTTTTTATCCTATTTTCTGTATGTTACCTGATTATTGGTGAGACGTACTTCATGCCCGCTGATAACTTTCCAAAAGAGGTCTATACAAAATCTGCACTTATCAGTCTGATGTGTGCAGCGGCTGTTTTTTTTGCAAGTATTTCTTTTTCGGGTTGGGCTTGTTCTGGAACCGACAATTGTAAAGATGTTGCCCGTAGCTTGTGGTTTTTACGAATGTCTTACATTGGCCTATTTGCAGTTGGCTATGTTTTTCTTTTCATGAATTACAATAGATTTGGCGGTGTTCTTGAGTTTTTTGAAATGGGATCTCGTCAAGAGCGTCAATTTCATATGAGGGGCCATCGGGGAAATTATCCGTTTTCAACTATGTTATATTGCGGTTTTGTCGTTTCAATTGTCACAGAGTTCGTAGTGGCAAAAATAAAAAATTCATTCAGTCACCGTGCAGTTTTCTGTCTTTTTCTTCTCAATATGCCCTGCCTGGCGCTTTACATATTTGATGGGGATAGGACAAGCTTGCTAAAGTATCTGATAGCTGCAGGTGTGTTGGCCAGTTTTAATATGAGAGTGAATAAACGGCTGTTTAAGTTTGCTATATTGAGTTTGGGTATATTAGCTCTCATTTCAATTTTAGGAACTACACGTACAATCACTAACAAGATAATTAGTGGAGACTTGCAAGGTGCTAAACTTTCGTTCAATTTGCTGCTATATAATGTGCCAAGATCGCTTCTCCCTAATGAATTTTCTGCAATAAGTGCGACCACCCACTACACCATACACTCCGCACCTGAGTTAATATACGGCGCAAGTTATTTTGCATCGATTTCGCACCCAATCCCGAGAAGCATTCTCTGGGTTGACAAGCCAGTCCCTATAGCTGATCAGCTTGCTAAAAAATGGGGGTCTGAAATTTTCCAAGTAGGTGAGAATTGCGTGAAGCTTTCCAACAAGCACCCGTGCCAAGATGAATGGAAACGCATTTATAAAAAAAGGAAACAATTTTCTACAAGCATCTCCCCTGTTGCCGAAGCTCTCTGGAATTTTGGTATTGTTTCGCCCGCAATCATATTTTTTGTTTTCGGATGCTTTTTTATGTGGTTGGATAAAGCGCTTAGATCAGGATCTGCGTTAAAAATTGCCCTGGCCGTTGGTATGTCTTTTCTGGCCTTTGCGGTTCATAGAAGTGCTTTTGCTGGCATCTTCACTTTTGGTTTATATATTTTATTGTTCGTCACGCTCCCAATCTACCTGTCTTATCTAGTATCGGTAAGTGGTTCTTTTCTCAGAAAATGACACAATTTTTTCCTCAACAATTGCGACAGTTGGCAGACGTGTCATTTACGCTGTTCGACATCGACAAGCAAACCAAGGTTGTCCAAGGCAAAAATGAGTCTGTATTGTCGTTCGGCGTCAATGTGCTGAATGAAAGGTTGCAAGAGTCAATGCCGGCTGGGTCTAAAATCTTGGAGATTGGTTGTGGACGGAGCTCTTATTTTAAAGCCAATCTGTCAAAAAATATTCAATGGCTCGGTCTTGATCTTTACAAAAATGATGGCAAGGGAGCGCGCTCAATTGCAACTCACATTGGGTCCGTGCATGAGATGCCGTTTGAAGACTCTGAGTTTGATTTTGTTTTGGCAAATCAGAGCCTAGAACACTGGTTCGAATATGACGTCACAATTACTGACGCCCTAACTGAAATCGCAAGGGTTTTAAAGACAGGTGGAGAAGCCTGGTTGAACTTTCCATTGTTTCTCCATGGAGATCCGCGTTGTCTTTCCGGTGATATCACAGCCGTTTTGGGAGAAATACCCAGAGAATTTTTCTCTGAAATAAGGGTTGAATTTCTCAAAAGTGACAAAAACGGCAACTATGAAGGTTGGAGGTTTTGTGGTTTTCCTGATTTTCTGGTCAATTCCAAAACCTCAATCAATGTTAACCTCATTCTGAAACGTGATGTTCAGCAGGTAGCTCGTAATTTGCAATACACCAAGTTGAGGCGCCTTTCTAGAATTGAGAGATTGTCTTCATATGGCCTGCGTTTTTTGTTTTGGAAGTCGGTAAATTGGGTGTTGGGTCGGGACAGGAAAAAAAATGCTGAGAAGGATTAAAACAATATGCTTGATTGCTCTGATCACGATCTCGTTATTTGAGGGAGCCATTGCGGCATCATTCTATTTTCCAAAAGTTTGGAAGTTGAACCCAAATCCTTTTGTTGCCCAAAAACTCTACAGATCACAGAGAAACGTTGTCCAGTTCATGCCGGAGTGCGCAGAGTACGACGGTCAATTAGGATACAAAAACAGGATAGGGCGTTGTGAATTTTCGAATTATGAATTCGATACCAATATCATTGTTGGGGAGAGTGGCAGGCTAAGTGTGAACGAGTCCGAACCTTACCAGAATGACTACGAGTGCAATGTTGTTTTTTTGGGTGATTCGATCACATTCGGTTGGGGGGTAGAGCAGAAAGAGACGTTCTCCCACCTAATCGGTAAAAAATTTGGCTGCAAAGTTTTTAATTTAGGCGTCTCATCTTATGGTACAGCTCGGCAAGTCATAGATCTAAACAGACGAGGAATATTGAAAACTGATGTTCCCACACACATTTTCCTTCAATACTGTGATAACGATTTTAAAGAGAATAGCGTATTCAAACGGTCCGATGGTTTTCTCCCAGTAATGAGTGAGGAACAATACAAAAGCCTCATTGCCTCGCATGAAAAAAAAATAGAATATTACTTCCCAAAATATTTATGGGTTTTGGCTAGTAGGGTTTTCCAAAGGATTGCAGGCCCGTCTCGCAATATCACAAATTGTTCTGTGAATTGTGATGAACAGGGCTTGGTTGATGCTTCAGAGAATGCTGAGCTTGGCGCTTTTTTATACTCCTTATCAAAGCTAAAGTTTGATAGTGTTAAACCCACATTTACAATCTTCGAACTTAACGGAACAAACCGGAACGATTGTGATTTTTCTGATGCGGTTCAGGATAAACTAGCAGAAATAAAAACAATACTTGGCGATAGTGTGTCTGTTTTGCCAACTTGTGGGGTGCTTACATCAGATGACTATTTTATTTTGGATGATCATATGAACGCCAGAGGGCATACAAAATTTTCAAATTTTGTGATTGATAACATTGAGGCACTGGTAAAAAAATGAAAGCGGTTATTTTGGCTGGAGGTTTAGGGACAAGATTAAGCGAGGAGACTGTTTCTCGGCCAAAACCAATGGTTGAAATCGGTGGAATACCTATCTTAATTCATATTATGAGGTACTTTTATAAGTATCAGGTGACGGATTTTATTATTTGTCTGGGTTTTAAGGGCTACCATATCAAAGAATATTTTTTAAATTACTCACTTCACAACTCTGATGTCACCTTTGATTTTAAAAACGGTGACATGGATGTACATCAATCACGTGCGGAGCCGTGGAATGTGACATTAGTTGACACAGGCCTGGAAACCATGACTGGGGGAAGATTGAAGCGCGTTGAAAAATTTATAGATAAAAATGAGCCGTTTTTTTTCACATATGGTGATGGATTAGCGGACATTAATTTAAAAGCCGAATATTCATTCCACAAAATGCACGGTGGATTAGCGACCGTCGCTGCGGTTCATCCCCCTGGTCGATTTGGAAGGATGGAAATTTTGGGCGATCGTGTGTCTAGCTTTTTAGAAAAGCCGGCAGGGGATGGTTCGCGCATAAACGGCGGCTTTTTTGTCCTTGACCCAGATGTTTTGAAATTCATTGAAGGGGATAGCTGCGTTTGGGAAGAGTATCCATTGACCGAGCTGAGTAAGCAAAAGGAGCTATACGCTTTTTGTCATGATGGATTCTGGCAACCGATGGACACACTTCGAGATAAGATAAGCCTCGAGGAAATTTGGAATAGTGGAGACGCGCCTTGGAAATAGCTGATGCAGTGAGAATAACCGGGTGTGAAGTGTGTGACAAAAACCAATTGAACCTCGCATTTTCATTGGGAGCGCAACCTCTTTGCGACGATTTGAAATTAATTGGTTCTGAGGCCCAGGGTGTTAGTTATCCAATCAACGTCCTGCTTTGTAGTAATTGCCTCACCGCGCATCAGGAATTCCAAGTCAAACCAGAACTCCTTTTTCATCCTGATTATCACTATCGAGCTAAACTCACGCAAGATGTGTTAAATGGCATGAGGGATTTAGTCCAAAATTTAAAGCAAGTCAGAGGTGATTTGAAAGCTGCATCTGTACTAGACATTGGGTGCAATGATGGAAGCTTGCTTGATTTCTTTCATGTTGAAGGTGCTCACACTTTTGGGATTGAGCCAACCCAAGCAATTCGGGATTGTTCCGATAAACACACGGTAATCAATTCATTTTTCAATGCTGAAACTGCAAAAACATTTAGGAACAATTTTGGCTGTCCAGATGTAATTTGCTTCACGAATGTATTCGCACACATATCTGATCTGAACAATCTAATCAAAAATTTGAAGATGTTGATTGGTGATCACACCTTGGTCGTAATTGAAAATCATTATTTGGGCTCTGTCGTGAACAATTTTCAATTCGATACTTTCTATCATGAGCACCCAAGAACCTACAGCCTCAGATCTTTCACTCATATTGCAAAAAAGCTAGATATGTCCATAATTGAGCACAGCTTCCCAGAGCGCTACGGTGGAAATATCAGAGTGATAATTGCAAATAACGAAGACACCTCAGAGGCTTCGGAGCATGCATTAGGTGTTAATTTGTTGAAAGAACGAGCTACGATCGAACAGCTTTATATGTTTGGGCAGAGGCTTGAGTCTTGGAAAGAGGAATTCAGGGCGAAGCTAGAAAAATGGCGACGCTCCGGACGAAAAGTTGCTGGCAAAGCATTCCCAGGAAGAGCATCAATAATCATCAATGCGTTAAGCTTGTCTGAAAACGATATTCCCATTATTTTTGAGCAAGTCAACTCCCCGAAAATCGGCCACTATGTGCCTGGTACCAATATTGAAATTGTTCCAGAACAACATTTAAACGACTATGATATTTTGGTAAATTTTGCCTGGCATATAAACCCCGAAATCACTCAGCACTTGCTTAAGAAGGGTTTTAAGGGCGAGGTGGTTCCTGTCATTTAATTCTTTGAAATCTTGGGTGGCTTTGTTTTGCAAAAACAAAAAACGTGGGGCCTATTTGGTTCAGGATTCGGTGTGTACGGTTATTTGCCAGCTTTAGCAAAACTTGGTGATAGGATTTTAATGCCCAGCCGATACAAGCAAAAAATACTGAGAAGGTTAGATGTCGTGCACCTGTTACCGAGTATTGAATTTTATGAGAGGGATGAGGATATTCTCAATAGATGTACTCACCTCGTTTTTGCGAAACGCCCAATCGACCAGCAAAATTTTATAACCAGTAATGTCGATTTATTGAAGTCAAAAATACTTTTTTTAGAAAAGCCCCTCGCTTCATCAAACAATTTCAGTACGCGGTGTCTTTCCATTCTAGTTCAACACGACATTCAATTTAGACTTGGGTTTCTCTCTCGTTACACAGAATGGTTTGCAGATTTAATTCGGATTTTTCGGCAGCATGGTGGGGAGCAGCTGGAGCTCTCTTTTTCTTGGAACCTCTGCGCGAGCCATTTTTCCAATGATCAAATGCCTTGGAAGGGGCTAGGTGCAAGCGGTGGAGGAGCGTTCTATTTTTATTGTTCTCATTTAATTCATGCCCTTTCTATGATTGGGGCCTGGAGCCCAACAGTTTTTCTGAAAAAAAATTTAACGAGAAATGTAGAACGTAGTTTGTTTCTGCAAATGAAGCTAAAAAATAGTCTGGCAACGATAATATTGGACACGCTTAACACGGAAAGTACATCGTTTGAGGTTTGTTTGAAGACTTGTGGCAAGACGATATACAGCTACAGTGCTTTAAGCATTTTTGAGATGCCACATAGTTACGATGTGATTGATCCACGGTCTGAATTAATTTTTCAACACGTTCAACAAGAGTATGAACAAACGGACTTAAATGCAGAATATAAGAAATACTTAACCCTAGAAAAAAAATGCTTAAAATATCAGGTGGAAGAACTCGTCGAATGATCATGTTTTACGATAATTATATCCAGAAAGATTTGTCTGATATAAGCAGAAAATTAGGCGATAAAAACAAACAGTTTGATGAAAAAACAGTACTCATCACCGGTGGTGCCGGTTTTTTGGGTTATTATTTAAGCTATTACTTCATGCACTTGAGAGCAGACAAGTCCGCGTCGGTGTCGGTTGTTCTGACTGATAATTTTATGCGTGGTAGGCCAAGCTGGATCAACGAATTGGAGTCGAATTTCGGGCAGGCTTTTCGGACGATAATGCATGACATCATTGAACCACTTCCACCTGAAATTATTGCTTGTCAACCAGATTACATAATACACGCGGCGTCCATCGCATCCCCCATTTTTTATCGTAAAAGTCCGATTGAAACTATGGACGCGAATATTTTGGGCTTGCGCTCTCTCTTAGATTACTCTGTTGCCCGACAAGTTTCTCCAAAACCCATAAAGGGTTTTCTATTTTTTTCATCGAGTGAAATATATGGGAGCCCTGATCCTCAGTTTATTCCAACTCCAGAGCATTATAACGGCAATGTGTCGTGTACTGGACCACGGGCTTGTTATGACGAATCTAAGCGTTTTGGGGAGACATTATGTGTAAATTTTGTGCGTCAACATCAGATTCCGATAACTATTGCGCGACCATTTAACAACTATGGCCCAGGTCTCAAATTAGCGGATGGGAGGGTAGTCTCGGATTTTGCATCCAATATACTAAACGGCGAGGATATTGTTTTGTTGTCTGATGGAAGCGCCTCGAGAACCTTTTGTTATATAGCTGACGCTGTGCATGGTTACCTTCTTGTTTTGTTAAGTGGGTTGCCAGGCGAATCTTATAATATTGGTATTGAAAAACCCGAAATTTCGATCAAAAAATTTGCTGAACTTTTTTCTTCAGTTGGCCAACAAGTCACAGGTCGTCGATCAATTATAGTTGCGGCGGAGAGTGATGATCCTGATTACACCGTAGATAATCCAGAGAGAAGATGTCCTGACATTTCCAAGGCTCGTTCGATAGGGTATGATCCAGACGTCGCTTTGGAAGACGGCTTGCACCGTACTCTTCTTTGGTATCAAAAGTTTCAATTATTACGGTGAATTAAAAATGATTTTATCTGTTGTTGGATTAGGATATGTCGGGTTGACTACAGCAGTATGTTTTGCGCAAAAAGGCATCAAGGTAATAGGCGTTGAGAAAGATTTGTCCAAGCTGGAAAAAATTCGTTCGGGAGAGCCATCATTTCATGAGGAAGGCTTGGCAAAACTCCTACAAGACAACCTTGATAAAAATTTTCATGTAAGTGACAGTGTTCGTGACGCCGTTAAAAATTCACAGATAACTCTCGTTTGCGTTGGCACGCCAACAGTTAAACATAAAATTGATTTATCAGGTGTGCTTGGGGCACTACAAGAGATAGTTTCCGAGGTTTGTGCCTCCAAAAAATTCCATGTGGTCGTAATCAAGAGCACTGTTGTCCCTGGCTCTACTGACTCAGTTTTCCGCGAGTTTATTGAGCAAGAGTTCAATATAACCGTTGGTAAGGACATTGGTTTGTGCGTAAACCCTGAATTCCTACGCGAGGGTAGTGCGGTTCAAGATTTTTTGGAGCCCGACAGAATTATAATTGGGTCGAGCGACAAAAACAGTGAAAATGCATTAGTTAAGTTATATGAGGTATTTAAACCAGCCCCAATTTTGTTTGTTTCAAACACAACGGCAGAGCTAATCAAGTACACTTCGAATAGTTTTTTTGCCACGCTAATATCCTTCTCCAATGAGATATCAAATATTGCCGAGCATCTTCCTGGAGCCGAAATTAACACAGTTCTTGAAGGGCTTTTCATGGATCGAAGGATAACCCGATTACAAAAAAATGGAAATTTTGAACGTCCAGATCTCATATCCTATATTCGCCCGGGTATAGGGTTTGGTGGCAGCTGTTTTCCAAAAGATGTTCGTGCACTGGCATCCTGTGCAGAGGCAATTGGCGTGAATCCAAAGTTATTAAAGTCAGTGCTAGAGGTAAACGATTATCAGCCGCAAAACGTACTTTCAATTGGTGAGGGGGCGTTTGGGCAGTTTAGAGATAAGTCTGTTGGTGTTTTAGGACTGTCCTTTAAAAGTAATTCCGATGATATACGCGAGTCTAAATCTATTAATTTGGTTGAATTGTTGCTCGCGAAAGGCGCTAATGTTTATGCGTATGATCCGATGGCGATACCTAACACGAAGGAGTTATTGCGAGATTACCATATTAAGTATTTCGAAAAGCTTGCTGACGTTATCAGCATGTGTGAAACCGTGTTTGTTTGCGTTGATTGGAAAGAATTCCATCAGCTTGATGAATTGGTCGCATCTATAAAGCCTGAGCTTAATATCGTAGATGCAAAATTATTTTTAAACAGGAACAAATTCCAGAATTATATCGCGGTGGGAGACAGCCATTTCTAGAAAGGGTGAATATTATCGTTTGGTCAGGAAAATTGCTGAGTCACAAGGACAAATAACCAATATTTATTATAGGTATTTCACGCGTTTTTTAAGTCGTTACATTACAGCTGGTTTATATTTACTGCAGGTGGCGCCGAACACTGTGACTTGGTCAATGATGTTTTTTGGCATATTGGGAAGTTTTTTTTACAGTCTAGGTTCAAATGAAGGCTACTTGATTGGGTCCTGCAGTTTTATAATGTTGAATTTGGCTGATACTTCGGACGGGGAGCTTGCAAGATTACAAAAACGGACATCAAGCTTTGGGGAGTATTTGGATAGGCTGTGCCATTATTTCACTAACTCCATGATGTGTCTCGGCTTGGGCCTTGGCCTTTATACTGAAAGTTCGAACCTCGTTTACATATACATTTCGTGCATCGGTTGTTGTTGTTACGTTCTAGACGATGTGAGTAAAGATCTTTTGCAAATATTTAGAGGAATTGGATCGCAGACGCGTTCAGAATTTTCTCAAACAGTTTCTTTGAGCAAGAATTCACCAGCATTGACCGCGGCAATGTACCTTTTTGCACATTCCTCTGTTTGGCACGTTTTGCCAATATTGGTATTGATTGACATTTTCTCCTCCAGTTTAAATTTTGGTGGATACAGCGTCCCTTTCTTATATGTAGTTGCGTTCCTACTATGTCTTCCAGTCAAAGCTGTTTTACGCATGCGTACCGTCAGTAAAATTCATGGAGACTGAAATGACGGTGTTACGTTTGTGCAGAACCTTCCCACGAAAAACAATGCCTGGCATCGGGCTCCAACCGTTTTATTGTTCAGAACTGTCAAAATTTGATTCTATCGTTTTTACAAAATGGATAGATGACGAACCTATTAAATGGACAAAGTATGACTTAATTCAAGTCAGGTACTCAGATCAAAAATTTGAGTCGCTCAATACTAGTTTTGTCGCGGCGTTAACTAAGGTTTGGGGTGAGGTTAGGATGCTTTTGGCTATTGGTTGGTTTATGTTAACGAACCAGCCAAAAGTGACGATCATTCATTGTCATTCAATTCACTATTCAATTTCAGCAGTTTTGCTTGGTAAGTGTTTGCGGGTGCCAGTCTTGTTAAGCATTGGTGGTACTGACATTCGACGAGCAGCTAACCTTCGTGTATACAAATTTATTTTGCGGCAATTTGCTTGTGTTGTTCACGTGGCCTCATCTCATAAAAAGCTTATAGACTTCATAATGCCGGACATAAAAAGGCTCCATGTTGCAAATGGCTTAGATGAGAACATCTTCTTTAATGAGCGAAAAAAAAGGAAAAAACAGTTCTTATGCGTTGGTAATGTTCGATGGCAAAAAGGTTATGAGGATTTGATGGAGGCTGCCAATTTAATCTTTTTAGATTGCCCAGATTATGAGCTACTTATTGTTGGGAAAGCCGACAGTGAGGTTTGTGATGAACTCAAGTCAAAGGTACACAGAAGATTACGTCACAAGATTCATTTTCTTGGTGTGCTAAACCAAAATAAAATAAACGCCATTATGAATGAATCTATGGTTTTCTTGTTGCCCTCGGTTTCAGAGGGGCTGCCCAAAGTTCTTTTGGAGTGCCAAGCTGCTGGCCTTCCAATCGTTACTACTGATGTTGGCGATTGCGCTGAAATATCGAATGGAGCGGGGCTCACTGTTCCACCAGGCCAGCCTCAAGAATTTGCTAATGCTGTTGCGCGCCTCGTGCATGACAAAGAACTCTACAAAAGTTGTAAAGAGGGATGTCATAAAAACAGCAAAAATTTTAGCTGGAACGATTTGGTTAAAAAGATTGATATAGCTTATTCAGAACTGCTAGCAAATGAATGAACGTCGATCTTCCACTTCCAAGAACGTGGTAGATGGTTTCGCCACTAAGGTTGTGTTAGTTGCTTTTAAATTAGCTGTCTTAGTGTTGAGCGCGAAACTGTATGGTGCAGATGGACGAGGTGCATTTATAACCACGCTAACTTTAGTTGGATTATGCGTAAACTTATCAAATTTTGGGTTTGGCGATGCTTTGCTACAGCGTTTTGCTAAGCGAGGTGATAGCAGACAGGATTATTCAGTTTTTCTGATCGGATCAATTTTTACATCTTCTGTGATTGGAGTTCTGATACTTCAACTTTCGATTTACTTTCAAAATCAAGAACAGCTTGACCCAGTGAGCGTATTGATAATGCACTTGCTCATTCCAGCTGCAGCTACAGAGCTTTTGGTATCACTTGGCTTACGGGGGTTGGGTTTTCATCGTTATGTCAACTGGTTATCTTTATTGAGCAGAGGGCTTCTTGTTGTATTTTTGATACTGTCTCTGTTCACAGAGACAGCTAGCGTGAATCATTTCTTATTTTGGTATTTGGCTGTTTCTATTTTATCTGCTCTCCTAACCACATATCTATTTTGCAAAGTTTATCGTGCACGTCCAAGTCTCTATGGTTTCATTAAAAAATGTAAGATATTGGTTTCGCGTGGGTTACGTATATATCCAATCAATTTATTAATGGAGTTTGAAAATAGATTTGACGTACTGTTACTGATATATTTGTCAGACCCCGTTAGTCTCGGCGCTTACGTAACTGGAGTATCGTTCGCGCAATCAGGCTTTTATGCCTCAAATGCGCTCAACGCCATACTCACCACAAATTTTGGTGGAAATACTCATTTAGATGCTGCCGAATTGGCGATTAAGGGGCAGCGGTATGCAATTGCAAGTGTTCTGATGATAAGCGTTTTTGCTGCGCTTTTTGCGTTTGTTATAGTTTTCACCATCCTTGGGCATGAGTTTTATTCGAGTGTTCCAATTATGCTAATTTTATGTGTGGGAGTTGTTGCCGATGCGTCCACGAGGGTGATAGCGGCATGGAGCAAGGGACAACTCGTAAGTCATAAATTTATAAAGCCCTCCGTTTTAACTCTAGCTTTGAACTTTATAATTTGTTTAGTGCTGCTTAAAGCATACGGAATATATGGTTTGGCGCTCGGCTCAAGTTTGGGTTATGTATTGCGATCAATTATCTACTTGCGAGTTTTCAGATCACATACCAAGGTTCACGACAGTATCTTACCGTCGGCGATGATTTTCCGTGACATAGTGTTAAAAGTCATACGAATTACCTTAAATTTTTTTAAATCAACGCGTAACTCCGCATAATTTTTCAAAAAGTAATGACGAGAAGTATCTGCGTTCATTCATTTGGTTGCTTTGGACGTGTATCGAATTACCCAATGAGATCTTCAGTTGTACTTGAGCATTGACAGCTCGAGCTCTTCTTTTTTCCTACCATTATAAACAAGCCGCCCTCTGCACCCAAATTTGAAAAAAGCATTTTGATCTGGATAAAGATTCTTCTGAGAATAGACCCTTTGTAACCGTTCATCGTTTGAATACTAGACCTTTGAGTGGCTAAGCTTGGGGCAGAGCCGAGAAACATAATGTCATTCTTTTCAAACCACCTGATGACCTCATCCATGGAGTGCTTTCGCTCGATTGGGTGTTCATATTGGTCGCGGAACCAGGCTATTTTTTTTTCTTCACTTAAATTTTTCCGAAGATAAGGGTCAAGTATTTCGATGAGCCGTTTTGCAAAATTTGACCTACCAAAGAGCCGATACAGTAGTTGCCTAAAATTGGTACGAAGCCTACCAATTGAGTTGTACAGCCCGACAAATATATAGCCATTCGGTTTTGCCCATCTTGATATTGTCTCAAAACCTTTTTCAGAATTTTGGGTGTGATGTAGAACTCCGCTACACCACACAAAATCAAATGAATTTTCTTCAATAGGATCTTGAAACAAGTCTGCATTAAAAAATACGATGTTATTTATCCCGTTATCTTTAGCGAATTTTCTCCCCAGTGCCAGAGATTCAAATGTCGGATCAAGAGCCACCACTAAGTTGTTCGAACCGTGGGCTAATGCGAGAGATAATTGACAAGTGCCACTGCCGACCTCAATGATGGATTTGTCAAAACCAATGAACTTTTTTAAATCATGAAGAAAAACATTTTTTTTTGTAATTTCGTCCAAATCATCGGCTGTTTCAAAGCCTTGATAGTTTGGAAATGGCGCTTGACTGTAAAATTCAACAACTGAGGCACAAGTGTGAAGATCCGGTTTGAGCTTGAAAATACCATCAGCCTCTTCGATACTTTCATGTAAAGATTTTTTGAAGCACCGGAACAAATTGTAATTCCCCTTTAAATCAGGATTTTATGACGAGATTTACTCTCAATAGTGCGAAAAAGAACTCGATGGACAGTTAGCAACATTTGATACAGCCTCTCGTTGTATTTTGGTTGTTGGGCCGTCAGTCGTTCATACTAGTTTCAGCCAAATTGTCAATATCGCGAGTCACTACAATGAAGCTGAGGGATGTGTCTCTAGATAGGTTGTGTTGGGGCACGATTAGTGGTTTTTTAGGAGGGACAAAGCGGTGGTAAATTCAATGGATTTTTTGAAGTGTGAAATTGTAGCTGGAGGAGTGCTCCTCGTAACGTTAAATAACCCTGAACGCTACAACGTTCTTGATGAGGCCATGTTGTCGAGTTTGTTGAAAACATTTGAACAAGCTGAGAGCGACACAGACATACGCGTAATCATTCTCGCCGCGGTTGGGCCGGTATTTTGTGCGGGGCATGACTTAAAAGAAATGACCGCTGGCCGCCAAAATGCGGATCGGGGACGTGCCTATTTCACCAAAATTTTATATCATTGCTCATCGGTAATGCAGAAAATTGTCACCTGTCCGAAACCAGTGATTGCTGAAATTGACGGGTTGGCAACCGCCGCCGGGTGCCAGCTGGTAGCAAGCTGTGATCTAGCGGTGGCGTCTCAAACTGCGCTATTTTGCACGCCTGGTGTGCATATTGGCTTGTTTTGTTCGACCCCAATGGTTGCATTGTCGCGCAATTTGGCAAATAAACATGCTATGGAAATGCTGCTGACTGGCGATATGGTACCGGCATCGCGCGCCGCGGAAATGGGGCTTGTCAACAAAGTTGTGCCATCCGCTGAATTACGCGCCGCTAGTATGGCGTTGGCAAGTAAAATTGCGGCAAAATCCAGCCTGACAGTCGCCACGGGTAAGCGTGCCTTTTACCAGCAAAAAGAAATGGATTTGGCGGTGGCCTACAATTATGCTTCTGAAATTATGGTCGAAAATATGTTGGCACGTGATGCTGAAGAAGGCATCGCGGCCTTTATTGAAAAACGAGAGCCCGGTTGGCGTGATGAGTAATTGATGATGAGTGATCCCTATAATGAAGATCTGGCGCGCAACCCAGCTAATTTTCAGCCACTAACCCCGCTGACATTTCTGGAACGGGCGGCCAGCGTGTTTCCGCAACATATAGCTATCATTCATGGCGATTTGCGCCGGTCTTACGCTGAATTTTACGCGCGGTCGCGCCAGCTTGCCTCGGCCCTGACCCATCATAATGTGGGACGCGGCGACACTGTATCGGTGATGCTGGCCAATACCCCGGCGATGCTTGAATGCCATTATGGTGTGCCAATGTGTCAGGCGGTGCTTCATGCCATTAATACCCGCCTAGACGCCGCGGTTATTGCCTTTCAGCTTGATCATGCCGAGGCGAAAATTGTTATTGTCGACCGCGAATTTATGCCGGTGATGCAGGACGCCTTGGAACGTGCCACAGTAAAACCGTTGCTGATCCAATATGAGGACTCCGAATATGACGCACCAAAAATAGATTCAGAGGCGCTTGATTATGAGGCGTTTGTAGCTGATGGTGACGCGGATTTTGCATGGTTGATGCCGCTTGATGAATGGGATGCTATATCGATCAATTATACCTCGGGGACAACCGGCAATCCAAAAGGCGTGGTTTATCATCACCGCGGTGCCTATTTGCTGGCACAGGGAAATGCATTGACAACATCTATGGGCAAACATGCTGTCTATCTATGGACATTGCCCATGTTTCATTGCAATGGCTGGTGTTTCCCATGGACCCTATCGGCCATCACCGGCACGCATGTGTGTTTGCGGCAGGTGCGTGATGAACCGATCTGGGACGCGTTGGCAAAGCATAATGTAACGCATCTATGCGGTGCCCCAATCGTCATGTCATTGATTATTGCCGCTAGCGACAGCGTGAAACGCCAGCTGGATCATGTGGTTGAATTTTTTACCGCTGCCGCCCCGCCGCCGCAACAGGTGCTGGCCGATATGAAACAGGCTGGGTTTAATGTGACGCATTTATATGGTTTGACCGAGGTGTATGGCCCGTCAGTCGTCAATGATTGGCATAATGAATGGGATGGGTTGCCTTTGGCTGAACAGGCGGCGCTGAAAGCGCGTCAAGGGGTGCGCTATTTGGCGCTTGAACAATTTGACGTGATCGACCCGGAAACGATGCAATCGGTGCCGCGGGATGGAAACACATTGGGCGAGGTGATGTTTCGCGGCAATGTGGTGATGAAAGGCTATTTCAAAAACCAGGCGGCCAGTGCCAAAGCCTTTGCTGGCGGTTGGTTCCATTCAGGCGATCTTGGGGTGATTCACCCAGATGGCTATGTCCAGCTGAAAGACCGATCGAAAGATATCATCATTTCGGGCGGTGAAAATATTTCATCGATTGAAGTTGAAGATGCGCTTTTTCGGCATCCCGCGGTAGCGATGGCGGCGGTGGTGGCGATGCCGCATGAAAAATGGGGCGAAACGCCTTGTGCTTATATTGAGTTTGCCGACGGGGCCAGCACAACGGTTGAAGAATTGCGCGACTGGTGCAAACAGGAACTAGCGGGCTATAAGGTGCCGGGAAAATTCGTCTTTGCTCCCATCCCTAAAACCTCTACCGGCAAGGTGCAAAAATTTGTCCTGCGCGAACAGGTTTTACAGCTTGAAGATTAATTGAATTACGCTAGCTAAATCATGAATTTGCTGTGCCACACGTCTGTGCGGTACGAGATGGAGCTGTTTTAATGATATCAACTGACGACTATACACCACCTGAAGTCTGGATATGGGATACGGAAAATGGTGGGCGTTTTGCCAGCATTAACCGCCCGATTGCTGGCGCAACCCATGACAAAGAAATGCCAGTGGGAAAGCATCCGTTTCAGCTGTATTCGCTGGCAACGCCAAATGGTGTCAAAGTCACCATTATGTTTGAAGAATTGCTGGCGCTTGGTTTTGCAGACGCCGAATATGATGCGTGGCTGATCCGCATTGATCAAGGCGATCAGTTTGGCAGTGGTTTTGTCGGCGTGAATCCAAATTCAAAAATTCCAGCGCTGATGGATTATTCGGCCAAAACGCCAGCGCGTATCTTTGAGTCTGGTGCGATTTTGCTCTATTTAGCAGAAAAATTTAACGCGTTTTTGCCAACCGATGACATTGCGCGAACCGAATGTGTGTCATGGCTGTTTTGGCAGATGGGCAGCGCCCCCTATCTAGGCGGTGGGTTTGGGCATTTTTATGCCTATGCTCCCTATAAAATGGAATATCCAATCAACAGGTTTGCGATGGAAACCAAGCGCCAGCTTGATGTTTTGGACCAGCGTCTTGGTCTTGAACCATTTATTGCCGGGTCTGATTATACAATTGCTGACATGGCTATCTGGGCATGGTACGGACAATTGGTATTGGGTCGGCAATATAATGCCGGCACATTTCTGAATGTCGACTCCTATAAAAATGTCAAAAAATGGGCCGAATTAATTGATGCCCGACCGGCCGTGCAACGTGGCCGTATGGTTAACAAGGTTAGTGGTGATCCCAGCCTTCAACTGCATGAACGGCATGACGCCAGTGATTTTGACACAAAAACACGGGATAAATTGTAAATTTTTGAGTTTGGTTAGGATAGTTAAAATATTATGAAAACATACAAGATAGCGTCCATTCCGGGTGATGGCATTGGTGTTGAGGTTGTCGACGCTGGTTTGCGGGCGTTGCATGCGCTGGCCGAACGGATTGGCACATTTCAGTTTGATGTCACACATTTTGATTGGGGTACCGACCGCTTCAAGCGCGAAGGCGCCTTGATGCCAGCAGATGGCGCGCAAGATCTAATCGGCTTTGATGCTATTTTGTTTGGCGCAGTTGGCGCACCTGATGTGCCGGACCATCTGACCTTGTGGGGGTTGCGGCTAAATATTTGTCAGCCGTTGGATCAATATGCCAATGTCCGGCCAACGCGTATCCTGCCCGGCATTAAAAGCCCACTAGCCAGTGTCAGCGATAAAGATCTGGATTGGGTTATTGTGCGAGAAAATTCAGAAGGTGAATATTCCGGACAAGGGGGGCGTAGCCACCGTGGCCAACCGCAAGAAGTGGCCACAGATATGGCGGTGTTTACCCGCGTCGGGGTTGAACGGATCATTCGCTATGCCTTTGAATTGGCACAGTCACGCCCGCGCAAATTGCTGACTATTGTCACCAAATCGAATGCCCAGCGCTATGGCATGGTGCTGTGGGATGATGTGGCTCGCGAAATGGCGCGTGATTTTCCAGATGTGAGGTGGGATAAAATGCTGGTTGATGCGATGACCGTGCGGATGGTGATGCAACCGCAAAGCCTTGATACGATTGTCGCCACCAACCTGCATGCCGATGTGCTGTCAGATTTAGCGGCGGCATTGTCCGGATCTATTGGGGTGGCGCCAACCGCTAATTTAAACCCAAAGCGCACGACACCATCAATGTTTGAGCCAATCCATGGATCAGCCTTTGATATCACTGGTAAAGGCATTGCCAATCCGGTCGGCACATTCTGGAGTGCGGCCATGTTGCTGGAACATATTGGCGAGGCTGAAGCCGCGGAGCAATTAATGCAGGCGATTGAGTCAGTAACAGCCAATCAGGAATTGCACACCCCTGATCTTGGCGGTGATGCCACAACGGAAAAAGTGACCGCCGCGTTGATTGCCCAAATTCAGGGCCGTAACGATTAGGGTGATTGGCCGAGCGGAGCGTTGACAAGTTACGACAGGCCAGTTAAATCTGGCCCGCGCGATAAAACCAATGTCAAAATCGCGCTGTCGGCCGTGGTCATAGCATGGGGTTGATGGCTGGCACGAAAGCGGTGTGCGACCGGACCAAGTGTGGCTGGGCCGTCGCCATCTGACTCAAATAACGCGTGACCAGCAAGTGCAAAATAAATTTCTTCGAACGCGTGATGATGCGGAGGGTAAAATAAACCCGGCCCCAATAGCCAATAAACTTACAGCATTGGTCAGACCGGAAATGTCCAGTCGGTCCGATCAGCTCAAAATAGGCATAATTATCAAGAAAATGCCGGCCAACTTCTTCCTCAGTATAGATAAATTGCCAATTACATGAAATGCTGCTTGTTGAGCCGCATGAACCAGGGGCGATGTCTTGCTGTCTTCCAGCATCTGCCATGCCACAATTTTTTCTGTGTCTGGTGCGCGGTTTGGCGCGCTGTTGCTGGCGGCCAGATCATCAGGCCAACCAGTGAACGCGTTGAGGCTATTAGTTACCATCCATAATTGCTTTACCTCATCCAGCAGTTTAATCACTGCCGCATGCATAATGTGTCCTCATGAGGCGCTGGATGCGCTGGTGTGCATATCACGTGGTTTTGCCGCAAATAACATCGCAAAACAGGTGGCTGACAGGATCGAAATGCCAATCATGCTGGCAAAAAATATATCTGGCCCCATGACAAATAAAGCACCGCCCAAACTGGGGCCAATAGCAGTGCCAACTGCGCGCGGGGTGGTGATCCAGCCTTTTGCTCGGCCATAGACATCAGCACTGAAATACATGTTGGTGACATAGCCAAAGGACACGGTCAAAATACCGTGTCCCATGCCAAAAATGACCATTGCCACAACCGCAAAGGCCAACCCGTCTTGTTGTGCCAAAATCAATGCGGTTGGTACCCCAATAAAGGCAATCATGCCAGTGATCCGTGCATCGAACCTGTGGCCAAATGCCATTTCTAAAAGCCGGCCTACGGTCTGGAACGGGCCATAAAGGGCGGCCAGCATCACCGCCAGCCCCACATCATTAAATTGTGTTGTGAACCAGGTGATCCATAACAAGGTGGTTGAGGCAAATGTCAGATATTCAAGCGCGCTTGCTGATGCCAGCGCGACAACGGCGCGCCGTTCGTTACGCGTCATCAGCGCCCAGCGAAAGGGAGCCATTTGGCAGGTCTCTTTTGACGATATGGCGGCGGATTTTTGGTCAAGGTGACGGGTGCGCACCCCCATCAGAACCAAGCTCATGCCGCAGATCATACAAGTGGCTTCCAAACCGAACCATGCCAGCAAAGGCGCAATGGATAGCCAGATAACTGAACTCGCAACACCACCATAAAATGTAATAAAGGATATATGTTTGCGCGATTTTGTCTCATCCAATTGCACCGCCGCAGAAAACGCTGTTTCATAGCTCGACATGGCAAAGCCAAGGCCAATTGGCACCATACACACCCACACCCACCATAGCGCATGCACTGCTGGCAGTAAGGCGATGCCGACAGCACCGATCAGCAGGCCACGCGTCATCACAACTAATGCGCCAAATCGGTCAATCCAACCACCAATCAGCGGGGCCAAAAATGCCTGAACAAGCAAGGCACCAGTGACTGCCACCAGAATTTCACTTGGGTCGATACCAATGTTTGCGGCGAGCGGTATTTTTAACTGGGCAAAGGCATAAAACAAACAACCATAAGACAAAATCTGGCTGATGCCGAGCGAATGGAACGGCACGTTATGCGTGGCTTTTGGGGGTGCTGTCACAGTAAAACAAAGCCTTGTCTATGGGGTATATGGCACGGCTAGACTACATCTAAAACAAAAAGCTGGAAAGTAAGTAAATTATGCTTTGTTACGCTGTTTTTTTGAAATTTTATGGGAAATTTTTATGACTCAGCTTTTCGTTATTCTCGGTCATAATCAAATAAATAAATTGATCAGGATCGCGCCATGTTTATCGATAGATTTTTCAGACGGTGCCGGCATAATCCGGATGACACCCGTTTTAAGCCTTTGTTAAAGACAATATCTTGGCGGGTATTGGCGTCAACTGATACGGTGATGATTGCATGGCTGTTGACGGGTAATTTGAAAACGGCTGGGTCAATTATATCGCTTGAAATTTTCACCAAAATGTTTCTGTACTATGTGCATGAGTGGTTTTGGACACGATTTTTATGACTTTGAAACAGGTAAATCATGATGGCAAAACCTCAAATTGATCAGCAATTGATAACCAAGCTTCGGGCCATTTGTGCTGGCGAGGCAGGTCATGTCACTCTTATGGCGGTGGTTGTTGGCGAATTATTTCACGCGGTTGATAGGTTTGATTGGGTTGGGTTTTACCGAGTGGTGACGTCGGGTGTGTTAAAGCTAGGGCCGTATCAGGGCGGGCATGGCTGTTTGGTGATCCCGTTTGACAAGGGGTATGCGGTGCGGCGGCGCGCCAACAGTAAACCCAGATTGTTGACGATTTGCATCAATTTGAGGGGCATATCGCCCGTGCCGCGTCAACGCAATCTGAACTGGTCATCCCGGTGTTTGATAAGAGCCACAATTTAGTGGCGGTTTTGGATATTGATTCGAACCAAACAGCATTTTTCAGCCAGGCGCTTGCCGCGCAACTCAAAACGCTTTTGACTGACCTATTTAGCTGGGATGAGGAAATATAATGACAGCACAAAAAGCGGATATGTTAGGGGTGCCAGTGCCTAATTGGGTGGCCCCGCCATCGCCCAATCAAATGCAGTGGGCAGATGAGATGCAGGGCCGTTATGTGCGGCTTGAACCGCTCAATGCGGCGCGGCATTGCGATGATTTATTCGCTGCGTTTGTGGCAGATGCCAAAAACCAGATCTGGGATTATTTGCCCTATGGGCCGTTTGCCACGGCGGCAGATCTTGCCGATTGGATGCGCGCAACATGCACCAAACCAACCCCTTATTTTTTTGCTATTATCGATCAGGCTACACACCGGGCGGTTGGTGTGTCCAGCTATTTAAGGATTAATCCTGATAGCGGGTCGATTGAGGTTGGCCATATTAATTTTGCCCCCCAATTGCAATCGACGATTGGTGCCACTGAGGCCATGTATTTAATGATGCGCTGGGCGTTTATGGCTGGGTATCGGCGTTATGAATGGAAATGCAATGCGCTCAATTTAAAATCACGCCGTGCGGCTCAGCGTTTAGGGCTATCCTATGAAGGGGTGTTCAGACAGGCCACCATTTCCAAAGGGCGTAACCGTGATACGGCGTGGTTTGCAGCGATTGATGCTGAATGGCCATCTTTGCAAATTGCGTTTGAAAATTGGCTCCATGCGGAAAATTTTGACGCGGCAGGGCAGCAAAAGCGATCATTGTCTGCAATGACTGAAGCTGTTTTGGTCCTACGTGATCCAATGCTGGCACCATAAGAATAAATGTTCTCAAGTTAAATTTCTGGGATTAAATTTCTGGGATGAAATTTCTGGGATGAAATTCATTGTCATTCTTGCGTACGACATGATACAAATGACCAATGGTCATTTATGGACTAGCAAATGGGACGGACGCGGGCGAGATCAGATGATGCAAAGTGGGCACGCCGCCAGTTTATTCTGGCTAAAGCGGACCAGCTGTTGCGCCAAGAAGGGTTTGATGCCTTTACCATGAACAAGCTGGCGGCGACGACTGATCTCGCCAAAGGTACCCTATATCTCTATTTCGTGACGCGTGAAGAGCTGGTGCTGGCGCTCTATACAAATTTGCATGATGGCTGGATACACCGATTCATTGTCGCTGAAAAACAGATGGCCACACCAGATTATGATGCTTTATGCGTTCGTTTTTACCTGTCATTTGTTGCTGATGCCTTGCTTGTTGATCTAGCGGCGCGGGTGACGTCGGGGTTAGAACCACATGTCCCGCTTGCCGCATGGGTTAAGGCGAAGCAGGCGCAGATGCGCTTTGCCAAACGTCTTGGTGGGATGTTTTACCAGATTTTTGGATGCGATCCGGCGCAAGCCCAACGATTAGCATGGGCCTTTTTAGCCGCGTTAAGCGGTGCCCAGCAACGCGCCATTGATGGGGCCGATAGCACTGAAATACCCGAAACCTTGCAAAAACTAGGTAGGATCATGTCCCCTAAACATGTATTTTTAAATATGGTCCTGCCATTGGCGCCCAGTACGCCGAAATAAGGCCTGAAAGGCTGGCTCGGCGATCCAGTCTCAAATGGATGTCGATATAAAAATTTATCTACCGTTTTGTGGCACGCGGGTGGCATTGTTTCACGGTTTGATTGAGTTAGAGAACCGCCATGCCGAACGCGTCCCCATCCAGTTCCAAATCCAAACCAAAGTCTGGGTCTAAATCTCATTTAAATTCATCTGCGTCATCCGTCGGTTTGGCGATGAGCGATTTGCCGATTATGTTCGCTATTGAGATTATGGGTGATGGCAATGGACTTGAAATTTTTGGCGATGAGGTGTCACATTTGCTTGCGGATGCCCGGTTAGTTTGGGCCCATTTTGACGCGAATCATGCAGACACAGCCGCTTCGCTGGCCTCACAAATCAGTGATCTTGATGATATCGTCATTGAGGCGTTGCTTGCCGAAGAAACGCGGCCACGTTATGAACTGGTGAATGATGGCGTTTTGCTGATTTTGCGGGGGGTTAATCTCAACGCGAACGCCGATCCCGAAGATATGATGTCGATCCGCATGTTTGTGGATTCGCGCCGCATTGTGAGTTTGCAAAAACGACCATTGCGCGCGGTTGCCGATATACTAACCAAGTTGGCGAAGGGCAGTAGGCCAAAAAATAGCAGTGATCTGATTGCCTTATTGATGGGTTTGCTGTTTGCCCGTATGGGGCCTGTGGCCTCTGATTTAAGCGGTGTGATGGATAGTCTCGAGGAACATATTTTGGACGGTGCTAATACATTGGACCGCGAAAAAAAGCTGGAAATTCGTAAAAAGGCCCTTGCGCTGAAACGCTATACCCACCCTCAGCGCGATCTGTTGATTCAGATGATCGACAATAAAAAAGCACTGATCGGCAAGACAGGATATCGCCGTTTGATTGAGGCACAAGACAGAATCAGCCGCGTTATTGACGAATTGGATGCGGTGCGCGAACGGGCGCATATCATAAATGATGAAGTGACCGACCAACTGACCGAACGGCCTAATAAAAACATGTATGCGCTATCGGTCATTGCGGCTATTTTCTTGCCGCTAGGGTTTTTAACTGGGCTATTAGGGATCAATATAGCAGGTATTGCTGGTGCCGAAAATCCTGCTGCTTTTGCCATATTTTGCGCTCTGCTTTTGCCATATTTTGCGCTATGCTTAGCATGCTGTTCATCGCGCAAATTGTGCTTTTCAGAAAATTTAAATGGTTTTGATGGCGGTCACAGTAACCGGTGTCATGCCGCGGTCCAATAAAGGGTGAAATGGCTTATGGATAATGACAACGGGAAACTCGCCCGCAATGATGCCGAAACCGACAATCCCTTCGCCGCTATGGGAATGATTAAATTTTGGCTTCTGTCGACTGCTTTTTATATGACATTTCCGGCATCCTTGGCGATTTGTTATTTGGCCATTGGCCCGCAGAAAACCAAACAGCTGGTGCGGGCGCTGGTAAATGATTTTCTGCAAACCATTTTTGTGTTTCTTGCGGTTTTGGTGCTGATTATCTGGGCAGTTTGGCAATTTCTGGTGTCCTTATTTGGCGGGTGAATTTGTAGTTTTAATCAAGGGGTAGTTGGATGGATGAAATAAAAAAAGGCATGCGGCGCCGGCTCACCCGCTATGGCGATGATGCATTTGTGTTATTTTTGCGTAAATCATTTATCAAGGAGCTTGGCTATGGTGATGCCGCGCTCGATAAGCCGGTCATTGGCATTATTAACACTGCAAGTGATTTTAACAGCTGTCATGGCAATGTTGACGAATTGGTGCGATCTGCCAAAGATGGCGTGCTGGCGGCTGGAATTGCTGGTGTCTGACGAAGAATTAGCGCGGCGTAAGTCGGCGTTGCAATTGCCCATAGTTACGCCTGAGCGCGGCTATGGTAAATTATTTCATGAGCATGTTTTCCAAGCACCGGGTGGTGTTGATTTTGATTTTTCGCAAGATGTTGATACGGCAGAAACCAGCGGAGATGCGTAGCTATGTATGTGGTGTGTGTTGAATTTGAAATCGTGCCGTCGCAACTGGAAAATTTTATCGTTGCCATGCGGAAAAATGCGGCGCAATCATTTGCCGATGAGGCTGGATGTCAGCAATTTGATATTTGTCAGGACCCACAAAAAGCCAATACTATATTTTTATATGAAATTTATGATGATGAGGCCGCGTTTGAGGCGCATAAATCCGCGCCGCATTATCATGAGTTCAATCATGCCATTGATGGTATGGTTATAAAAAAATCAGTTCGATTTTTGCAAAATATCAGTCACCATGCATGAAAAGGATAATCATTAAATGACTCAGCAACAGGCCGTTTTGTTACGTGAAAATGATCTGCCGCGTGCTGATCGCGGCAATGGTGCATCCACCACAAGGCTGGTAAACTGGTCTTGTGGTTCGCAATCGATGATCAGTGGCATTACAACGATCCCACCACGTGGCGCGACTCCACTTCATTACCATTATTGTGAAGAGAGTGTTCTGATGCTGTCAGGTACAGGTATTGCCGTTGTGGGTAAAACGAAGTTGGCCGTTGAAACAGGTGATGTCACCTGGATTCCAGCCAATCTATTGCACCAGTTTCGCAATGGGTCCGACAGTAACAATATGCGCATTTTCTGGGCCTATGCTTCGGCCGGGGCCACTCGCACAATAGTCGAAACCGGCGAAATGCATCTCATTGACGCAGAACATAGGGTATAACTCCATGTTTAATCTTTCCGGTAAGGTCGCTCTGGTCACCGGTATTGGCGGGCCTGTTGATGTGCTTGGTAACGGCAAAGCAATTGCCATGTTGCTGGCACGGCAAGGGGCCATCATTGAAGGTACAGATATTGACGAGGCGGCTGGGGCCAATACGGTTGTGGCTATTCGCGATGCTGGGGGGACGGCGTACTGCAGTTGCGTTAATGCAACTGATCAAGCCGGTGTTGAAGACTGGGTAAAGGCGTGCGCCGCAAAACATAGCCGGATTGATATTTTGGTTAATAATGTTGGCCAGTCAGAACCTGGCGGCCCAGTATCGATGGATGTAGCCACATGGCAGGCGCAGATCGCCCTAAACCTCCATGCCGCCTTTTATACCATGCAAGCCGTTCTGCCGCATATGGTGGCGGCAAAGGCCGGTAGCATCATTAATATTTCTTCGATTGCGGGCCAACGTTATATCGGCAAACCGCAAGTTGGCTATGCGGCGGCCAAGGCTGGGTTGATGCAATTGACCAAAACCACCGCGGTGATTCATGCCAAAGACAATGTGCGGGTCAATTGTGTTGTGCCGGGATTGATGCATACGCCAATGCTGAACCGGATGGCAGAAAAATATGCCGGTGGTGATTTAGATGGGTTTATTGCCAAACGCAATGCCATGGTGCCAATGCGCCGGATGGGCAATGCACAGGATGTCGCCAATGCGGTGCTATTTTTGGCAGCTGATGAATCAAGCTATGTTACTGCCACAGAAATTGTTGTTGACGGGGGGATTATCGCGGCAACGCAAGGCGATTTGCCATGACCAGAAGCGTTTTCTCTTTCTAATCAGAAAAAATAGATGAATGACTGCCAAATGTATAAATTTATGTTAGATCATATTGCGCCACCCTCCGTTTGGGGCGTAACAGATAAGCGAGCAATTTTTTGAAAATTTTAGTAACGGGCGCGGCTGGATTTATCGGCATGCATTGTGCCAAAATATTGCTGGATCGTGGCGATCAAGTTATTGGTGTCGATAATCTAAATGATTATTATGATGTTGGCCTCAAAGAGGCGCGCCTATCTCTGCTGACACCCCATGACAATTTTAAATTTATCAAATTCAGTATTGAAGAGCGAGACGCCCTAGCGGCAGTTTTCAGTCGAGAAAAACCGGACCGGGTGATTCATTTGGCAGCACAAGCCGGGGTGCGTTATTCACTAACCAATCCGCATGCCTATATTGACGCTAATATCATGGGGTTTACCAATATCCTTGAAGAATGCCGGCATAATTGTATCAGCCATTTGGTCTATGCCAGTTCATCATCTGTTTATGGCGGCAATACATCGATGCCGTTTAGTGAGCACGATAATATAGACCACCCTATCAGCCTGTATGCGGCCACGAAAAAAGCCAATGAATTGATGGCGCATACCTACAGTCATCTCTATGGCCTTCCGACCACCGGTTTGCGATTTTTTACTGTTTATGGGCCATGGGGACGTCCAGACATGGCACTGTTTTTATTTGCCAAAGCCATTTTAAGGGGTGAGGCTATCCCGGTGTTTAACAGAGGGCAGATGGTCCGCGATTTTACCTATATTGATGATATTGTCGAAGGTTTGATCCGTGTGATGGATAAACCCGCCACGCCTAATGCTAATTTTAATGCCGGCCGTCCAGACCCCGCCACTAGCGCTGCGCCCTACCGGGTATTTAATATCGGTAACGGTCGCCCGGTGCCCCTGATGGATTATATAGCTGCACTTGAACGGACACTTGGTATTGAAGCGATAAAAGAATTTCTGCCAATGCAACCGGGGGATGTGCCAGCAACTTCTGCTGATACGCATGAACTTGGGGCTTGGGTTGGTTTTCAGCCAAATACACCCGTTACTGACGGTGTAGCAAAATTTGCTGAGTGGTATCGCGATTTCTATGGTGTCTGATTGGCACTATTAAAGGGTAATTTTTGATGTCTGGTTCACAAAAATCATGGTGTGGTGAGACGTCGTGGGACGATGTAAAACGCTTAATTGTGGATGCGCGTACAGCCCTAAACGAACTGCCAAAATGGGAAAAGCCATTTCATATTTTCTGGCTTTTAGGGCCATTTTTTCTATTGATCGAGCGTAGTCCGGCTGATGCGTGGTTGTCAATTCTGGCGTTGTCATTTGCGGTGCGGTCATTGTGCCAGCGCGATGGAGCATGGCTTTCACATGCGTGGGTGCGAGCAGCATTTATTTTTTGGTTTATCTGTTTGCTGTCAGCTTCTCTGTCAATCGCGCCGGCCTATGCGCTTGGGGAGGCTGTGTCTTGGTTCAGGTTTCCTTTATTTGCCATGGCCGTAGCGTTTTGGTTTGGTCGTGATAAACGGCTTCTCTATGCGATGCTTCTCTCAACGGGAGTTGGCATGATGTTAATGACCAGCATTTTGACAGCAGAAATGCTGATTGAGGGGCAAAAGGGTGGGCGGCTGACATGGCCTTACGGTGACCTTGTGCCGGGGAATTATCTAGCAAAAGTTGGTTTACCAGCATTTTGCGTAATGGTCGCGCTTGCTGTTGGTGGTAGAGGTAAAACATCATTTTTGATGGGTGTGTTGGCAAGCTTCAGCTTAGCTTTGTCAGTTATGGCAGGAGAGCGCATCAATCTGATCATTCGAATATGTGCTGGCATTCTGGCGAGTCTCAGCTGGAAATACGCGTCGAAAAAAGTTGCATTAGTCGTCACTTTATTTTCATTGTTGTTGGTTGCCATTTTCGTGTCGCAAGGTGCGATCAAAGGGCGCTTTACTAAGGCTGTTATCGAGGATTTGCCAATAGGATTAGCAAGTGATTACTATCGTGTGATGGGTGGTGGTGTTGCTGCGTTTTTGGAGTCGCCTATCCTAGGTGTTGGGACAGCAAATTACAGAGATCTATGTCCTGATATTTTGCCCGAAGACAGTGTTTTCAGGTGTGACAATCATCCACATAATTATTACATTCAAATGCTTACAGAAACTGGTATTTTGGGATTTGCAACTGGCCTTTTTATGATTTCTTCTATGGTGATGAGCTTGTTCCGTGCTGGCCGTGCAAATAACAAAAATGTGGTGGCGTCAACCGCATATATTGTGCCGCTTGGGTTGTTTTTTCCATTGCAATCAACGGCTGATTTTTTTGGCCAATGGAATAATATTTTTCTTTGGAGCGCGGTAGCCTTGAGCATGGCGGCTGCCTATCTTGACTCTGAAGTTGATGGTGAGCAGGTAGCACAATATAAGCAAAAGTCATTAGAATAATAATTACGATTTGAGGGTGCCATGAAGCACGAAGAGTTGAATTTGGCCGTAATTGGACTTGGTTATGTTGGGTTACCATTAGCTGCAGAGTTTGCAAAATCTCGGGAGGTGATTGGTTTTGATATCGATGCCATCCGAGTTGCTGAACTGCAGAACGGTTACGATCGCACACGTGAATTAAGTGAGACAGAATTACTTGGTGCAAAGGGACTCAAGTTGAGTTGTGACTCAAATGACCTGGCAGCCTGTAACTGTTACATCGTTACCGTGCCAACGCCAATAGATAGCTCTAATAAACCTGATTTGTCTGCTCTTTTGTCAGCATCTGAACTTGTTGGAAAAATGTTGTCGCCGGGTGATATCGTTATTTACGAGTCCACAGTTTATCCGGGTTCTACTGAGGAAGATTGTGGCCCCGTTCTAGCACGGTGTTCGGGTCTATCCTGCGCGAAAGAAACTTTGCCCTCAGGTAGCCAAGTTTTTTACCTTGGGTACAGCCCGGAGCGCGTTAGTCCTGGTGACAAGGCGCGCAAAATTTCTGATATAGTGAAGTTGACTTCTGGTTCGACACCGGAAATTGCCATTGTTATTGATAATCTTTACGCCAGTATCATTACCGCTGGCACGTTCCGAGCTGCTAGTATTCGCGTTGCTGAGGCTGCAAAGGTTATTGAAAATACGCAGCGTGACGTAAATATAGCCCTTGTTAATGAATTAGCAGTGATTTTTGAAAAAGCCGGTATAGACACCGAGGATGTTTTACGAGCAGCAGAGACGAAGTGGAATTTCTTGAAGTTTCGGCCTGGTCTCGTTGGTGGACATTGTATAGGTGTGGACCCGTATTATTTGACACATAAAGCGATGCAGCTTGGGCATAACCCAGAAATTATTTTAGCCGGACGTCGAATAAACGAAGAAATGAGCACCTACGTAACAAGCAGAGTTATCAAATTGATGCTCCGCCATGACATCAGCCCACTTGGTGCTCGAATTCTGATACTTGGGCTGGCGTTTAAGGAAAACTGTCCTGATTTGCGTAACTCAAAAGTTTTTGATGTGATCGCATCACTTGCAAATTATAAGTGCAAGATAGACGTTTTCGATCCAAGAGTTGACGCAAATGCTAAACTGCCCAACCTGAATTTCTCTTTGGTTGAAACGCCAAACCCGGCCACATACGACGCGATCATACTAGCTGTGGCACACGATGAATTTGTTTCTCAAGGTGCCGCAAATATCCGTCGATATGGTAAGCCAAACCATGTTTTGTTTGACTTGAAATATGCATTTAAAGAGTCTGAAACAGACGAAAGATTATAAAACGGGTTTAAAATATTTCTATTATAGTATTGGCTAGTCAGAATTAGATCATGCTTCTAATGATTTTGGTTGCGGAAGCCAAGGATAGCTTCGGTTAAACTCAACCGCCCAATTAGTTTTCTTAAAAAAATGCTGTTTTTCTTTTTTGGAACTTGAGTGTTTTAGCACTTTATATTGTATACGAAGCTGTCAGAGAAATTAATAAACAGCTCGCAAAACACCGTATTACGTTACGGATTGCTAATCGGTGGTTTCAATGAATCAGGTGAGGAGCCGTATTTTGGATGGTATTAAGAGAATAAGCTAAAGCATTACTCACATCTAACTTTTACCCTTTGAGTTTGACTGTTTTTGGATAAAGCTATGAAGAAAAAACGTGTCTTGTTTGTTATAACGGAGGACTGGGCATTTATTTCCCACAGATTACACCTTGCAAATGCGGCTTTGGAGCAGGGTTACGAAGTTGGTGTGGTCACGCATGTCACTAGTTATCGCCATATTCTTGAAGAGTCTGGGCTAAGAGTTTTTAACTGGCGCCTTGAGAGGCGCTCTTTAAACCCTTTCAGTGAGATTTTTTCGATATCTCAATTGTGGAGAGTAACGTTATCCTTTAACCCAGACATTGTTCATGCTGTCGCACTAAAGCCAGTTATTTATTCTGGTTTGGCGATGAAATTTTCAAAAAGGACAAAATTTTTTGCTGCTTTGGGTGGTGTTGGATTTATTTTTACCAGCAAAAATTTAAAGGCTAATTTTTTAAAACCCATTGTAAAACTTTGTTTGCGATTTGTTTTAGCAGGGCCAAAATGTACGCTAATCCTACAAAACATTGATAATGTAGAGGCTATTGTGAATCTTAGCATTGTTGATGAAAAACGCATTAAGTTGATAAAGGGTGCGGGTGTTGAAATTGAAAAATTTCAGCCCAGCCAAATTCCAAAAGGCGTGCCAATGGTCATTTTGCCTGCGCGAATGTTATGGGATAAAGGTGTTGCGGAATTTGTCCGAGTAGCCGGCCGTATTAAAAAGCGTGGTATAAAGGCGCGTTTTGTTTTGGTTGGGGATGCAGACAGTCACAACCCAGCATCTATAACGCAAACTCAAGTTGATCAATGGGTCCAAAAAGGTGCTGTGGAACATTGGAGCCGCCATGATGATATGGTTCAAATATACCAACAGGCATCTATTGTTTGTTTACCGTCTTATAATGAGGGGCTACCAAAAGTTTTGTTGGAGGCAGCAAGTTGTGCTAGGCCGACAGTCGCATTTAATGTTCCAGGTTGCCGCGAAATAGTTCGTGACGGTTTAAATGGCTTTCTAGTCAGTTTTGGTGATGAGACCGCTTTAGAAAATGCCATTATAAACCTGATTAACAACCGATCGCTCTGTGCGAAGATGGGTGCCACCGGGCGAAAAATTGTTGAGCAGGAATTTTCTGATAATATCATAAATACACAGACTCTCGCCATTTGGAATCAGGCTCAGTAGTGCATGCAAAAACGCTGCTTTGATATTATTTTTGCCTTGATTGCGTCTGCTTGTGCCATCGTGCCGGCTGTTGTGATTTGGCTAATAATCGTATCAACTTCTGTGGGTCCAGCCATTTATTGGTCGCGGCGGGTCGGGCGGCAGGGCAAGTTTTTTATGATGCCAAAATTTCGCAGTATGCGGATCGATACGCCCGAGGTCGCCACAGACAAGCTTGGTGATGCCAACAGGTATATCACACCATTTGGGTCTTTTTTGCGCCGCACCAGCCTGGATGAGTTGCCGCAAATATATTCAGTTTTGCGCGGTGATATGAGTATTGTTGGCCCGCGTCCGGCCTTGCATAATCAGCATGAACTTATTGCCAAGCGTGCCGCATTGGGGGTTGGGCAACTGCGACCCGGCGTGACCGGGTGGGCGCAAATTAATGGGCGTGATGAAATTGCGCTGCGGGACAAATTACGGTTTGATCAAGAATATTTAGCGCGTCAATCATTGTTTTTTGATCTTAAAATTATAGTGTTAACGGTGGTAACGGTTGTCAGGTCCCGAGGAGTGTCGCATTGATAGATGGCGTACAGAAAATTTATGCCGTTAATCATCAAGGTGGCGAGCAGAGCATTGATGGATAAAAGCCCTCGTTCACTGGTTCTAGGCATGCCCAGAACAGCAAAACGCGCCATTGTCATGGTCGTTGACGTGGGCCTTGCGGTCTTTAGCGTTTGGATTGCTTTTTATTTGCGGCTTGGCTATTTCCAGCTGGTGTTTGAGGAGCGTGATGGGCTGTCCTTGTTGCCGGCGATCATTGTTGCCGTTGTGGTGTCGATACCGATATTTGTTATTTTTGGGCTTTACCGGACAATTTTTCGATATTCCGGGGCGCCCGCCGTTCTGGCTGTTAGCAAAGCGATCGCCGTCTATGCTGTGATTTTTGCCAGTGTGTTTACCTTAGTGGGGGTCACCGGTGTGCCGCGAACGATTGGCCTGTTGCAGCCGGTTGTATTGTTTTTGCTTGTTGCCTTATCACGTTTTGTTGCGCGTTTCTGGCTTGGCGGCATGTATATTGAACAATTGCGGCAAGGTAACAAGCCGCGAGCCTTGATCTATGGTGCCGGAGATGCCGGGCGCGAACTCGCCGCTGCATTGTCACATAGCCATGTGACAAATGTTGTTGGGTTTCTCGATGATGATCCGAAATTACATGGTAGCTACATTCGCGGACTGCCAGTGTATAATCCGTCAGATATTGCCAAGATCACATGTGAAAAGCGGGTGGTGGAAGTGATGCTTGCCTTGCCGCGCATCAGCCGCCGCCGGCGCGGTGAAATATTACAGTCACTTCGTGGGCAGAATGTGGTCGTTCGCACATTGCCAAGCTATTCCGATCTGGCCGAAGGCCGCGTGACGGTGAATGATATTCGTGAATTGTCCATCAGTGACATTTTGGGCCGGGATACGGTGGCACCAGATCCGGCGCTGATGCGGTGTGACATCGCCAATAAAATAGTAATGGTGACCGGGGCAGGCGGCTCAATCGGCAGTGAGCTTTGCCGCCAGATATATGCACTCAATCCAAAAAAATTGGTTCTGTTCGATCACAGTGAATATGCGCTCTATGCGATTTTGCAGGAATTGCAGTCAAAAACAGCGCCTGAAACTTCCTCGGTTGAACTCACTGCTATTTTGGGGTCTGTCACCGACAAGACGCGTTTTGAACAGCTATTTAAGCGTGTCGCACCAGATACGGTGTTTCATGCGGCGGCGTATAAACATGTCCCGCTGGTTGAAGATAATTTACTTGAAGGCATTAAAAATAACCTGTTTGGCACTTTGGTGCTATCAGAGGCGGCAATTGGTGTGGGTGTGAAAAAATTTGTCCTGATCAGCACCGACAAAGCGGTGCGGCCGACAAATATTATGGGCGCCAGCAAGCGTCTTGCAGAACTTGTGTTGCAGGCCCTTTCCACAACGCAAAGTAAAACCATTTTTGCGATGGTGCGATTTGGCAATGTTTTGGACTCGTCCGGTTCGGTCGTTCCGCTGTTTCGTGAGCAGATCAAGTCAGGCGGCCCAGTCACGGTGACGCACCCAGATGTAACACGTTATTTTATGACAATTGCTGAAGCCGCCCAGCTGGTTATTCAGGCGGGTGCCATGACCGCCAAAAAGCCAAAGACAGGGCAGGCGGCACCGGTCTATTTGCTGGATATGGGTGAACCAGTGAAAATTTTTGATCTGGCGCGTCAGATGATCGAATTGTCAGGCCTGACAATGTATGACGAGGCAACTGGCGATGGCGATATAGAGATTAAAATCACTGGCTTACGGCCGGGTGAAAAACTCTATGAAGAATTGCTGATTGGTGAAGCGGCAAGTGATAGCCCACATCCAAAAATTAAATTTGCTGCAGAAAATTTCGTGCCGTGGCATGATTTGGCTGATGATTTAACAACTATGCGGCATGCTGTTGATGCCATGGATGTTGTAACGGCCAAAAAGCTGTTGACTAAGCTGGTTGCTGGCTTTCCGAATGGCGACGCCAACCAATAGGCTTGGCAATGTCGGTCCGTTCATATGGTTCTATGGTAACTGTGGTCGTTGCAGGTGCTAGTAGGGGATGGATTTGCCTTCCGTTACAAACCGAAAAAAAGCAATAAAATGCCACTATATTTTTCCAGATTAAAAAATATTTTTTTATTATCTCTTTCTTTCTTCCTTAAACAAAAATTTATTTTATATAGCGCGCACGCTAACGCATCTTCCTTTTTATGGCGTGCCCATGAAATCGACTGAGATGCTGTAGGCAATGTAACAAATTCAGGAGAGACTCATGCGTCATCTATTTATACAATTTGCAACTGCTCTGGCTCTAGTGATTGCGCCAGTGGTTGCTCTCGCAAGCCCACTGGTTAGCCCAGCTTGGCTGTCTGAAAACCTCGATGATGCCAAACTGGTGATCATTGATCTTCGTAACAAAATTGACGAAGGCAGTTATGAAACATTCTTAGAGGGGCATATTCCCGGCGCGATCCATTCAGATTATCTAAAAGACGGGTGGCGGGTTGGCCGCGATGGTGTGGTTGGTCTGTTACCAGAAGCAGATCAGTTTCAGTCGTTAGCCCGACGCTTAGGTGTGTCGGACAACAGCCATGTTGTGGTGGTGCCTGCCGGTGTTTCGTCAACTGATTTTGGCAGTGCGGCACGGGCCTATTGGACATTTAAAGTGTTTGGCCACAACAATGTATCCATTCTGGATGGGGGCTTTGCCGCATGGCGTAATTACACCCCAGGCAACATAGAAACAGGTGCTTTTGTCGCACCGGAACTGGGAAATTTTGTTGCAAGATTCAACCCTGAATTTTACATCGGCACACCTGACGTGGCCGCATTTGCCACCAACCCTGGGCAAGCGTTGTTGGTTGATGGCCGCACTGATGAGCAATTTTATGCTGGCGGCAAACACCCAAAAGCGGTAAAAGCTGGCCGGATACCATCAGCCGTCTTGATGGATCAGGACAAGGCCTATTCGCCAGAGGGTAACCGTCTGAAAAGCCGTGATGAACTGGCATCGATCTATGGCGATCTCGGGGACAAAACTATTGTCAGTTATTGCAACACAGGTCATTGGGCCGCAACAAATTGGTTTGTGATGTCTGAAGTTTTGGGCCAAAAAAATGTCAAGCTTTATGATGGCTCAATGGTTGAATGGACAGCAAATTCTGACCTGCCACTTGATACATCTGGCAAATCAAATATGCAGAAGATCAAGGATATGTTTTCTGGCATTTTGGGATAATGTAAAGGTTGCCCCCTCTAACCTCCATGCAAAAAAGGGGGGCAGTCTTGTTGGTATCATCTGCGATGCCATGATCTGGTTTATTGTGGCCTGCCATAGCCAGCGGGTGTTTGTGTGACTTCATAATCTATCTGATGGTGATCTATGGCTGTATTTTCTTCCACAACAAAAAAGCAGAATGCTGCACGCCACCGGGCTTTATGGTCTTTCGGCGGTGTTGATAAGCCGCTTTTGATGTTGATCAGTTGTCTAGGTTTAATTCTGGCCGGTCTTGCTGGTCTGGATACTGGGCTGACCGGGCTGGCACTTGTTGGTCTTGGCCTGTTGCTGGGCATGGCATTCATGGGGTTTCAATATGGCTTTGCCTCTGGTTGGCGCCGGTTCCTTGAGTCGGGTGACGCCAGTGCGTTAAGTTTGCATTTTCTACTGTCCGCCCTTTGTGCGCTGATATTTATCCCGGTTAGTGCGGCCGGTCTTGGCCCGTCCGGGTCACTGGCACCTGTTTCAGTGTCGCTTTTCATCGGTGCCTTCATGTTTGGCACCGGCATGCAACTTGCTAGTGGGTGCGGATCAGGGGTGCTGTTCAGCTTTGGTGGTGGATCAGGCCGGATGATTGTGGCCTTGCCATTTTTCGTTTTTGGATCCGTGCTGGGGTCGATCATTCTGCCGCCCGTATTGGCATGGGGGTCGCTTGGTCAAGTAGAAATCGGTGGGGGCCTGTCCGGTACAGGTAAATTAGCGGTAAATCTTGTGCTTTTGCTTGGTGCGGCAGTTTTTTTTCGCTGGCTGAGTGCGCGGCGGGGGTTTCAGATCAATCGCGCCCTGCTGGTGGCAACGCTACTGATTGCCCTTTTGTGTTGGGGCGTTTTCTGGGTGTCTAACCATCCGTGGGGTGTCACCTTTGGTTTTACCCTGTGGGGCGCAAAAATTGTCAGCGCTGCCGGTGTGCCAATTGAAGAATTTGCCTTTTGGACATGGCCCGGGCCACAGCGCGCACTGACACATTCGGTGTTTTCCGATACCAGCAGTTTGATGAATTTTGCGATGATTATCGGCGCTGGGTTGACCGCCGCGCTTACCGGTGCCTTTGCGAAATCAGCATGGCCGAACACGAGGCAACTACAGGCCGCGGCGCTTGGCGGTATGCTGATGGGCATTGGCGCGCGGCTCAGTTTCGGATGTAATATCGGGGCGTTTCTGGCTGGCACCGCATCCGGCAGTCTGCATGGATGGATCTGGTTTGCAATAGCCCTTGCTGGCAGTGTTTTGGGTATACGCCTGCGGGCAAAATTCGGATTTTAATGCCATGAACGCGCGACAAACCACACCAAAAATCAGCCCACGACTGATTTATATAACGCTCCTTTCGGCGCTATTCGCCGTGGCGATTAGTGACCATTTGATGAGCCCGGCTTTGTCCAATTTAGGCGCGCCAACAGAACTTGGTAATGCCTGTGCGCCTTGTGGTGCGCCTTGTGTTGATGCTAAACCAAAAGCCGATTAACCGCGTCCGATAAATGGCATTTTGGGGGCCATTACCGTCATGAACTGGACATTCGCATCAAGCGGTAGATTGGCCATATAAAGCACGGATGACGCGACATGTGCCACATCCATCGTGGCTTCGGCGCGAATACTGCCATCTGGTTGCGGCACGCCTTTGGTCATGGGCACGGCCATTTCGGTCAATGCATTGCCAATATCAATTTGCGAGGCACAAATATCATAGGCCCGCCCATCCAGAGACAGGCTTTTGGTTAACCCGGTGATGGCGTGTTTGGTGCTGGT